>DATEEI010000098.1:0-3221 GCA_035281225.1 Vicinamibacterales bacterium
GTTGTTCTCCAAGACTGCCGAGGGCCTGAGACCGATGGCAGCGGCTGGTTCGCGCGGGTCCTGGGGACGCCGGCGAACAGGGGTGAGACGCACGGCCCTGGGGGCGAGTGCGTGGTGACGGGATTCGTCATCAATACAACAGTCCATGCCTAATGTCAATAGAATCGGAACATCGTTGCATCTAATCATGCAAGCTTACGCATTGGCTGAGCTGGGGCTCTCGCTTCCATCCACCAACCCACCGAATGGCTCCCGACCGTACCGCCGGGCATTCCGCACTTTCTCGAGCAGCTCGCGATCCGACCATGGAGGCGCGCATCGCGCATTCCATTCGCGCAGGACATCCACGGCCTCGTCATCGCTCAGCGCAAATCCCCTCACGAGGCGGCAGCAGATCCGAAATGTGAGAAGGTCCCCATGCTGGCCAGCGACCGCTGGCGGGGTGCGCGCGAGAAACCGGCGAGCGCGATTGAGAGCATCCATGCGGCCTGCTCTGGTTGGCGTGGGAATGGAACGCGGACCACCCCGCGGAGCGACGGTCGACGACGGCGGGAAATCGTCAGGCGTTAGCACAAGGTCCCACATCCGATACTCCATACGCGTGACATGTGGACCGTCGTGCTTGTAGTTCACAAAGCCCGGCATGCGCGTCATTTGGGAGCACGACGTCGCTGCGGCATCAGTTCCGAGTTCCTGCGCGAGGCCTCTCTGCACGTCTTCCGCACGATCTGCCGTAAACCCGCTCACCCTCCAGAACACATGGAGTCGTCCTGGAGACGTACGGAGGACGTAGGCAACCGGCGGCAGTTCTCGCCTCGCATCCAATTCGCGCAGAACGCGCGGGCCGTCATGATCGATATCGAGAACGACATGCCGGATCGCAGCGATCGCATCCTTCCGTCGCGAACGACCGGGTGTGACGGCGTTGGCACTGACGTACACGCTCCACCGCGCCGCATTCCGAAACCGCAGCCATGCCTGGAAGCGCGGCGCTGCGACAGCGGACACCGGAAGGATCCGCTGCGCGGCTTCGCCCGTCTCGTGCGACTTGACCAACACAGCGACCCAGTCGTGTTCCTCGTAGCCGATCGCAAGAAACCGCGACGGAGCGTTCGGGTCGACCTGAACCATCTCGTGCCGTCCCTCAGTTCTTGGTGAGCACGACGGAACCCGTGAACGGAACGGGACAATCAACCCCCGTCACGTCCGCCTGGATCCGTGTCGCCTCCGCAGTGCCGAAGCTCCCAAATGTCCCGCGGCATCCGCGAGGCGAGTCGTACTCCCCTTGGGTGCTGATTTGTGCCGGGGGCGTGTTGCCGGGAATCATGGCTGTCGATCCCATCAAGGTGATCGGGAGCCACGAGTTCTGGGATTGAATCGTCGCCCTGAACGTCTGCAGGTTCGTCTGGGGAACGACTTCGAAGGTCCATGTCACCGCGCCGCTGACCGGCGATGGTGGCTGCGGGGCGGTCGGATTCGGCTGGATTGTCATCGTGCCGCGCCAGGTTCCGGCGAGGAACGACTGCGGCCCGCTCGGCGCCGTCGGACCTGGTGACCCTCCGCCGCAGGCCGACAGCGCCAGCAGTGACATGCCGACGCAAATATTGGCGAGTTTGGCGTTCATAAGGCGGCTCCTTCCAGAACGGACCGCTCCTTGAGGCGCGTCTCGAGGCTGAATCGGTCCGCACTCCCGTCGTACCCCCGAACGGCGACGAGTTCCGTGACCCGTCGATGTCCATCAACTCGCGCGATGTGCACCACCAGGTGGATCGCGAGCGCGATGGCTTCACGGGTGCTGCGATGCGGCAGAGCGACGTTGGACGCGAGGACACAATGCGCCAACCGCGTGAACGCCTGCTCTGCGGAGTTCGCATGGATCGTGCTCAAGCTGCCGAGATGTCCCGTGTTCAACGCCTGCAGAAGGTCGAACGCCTCGGCGCCGCGGACTTCACCGACCAGAATGCGATCGGGCCGATGACGAAGCGCGGCTCGGAGAAGATCTGCAATCGTGACCGGTGGCAAAGGCGCCTCTTGCCCCAGCGGCGCCTGCGCACGTCGCGCTTCGAGCCGAAGCACGTTTGGTTTGTCCAGGTGAATCTCAGCGGTCTCTTCGATGACGACAACACGATCGCGTTCGGGAATGTGAGCCGCGAGCGCGTTCAGCAGCGTCGTCTTTCCGGTGCCGGTTCCGCCCGAGATCAGAATGTTCTGTTGCGTCGCAACGGCGGCGACTAGGTCCGACGCAAGCGCTGGAGTGAGCGCGCCGACATCAACCAGGTCCTGCAGGCTGTAACGCCGCGTGAACTTGCGAATCGTTAGCACCGGTCCGCCGACAGCGCATGGCGGAAACATCGCTGCGACTCTCGACCCGTCCTCGAGACGCGCGTCGAGCAGGGGCTGCATCTCCGAGATCTCGTCGCCACATGCCCGAGCGATGTTCTTGATCGCAACGGTCAGGTTCCGCGTTTCAACCGTGCGCCCGGAAACTGTCTCAATCGTGCCGTCACGCTCGACGAAGATGCGCCGGCCGCCCTCGTTCACCATTACCTCGGTGACATCGGGATCGAGCAGCAGATCCTCGATCGGTTTGAGGAACGGCAGAATGCGATCCAGGCTGCTCACAGTGCACCTCGCGCCACGTGATCGAAGTAGCTGGTTTGCACGTCGAGGTAATGCGGCTTCAGGTAGCAGAACTGGGGGCGCATCGGATTCAGGCCGTCGTACGGCAACGCGATCGCTTGGGAGTTCTGAAGTTCGGTGAACACTCGCGGCGAGAAGATGTACTCGTGGTGCGGTGCGTAGCTCTTGCTGGCGCTCACCGTCTGCTTCGTCGCTGTCGCCCGGCCCGTGAGCAACGAAATGTGCGCGCCCTGGCCGCCTTCGGAAAGCGTGTAGTGCGCTTTGAGGCGGTCACGCCGGCCGCAGAGATCCGCGGCAGCCCTCGCCGTGAACTCGTCGCTGGTCGCAAGGAATAACTTCGTGCGGAAGCATTGGAGCAACGTCCGCCAGCTCTCGTCACCGGGGAGTGCGGAGCGGAGCGAACTGATGCTCTGGGTCGCGACGATCGGGATCAGGCGGGCCTGCCGCGACAACGCGAAGGTACGCTCGTCGCCTGTCGGGTCCGTTTCGCCTACGGTCGCGAACGCGTGATACTCGTCGCACACGAACAATAGGTCGCGCCAGACCTGCTTCGGATGCGCCGCGATCTTCGGAATGCGCTG
>DATEEI010000099.1:0-33366 GCA_035281225.1 Vicinamibacterales bacterium
CCCGTTCGACGCATATCCGCGCATCCTCGTGGGTGACGATGCCCTTGACGATGATGGGAACCTTGATGAATTTTCTGATCTCGTCCATGTACTCCCACGAGTACCACAGACGGCCCGCGCCCACGCGGTATGCCTGGGGACCAAGACGCGCCGGTGACGGCGCCGCAGCATTGGCGGCGCTTGGTACCGCTGCGCCTCGCCCAGTAGTCGGAGTGCCGCCGGCTTCCGGATCACCTGCGCCCGCCCCGCGCCCTGCCCCACCTGCGCCACCTGCGCGCCCTGCCCCTCCGGTGCGGCCTCCAAGATTGCGATTGTGCACGGTGCGCTCGTAGAAGGACGCCTGCTGATCGACGGTGACGACGATGGCTGTGTAACCGGCCGCCTGTGCGCGCTCGAGCTGCTCGCGGCTCGCGTTCATGTCTCGGCGCGGATAAAACTGCCACCAGAGCTGCCCTTGTGCGCCCTTCGCCACCTGCTCGACCGACTGACTCGAGTTGTTGCTGAGGCACATCGGCGTATTGGACGATAGCGAGGCGGCGCGGTACATTCCCGCCTCGCCTTCGGGGTGAAGCGCGCCCTGCGTCGCCGATGGCGCGATCACCACTGGATATTTCAGCTTGAGATCGAGCAGCTGGGAAGAGAGATCGACCGAGGCTGCATCAACCGCGCGTCCGGGAAGCAGATCCACCCAGTCGAATGCCTGTCGGTTCCGCTGCAGCGTCCACTCACTGCCGTCGCCGTGTGCGGTGTAGTCGTAAACGGTCTGTGAAACGTTCGCGAACATCACGGGCTCGAAGTCGAACGCCGTCAACATCTCGTTGAAGCCCGGTGAGCGTTTGTGTTGGGCAAACGGCCGCGGATCGAGCTGCGCGTGAAGAAGGGGCGATCCGGCGATAAGACCTGCGAGGCCCGCGAGCGCTTCACGCCGCGATAACGAGTTACGCCACTGCCGCTCCCTGTTACCCATTCGAAACCCTCACTGGGCCGTGCACTTTGATCGCCGTGCGGTCGAGCGACTTCAGGTTCGGCTTGCCGCACATGCCCATGTACCGGCCCAACTCCCTTTGCGCCATCTCCACCACGCTCTGCACCCCGGCTTCGCCGTAGGCCGCAAGGCCCCACATCACCGGCCGACCGAGCAGCACACCCTGTGCACCGAAGGCGAGCGCCTTGAGAACGTCGGTTCCACGGCGAAACGATCCGTCGGTGAGCACGGGCACTTTGCCGCCGACGGCGTCGATGATGGTGGGCAGCGCAAGAATCATCGCATTCTTGTTGGCCAGCAACCCACCGTAATTCGACGCCACAATCCCCTGCACGTTGTGCTGGAGCGCCGCCGTCGCTTCCGCCGGCGTCGTAATGCCTTTCACAATCACGGGCACGGTCACACCCTGCTTGATCGCATTGACGGCCGACCAGTTGATCGAGCTCGCGGTCGCCGCTCGCGCGCCGCCCGCTGCGTGCGAGGCACCAACCGTGATGACGATGGCTTTCGCGCCGGCTGCGATTGCGTCACGTAGCTGAGACTTCGCGGCGGAATCGGACGCGTAGACCTGGTACCAGAAAGACGGCTTCGCCACCGCAGCGATGTCGGCAAGCGGAATGCTCGAGCGGCTGCTCACGATCATCAGCGCCTTTCCAGCGGCAGCACCTTTCGCAGTCGCCAGCTCAGCCTCAGGATGGAAGCGCTTCTGATCGGCAATAGGCGCGACGATGATCGGCGTAAAATGCGTGTCGCCGAACAGCGTGACGCTCAAATCCATGTCGGTCGTCGGAATATTCATCCGCGGCCGCAGCGTGATGCGCTCGAACAGCGCGCGATCGCCGCCGGCGATCGCTGAGAACGCCGCCGGTTGAAGCTTCTTCCTCGCTTCTTCCTCGAACTCGAGGATGTTCACGAGCTCTTCGCGCGGCGAAGGTCGCGCCGTCATCACCGCGCCGACGCTTCCCAGCGCCTGGCGCCTGCTGAGCTTATTGCCACTCATGTTTTCACCGCATTGTAGCCGTTCACCCGGGCTTTTGGAAGCGTTTGCTACACTCTCGCTAGCTGGTAGCCGGTAGCTCGTAGCTGGTAGCTCACATGTTCAACGTCGGAATAGTCGGGCTCGGCGCGATGGGAGCGCCGATGGCGCGCCGTCTGCTGAAAGGCGGGCACGCCGTCACCATCTACGCCCGGCGACCGGAAGCGATGGCGCCGCTCGTCGACGCGGGAGCGCGAGGAGCCTCATCACCGGCCGAAGTCGCTTCCCTCAGCGACATCACGATCACCATGGTGATCGACACGGCAGCCGTCGAGACGGTCACGCTGGGGCCACGAGGCATCCTGGAAGGCGCGCGAGCTGGATCGGCTGTCGTCGATCACAGCACGATCGACCCCGACGGCGCTCGCCGCATCGCATCGGCGCTGAAGGCGCGAGGCATCGACATGCTCGATGCGCCGGTGTCTGGCGGAGCGGCGATGGCCGAAGCGGGCACGCTGTCGATTATGGTCGGCGGCGACGAAGCCGTGCTCGATCGCTGTCGCCCGATGCTCGAATGCTATGGGACGACCATCGCGCACATCGGGCCGAGCGGTGCAGGCCAAGTCGCGAAAGCGTGCAATCAGATCTGCACGATCGTGAACATGCTGGGCGCAGCCGAAGCGATGTTGATGGCGGAGCGTGCCGGCGTCGATCCCACAAAAGTGAAGAACGTACTGATGACAGGCTTCGCCGCCAGCCGCATGCTCGACCTGCAGGCGCCGAAGATGATCGCGCGCGATTTCAGGGGGAAGGTCGAATCTCGCCTTCATGACAAAGACATCCAGATCGTCCTGGCGATGGCCCGCGCGCTGGGCATCGATCTCCCGGCGAGCGCTGCCGCCGCTCGAGTCCTCCACGCGCTTCAGAATCGCGGCGGATCAAAACAGGATTCGGCCGCGATCTTCGAGGTCCTGGCGAACCCTCACCCCTAATCCACCCCTCATCCCTCTGCCCTCATCCCTCTGCCCTCTGCCCTATGCTGATCCCCCCCAAGGCTTCCGACACGCGGCAACGCTGCTTCTCACGAACCGGCTCCGCGCGATTGGGGCCGATGCGTCGCCACACGCGATCGTTGACGCGATGGCGCGGCTCGCGGATGAGCTCGTGGCGCTGGCCGACGACATGCACGCATCAGGGGAGACAAGAGACTGGTTGACCGACGAATACGGCCGAGCGATCGATCGGCTTCCGTACACGTTCGATCGCCAGGCGGCAAAGGCTCACGCCAGCCGTGTCATCGCACGTGTGGGTGTTTCAACAGGCGAGATCGAGCGACGCGATCTCTTCCTCATCTACGTGCCTGAAGATCGATTACCGATCGCCGCGCCCCTGGCCATCGAACTGACCAAGCGGCGCGTGTCGGTGGCGTTCAGCGAGTACGAAGTCGCCACACAGGAACAGCTCGCAGCCGCATTGGATCACGGTATGGCGAACCACGGAATGGGGGCACTCCTGCACACGAGAGCATTCGAGCGGTTGGGGCTCCGCCTGGAAGGCGAGACGACAAACCTCGTCCGAATTCTGAGGAACCCCGAATCCCCTTCCACGCTGAACGATCTGATCACCTGGTCTCACCTTCTGAAGGTCACGGGCGACAATGGCCAGGTTTAAGCTGTTCATCGAGTACGCGGGGACTAAGTACAGCGGCTGGCAGATCCAGAAAAACGCGAAGACCGTCCAAGGCGAGCTCACACGCGTGATTGCAGACGTCACCGGCCAGCGGCAGTTCGAGCTCTATGGCTCCGGCCGAACGGATGCGGGCGTCCACGCGCTCGAGCAAGTCGCCCACCTTGATATCATCACCAATGTCCCGGTCGAGACCCTCCGGCGGCGCATCAACGACGGCTTGCCGAGCGATATCCACATCCTGCGCCTCGAGCTGTCGCAACGAAAGTTTCACGCGCGGCACGACGCGCTCGCGCGAAGCTACCTGTACCAGATTTCGCGGCGGCGCACGGCCTTCGCCAAGAAGTTCGTCTGGTGGGTGCGCGACGATCTCGATCTCGCAAAGATGCGAGCAGTGGCCGAACGTTTTGCCGGTATGAAGGACTTCCGATCGTTCACCGATGACAGCGCCGACGAGAAATCCACGGTCGTGGCGATCGAGCGGGTCGAGGTGGCGGAGGATGGCGATCTCGTCCTCATCCGCGTCGAAGGCTCCCACTTTCTCTGGAAAATGGTGCGTCGAATTGTGGGCGTCATGGTGGATGTGGGCCGGGGCGGCACGACGATCGGGCAGGCCGAGACATTTCTGCAGGAGGATTCCGACATCCCCGCGACCCTCACGGCGCCTGCATCGGGTCTCTTCCTCGAGCGCGTGTACTATCGCGGTGATACGCAAAGGCCGCCGCTCCGCGGCTGTATGGACGTCAGGTTTCCACGGTAGCAGCGACTATGCCTCAACCGTTCGTCACGAGCGCAACCGCGAGATTCCTCCGATATGTCACCTTCGACACCCAATCGGACGAGCACTCGCCAACCTATCCCAGCACGGCGACACAGCTCGTGCTGCTCAACCAGCTCGTCTCGGAGCTGAAAGAACTCGGCGTTGCCGACGCGTCTATTGATCAATACGGGTACGTCATGGCGACGATTCCCGCGACGGCCGGCAAGGAACATGTGCCGGTCATCGGCTTCGTCGCGCACGTGGACACGTCACCGGAAGTCAGCGGCGCGAACGTCCGCCCCATCGTTCACACGAACTACGACGGCCGAGATCTCGTGCTACCTGACGAGCCGGGCATGGTGCTGCGCGAGGCCGACAACCCAGAGCTGGCCGAGCAACGAGGACACGACATCATTACCGCATCGGGCCGCACGCTGCTCGGGTCGGATGATAAATCAGGCGTCGCCGAGATCATGGCTGCCGCGGAATATCTGATGACCCATCCGGAGATTCCACACGGCACGATCAAGATCGGTTTTACGCCAGACGAGGAAGTTGGCCGTGGCACGCAGTACTTCGACGTCGCGCGGTTCGGCGCGCGATACGCGTATACGCTCGACGGGCCCGCGCGAGGCGATCTTGAGATCGAGAACTTCTCGGCCGACGCAATGACGCTCACCTTCCATGGCTTCAACGCGCATCCCGGTTACGCCAAGGGTCGCATGGTCAGCGCCATCAAGCTGGCCGCGGAGTTCGTGCATCGCCTGCCTCGCCACGGGCTGTCGCCAGAAACCACGGAACGGTATGAAGGATACGTACATCCGCACGGCATCCAAGGGGGCGTCGAACGCGCGACCGTGAAGCTGTTGCTTCGCGATTTCGAGGCCCAAGGCCTGGACGAAAAGGCTCGCATGCTGACCGATCTCGCCGCAGAAGTTGTGCGGCCCTTTCCGTCGGCGACGGTTCATGTCGACCGACAGGAGTCCTATCGCAACATGAAAGAGGTGCTCGACCGACATCCCGAGGTCGTCGAACACGCAAAAACGGCGATGCAACGGGCCGGTCTCAAGCCGCGTTTTCGAGAAATTCGCGGCGGCACCGACGGCGCCCGCCTCTCGTTCATGGGGCTGCCGACTCCAAACCTCTTTGCGGGCGAGCACAACATTCATTCCCGCCTGGAATGGACGTCTGTCCAGGATATGGACAAGGCCGTCGAGGTCATCGTCGAAATCTGCCGAAGCTGGGCCGAATAAAGCGGGACCGCCTTTTGCAAGGGCCAACGCGCTGTGTCAACCCGGGACTGGCTTGCCCGATCTTTCCGACACGCGATCGACAAGTGGTTTCCCTCCGAAGCAATTGGACGTGAATCGGCGGAGTGGTCACGCGATCGCCTTACCTCGCTCCTAACGGAGCGCCTTGCGGGTGTACGTGTGGTCGTTGTCGCCAACCGCGAGCCGTACATCCACAACAAATCCGCCGACAACGTGAAGTGGATTCGCCCTGCGAGCGGACTGGTGACGGCACTCGATCCGATCATGCGGGCAACCGGCGGCGTGTGGGTGGCGCACGGCAGCGGAAGCGGCGATCGGGAAACGGCAGACGAGCGCGGCCGTCTCCGCGTTCCTCCGAACAAGCCGGCGTACACGCTCCGTCGCATCTGGTTGAGCAAAGAAGAGGAAGAGGGCTACTATTACGGGTTTGCCAACCGCGCGTTGTGGCCGCTCTGCCACATCGCCTACACGCGCCCCGTGTTCAACGCGTTCGACTGGGATCAATACGTACGCGTCAACAACAAATTCGCCGAAGCCGTGCTCGAAGAGATCGAGGGCTCGCCGGCGATCGTGCTCGTGCAGGACTATCATTTCGCGCTGCTGCCGAGAATCGTCAAGATGCGGCGGCCCGATTCGGTCATCAGCCACTTCTGGCACATACCGTGGCCGCACCGCGAGGCCTTCCGCATCTGTCCGTGGCAAGAAGAGATCCTCGACGGTCTGCTGGGCAGCGACCTGCTGGGGTTTCACGTGCAGCTGCACTGCAACAATTTTCTCGAGACCGTCGATCGCCTCGTCGAGTCGCGCGTCGACTACGAACGGTTCTCCGTGACACGCTCCTCCCACGAAACGACCGTGCGGCCTTTTCCGATCAGTATCGACATGGAGGGAATTTCCCAGAACGGTCACGCCCGCAGTGACGTGCAGGCGTTCCGCAAGAGCTTGGGCCTGAAGGAGGAATGGGCCATCGCGCTGGGTGTCGATCGCATGGACTACACGAAAGGCATCCCGGAGCGGCTTCGCGCCATAGACCGATTTCTCGAGCGGTATCCGGTGTGGCGCAGTCGATTCGTGTTCCTGCAGATGGGGGCGCCCAGCCGGACCGAGATTCGCGAGTATCGTGACCTGAACAATGAGGTCGACGAGCTGACGGCGCATATCAACGCGAAATATGAAACCGCCGGCTGGAAACCTATCTGTCTATCGCGCGCGCACCACGGCGTGGAAGACATCTTCGCGGGCTATCGCGCCGCCAACGTCTGCGTCGTCTCCTCGCTGCACGACGGTATGAACCTCGTGGCGAAGGAGTTCGTCGCCGCGCGCGACGACCGTCAAGGCGTGTTGATTCTGTCCCCCTTCACGGGCGCCGCACGCGAGATGCCTGACGCCCTCCTCGTCAATCCCTACGCCACCGACGCATTTGCCGACGCGTTGAATGCCGCGCTGACGATGCCGGCTGATGAGCAGCAGCGCCGGATGCAGCGCATGCGTGCGCAAGTCGCCGAGCACAACATCTTTCGATGGGCCGGCCTGCTCCTGACCGAGACCTTCCGCCTCGCGGAGTCTGCGAAGTGACCGATCCGGGCCCCATCAAGCTCGACCACGGCGTCATCGGCAACGGAACCGTCTTGGCGCTCGTCGCGCCGAGCACCCACATCGACTGGCTGTGCATGCCGCGCTTCGACAGCGCCTCGGTGTTCGCCCGAATCCTTGATGTGGAAAAGGGCGGAACGTTCGTGCTTCTGCCCGACTCCAGCGACGTGCAGACGCGCATGGAATACGTGCTCAACACGAACGTGCTCCGCACCGAGGTCATCTGCGCCGAGGGACGATTCGATGTCTACGATTACGCGCCACGCATTCCAGCGGGCCTGGGCGTCGAGGCGCCGGTCGAAATACATAGGCTGATCGTTCCCCGTGAAGGCGCCGCGCGCGTGCGCGTGGTGTTCGATCCGAAACCGGACTACGCGCGCTGCCAGCATCCCAAGGTCGTCCACTTTTCGGGCGGGGTGCAGATCGGCGATGGATCGTCGGCACTGTACCTGCGAACCAACGCTCCCCTGCCTTATCTGGAGAGCGGCCAGCCGGTCCGTATAGACGAGCCGCTGTACTTCGCGCTGAGCTACGGTAAACCCTCCGACACCGATTCCGTGGAATCGGCGCAGCGGGTGCGCGATCTGACGATTGCGGGCTGGCGCGCGTGGGCCAAGTCGTGCGCGCTGCCCACGTTTGCGAGCCGGCCCGTGCTTCGTTCCGCCCTCTGTCTGAAGCTGCACGCATACACCGCGACCGGCGCCATCATCGCCGCCGCAACAACCAGTATTCCGGAAGCGGCCGGTTCAGAACGGACATGGGACTATCGCTACTGCTGGTTGCGGGATGCCGCGTTTGTCGTGGAGGCACTCCGACGGGTCGGGCACCTGGCAGAAGGCGAAGCCTTCGTCTCATTCCTGCGAGATGTCGCAGAAGCCGGCCCCCTGCAACCGCTCTACGGCATCGGCGGTGAGCGGGAGCTCGTCGAAGAGCACCTCGATCACCTCGAAGGGTTTTGTGGATCACGGCCCGTTCGGATCGGCAACGCCGCGTACGTCCAGAAGCAGCACGATCTCATGGGCGAGATGATTCTCTGTCTCGATACCCTGACGTCAGATCCGCGCATTGTGATTGACGATTCGGAGCCACTGCTGCGAATGGTCGAGCGCTTCGTCGCCGAAGCGATCGTAGCCGTCGAGTCTGACGATACGGGGCTATGGGAGTACCGCACGTTCCCCAACAAATACACGTTTTCGCACGTACTATGCTGGGTCGCGGCGAAGCGCGGTGCCAGGCTGGCGCGACGCATGGGACGTGAGTCGCTTGCCGTCGAATGGGAGGGGTGGGCCGACGGCTATCGGGAGGTCATCCTCCATCGGGCGTATAACAGGGAGCTTGGATTCTTTACGCAGGTGCTGGACGGCAAGTTTCCGGACGCGTCTAACTTGCTGCTCCCTACGCTGGGCATCATCGATCCGCGCGATCCGCGGTTCGTCTCGACGGTCGATGCCTATGAGCGGTTGCTCGTGGAAGACGGACTGATGCTACGCTATCGTCACAAAGATGATTTCGGCGATACGACCAGCGCCTTTTCCATCTGTTCTTTCTGGTGGGCCGAAGCGTTGGCCATGGTCGGCCGGCTCGACGATGCCGTGAAACTGTTCTATCGTCTGCAAAGCTACGCCAACGGCGTGGGATTATTTTCAGAAGACATCGAGCCGCGGACTGGGCTGCTGCTCGGCAACTTTCCTCAAGCCTACACACACGTGGGATTGATAAATACCGCCGTCACCATCAGTGACCTGATCGAAGCGCGGGATTCGAGGTTTCGTGCGTGGAGTTGATCGCGTATTGGCCGCGTGGCAAGCGCGGCCGCACGATGCGCGCCCCCTTGTCTTGATGGATTTCGACGGGACGCTTGCCGAGTTCGAGATCGATCCTGCCGCGGTGACGCTTCCGGAATCACGACAGCGGCTACTGCAGTCTCTGGGCCGGCGCTCGGACCTGTCGTCCGGCATCGTCAGCGGACGCCGTATCACTGACCTGAAGGAGCGTGTCCCCGGCGCAGCGTCGATGTTTTTCGCGGGCGTCCACGGTCTCGAGATCGAGGGACCAGACCTCCGCTTCACGCACAACGCGGTCGCCTTTGCGGTGCCGGCCATCGGGATCCTCTCGAAAGATTTGCGCCGCGCCGTCAAGCCGCTGCCGGGCGTGTTCGTCGAGGACAAGACGCTGGCCGTCGCACTCCATACGCGAGGCGCCTCGACAGCCGACCGGCTTCACGCGACGACAAGGTTCACCGCGCTCTCCGAACCGTTCTTGCACGAAGGCACGCTTCGGGTCCAGACCGGCGATCAGGTGCTGGAGCTGTTGCCCAACGTCGACTGGGCCAAGGGCGATGCGGTGCGGGCCATCATCCGCCACGTGGAAGCGCACACGAAAGAAACCGTCTGGCCGGTCTACATCGGCGATGATGCGACCGATGAGGATGCGTTTGAAGAGATCGGCGGCAACGGGCTGACGATCGCCGTCACCAAGCGTCCGGCCGGCGCCTCGTTCGTGATCGAGAGCACCGCCGAGGTAGAAGCATTTCTGAGAGCAATCCTGGTGACGGAGTAGCGTTCAATTCCGAACGCATCTCTACCGTCCCTTGACGACAGGGATGACGAGCACGACGGAGAACGACCATCGATTGGCGCCTTTTGGAAGCCCCGTCGCGACGTAGTCGAGCGACCCCTCAACCTCGACGTCGTGCAGCCAATGCCTTTCAGGCAGCCGCCTGAACATCGCGAGCGCGGTGTCCAGCTCGATATTCAGCTTGTGCGTGTACGCGCGTGTGTCCGATGGCTTGGCCGCCGGGCTGAACTTGTCGACAATGTCGACGTGGGAAGAGAGCCAGCCCCTGGTGTTCTTCGATTCCAGCCAGTACAGCTTCAGCTCTGATTCGAGCTCGACGTCGTTCTCATCACGAAACGGTTTGGTGATGGCTTCAAGCGTGACCCCCACCCGGGGAATCGGCGTCGACAGATCCAGCGCGAAGATGGTCTCGAACACCGTGGCGTCTTTTTCAAAAGTAATTGTCGGCTCGACCAGCAGCGTCGGTTCGCACAGGAATGTGCAGCGACCCTGCGCGACGGCCGGTGCGGCACACCACAGCAGCAGGAACAGGACGGCAGACACGCGTGTCACTGGACCCGCCATGGCGACACGCCCTCCCAGTTCTTGATTTGCGCGGCAGCCCACTCGTTGGTTTGATCCGTATGGCAGACGACGCATGGGTTTGGAATTTTATATGTGCTCGACATGGCCGGCGTGATGAACTTGAACGTGTGGCTGCGCACGTTGATATTCGCAATGGTCGGCTCGATCTTCGGCATGTGACATTCCACGCAATCGCTGCCGCGGCTACCGGCGGCATGTTTGGTGTGTGCCTCGATCGTCGTGCCGCGTGGTCCGTTCGGTGAGCTCGGCCCGTGGCACGTCATGCACAGCTGCCGCGCCGGCTTGATCAGATCCGCGTTATAGGCCGTGCCGTGCACGTCGTGGCAGCTGGCGCATGTGACGCCCTTCGTGTACATCGCACTCTGCACGAAGTCATTGCCTTGCATCCGGTTCTTTCGGGCCGTTCCGTCGGCGTAGTGCGTATAGCTCTGCTCGCCCAGATGGTGCTCTTCGAGCTTCCAGAAATCCTTCAGCTTTAGGCCCATGTGGAACCCAACCGGCCAGTCGTGGAGTTGACCGGCCACGGGATTGGTCAGCGGCTGTCCCTGTGAGTGGCACTGGATGCAGGTGTCGTTCGCGCTCACGTAGTCGAGCCGCGACGGATCGATGATGTTCGTGCGGTTCGGCTTCGCCACGTGCGCGCTGCCGGGACCATGGCACCGTTCGCACCCAACGTTCCATTCCGTCGTCTGCTTCGTCTGGACGTTGTAGTTCGTCGAGTGACAGCCGTCGCACAGAGGACCGGTTGGACGCGTGCTGTTGTCGCCCGCCGCTGCGGGATAGTGAGTGACCCACCACTCTGTGTTCGGCTGCAGAAAATACGGGCGCCAGACCCGGTTGGTGACATCCCACTGCGCGGCGGCCGGGTAATAGTCGTTGCCCTTCCGCAGGAAATACCGCTGTTTCCACTTCGTGCCGTAGACGAACGCGACATCTTCGAGCGCAAAGGTCACGAGCGGGTTGGGCTTGCTGAAGTCGCCGAGCACCACGCGCGGATTGACCTTCGGGTCGGTGATGATATTCGCCATCCGGGTGTGCGACCACCGCTCGTATGTGGCAGCGTGGCATTTCTGACAGGCCCTCGATCCGACATAGCTCGCGCTCACGGCGGACGTATTCGCTGCGGGCTGAGGGACGGCGACCACAGGCGGCGTTGCAACGAGAGCCAACGGCCCCGTCTGCGCACGCACGATGATGCCGAGCGACACGGCACACGCGGCGAACACGATGCCGAGGATGATCCGAAACGGACGATGCATCATGAGAAGCTCTTCATCGGCTGCCAAGACAGGTAGAGTGCCTCGAAGAGTATGACGCCTTACGCTAGCAGTTGCGCGTTATTAGGGATCGAAGACCGCAGCCCTTCGACGGGGGCGCCTTCGGGCGGGCCGACATGAGTGTGACTGTAACACAGACAGGGGGAGTCGGCCACGACCTCGGACTGAGACTGCCGACTGCCCGACTGAGACTGATTACTGACGACTGTCGACTGCCGACTGTCATGTCCTGCTATGCTTTCCTCCCATGAAGCTTCGCGCCGTCCTGGCGATCCTGGCGCTCGTCGCCTTCGTCGTCCTTCCGAACCTTGTCGACTTCCTGATGGAGTGGTTCTGGTTTGGCGCCATCGGGTATCGCAGCGTGTTCGTGACAAGCCTGCGGGCCCAAGCATCGCTCTTCGCCTTCGTGCTGCTGTTTGCGTTTCTCGTGCTCTACGGCAATCTGTGGATTGCCATCTCGTCTATCGCCAGCCCGTACATCGTGATCGGCGGGCGCGGAAACGGCACCGTTCAGCCGGCCATGGTGAGACGGGAGCAGTTGCGCAAGCTCGTGGGTGTCGGGTGCCTCGTCATCTCACTCCTCATCAGCCTGGCCGCGAGCGGTGAGTGGATGCGGTGGCTGCAGTTCCGACACGGAGTCCCGTTCGGCATCGCCGATCCGATTCTCGGCTACGACATCGGCTTCTACGTGTTCCAGCTTCCTCTCTTCGACCTCGCGCAACAAGTCGCGATTGCCCTTGTCATCGTCGCGATCATCGGCTCTGGGGCTGCCTATGTGCTCGCGGGCGCGCTCAACTTCACGAAGCGAGACGGCGTCTCGGTCGCTGGAAAAGCACGCCTCCATCTCTCACTGCTGGCGGCGGTGTTCTTCGCAGTGCTGACCGTGAACGCGTACCTGCAGGTTCCCCACCTTCTCACCGATGTCGGCACCACGAGCATCGTCCATGGCGCTTCGTATGCCGATGTGATGGCGCGTATTCCGGCTGCGCGGGCGCTGATGGCCATCGCGGCACTCGGTGTCGTGCTGGCGGCATTTCATGCGTTCTCGACGGCGATCTGGCCGCTGCCCCTGGCGTTGGGCCTCTATTTCCTGACGTCAATCAGCGGCTCGCTCTACGCGGCCGGCATCCAGCGCTTCATCGTCTCGCCGAACGAGCAGGCGGCAGAGATGCCGTACATGGTTCACAACATCGAGGCGACCAGGCAGGCCTTCAATCTCGCGTCGGTGCGCATCCGTCAGGTCTCGGGTGACGCCGAGCTGACGCGCGCCGACATCGAGCGGAATGCCGACACCATCAAGAACGTGCGGCTCTGGGATCACCAGCCGTTGCTGGACACGTTCGGGCAGATCCAGGAGCTGCGCACGTATTACGACTTCGTCTCGGTCGACAACGATCGCTACACCGTCAACGGCGAGCTGCGCCAGGTGATGCTGTCCGCCCGCGAGTTGAACCCCGAGAGCCTGCCGAATCGCACGTGGATTAACGAGCACCTGACTTTTACACACGGGTACGGAATCACCCTCGGGCCGGTCAACGAAGTGACTGAGGAGGGTCTGCCGATTCTCTTCGTTAAGGACATCCCGCCTCAGTCTACGGTGCCGGCGGACATCGACGTGAAGGAGCCGAGCATCTATTTTGGCGAGGTGACGAACAACTATGTGCTGGTGAACACGAAGGCGAAGGAGTTTCATTACTCAAAGGGGGAACAGAACGTTGAGACCACCTACAGCGGCTCTGACGGCGTACGCATCGGGGGCCTCGGGCGCAAGCTGATCTTCAGCCTCGGGTTTCAGTCGCTCCAGATTCTGTTCAGCAACGACATCACCCCCGACACGCGCGTGCTCTACCACCGGAACATTACGGATCGCGTGGTGACGATCGCGCCGTTCCTCCGTTACGATGAAGATCCGTATCTCGTCGTGTCATCGGAGGGCCGTCTCTTCTGGATCCGGGATGCCTACACGAGCACCAGCCGCTACCCGTATTCGACACCCGCGATTGCCGGACTTAACTACATCCGCAACTCGGTGAAGGTGGTGACCGATGCGTACAACGGCACGACGGAGTTCTTTGTCGCCGATCCGCGCGATCCTCTTGTGCAGACGCTGGCGCGCGCCTTTCCCGGTCTTTTAAAGCCGCTCGAGGCGATGCCGGCCGACCTCCGGCGCCATCTGCGATACCCGGAGACCATCTTCGCGGTCCAGGCGGCGATGTACGCCACGTACCACATGACGAACCCGGGGGTGTTCTACAACAAGGAAGATCAATGGGAAATTCCGGCGATCGACATCGAGGGGAACCCCCAGGTGATGCAGCCGTATTACACCGTCATGCGGCTTCCCGGGGAGCCACGCGCAGAGTTCATCCAGATGCTCCCCTTCACGCCGGCGCGCAAGGACAACCTGGCCGCATGGCTGATCGCGCGATCGGACCCGGAGCGGTACGGCGAGCTCGAGGTGTTCGAATTCCCCAAGCAGAAGATCATCTACGGACCGCGGCAGATCATCGCGCGCATCAACCAGGATCAGGCGATCTCTCCGCAAATCACACTCTGGAACCAGCAGGGATCCCAGGTCATCCAGGGTACGCTCCTCGTGATACCGGTCGAAGAGGCGCTGCTCTACGTGCGGCCGCTCTATCTCAAGGCGTCCGGAGGGAAGATCCCGGAATTGAACCGCGTGATCGTCGCCTATCGAGACCAGATCGTGATGGCAGAGACGCTCGACGCGGCGCTGGATCAGATCTTCGGCAACGGAGGCCGTGGGACGGTAAAGCCGACGCCCACTCCGGCCCGTTCACCGTCAACGTCCACATCGACCGCGCAGCCTGCTCCGCCAGCGCCTGTCGATGCCAATCTGGCCATACGCGCGCGTCAGCACTATGAGCGCGCGATGCAGGCGCAGCGAGACGGCAACTGGGCGGTCTACGGAGAAGAGATTCGGTTACTGGGCGAAACCCTTCGAGGCATGTCGAAGTAATGGCGATGACCGCAGCTGATATCCTCTGGCGAAACTGGCGGCAGCGCACGCGCATCGACGAATTACCCCTCGACTGCCGGCCGCTCGATCGCGCCGCCGGCTACGCGACGCAGCAGGAGATGGTCGCGCGTTCTGGCCAGAGGGTCGCCGGGTGGAAGATCGCCGCCACCAGCGCAGCCGGCCAGAAGCACATCGGCGTGGACGGGCCGCTGGCCGGCGCCCTACTGGCGAGCATCGTGCTCGAGAACGGCGCGACCGTGCCTCTCGAAAACAACGTCATGAAGGTGGCAGAGGCGGAGTTCGTGTTCGAGTTCCGAACCGGGCTACCGAAGCGGGCAAACTCGTATACGCAGGCCGAAGTCCTGGCCGCGGTCGAATCACTGCGCCCTGCTATTGAAGTGCCCGATTCCCGATACAACGATTTCGCTCGCGTCGGCGCGCCTCAACTGATTGCTGATACCGCGTGCTCGTGCTGGTTCGTGCTCGGACCAGCCACGAGTGCCGACTGGCGCGCACGCGATCTCGCGGCCCACGCGGTCACCGTTTTTCGCAACGGCGAGAAGGCCGCCGTCGGGTCTGGCGTCAACGTGCTGAGCGATCCGCGCATCGCGCTGACGTGGCTGGTCAACGAGCTGCGGACGTTCGGCGACGGCATCGATGCCGGCCAGTTCGTGACCACCGGCACGTGCGTGATTCCGGTTCCTATTGGTCCAGGAGACAGCATCCGCGCAGATTTTGGTGAATTCGGATCGGTGGACGCGGAGATCTCATAACCACGAAGACAAACCACGAAGACACGAAGAGCACGAAGGCAACCACGAAGACAACCGCGAAGAGCACGAAGGGCACGAAGAGCACGAAGAGCACGAAGAAGGCTACGAGGCTCTTTATGCGCGAGTCATGGAACCGTAGAGGAAGAAAGCTCCCGTCTTCCGAACGAATCCCCTCCATCCGCATTTCGAGAGTCGGCGTTCCAAATCCACTGGATCATAGAACACCTTCACGATCTCGAATTCCTGCCCGTCGTTCAGTCTACGTCTCACGACTCCAGACCGGTCGAGCGCACCGTGATCCTTCGCCGTCGATGACTGTTCGAGCAAGCTGTCCACGAAGAACGCGCGTCCACCCGGTTTGAGAGCAGCGCCGACATCGTCCCAGAACGTGTCGAACCGGCTGGGCGGCACGTGCGAAAGCCAGAATGAAAAGACGACCGCATCGAACGTCTCTGTCGGCTTCCACGAGAAGATGTCGGCCTCGACATACTCGACCTTCGGCGACCGAACGCATTCGCGATTGAGGGCAAGGGCCTCTGGTGAGGCGTCTACTGCGACGACTCGCGTGTTGCATTCCGCCAAGTGACGGGTACAGAGACCCGTGCCACAAGCCAGCTCGAGCACGACGACGTCGCGGACGTCCGTGCGGAGTGCAGCCTCGACGACGGATAGTTCTTGAAGCCACTTCGTTCGATGCTCAGGACCACGGTCGTAGCGGCCCTGCCGAAGGAACCATTCGTCGTACTCCTGCGCCCGCGCGCGGTAGTACGCCATCTGGCTTTCGATGAGTTGCGTCTCTTCCACGTTCGTTCCGTTTCACCGAGGCTCAGCGCGATCGATGCCCCGCGCTTCGTCGTCCCTGCCTGGTGTTCTTCGTGCCCTTCGTGTCTTCGTGCTCTTCGTGTCTTCGTGTCTTCGTGGTTTCGTGGTTTCATCTAGACCACGGAAACGAGAAGGTCCTCAGCGTCTCCGCTGTGTACCCGTGCTCGCGCGCCCACTCGCTCTCGCACAGCAATTCCTTGTTACGGAGCTGCATCGCCCGCATCATTGGCTGCACGACGACCACGCAGTGCAACGCAAACAGCGCGATGCCCGCAAAGCCGAGCCACGCAGACAAGAAGAACGAGAAGATCACCGTCATCAGAGGGAGCGAGATCCATAGGACGACTTTCGGACCAATGTGACTCCAGTGCTCGTTCAGCCGTTTTAGCTCTTCGGTAGTCAGATGGGAATAAATGTCTGTACTCTCAGGAGGCTGCCACGGGAACTGAGTCACTCCGCGCGCTGCAGCGCGCGCCACCAGCCAATAGACCGCACCGAGCATCAAGAACGCAGGACCCCCGAACCATCCGAGACTGTGCTCGTGAGTCGCCGCAGACACCAGAAAGAAGCCACCCGTGAGACAGTATCCCTGCCCAAGCATCCGGAATGCTCGTAGCATTGCGGCATCGACCGTCGTTGCGCCTCGCATCCTGTACAGCTGCACCTCGAACACAGCCTTTGACGCGAAGAACGCGCACAAATACCCAAGCCGAGCCAAGAGACATTACCCCCTCTGCCCGGGAGGCTCACCACCGATATCAGGGCGATCACGCCACATATGAGGGTTGCGATCAGGTGTCTCATCGATGATTTCGCCTATCTCGCGATTCCATACACCCGAATCCGTTTTCCCCAGCGATCGATTTCCTTTTCCAGTGACATTCCGACTTTCTCAGCAACGCGCTTCGAAGCAACGTTGCCGGGATCAATCAGTGACACCAGATGGCGACGATCCAAATCGGTGAACCCAAAGTTGCGGCAACCGATTGCCGCTTCTGTCGCAAAGCCCAAGTTCCACTGCTCGCGCTGAACAGCGTAGCCGATCTCGAGCTCATCGCACCCAGCCACGTCGCGCTGAAGAATTACACCGCAGTGACCGACAAACTGAGCCGTATCCTTCCGAACGACCGCCCACGGTCCGAACCCGTACTCACTGTAGCTTTTCACGATCCGATCGATCCACTGAATCGTCGCCACGCGATCTCTTGTGGCTGCGTAATACCGCATCGTCTCAGGATCGGAAAAGATCCCGAGCAGATCATCGACGTCATCTATCGTGACGTGCCGCAGAAGAAGTCGCTCCGTTTCGAGCACGGCTTTCATAGGCAGCTCATTCCCTCGCTGTCCTTGTGTTCTTGGCCCCTTCGTGCTCTTCGTGCCTTCGTGGTCAGCGATCTTCGTGCTCTTCGCGCCTTCGTGGTTTCGTGACTAGCGCTCTTCGTGCGTCAGACATCGGATGCATCCGTGCTCTACCGCACCTTCTGTTTAGGTGGGTTGGGCGGCTTCTTTCTGCTCGGGGTCTTGGCGGCCTTGATATACCGAATTCGTGGAGCGGGGCCGAGGCCCCCAGGCACGGAGTACGAGAGCACAACGATCCCGGTGGCCGAAAGTGTCTTCTGATCTGACAGCACCAGCCTCGTCGATGCGCCGGATGGCAGGAGCGGCACGCCAGCTCCCAGGAGCACGGGCACGACGGCCACTTCGACCGTGTCTACGAGCCCGGCGTCCAGAAGGGAACGAAAGAGTCCACCGCCGCCAAAAAGCCAGATGTCGCGTCCCGGCCTTGCTTTCAGGGTCGCAACGACTTCATGCGCATTTCCGTTGATGATCCGAACGCCTTGGTGTGTCTGCGCCGGAAGCGTCCGCGAGAAGACGACAACCTCGAGACCAGGTATGGCGCCGCGCCCGTCCTGAGCGGCAAGCATCTGATATGTCTTGCGACCCATCACGGCGGTGTCGAATTCCTTCAACAGCGCGCCGAAGTCGACCGACGGGTCCATCACGATCCAGTCGGATTCACCGCTGGGCCCCGCAATGAAGCCGTCCAGGCTCACCGCTACCTGGTAGCGCAGTCGTCTGCCCATCTGCGCGCTCTCCTTCGTGCTCTTCGTGTCTTCGTGGTCTGTCTTCGCAGTTCAGTTGCGTTCGCGGTAGAAGCGAATCAGATCCTGCGCCGGCGGTGCGGGGGCGCCGAGCTGGCGGAGCATCGTGGTCACCTGGCCGCGGTGATAGGTCGCGTGATTCACCACGTGCTGCAACATGTGCCAGAAGACCGAGCGTGAAGCTTGGCCGTTCACGAGCGTGTAGTCCACGGCGCGATCGAGCCCCTGTTGGTCCATGCCACCCACGAGCTCGCGTACCTTTCCTTCGTTCTCAGCCCAGGCGCGGCGAAGACTCGCTCTGTCGGGAAACGTGTTCGGATCGAGCAGGGCGGTCGGCGAGGTGCCGGTCCATCGCTGATACCAGATCCATTCGGCCGAGTACGTGTGAACGACCGTGTCGCGAATCGATTTGAAGCTGTTACCGAGATCCCGTGTGTACTGCTCGTCGCTGAGGGATTCAAGGGCGTCGAGCACCAGATCGCGCGCCCAGTAGTGGTAGTCGAGCAGCGTCAGCACATCTTTTGGGGTCATCGCACTCCCTCCAGACTCTGGACTCTGGACTCTGGACCTTGGACTCTGGACTGTCTACTTCACCGCAGCCGTCTTCTTCACCGGCGCGTTCGCAAAGAACTCGTCGTGTACCGCCTTCACGCCGCGGTCGATCTGATCCAGCGCGATGACACACGACATCGTCATCTCCGACGAGCTGATGCAGTCGACGTTGATGCCTTCCCTGGCGAGCGCCGCAAGCATCCGGCCCGACAGGCCAGGCGTGGCCGCCAGGCGCGAGCCGATGATGGCGATGGTCGCATAGCCTCGCTCGACGGCCCCTTCCCTGGCTAACCCCTTCTGCGTCCACTCCCCAACCAGTTTGCGGGCAATCTCAGCGAACTCATCCTCGATGATGAACGTGATGCCCGCACGGTGATCCGCCGCGGCGCTCTGAATGATGAGTCGGATGTTGATGTCCTTAGCGGCGACATCCTTGAAGATCTGCGCCGCGATACCTGGCTCGTCGGGAACGTTCAGCAGCGTGACCTTTGCAATTTTCTTGTCGCTCGTAACACCGACGATTTCTGCCTCTTCCATCGAATTGGCTCCTTCGCGAATCCACGTTCCCTCGTTCAGATGAAAGCTCGAGCGGATGTGGATGGGAATGCTGTAGGACATGCAGATCTCAGCCGCGCGGGGGTGCAGCACCTTTGCGCCGCTCGACGCCATCTCAATGGCTTCTTCGTAGCTCAATTGTGACCAGAAGCGCGCATCGGGCACCACGTTCGGATCGGCCGACAGCACGCCGTCGACATCGGTGCAGATCTCACAGACCACTGCGTTGAGCGCCGCCGCGACAGCTGCACCGGTGATGTCCCCGCCACCTCGTCCCAACGTCGTCACGTCGTCGTTCTCCGTGACGCCCTGGAAACCGGCAACGATGACGACCTTGCCCTTGGCGAGCTCCTCCTCGATCCGCGCGGTGTCGATCGACTGGATGCGCGCACGGTTGAACGACCCATCCGTGCGGATATTGCACTGCGCGCCGGTGAGAGCGATCGCCGGCACGCCCTTGCCCTGCAAGGCGAGCGCGAGCGTCGCCACCGCAACCTGTTCCCCCGAAGCGAGCAGAAGGTCGTAGTCACGACCGTGCGGGTTGCTCGAGACCTGCCTGGCGAGCGCCACCAGCTGATCGGTCGTCTTGCCCATCGCGGAGACGGCGACGACGAGATGTGGGACGATCCCGACGTACGCTTTTATCCGATCGGCGATCGCGAGAATCTTCTCTGCCGTCGCGACAGAGCTGCCGCCGTACTTCTGAACAACAATCGAACCTAGACCCATGAAGTGATCCTGTAAGTAAGGAGTAGGAAGTGAGAAGTAAGAAGGGAGAGCAAGAGGGCTTTACTTCCTACTTCCTACTTCCTACTTCTTACTTCTTACTTCTTACTTCTCAGTTACTGCAAAACTATCCCTGTCTTCCATGAATGCGTCGAACTCGCTCAGCGCGCGGCCGAGGGTCACCGGCGTCTTGACGCGCGAGGTCATCACCTCGGCTGTCTTGTAGCCGTTTCCGGTGATGCAGACGACGATCGATTCGTCGCGCGGAATCGAGCCGTTCTCGATCAGCTTGATCGCGCACGCCAGCGTCGTGCCGCCAGCCGGCTCGGTAAAGATGCCTTCGGTCTGAGCAATCAGCTGCACCGCGTCGAGAATCTCGCTGTCGGTCGCCATTGCGCCAGATCCGCCGCTGGAGCGAATCGCGCTCAATACCTGGAATCCGTCTGCCGGGTTGCCGATCGCGATCGACCGCGCGATCGTGTTCGGCTTCACCGGATCTGGGAATTCGAGATCGTCGTTCAGCGCGTTGATGACAGGCGCGCAACCGGCAGCCTGCGCGGCATGGATGGCCGGGAGATCACCGTCGACGAGCCCGACCTCGCGCAGCTCGCGAAATCCTCGCGCAATGCGCGGCAGCAACGTACCGCCGGCGACCGGCGAGACGACATGCTGGGGAAACTTCCATCCGAGCTGTTCGGCGATCTCAAACCCGTACGTCTTTGCGCCTTCGGCGTAGTAGCTGCGCAGATTGATGTTCGCGAAACCCCAACCGTACTTCTCCGCGATCTGCGTGCAAAGCCGATTCACATCGTCGTAGTTGCCCTTGATGGCGACGACCTGCGGGTTGTAGATGCCCGAGCCCAGAATCTTGCTGGCTTCCAGATCGTGGGGAATGAAGACGAAGCACCGCAGTCCAAGGCGTGCCGCATGGGCCGACACGCTGTTGGCCAGGTTGCCGGTCGATGCACAGCCAAACACATCGAAGCCGAGCTCGACGGCGCGGGTCGCCGCGACCGACACGACGCGATCCTTGTACGAGAACGTCGGATGGTTGACCGAGTCGTCTTTCAGGTACAACTCGCGAACGCCAAGCTTCTTCGCGAGGCGATCGGCCTTCACGAGCGGGGTGTAGCCCGAATAGTGGCCGGTTTGCGGCTCGCCGTCGATTGGCAACAGCTCTCTGTATCGCCACAAGCTCTTCGGGCGCGACTCGACCTTCTCGCGGGTCATGTCCTTCTTCACCTGCTCGTAGTCGTAGACGACTTCGAGCGGGCCAAGACACTTGTCGCAGACCCATAGCGCCTGTGCAGGAAAGTTGGCCTTGCACAAATGGCACTGCAGGCCGGTTACGTAAGCCATATCTCCGTCACCTACAGAATCGGCACCGCCAGCGGCCGCTTCACGTGAAACGGCAGCCTGTTGATTTCGGCTAGCGCGGCCTCGAGCACCGATATCGGGCACGCCTCGAGCGTCATCACGAACGGTAGTTCAGCTTTGTCATGGCCGGGAAGCTGCAGCACCGCATCGATGTTGATGTCATGCGCGGACAGCAGCGCCGCCAAAGAAGCAATGATACCCGGACGGTCGGCAACCGTGAAGCGGACATAGTGAGCGGCGGTGAAATCGGTCCCGACCTCAACCGGGCCGCCCAATTCCTGCACGAGATGAATTTCGGCGCCGAGGCCAGACCGCGCAATCGACATCAGATCCGACACCACAGCCACCGCGGTCGGATCGCCGCCCGCGCCAAATCCCGAATACGTGGTTTCGCCACCGAATTCTCCCTGCACGGTCACCAGGTTCTGACTCCCTTGCGCTCGAGCGAGCGGTGACGACAAGGGCACCAGCGCAGGACGTACCGACGCGAACAACTCGGTGTCGAGACCGGGCGCACGTTCGGCCCACGAGACCTGGCGAATGGTGCAATCGAGCTTGCGCGCGTATGTGAAATCGATGCGCTCGATCGACGAGATCGTCCGGCAAGGAATGTGCTCGGCTTCGACCTGGCACCCGAGCCCGACGGCGATCAGAATGGCGATCTTCGCTCTCGCATCGTAGCCGTCGACGTCGGCCGTCGGATCGGCCTCCGCGAAACCGAGCGCCTGCGCTTCCTTCAGCGCGTCCTCGAATGACAGGCCCGCGCTGTCCATCCTCGTGAGGATGTAATTGCACGTCCCGTTGAGAATGCCCGCGATACGAAGCAAGCGATCGCCCGCCAGCCCCTCGCGAACCGCGCGAACGATCGGGATACCGCCCGCCACCGACGCTTCGAACAGCAGCTCGCGTTTCTGTCGGCGCGCCAGCCCTAACAGCTCAACGCCATGGGTCGAAATCAGTTGTTTGTTCGCGGTGACGACCGACTTACCCGACTCCAGCGAGCGCTTGATCAGCTCGCCGGCGGGCTCGAGGCCGCCCATCAGCTCGACGACGATGTCGGCGTCGGAGTCAATGACCGCATCGATGCTGTCGGTCCACTGGACACTGTCAGCCACCCATTCCACTTTCTTCCGCTCGATCGAGCGATTGCAGATCGCGGTCAGGCGCAGGGACGGATGAATCCCGCTGCACAGCACTTTGGCCACAGAACGGCCAACGGTGCCGAACCCGACGATGGCGACCTTGAGCGGAGAGCGCCTGGAGTCGTTCCGAGAATGCGCCGGGGCTGCTTCAGTCTTCTGCGGACTCATCTTCCGTTCCCTCTGCCCTCTTCTCTCTTCCCTCTTCCTCACTGTCCCGGCTTGATCGTCACAGGGTCGAGGAACGGCATCATGCTACGAAGCTCCGCGCCGATCTGCTCGATCTGGTGATCCTGTTCGGAGGCGCGCGTCCGATTGAATTTCGGCCGTCCGGTCTGGTTTTCGCTGATCCAGTTCTTCGCGAACGTGCCGTCCTTGATCTCGTCGAGCAGCTTCTGCATCGCCTTCCTCGTCTCGTCGGTCACGATGCGCGGGCCGGCAACGTAGTCCCCCTGCTCAGCCGTGTCGCTGACCGAATAACGCATGTAGTTGATGCCGCCTCGGTACATCAGGTCGACGATCAGCTTGAGCTCGTGGAGGCACTCGAAGTACGCGATCTCCGGCTGGTAGCCGGCTTTCACCAGCGTCTCGAAGCCCGCCTTGACGAGCGCGCTCGTTCCGCCGCACAGAATGGCCTGCTCCCCGAACAGATCGGTTTCGGTCTCTTCGGTGAACGTGGTTTCGATGACGCCTGCGCGGGTCACGCCGATCCCCTTCGCGTACGACAGCGCGAGCGCTTTCGCGTGGCCGGTGGCGTCTTGCTCGACGGCGATCAGGGCGGGCGTGCCGCCTCCCTCGACGTACAGCTCCCGAACGCGGTGACCTGGGGACTTCGGCGCGATCATGGTGACGTCGAGATTCTTCGACGGCTTCACGGTGCCGAACCGGATGTTGAAGCCGTGCGCGAACATGAGCATTTTGCCTTTGGTCATGTGCGGCTCGATCTCCGCGTAGACGGCCGGCGCCGTCGTGTCGGGCACCAGCATCATCACGACGTCTGCCCACTTGGCCGCTTCGGCGGGCGTCGTGACCGACAGCCCGTGTCCTTCAGCCTTCGCCTTAGATTTACTGTTGGCCGCAAGGCCCACCTTCACCTGCACGCCGCTGTCCTTCAGATTCAGCGCGTGCGCGTGTCCCTGTGAGCCGTAGCCGATGATGGCCACTTTCTTCGCGCGAATCAGCGCGAGATCTGCGTCCTGGTCGTGATACATCTTCGCTGCCATTAAGTTGTCCTCACATGGCGGGTCCAAAAAACCAGGACCCGCCCTACGTCCGTGGGCCGGGTCTTGCCTTGTAGACCCGGCGTTAGACCGAATGAAATACGTTTTCGTCCTCTGATGGCCCGGCGGCGACATCGCCCTGAGCCGTCGCCGTGCTGCGCAGGCCGCGCGACATGGCGACGCGACCGGTGCGGACCATCTCCATCACCCCATAGGGCCGCAGCACCTCGAGCAGCCCGTCGATCTTGTCCTCGGTCCCGGTAATCTCGATGATGAGCGAGTCTGGTGCGACGTCCACGACCCGCGCGCGGAACACATCGACGAGCTGCATGATATGCGTGCGCGATTCCGCAGACGCGGCCACTTTGATCATGGCGAGATCGCGGAACACCGCCGGGGCGAGCGTGATGTTCTCGACGCGTAGCACGTTCACCAGTTTGTAGATGTGCGCCTCGATCCGGCGCGCGCCAAGCTCGTCGGTATCGACCACGATCGTCATACGCGACACGCCGGCACGATCGGTATGCCCGACGGTGAGCGACTCGATGTTGAACGCGCGACGCCGGAACAGCGACGACACGCGCGTCAGCACGCCGGGCTTGTTTTCCACGAGAATGGCAAATGTCGTAATCATATTTGTTCCTTCACTAGCTGGTAGCTGGTAGCCAGTAGCCGGTAGCAAAAAGCGCCAGCACCACGATCTACCCGCTACCGGCTACCAGCTACCGGCTACCAGCTAGAGAACATCGGCTCCGGTTTCAATAATCGGACTCGGGCTGGGGCGCCGGATCATCGCGTCGAGATCCGCACCAGCCGGCACCATCGGATACACGGTGTCTTCTTGCTCCACCTTGAAGTCGATGACCACGGTCTTCCGGTTGCTGCGCGCCGACTCGACCGCCGGGATCACTTCCGCTCGCGTCGTGACTGTGTGCGCAGGAAGCCCGAACGCCTCCGCCAGCTTCTTGAAGTCCGGATTGACGAGCGGAGTGGCCGCGTACCGCCGCTCGTAGAAGAATTCCTGCCACTGGCGCACCATTCCGAGATACCCGTTGTTGATGATCGCCACGTTGACGTCGATTCCTTCCTGCACGATCGTCGCAAGCTCGCACATCGTCATCTGGAAGCCGCCATCGCCGACGACCACCCATACTTCCTTGTCGGGGCACGCCAACTTCGCACCAATCGCCGCCGGCAACGCGAAGCCCATCGTGCCCAGGCCGCCTGAGGTGATGAGCGAGCGCGGTTTGTCGTGATGGTAGTACTGCGCCTCCCACATCTGGTGCTGGCCGACGTCGGTCACGATGATGGCGTCGCCGTGGGTCGCCCGCCACAGGTCGTTGATGACGTGCGCCGCGTACAAGTGCCCGCTGTCGGGCAGGTTCTGAATATCGCGAACAGCGGAATCCCCCTTCAGCTCCTGAATGTGCGCGATCCACTTGGCGCGATTGCCGGCCTTCACGCCGGGCAGCAGCACCTCGAGGGATTCCTTGAGGTCGCCCACGATACCGACGTCCGCCCGGACGTTCTTGTTGATCTCGGCGGCGTCGATGTCGATGTGGATCTTCTTGGCATTCAGCGCGTACGTCTTCAGGTTGCCGGTGACGCGATCGTCGAACCGCATGCCGAACGCGAGCAGCAGGTCCGCCTGCTGAATCGCCGAGTTGACCCACGCTTCGCCGTGCATGCCCATCATGCCGAGATTCAGCGGATGCGACGCAGGGAACCCGCCAATGCCGAGCAGCGTCGGTGATACCGGGATGTTTGCCTTCTCCGCAAACGCGCGAACGATGTCCATCGCGTTGGACAGAATGACGCCGTGGCCCGCGAGAATGAGCGGCCGTTCGGCGCTGTTGATCAGCTCGAGCGCGCGCTGGAACTCTTCTGGCCGAGCACTCCAGTCGGGCCGGAACTCCGGCTTCTTCGGCACGGCACTCTCCCAGTCGAACTCGCACGACGACTGCTGCGCGTCTTTCGTGATGTCGATGTGCACCGGGCCGGGACGGCCAGAGGCTGCGATCTCAAACGCCTCGCGGAACGTCGGCGCGATATCGTCGGCGCGCGTCACGAGGTAGTTGTGCTTGGTAATCGGCAGCGTCACGCCGGTGACGTCCGATTCCTGAAACGCGTCAGATCCGACCAGCTTGCTTCCGACCTGGCCGGTGATGCAGACAATCGGCGAGGAATCCATCATCGCCGTCGCGATACCCGTGACCATGTTGGTTGCGCCAGGACCGGATGTCGCGATCGCGACGCCGACCTTACCGCTCGCGCGCGCGTAGCCGTCGGCCATGTGCGTCGCGCCCTGCTCGTGCCGAACGAGAATGTGCCGGATTGGATAGTCCAGCATCGCGTCGTACGTCGGCAGAATGGCGCCGCCGGGATAACCGAAGATATCGGTGACTCCCTGCCGCACGAGACATTCCCAAACAATCTGCGCACCTGTGCGTTTCATGATTAGTTCTCTCTTCTTAGTTCGCGTGGGGCCCCACCCCCACGCGCGTGCCGTCGCTTACGCTCCGGATCTTGAAGTGATCGGCTTCCTGCTCAGTGATCGCTACCAGCTACCAGCCACCGGCTATCCGTTAAGTAACTGCCCCCAGCGATGCGGATGATACGAGCTTGGCGTATTTCGCCATGACGCCGGTCTGGAAGCGCGCCGCCGGCGCTTTCCAGCTCGATAGTCGGCCCGCCATGTCCTGCTCGCTCAACTCCACGCGCAGCTGCCGCGCGGGGATGTCGAACACAATGATGTCGCCGTCTTTCACCGCGGCAATCGGTCCGCCGACCGCGGCCTCTGGTGCCACGTGACCGGCCATCAGACCGTGGGTCGCGCCGGAGAAGCGGCCGTCTGTCAGCAGCGCGACGCTCTCGCCCAGCCCTGCGCCCTGCAGCGCGCCGGTTACGCCGAGCATCTCCCGCATGCCAGGCCCACCTTTCGGACCTTCGTATCGGATGACGACGACATCGCCTGCGACGATACGTCCATGTTCGACGGCATCGAACGCCGCCTCTTCGGTGTCGAACACTTTGGCCGTCCCGCGGAACGTCAAAACTTTCTTGCCCGCAATCTTAATCACGGCGCCTTCGGGAGCGAGGTTGCCGCGCACAATCGCGAGTCCGCCATTGGGGCTCATCGGATTCGACAGCGGCCGGACGACTTCCTGCCCCTTCGGCTCGGTCGCGCGATCGGCCTCTTCGCCGATCGTGCGGCCGGTCACGGTCATGGCGTTCGACTTGAGTATCCCGGCTTCCTTCAGCCGCTTCGCGATCAATCCCGCCCCGCCCGCTTTATACATATCGGTCGCCACGAACCGGCCGCTCGGCTTCAGGTCCGCGAGAAGCGGTACCTTCGCGCTGATGCGATCGAAGTCGTCGATGTTCAGCTCGACGCCGGCTTCTCTCGCAATGGCCAGCAGGTGCAGCACGGCATTCGTCGATCCGCCCGTTGCGGCCACCGACGCGATGGCGTTCTCGATGGCATCGCGTGTGATGAGCTGACGCGGCCGCACGTTTCGCTTCAACAGATCGAGGACGAGCGCGCCCGCTTCCCTCCCCACTCGCGCCTTCTCTTTGTCCATCGCGGGGACATCGTTGAAGCCCATCGCAGAAATGCCGAGGAACTCACCCACTGTGGACATCGTGTTCGCCGTGAACTGGCCACCGCACGCGCCGGCGCCCGGACACGCCTGATTCTCGACCGCCAGGAGATCGGCGTCCGACATCTTGCCGGACGAGTGCGCGCCGACCGCCTCGAACACGTCTTGAATCGTGACGTTGTGTCCGTGGAACTCGCCCGGCGCGATCGAGCCCCCGTAGAGCATCACGCCCGGAATATCGAGGCGGGCCAGCGCCATGATGGTGCCCGGGATCGTCTTGTCGCAGCCAGAGAGACAGATGAGGCCGTCGAACAGATTGCCGCGCGCCACGAGCTCGATCGAATCGGCGATCAGATCGCGGCTGATGAGCGAGGTCTTCATCCCCTGGCTGCCCATCGTGATGCCGTCAGAAATCGACACCGTGTTGAACTCCATCGGTGTCCCACCGGCAGCACGAATACCCTCTTTCACGTGCTCTGCCAAGGTTCTCAGGTGGTAGTTGCACGGCCCGATTTCGATCCAGGTATTGGCGACGCCGATAATCGGCTTCCGCAAGTCGGCATCCGTAAAGCCCACCGCCTTCAACATCGCGCGCGCCGGCGCACGACTCGGGCCATCGGTGATGGCGCCGCTGCGGGGTTTCATGGGGTTGTCTGACATCAGTTTTTCTCTTTCCACGACGAATACGAACCCAACGTCCGCATCGATTTGGCGAACTCCGCCAAGTGAACGAGCGCGCGGGTGCATTGCAGATCCTGGCGCGGTACCGCGATGTCGGCGTAAAACAGGTACTCGAAGGCGCGGCCGCGCACGGGCCGTGACTCGAGCTTGGTGAGGTCAATGTCGCGCAACGCGAACACACTCAACGCCTTGAATAGCGCGCCCGGCGTATTCGGCAGCGTGAACACGATCATCGTCTTGTCGGCTGTCTCCGGATCGGCGGCACCCTTGCTGATGACGATGAAGCGCGTGATGTTCTCTTTGAAGTCCTGAATGCCCTCGGCGAGCGATTGCAGATTGAAGACTTCGGCCGCACGCGCCGACGCGATGGCGGCCGCGTCTTTCAGCTCCTTGTCGCGAATCATTTTCGCGCTGCCTGCCGTATCGTAGGTCGCCACGATCTCGACGCCCTTGAGGCTCGACAGAAATCCCTCGCACTGCGCGAGGCCCTGCGGGTGTGAGTACACCTTCTTGATGTCCTCGAGCTTCGTCCCCGGAAACGCCAGAAGGTTGTGCGACACCTGCAGCAGCACCTCCGCGACCACCGGTAGCTCGTGCTCGAGCAGCAGGTCGTAATTGCGGTGAATGCTGCCGCCAATCGAGTTCTCGATCGGCAGAATCCCGTGCGATGTCTTGCCGCCGTTCACAGCCGCAAACACATCGTCAAAACTCTCGCAAGGCACAGTCTGGGCGTTCGGACTGAACCGCAGTGCCGCCGCCTCGCTATACGCGCCCGGTTCGCCTTGATAGGCAATTTTCATTGCTGCCAGCTACCAGCTGCCAGTTACCAGAGCGCCCAGCTTTACTGGAAGCTGGAAGCTGATAGCTGGAAGCTAAAAAAAAAGCCATCACCCGCGGCTGCGGATGATGGCCTTTGCTCAATGCGCTTCTACACTCGGCCTAAAACATCCGCAGCTTCTCGTCAGACAGGACCGGCATCGAGGTGATGCCGGTCACCGTAACGACGACGGTGACGGTCGTAAAGCTGAAGACGGGACCAAGCGTCATGATCGAAAGGTATTCTCTCGCCGCTGTGTACATAATGTCAAATGAATTCTCATTAATGATTCATTAGATAAATTAATAATCGTCGACCGTTTTTCGAGCGTTTCTCATCGGCGCCGCCGCAGCTGGCACCTTTGGAGGCATCACCCCAACGAGCAGAAGGGACGGCGAAGGCAGTTGGGGCAGGCTCGGCATCTCGGCCAGCGTGGTTTCGACCACCTGCTCATCGGGCCGGGAGGCATTGCACACCACAAAGCACGTGGTCTCTCCTGGCAACCCCGCGTCCATCAACTGACGCGCCAACTCTCGCTCGTGACCGCCGGGCATGTAGATAGCCGCCGCGCCTCCAAGCTCGGCCACCGCTTTCCAGTTGGGCGGCGGGTTTCCCTTGCAGCGTTGCGCCGTCAAAAACACCAACGTCGAACCGAGCCTCCGATCGGTCAGCGACACTGCGGCAGCCGCAGCCGCTCCGCTCGCGGCCGTGACGCCAGGCACGATCGAAAACGGGATGCCGGCAGCGCGAAGCGCATCCATCTCTTCGCTCGCGCGGCCGAAAATCGCGCCGTCGCCGCCCTTCAGGCGCACGACCGTCTGCCCTGCCTGACCGTACTCGCAGATGCGGCGATTGATCTCAGCCTGGGTCATCTGGCGCTCGCCGTGACGCTTGCCCACGCACTCGATACGCGCTGCCGATGGGATCAACTCGAGGATCTCAGGTGTCAGCAGATCGTCGTGGAGCACGATATCGGCCTGTCCAAGAATGCGAAGCGCCTTCAGCGTCAGCAATTCCGGATCGCCAGGGCCGGCGCCGACCAGATAGACATGCCCTGGTGTGAGTAGGCCGGGTCCTTGTGGACCCGGCTGCTCCCCTACCAGTTCGTGCAACTTCCGTTTGCGTACTTCAGGATCCAGATCGGTGGCAAAGAGGTCCCTGCGCGCGGCACCGAGCTGCTGAATCCAATCCGCGTACTCCGGACCGAACTGCTGCTCGAGCTGAATGCGCAGCCGTTGAGCGAGCGCGGGGCTGTGTCCTCCGGTGGAGATCGCGATCTGCAAATCGCCGCGATTGACGACGGCCGGGTAATGGAAATCGCAGTTCTCGATGTCGTCGACCGAGTTGCACAAGACGCCGCGGCTGGCGGCCTCTTCGAAGATCGCCGTCGCAATGCTTTTCGGGACGGCCGCCACGACCAGTGTGACTCCGTCCAAATCACCCGGTTGAAACTCGCGTCGATGCCAGACAAGCTTGCCCTCGGCGGCGAATGCCGCGATGGCGGGCGTGGCTTCAGGCGCTACAACGGTGACAGCCGCGCCGGCTGCGAGCAAACCGCCCACCTTGGACTCGCCGACGGGTCCCGCCCCCACGAGCAGCACAGGGCGCCCGTCAAGCTTCACGAAGATGGGAAAGAGAGGCATTCCTCTAGATTCCAGATTCTAGATTTCAGATTTCAGATTCCCAGGCTCTAGGCTCTGGGAGACGTGGAGGCCGCACTCCTTCGTCTCAGGATGCTCCCACCACCAGCGGCCGGCGCGCTCGTGCTCGCCGGGCTGCACGGCACGCGTGCAGGGCCCGCAGCCGATGCTGGGATATCCGCGATCGTGCAGCGCGTTGTACGGCACGTTGTGCTCGCGGATGTACTTCCAGACATCGTCATGGGTCCACTCGACGAGCGGGTTCACCTTCACAAGCCCATTGCCTTCGTCCCACTCGATCTTGTGGACAGCCGTACGCGTCACCGACTGCTCTCGGCGCAAGCCTGTTATCCAGGCCTCGAGGCCGGACAACGCCCGGCGCAGCGGCTCCATCTTGCGCACGCCGCAGCAGAGCTTCCGGTTGTCAACCGAGTGATAGAAGAGGTTCATGCCCCGCTCGGCAACCATGGCCTGCACGGATTCGGCCTGTGGAAAGAACACCTCGACGGTCGCGCCGTATTTTTGGCGGGTCGCATCGATGACGTTGTAGGTTTCCTGCGGCAACCTGCCGGTATCCAGCGTGAAGACGCGTGCGCGAGAATCGATCTTCATCAGCATGTCGATCAGCACCATGTCTTCGGCGCCGAAGCTCGATGACAGCGCGACGCTCCGTCCGAACGTCTGGAGCGCCAGCCGCACGACATCTTCTGCGGCCATCGGCTCGGCCCGTAAGGCGAGCGTGGTTACGTCGTTGTGACTCATAACTTCAACAAATCCTAGTCCCTAGTCCCCAGTCCCCAGCCCCCAGCCCCCCGGCCGTTAGCCCCCAACGCCCACAGTAGTTAGACTCGCAGGCCGGCCGCCAGGACTCAAATTCAGCTTCGGGAGGATCCGCTGGTACGCGTTGAACATCTCCTCCAGCATGCGCGGCACCTTGTTGGAACGCTGATACACCCATCCCGTATATCGGACGAGCGGCACGCCGGAAATTCTCGAGCAGAAGAGCTGCCGGCTCCGCACTTCGCGTGCGACCGCCTGGTACGGGATGATCGTAATGCCCATCTCGGACCGCACCAGCGCCTTCAGGATCTCGACGTTCTCGGTCTCCATGACGATGCGCGGCTCGATGCGCTCTTTGATGAAGAACGCATCCACGACGCGGCGAGAGTTGGAGGCGGCTTCAAACAGCACGAAAGGCTGCTGCGCCAGATCCTGCGGCACGATCCGCTTCTTCTTCGCGAGCGGATGCGAGGGATGCGCCACGAGGAGCATCTCCTCTTCCATGGCCGGCACCGTCACCAGCTCCGGCTCGTTCACGGGCAGCGTGATGAACCCGAGATCGGCGGCGCCAGATCGAATCTCCTGCAGCAGCCGCTGAGAGGTGCCGGTGATGAGCTTCACCTCCACGAGCGACTGCTGCCGGCGGTATTCCTGCAACAGCATCGGAAAAACGTACATGCAGACGGTCATCCCGCCGGCGAGGCGGATGGTCCCGTTCAACACCTGCTGGCTGTCACCGATGACGGTGACCGTTTCCTTGATGTCGCCGAAGACGCGGTGGCCCAGCTGCACCAGCGCGTCACCGGCGGGCGTGATGCGGATACGCCGGCCGACCCGGAGAAAGATGCTCTCGTTCAGCTCGTCTTCGAGCAGGAGGATCTGCCGACTAATCGCCGACTGCGAGACGTGCAGCTTGCGTCCGGCTCCAGTGAACGATCCCGCCTCGGCCACGGCCTGCACGATCTCGAGTTGACGGAGATCCATCGGAGGAATGATATGCGATCTTCGCATGGATGGAAACTGGTCCATGCGTTGGAGGCATGTAGACTCTGGACTCTGGGCTCTGGGCTCTGGGCTTGTAATTGGCGTGGTTGTGCTTACCTTCTGACTTTCAGAGATGTCCAGCGCTGTCCTTTATGGCGTTCTGTAAACCGTCCGGCGACTTTTGATCAACCAGTCGACCCCTGCCCAGAAGGCCATCGACCCTCCATAATGCGCCGCCAGCAGCCCACCCTTGAAGGAGTCATCACCATACGCCACATGCGCTACAACGGCATACACCAATCCTATGACTGCTCCATCCCAGACCGCATCTCGGTACTTTGGGCCGCGAATCCTCCTGATGTTGTCTTTCTGGATGGTGACCAGGTTGGTCCCGCGCATGATTGTCATCTGCACGTCCTCTACTGATCGCAACAGGCCTTTGGTGTCATTTCCTTGTTCAACATCCACCACCACTTCCGATGAGGCGGGCAACGCCAGCACATCAGTCCAAGTTTGGGCGTGTGCAGTCGCAGCGATCAACAAACATCCGACAAGAGCAATGATTTTCATAACCATCTCCTTATGGAAAGGAATGCGCAGACGCCGCACAATGCAGCTCAGCTCCACGCTGCTCCCTGTATTTCCAGCGGTGATACGAACGACGTGCCTTCCGCTCGCATGGCGGAGATCGTGAAGCTAATAATTTTTGAGGCGCGCCGGGTGGTCCGGTGCGATGCGTGGGATAGGTGCGGGTGCGCGTGGTCAGGCCCAAAGCCTAGAGCCCAGAGCCCGAAGCTTCACCTCACGTTGAAGACGGGCGTCGCCTGTGCACCGAGCAGGAACGTACAGGTTCCCTGGCGTCCGCAGACCTCGCGCTGCATCTTGATCGATTCGAGTCGAAGAAATTGT
>DATEEI010000100.1:0-4896 GCA_035281225.1 Vicinamibacterales bacterium
GAACGACCAGGGGACCAGCGTCGAGATCCCGCTCCCGAATCTGGACCAGATCGACACCCGCGCGCGCGGCGTCAGCGACCAGTTCCACGAGTCGATCGGCCGCATCCCCTCCGGCAGACAGTCGCCGGCGGTCCGTCACCAGACAGATCATGCCTGCTTTATCGTTTCCATCGTCTGCAGCATCCGCCGCGCCCATAGCACCGACGCGAGCTCCTCGAAACCCATCAACAGGTTCACGATGCCCAGGCCGGAAACGGCGCCGCGCACGTAGTTGTTGTTCAGGATCTCCTGGAGAACGGGGAATGCGATCGCAAAGTAATTGCGGCCCCAGAAGCCGGACCATGGGACCAGCACCAGCAGGATGCCGACCTCAAGGAAGTAGGCGACCAGGAGCAGACGTTTCAGCAAGGCAGGCACTCCATCTATCGGCCCATCTGTACTTTTAGGTGCTCGAGCCGCGCGGAAACATCGCGATAGTCCGCCGCTTCACTCTGCAATTCCAGTAACACGGCGAGCGCGCGGGCACTTTCACCCTGTGCTTCGAGCACGGAAGCCAGATCGTAGAGCAAGGCGTGCAGAGCCTCAGGTGACGGCGACGGCGCCTCGGCGGCACGTTCATACCACTCGATCGCGCGGACAGCGTCACCCGCCTCGACGTGCTCCTTCGCGAGCATCGCAGCAGCACGGAACCGGTGGCGCGGAGAGCGCGCCGCCACTTCGAGTGCGTGCAGCGCTTCGGCCTGCATGCCCATCTCCATGTAGGTGCCGGCCAAGCTGATGTGCTGCTCCGCGGTCTCCGGTGATGCATCGTGGACGACCTCGTCCCGCATGCCGTTCAAGACGTCTTCAACCGGAACGACGATCTTTGAAGATTGAGGCCTTCCTGCGTTGCCCTTCCGTAAACCGTGCAGTGCATCGCTCAAATCTACTTCCGGCGATCTCGCAGTCGCCGGCGGCTTTGGCTCCGGGGCCGGGACGGGCACGTGCGTCGGCTCGGGCGCAGGCGGCTCAGCAGGCCAGAAGAAATCAGGGCCCCTGAACGGGTTTTCTCCGCTGAGCCGTTCAGCGATGAGGGCGTCGATATCGGTCTCTCCGAGCAGCGTCAGCGCCCGCCGGAAGCGCTCGATGTTGGCGGGATCCCATGGCGCGCGGGCCACGAGATCTTCAGCAATCACTCGTGCCTCGAGCCCCGCCCCAACGATGAGGTAGGCGTCGGCCAGCTGCGCCTGCGCGATATGCATGGCCTCTTCGAGGCCGCCGTCGACACAGATTTCCACCAGGCGCATCAATGCGGGAACATGATTGGGAACGCGGCTGACGAACGCATGCAGGGCCCCGGCGGCGGATCCCCAGTCGTCCGCCACAATCGCGTCGCTGGCGGCGACTTCGATGGACTCGTATCCTGCATCGGGATTCATTTCGGCAACCGAGCAACTAAGGGCGATCAATCTGTCCCGGCACGACGGATCCTCCGCCAGAAGACGCTGCACCACCGCAGTCCCTTCGATAATCCGGCCGCCGCGCAGCTCGAGTTCGGCCAGGGCCCACAGCAGGTCAGGATTGGAGCCTGCGACCTCAGGCGTCAGCAGCTCGCGAGCCCCTTCGATGTCGCCACGGGTAGCAAGCAACTGCGCGAGTTGCGCGCGGATGCCGCTATCCGACGGATCAGCGTCGACGGCGCTTCTCAGAACGTTGATGCCTTCATCCTCTCGGCTCTGCCGAAACAACTCCTCGGCCACGCCCCTCAACTCTTCGGCGCTTGTCGCAAACTGACTCGCCGCTTCGAAATCGCTGCGCGCGGCATAGACTTGAACCAGCGAACGCCGCAGTCCGAGATCTTCAGGGTCGATCTGTGCCGCTTCCGTCAGGAGTCGAAGAGCGTCGGTCTCTTTCCCTTTCTCCTGCAGATCGGCCGCGACAAGCTTGAGTCGCTCGACGGCCGCCTTCGCCTCTCCCAGTTCCACGCGGGCTCGTGCCCCTGCGATGCAGGTTTCGAGATCGGCGCCCTCGAGATCACCGAGGCGCAAGCGCACTTCGGCTTCGCCACGCTTGTCGCCTCGCGCCCGACGGCGCTCGGCCAGCGTGAGGAAATTGGCACGCGCATCAACGAGCAGGCCTTGCTGGGCGGCGATGCCGCCGAGATGCCACATCGCGCGCTCGTCGTCAGGTTTAATCTTGAGAATTTTTCGATAGAGCGCGACAGCCTTCGGGAAAAACCCTTCGCTGGCGAGATGGTCGGCGATCTTGCTGTATTCGGCGACCGCCTTGTCGACCTGGCCCACGCGAAAATACAGGTCACCGAGGGTATTCGACGTATTCCAGTCGGTTGGCTGGTCCTCAATGACGGCGAGATATTCGGTAACGGCCAGATCGATCCTGCCTTGGCGGAGCAGCTTCTCCGCTTTGCGCAGGGTTCCTTCGCGATCGAATGGCACAGGTCAGTCCTAGAAAACGGAAGGGGAAGAGTCAATCAATCGTATCAAATTCCAGGGAGGATGCCGGTGGACTGAATGACCGCCGATGCACCGTCGAATAGCCGAATTGCCTCACCGCCGCAAGGTGGTCGGCCGTTGCGTAGCCCTTGTGCCGATCAAATCCGTACCGCGGATCCTGCACGTGGAGATGCCGCATCTGCCGGTCTCTCGTCACCTTGGCCACGATGGAAGCGGCGGCAATGGCGGAACATCGTTGATCGCCGTGCAGGACGCCGCGCTGCGCCATCATCAGATCGGGAATGCGGAAGGCGTCCACCAGCACGAGATCGGGCAGCGGAGCAAGCGACATGACGGCGCGGCGCATGGCCTGCAGCGATGCCTGGTGAATATTGATCGTGTCGATCTCGGTTGGCGACGCCTCGGCGACGGCCCACGCAATGGCGCGCGAGGTGATCAACTCGAAGAGATCCTCCCGCTCGGCCGGCGGCACTTTCTTGGAGTCGCTCAGACGGGGAATATGGCGGTCTGGGTGCAGAACGACCGCGCCCGCGACGACGGGGCCGGCCAGGCAGCCTCGGCCGACCTCGTCCACGCCGCACACTCGATTGAATCCCAGCCGTCGCAGGATGTTCTCGAGCGTGCGTGTCGCCCGGACGCGGACCACTTTCCTACTTTGCGCCCTCGCGCATCCGGGCCGCTTTGCCTTTCAGATCTCGGAGGAAGTACAGCTTTGCGCGGCGAACCCTCGCCGAGCGGACCACTTCCACCTTCTGGATGATTGGCGAGTGCAGCGGAAAGATGCGCTCGACCCCCTGCCCGAACGACACCTTGCGCACCGTGAAGGAAGCGCGCACGCCGCCGCGGTGCATCCCGATCACAATGCCCTCGAACACCTGGATGCGCTCCTTGTCGCCTTCGCGCACCTTGACGTGCACTTTCACCGTGTCACCGGCCTGCATCTGCGGCCGTTCGCTCATCTGTGTCTTTTCTACGATCTCAATCGCGCCCATAGGCGGCTCCCTTCTTCCGTTCCATCAACTCTCGCAGGATGTCCTGCTCTTCCAGATCCAACTCAGCGTCGGCCAACAGGTCCGGACGCCGCTTCAGCGTCAGCTCTAAAGCCTGCCGCTTTCGCCACCTGCGAATCTCCCCGTGATGCCCCGAAACGAGCACGTCGGGCACTTTCCAGTCTCTGAACTCCGCCGGTCTCGTGAAGTGCGGAAAATCGAGTATTCCCCGCGCGAACGAGTCGCCTGCGACAGAGTCTTCGTCCCCCACCACGCCGGGAATCAGCCGGGCCACGGCATCGACCACGACGAGAGCCGGCAGCTCACCGCCGCTTACGACGTAATCGCCGATGGACAATTCCTCGGTCGCCAGATTCTCGCGAACGCGATCGTCGATACCCTCGTACCGCCCGCAGAGAATCACCACGCGATCCAGGCCGGCGAGCCGTATCGCCTCGTCCTGGGAGAATCGCCGGCCGTGCGGCGACACGAGCACGACGGCCTGCGGCGTTCCACTGTCCTGCGCGATGGCTTCCACGGCGCGAAAGAGCGGCTCGGGTTTCAGAACCATCCCGGGACCTCCGCCGTACGGCACATCGTCCACCGTGCGATGACGATCGTCGGTGAACTCACGAAGATCTCTCGCTCGTACCGTCAACAGCTCTCGCTGAATCGCCCTCGCGAGAATGCCCTCAGCGAGCGCCGCCTCGATCATGCGAGGAAAAATCGTGACGATATCGAATCGCAACCCTAGAACCTTTGCTTGCGCGTCACATTCGCATCCAACAGGCCTTCCGGTGGCTCGACGACGATCCGTCGGGCCGCAATATCGACCGTCACGCAAATGCCCTCAACAAGCGGGATGAGGATCTCACCGTCCCCGCCGCCTATCACCATCCTGCTGGCGGCCCCGTCGCCCTCCACGCGTGTGACCGGGCCGATGCGCTCACCTCGTGGTGTTTCGACTGCGCAGCCGATCAGGTCGTGATGGTAATACGAGCCGGCGGGCAGCGGCTGCAACGCATCGCTGCCGATGCGGAGCTCCGTGCCTGCCAGCGCCTCGGCCGCATTCATCGTTTCGACTCCGGCCAGACCGATTATCGGCCGCCCCCTGTGAAAGCGGGTGTGTTCAATTGTCAAAGACTCGGGCGCACTGCCCGTCCGCACGTAAAGCACCGACCCCGGCTTGAATCGTTGCTCCGGAAAATCTGTCGCGGGATCGACGATCACCTGTCCGCGATTTCCGTGGGCGCGCGCGATGCGCCCAACGACGACCATGTCGTCCCACTCCACCTAACCCCTAGTCCCCAATCCCTAATCCCTAACCCCTAAGCATCCCTGACTTCGAGCGTGACCTTCATGCCCGCCCGCTCGCCGGCCATCGTGGCGATGGTTCGCATTGCCTGAATCGTCCGGCCCTGACGCCCGATGACTTTACCGACATCGGGCGGGGC
>DATEEI010000101.1:0-19527 GCA_035281225.1 Vicinamibacterales bacterium
CCTGCAGAACCACGGCGACCATGCCACTCGCCACGCCGGCGGCCATGCTCGTGCCCGACAACCGCATGTAGTTGCCGGTATTCCCGCGACGCTCCTGTACGATGCGGAGGTTGCTTCCGAGAGCCGCCACCGACAGCAAGTTGTCACCAGGAGCGAGGAAATCAGGCTTGACGAATCCGTCGTACCACGACGGGCCGCGCGAGCTGTACGCCGCCACACGATCGTCGTCGCGGGTAACGGTATTGAACGTCCGGACCGTTCCGACTGAAAAGGCCGAGGGCGCGTTGCCCGGCGACGCGATGCCGGCGTAACCGACTTGCCCGGTCTGCGGATTCTGGCCGAAGTTTCCCGCTGATACGACGACGACCAGCCCCGAACGCGTCGCATGTTCGACGGCCTGCACCAGAGGATCCGTGGCAGCGGACTCATAAATCGGATGACCGAGCGAGAGGTTCAGCACGTGAATGTTCAGGACGCTCTTGTTCGCGATCGCGAACTCGATCGCGCGCACCACGTTGTCGGTCGTTCCTTTGCCCTCGCCGTCGAGCACCTTCAGGCTGATCAGCCGTGCAGTCGGCGCGACCCCGACATACGAGCCCGCGATGACGCCCGCCACGTGGGTTCCGTGGCCGTAGGAGTCCGAAGGCGCCACGGCCCGAATCCTGCCGAGGGTAAAGTCGTAAGACGCAGTGATGCGGGGTCCGAAGTCAATCCCCGGTTGAATTCCTGAGTCGATGACCGCCACACCAATGGTGGGCGCGGTACTGGTTGTCCCCGGAAGCGGCGGCTTCACCGCAAGCGTCGAGAACAAGTTCGCCTGCTGCAACAGCCGCGCGTTGGCAGCCTCATTGAGCCTCGCCGTCAGCGAGGTGGTCGTGCCCGTGATTGACTTCGTCGATGGGGTCAGCGCGTGCGCGTTGACGCTGGCGTTATCGGAAATAGAGTCGGTCCCGCCGAAGCGCGCGAGCACCGCTAAATCGGAGCAGGGTACCTCGACCGTAACCGCATCAAGAGCGGGAAATTCGCCTGTGACGAAGCGTCCTTGAGCGTTGAGCGAGTTGCGCAGGCTCTCGCGAAATCCCGGTTTGGTTCTGATGATGACGGACCTCGTTCCGGTGCATCCGCGCTGGAGTTGCTTATCCAGCTTCGATGCACGCCCCTGGGCAGCAAGGGGTGCCGCGGTGACGAAGAACGCAAGAAGGCATGCGAGACGAACGTATAGTTTCATTCTGCCCCGGCTGCAGAGCAAACTTGTCTCCAGAGCCGACACTATCTAGTAACCAATTGATTCAAAATGGCTTATACGAGATCGTTAGCGACCTTTGCGGAGGCGTTCTGATCCAGAGTGGAACACGCGAGAACCTTCTCGGTACTCTTCGTCCGCCGTAACATGCTTGTTTCTAATATGTTGAGTAGGGCTGTCTTAGTCCGGCACACGAACGGCGCATTCTGGCCCGTTGTTGCACACACATGGCGCTGGAGTGGGTCCGACCGCAGGAGCGACTGCTGGGATTGCCGCCTGTTAGCTTCACAAGTAGAATCAAGGCCGACGTAGCAGTTCCGATCGTTCGGCGATACTTCTGGAGGAACTCGATGCCTTTCGTGATTACGGATCCCTGTATTGAGACCAAAGACACGGCGTGCGTGGACGTGTGCCCGGTCGACTGCATTCACCCGCGCAAAGACGAGCCCGAATTTGCCGCGATGAACATGCTCTACATCCATCCGGAAGAGTGCATCGATTGCGGAGCCTGCGTTCCGGCCTGTCCGGTCGCGGCGATCTATGACAGCCACGATTCGACGCCGGCGAGCCAGAAGGATTTGATCGAGGCCAACACCATCTATCGGAATGGCGATGCCGATGCGATGGCACGCGCCGAAGCGATCGTGGCGGCACATGTCGCGTCGCATCCCGAATTGATGGCAATTCCCGGGAAAGAGCGCGCGGCCGCACACTCGTAAGATCTGAAATCTAGAATCTAGAAACTAGAAACTAGAAACTAGAAACTGAAGTCTGGCGTCTAGAATCTGGAATCTGGCAACCCCAGTTTCTAGATTCTAGATTTCAGATTCTAGTTTTCTAGATGCCAGCTTCTCCAGCCGATTGTCGCCGTTATGGTGAGTGTAGCTCAGTGGTAGAGCACCGGCCTGTGGCGCCGGTAGTCGCGGGTTCGATCCCCGTCACTCACCCCAAACACAACTGGTGATCTAGTGAACTGGTGAACTGGTGATCTGAGGCAATGGTGCGCCTTCCCGCCGCGCGACGTAGACGGCCGCCGTCATATCTCCCACCACATTCACTACCGTCCTCGACATGTCGAGCAACCGATCGACGCCCAGGATGATGGCAATCAGCGCCGGGTTGATGCCGATCGTCGCGAGCACCGCCACGACAAATGGGATGGATCCGGCCGGCACGCCTGCCGTCCCGATGCTGCCGAGCACGGCGAGGTACACGATCGTCATCTGCTGCGCGATGGTCAGTTCTACGCCCGCGAGCTGCGCGAGAAAGAGGACCGTGACCCCTTCATAAAGGGCCGTCCCGTTCTGGTTGGCCGTCGCGCCCACCGTGAGCACGAAGGCGCCGATCTCTCGCGGCACCCCGAGATTCGCCTCGGAGACGCGTAGCGCGGTCGGGAGCGTGGCATTCGACGAGCTCGTCGAGAACGCGGTGAGCATCACCGTGCGAATCTGGCGGAAGAATTCCCACGGCGACACGCCGGCCGCGAGCTTGAGCGCGATCGGATAGACCACGAACGTGTGGATCGCGAGCCCGCCAAGGACCGTCGCCACGTACCACCCGAGGCTGACAAGGAACCCGAAACCGAAACGCGCCGTCATCGTGAACAACAGGCACGCGACGCCGATGGGGGCGATCTTCATCACGATGTCGATCACCTTCGCAATCGCTTTGAACACGCCGTCGAGCAGCGCGATGACCGGGGCCGCGCTGTCGCGCTCCACAAGCGTGAGCGCCGCGCCAAACACAATCGAAAAAAACATGAGTCCGATCATGTCGGGCGTCGACCGTGCCATCGACTCGAGCGGGTTGGCCGGCACGAGCGTGCGGACGAACGACATCGTGGGTGATTCGCCGGTGGTCGCAGCGCCGGCCGCGTTCCGCGACGCATCGGCGCCGTACTCGGCCAATAGCAGATCGCGCGTCGCCGGATCGAGGCGCGTGCCGGGCCGCACGGTGTTGGCGAGGATCAGTCCCAGCGCGACGGATACCAGAGAAATAGCGAGGCAGTACGCCAGCGTCCGCGCGCCGACGCGGCCCAGGCGCCTCACGTCTCCGATGCCCGCCACACCGACGATGAGCGACGACACAACCAGGGGCACGACGGTCATCAGCAGCGCGCGTAGAAACAGCTGACCCGCCGGCTCGGCAATGTAATCGACTATCCAGTCGAGCTGCGGCGCGCCGGCGCCCAGCAGCGCGCGAGCCGCGCCGCCAAGCGTCCCGCCCACCACGAGGCCGAGCACGATCCGCACGTGCAACGGCATGCGACGCCGCGCACGCTGTCGATCGTCGGTCTTCTCGTCGAGATCCGAGACGACCTCTTCCTCAAAAGGTTCCATTCAACCGGCCAGCGGAATAATATGTCACCGACCTATGAATGAATGGCCGAAAGATCGGCGCGGCCTCGATAAACCGGAGCGCCGGGACGTCCCGAGGGGCGGCCGCCGTGCGAGCGATCTCCCGCACCCGATGACGTGCCCCAGTTGCGGGAAGACGCAGGACGTCAAGGGCCTGCCGACCGGCCGCGTCGTGCGATGGTGTCACTGCCGCGCGTGCGGCGAGGTATGGCCCTGGTCGATGGACCTATGAACTGGTAGCTGGCAGCTGGTAGCTGGGGGCTGGGGGCTGGGGGCTGGAGAGCACATAACAATGAGCGAAACGAGAATCGGTTGGATTGGCACGGGCGTGATGGGGCTTTCCATGTGCGGTCACCTTATTGATAAGGGCTATCCCGCCACCATCTACAGCCGCACGAAATCGCGTGCGCAGAGCCTGATCGACAAGGGCGCCACGTGGGCCGACACGCCGGCTGCAGTAGCCGAGCGCTCTGACATCATCTTTACGATCGTGGGCCTGCCCAGCGATGTCCGAGAGGTCTACCAGAAGAAGGGCGGCATTATCGAGGCCGCCAAGTCCGGGACGATTGCGGTCGATATGACCACGACCGAGCCCAGCCTCGCCCGCGAGATCTACGAGGCGGCGAAGGCGAAGGGGGTGTCGGCAATCGACGCTCCGGTATCTGGCGGCGATGTGGGTGCGAGAAACGCGACTTTGTCCATCATGGTGGGTGGAGACAAGGACGCAGTCGAGCGCGTCATGCCCCTCTTCCAGGCCATGGGCAAGAACATCGTCCATCAGGGCGGACCGGGCAACGGACAGCACACCAAGATGTGCAATCAAATCGTGCTGGCCGGTACTGTCATCGGCGTCTGCGAAAGCCTGCTCTATGGCTACAAGGCCGGGCTCGACCTCGACACGATGCTCAGCTCGATCACCAAGGGCGCCGCGCAGTGCTGGATCCTCGACAACCTCGCCCCGAAGATGGTGAAGCGCAATTTCGATCCGGGATTTTTTGTCGAGCACTTCGAGAAGGATCTGGGAATCGCACTCGATGAATGCAAGCGGATGGGGATCGCCATGCCTGGGCTGGCGCTCGTTCGGCAGTTCTACGTCGCCCTCAAATCACAGGGCCACGGGCGGCTTGGCTATCACTCGCTGCTCCTCGCACTCGAACAGCTGTCGAACATCAAACACTGAAGTTTCATAGCTCATACGCGCGTGACCGATCAGAAGACCCCGGACATCGTCGAGCGCCGCCAACGGTATCTCGAACGCCAGCGCGAGATGCGGCCCGAGACCGTCAACGTCCCATTTCAGACATCGACGCCCGAAGGCAGCGGACCTGTCAACCGTCATGGCATGCCCGCGGTGCCGGTCGGTCAGCACCGTGTCACGAACTGGCCGGTCCTCGATCTCGGCGAGCAGCCTCACATACCGCTCGACACGTGGAAGCTCGAGATCGTCGGGCTCGTAGAGTGCCCTGTCACGTTGGACTGGAAACAGTTCATGGCGCTGCCGCAGGCAGAAGACGTCAGCGATTTCCACTGTGTCACGACATGGAGTCGGCTCGACAACCGTTGGAAGGGCGTCAGGTTCCGCACGCTGGCCGAGCTGGTGGTGCCAAAGGAGCAAGCGCGCCACGTCTTGTGCACCGGCTACGATTTTCTTCCCGGCACCTTCATCCCCTACACGGTCAACGTGCCCGTGGCGCGCGCGATCGAAGAAGACGTCCTGCTCGTGCACACGTGGGAGGACAAGCCACTCCCGCGAGAGCATGGCGGTCCGGTTCGGATGATCACGCCAAAGCTCTATGCGTGGAAAGGCGCCAAATGGATCAGGAAGATCGAGTTTCTAGCCGACGATAAGAAGGGGTTCTGGGAAGAGCGCGGCTACTCCAATACCGCCGAACCGTGGTTCAACGACCGCTACAGTTACTGAGCATGGCGACAATCCGCCCCATGCTCGCGACGCTCGAGGATGCGCCGCTCCAGGATGACGCGCTGGTCTACGAGCCGAAATACGACGGCATCCGCGCGCTCGTCGAGCTTGCTCCCAACACTCGCTCTCCTGTCCGCATCTGGTCGCGGCTCGGCAACGAGAAAACCGCGCAGTTTCCCGATCTCGTCGCTGCCCTCACCCGCTTCTCGAAAACGCTGAAGGGCTCTGTCGTGCTCGACGGCGAAATCGTGGCGCTCGACGAGAATGGCGATCCGGCCGGTTTTCAGAAACTGCAGAACCGGATTCACCTGACGGAGTCGAACAGCCGATCGGCGTCAGGGCGGGTGGCGTTCATCGCGTTCGACATGCTCCGCGATCGCACAGAAGATCTCCGGCCGCTGCCCTGGACCGACCGACGCACGAGGTTGGAGAGATTTTTCCACAATACGGGATCGCCGATTCTCCGGATCAGCGAGGTCGTGCGGGGCGACGGCCGGGCGCTCTATGCCCTGGCACTCGATCGCGGTTGGGAAGGACTCATCGCCAAGGGCATTCAGTCGATCTATCACACGGGAAAGCGCACACGAGACTGGCGAAAGCTCAAAATCGTCCACGAGCAGGAGTTCGTCGTCGGAGGCTGGACCGAATCGCGCACATCCGGTCGCCCATTTGGCGCGCTGCTGCTGGGACACTACGAAGATGGCGCCCTGACATACGCGGGCCATACGGGCAGCGGCTTCAATCAGCGCGAGCTCGAACGTGTATTTCGGCTGCTGAGGCCGCTCGAGATCGCCTCCTCCCCTTTCGCCAGCCGGCCGCGCACGAACGAAAAGCCCCACTGGACGACGCCGTCGCTGGTCGCCCAGGTAAAATTCACCGAGTGGACCGATGAAGGCGTTCTTCGCCATCCGATTTATCTCGGCATGAGGGAAGATGTGAAACCGAAGGCAGTGCGGCGAGAGAAGAAGCCACCCGTTCGGACAGGTGCGACAGGCACGAAGGGTGCGACGGGTGCATCAGGTGCGACGGGTGCGAGAGGTGCGACGGGTGCGACGGGTGCGTTGAGAGCGGTGATCGATCAGCTCGAGGAGATCGAGCGCGGGCCGAACTCGGGCACCCTGCGGATGCCAGACGGCACGGTCCTCGAGGTGAGCAACCTCCGCAAGCCGTTCTGGCCGACATTAAAGATTACCAAAGGCGAGCTGATGCGCTACTACGCGCGCGTCGCGCCCTACATCTTGCCGGTGGTGAACGACCGGCCGCTGATCATGAAGCGCTATCCAAACGGCATCGACGACAAAGCCTTTTATCAGCAGCGCGCACCTGAGAGCGTTCCCTCCGGTGTTCGCACCGCCACCGTGAAAGACGACAAGGACGTTCCCTCCCGCCTCATCGGCGGCAACCTGAACACGCTCCTGTACATGACGCAACTCGCCGCGATCTCGCAGGATCCGTGGTTCTCGCGCGCGCAGTCGCCCGACGTCGCCGACCATTGTGCAATCGATCTCGACCCGATGCCGGGCGTCAAGTTCGCGTGGGTCCTCGATGTCGCGCGATGGGTACGTGACGAGCTCGACAAGTTGAACGTGAAGGGCTTTCCGAAGACATCAGGCGCGAGCGGCGTTCATATCTTCATTCCGCTCCGCAAGGGCACGCCGTACGAAGCGGGCCAGATTTTCTGTCAGATTATCGCGACTGCCGTAGCGGAGAAACATCCGAAGATCGCGACCATCACGCGATCGGTGCACGCGCGCGGCCAGAAGATCTACGTGGACTACCTGCAGAACATAGAAGGGAAATCCCTGGCCTGCGCCTACAGCGCGCGCGCCAGCGAGTTCGCCGGCGCCTCGACCCCGCTCACGTGGAAGGAAATCGACGAGGGTGTCGATCCGCACGACTTCACGATCAGAACGCTGCCCGAGCGGCTGGCGAAGGTCGGCGACCTCTGGACGCCATTGCTGACATCAAAAGGCGTCGACCTTCATCAACTCGCCCGATAACACCTTACTTACTGCGCTTGCTCGAATAGGGATGTGAACTGATACGTACTGATAGCCAGGCGGCATGACGGACCTGGACCGGCAAAGCGTGTCGCGTGCCAGGTCGAAGCGGGCACATACACCACGTCGCCTTCGCTCGACGTGAAGTCGCCGACCGTCTCGATGTTGTGTCGAATCTGTCCCTTCATGATGACCCACCACTCGGACGCCCCGACGTGGAAGTGCCCCTTGTCGGCCGGGTTGTACGCCGGCAGATCTTTTTCGTATCCCCAGATCGCCTGCGCCCACATGTGGTCGTCCTGCACCACGTTCTGGCCGGTGAATTTCGGATCCTTCTCCGCTTCCGACAAATTGAAATGCGGCTTGTTGTTGCCGGTGTAGGTGCCGACAGGAAAGATCGTCCCGATCTTGGTCATCGTGTGACCGGGTGTCTGCGCCGGACGTGGTTCGGCGATCGGAACCATCGTCTTGAAGTTCGTCTGGTTCGCATCGACCCACAACGCCGGTGCCGTGCCGATGACCTCCGCCGAGTACGTCACCTTCCGCGGGATGTTCACGACGGAGCCGCGCTTGGCTACGAACGGCTCCTGACCTTCCACACGGAACTGCATCTCGCCTTCCACGATGACGAAGAACTCGCGCGTGTCGGGGTGCATCCGCGGGGTAATCTTCGTGCCCGGCGCGCCCGAGTTGTACGTCGACTGAAAATTCTGGTCGTCGATGATCGTCTCGGTCCAGTTGGCCCGCCCTTTGTGGCGCGCCTTCAGATCGGCCAGCTTGATGTGCAGCTTGTGCTTGCCAAACTGACCGGGCGTGTCCTTATTGACCCACCACTGCCGCATGGGAACCCCCGCCTGCGGCGTGATCCCTGGGACAGCACCCTGCTGAGTAAAAACGGTCGGCGTGCCAAAGCCGAAAGCCAGGACGGCCGCAGCGGCCATTGCGACGTGCAAGCGTTTCATCGCCAGCTCCTTGGAATAGAAGTAGATTGTGCGGATTGCAAACGCCGACAATACCGCAAGAGGGCTGTCGAGCCAAGGGATACATTTCTAGCGCCCGGCGGCGGCCGGCACAAAACCGCGGGACTCCAGCAGCGCCTGCACATCTGGATCGCGGCCGCGGAAACGGCGGTACGCCTCCGCACGATCGATGGAGTTCCCGTCCGACAAAATGCACGCTCTGAGGCGCTGGTTGGTCGTCGGATTCCACGGCCCGGATTCCACGAAAGCCCGCCAGGCATCGGCGGCCATCACGTCGGACCAGAGATAGCTGTAGTAACCCGCCGAATAGCCGTCGCTGCCAAAGAGGTGATCGAAATGCGGCAGCCGATGCCGGAGCGCGATCTCCTTGGGCATGTCGCCGATCCTCGCCAGCGCCTCGCGCTCGAACGCGGCCATGTCGTCGACGCCTTCCGGCCGCATGTGCAGATCCAGATCAACGATCGCCGCGGCGAGGTACTCGACCGTCGTGTAACCCTGGTTGAACTTGGCGGATTGCTCGATACGATCAACAAGTGACTGTGGAATGGGTTGACCGGTCCTGTAGTGCCGCGCGAAGCGATCCAGCACTTCACGCGTGAACAGCCACCGCTCGTTCAGCTGCGACGGAAGCTCGACGTAGTCTCGCGGCGTGCTCGAAAGCCCGCGATAGCGGACGTCCTGCAGAATCAGGTGCAGGGCATGACCGAGCTCGTGAAACAGCGTCTCCGCGTCAGATACCGAGATCAGGACCGGCTCGCCCGGACCGCCCTTGACGAAGTTGTTGTTGTTCGATGCGATCGCCGTCACCGGCGTGCCCAGGGAGCTCTGAATGCGCCAGTCGGATGCCCACGCGCCCGAGCGCTTGCCTGGCCTGGCGAAGTTGTCGTGATAGAACAGCGCGCGATGCCGTCCGGCGCCGGCATCGGTGACCTCCCAGACGCGCATCTCTGGATGAAACACGGGAACGGTCCCCGTGATCTCCCTGAATGTGATGTCGAAGCGGCGCTCCGCCGACCAGAGCGCAGCGGCCACCATGTTGTTCAATTCGAAGTACGGCTTGAGCTCGGACTGATCGAGATCGTATTTCGCCTTTCGGACTTTCTCCGCGTAGAAGAGGTAGTCCCACGGCTCGATCGCCGTGCCGTTGCCTTCGCGATCGGCAATCGCCTGCATGTCGGCGACGTCCCGGCGTACACCTGCTACGGCCACCGGCCATATCTTCAGCAGGAATTGCCTGGCGGCCGCAGGGTCGCGCGCCATCGTATCCAGCATCCGCCAATGGGCATGGGTGGCGAAACCCAGGAGCGTCGCGCGCTCCGAGCGAAGCCGAACGATAACCGAGATGACCGACTTGGTGTCGTTGGCGTCGCCATTGTCGCCACGGCTCTTGAATTTCTTCCACACGGCCTCGCGCAGGTTCCGCCTGGTTGAGAACATCAGAAACGGATCGACGATCGATCGCGTGTTGACGATGGCCCACTGGCCTGGGAGCCCGCGTTCCTCGGCAGCCGCGTGCAGCGTCGCCACCAGAGATGACGGAAGCCCGGCGAGGTCCTCTTCATTTTTCAGCAACGTCCAGCTGTTCTCGTCGGCCAGCACCTTCGCCCTGAACTCGGCAAAACAGGCAGCGAGTTGCTGGTTGATGGCGGAAAGCCGCGCCTTGCCGGCCGTGTCCAGCTTCGCGCCGCGTCGCACGAATTTCTCGTACACGCGCGTCACGAGCCGGATCTGATCGGGGTCGAGCGTGGATGGGAGTCCCAGATACACCGACTCGATCCGCTTGAACAATGCGGGATTGAACACGATGGAATCGGAGTGCTTGTGCAGCTTCGGCTGCCACTCGCGTTCGAGCTTCTGATACTCGGGTATCGTGACGCTCTCGCACGCCACGCTGAACATGGGCGTGATGCGACGGAGCGCGCTGCCGGCACGTTCCATCGCGGCAAATGTATTGTCGAACGTCGGCTCGTCCGGATTGGCAGCAATCGACTCGATCTCCTCCAGTTCTTCAGCCATCGCGGCTTCGAAGGCGCTGGGAAAATGTTCCGGGCGCATGTGGTCCCAGGGAGGCACGCCGCCAAAGGGCCCCGGCCACGGAGAGAGGAGCGGATTCATGAAAAGGCGGAAAAGCCGCAGCGGAATTCTAACCCGGGGCGGTAGACGTCTGACCCGAGCGCCCGCGTGAAATCGGCAGCGCCCACATCACGTCGCACACACAGCAGACGAAGTAGATCTCTCGCGACGTTCGCCGGATCGCGCGGACAGTCGCTTCGGTGGAGCAGTACGTACACGAGGGCGCCGCGAGGCGATCGGGAGTGCGACGATCCGCCGAGTCCTGGCGGAGGACAACTCGACGATCGACGCGCGTCGCTGCGGCGACCACCGCAGGCGGCTCTCCCCAACCATGACGGCAAGCGGCGCAGAAAAGCGTGGTCAGCATGACACCGCGATGTGTCACGAGCACCTCGGTTGCCAAGCAGTGCGGACACGGATGGCTGATGGTGACAGGGGCGCGCGCGTCCGAGCGGCGCTGGCCTCTTGGCGTCTCCAGCGACGCAGTTGTCTCACATAGAGTACGGCGCCGATTGGCCGCCGGCGCCTCGCCAATGACGCGGCAATAGGGAGAAGACCCAGACACCTGGACCTGGATGACACGCCCGTCTTCGAGTGTCAGATCGAGCAACTCCCCGTCCTGGGCGCTCGGAGGTGACTCCAGCTCGACAACCGCTCCTGAATGGTTCGCAATCCCGACATGGATCTCGTAGTGGGCTTCACCCAGATCGCGCTGCCCTGATCGTAGATGTCCTGTTCCGCACTCGGGTGTCAGCTCATGCACACGGCCGAACGTGCAAAGAAGGGACCATGTCCGGACCCGACTATTCGTCTTCTGATTTTGTACTGTCTGACAAGCGCGGCAACTCTGCGCCGAGCGATGGCGCGAGCAGGCCCGTCTTCACATACGTGATCAACTTATCCCGCGTATCGCTGATGTCGAGATTACGCATCGTCAGTTGGCCAATGCGATCCTGCGGCGAGAATGTCGACTCCCCTTTTTCCATCGTGAGCCGCTCCGGGTGGTACGTCAGGTTCGGGCTCGTCGTGTCCAGAATGGAGTAATCGTTGCCGCGGCGGAGCTCGAGCGTGACTTCTCCCGTCACCGCGCGCGCGATCCAGCGCTGCGCCGTTTCGCGAAGCATCATCGACTGCGGATCGAACCAGCGGCCCTGATAGAGAAGACGGCCGAGGCGGCGTCCGTTGTCGCGATACTGCTCGATCGTGTCTTCGTTGTGGATGCCGGTGACGAGCCGCTCGTACGCGATAAACAACAACGCCATGCCGGGCGCCTCGTAGATGCCGCGGCTCTTCGCTTCGATGATGCGGTTCTCGATCTGATCGCTCATGCCGAGGCCATGCCGGCCGCCGATGGCGTTCGCTTCAAGCATCAGCGCAACCGGATCGTCGAACGCAGTGCCGTTGAGCGCGACCGGCTGCCCTTCGTCGAAGCGCACCGTCACGGTCTCCGCGTTGATGGCGACGCCCTCGCGCCAGAACGCGACGCCCATGATCGGATCGACGATCTTCATGCCCGCATCGAGGCGCTCGAGATCTTTCGCCTCGTGAGTCGCGCCGAGGATGTTGGAATCGGTCGAATACGCTTTCTCCGTGCTCATCTTGTAGGCGAGCCCAGCGCGCTGCATGTACTCGGACATTTCTTTGCGGCCGCCGAGCTGGTCGATGAACGCCTGATCGAGCCACGGTTTGTAGATGCGCAAGCTCGGGTTCGCGAGCAGCCCGTAACGGTAGAACCGCTCGATATCGTTGCCCTTGAACGTGCTCCCATCACCCCAGATGTGCACGTCGTCTTCCTTCATGGAGACGACGAGCATCGTGCCGGTGACGGCGCGGCCGATCGGGGTGGTGTTGAAGTAGGGAACGCCCGCGGTGGTGACGTGAAAAGCACCGCACTGCAGCACGGCGAGCCCTTCGGACACCAGCTGGCGGCGGCAATCGATGAGCCTCGCCTTCTCGGCGCCATACTGCAGCGCTCGGCGTGGGATCTCGTCGTAGTCGGTTTCGTCCGGCTGACCGAGATTCGCGGTGTAGGCGTAGGGAATCGCGCCTTTGCCCCTCATCCAGTGGAGGGCGGCGCTCGTGTCGAGGCCGCCGGAGAACGCGATGCCGACGTTTTCGCCGGCGGGGACGCTTTGGAGAATGGTTGCCATGTCGAGCGTAAGGATATCAAGTTCGCGGCGGCCACTCCGCGCGTGTTATGATTTTCGGTCCGTGTGCGCGCCCGTAGCTCAGTTGGATAGAGCGACTGGCTTCGAACCAGTAGGCCGCAGGTTCGAGTCCTGCCGGGCGCACTTACCCCCTTCGCTGATAGGGATGAGGGCAGAGGGATGAGGGCAGAGGGCTGACACACGCACGATGCGCCCGTAGCTCAGCTGGATAGAGCGGCAGCCTCCGAAGCTGTAGGCCACAGGTTCGAATCCTGTCGGGCGCACCACTTACTGAAAGTAGAATGTGAAAAGTAAGAAGTAAAAAGTGTACCGGCCAGTTCCTTTCTACTTTCCACTTTATACTTTAGACTTCCCTTGTGGGCCGCTAGCTCAATTGGCAGAGCAGCAGACTCTTAATCTGCGGGTTCTCGGTTCGATTCCGAGGCGGCTCACCACTTCTCTTTAAGGCACTTACACGCTTTTCGCCGACAGCCATTTGCGGGCGGTGGTGGAACGCCCTTCACCGAACGCCTGCTTTACTGCAACGTCAACAAGGCAAGAACCTCGCCTTTGCCAGCGTTGAGAGACCCGATGGCTTTTCCTAAAACCGTTCCCGGCCGATGAATGTGCTCACCATCGAGCGTCAATGGCGTTGAGCGCATCGCGTAACCTGGAGTTGGACTAGTGACCAGAAGATCGCCCGGTTCCACCGCACCATAAGTCGCATCCACTTTGACTCGAACGCGACCGCTATGTGCGACGAGAACTTTCCCCGCGCCTTTCTCGCCGAGCGCGATCCCCGGCTGGGGTGATACTACGCCAACAACGGACGTGTCGTACTTCCGCTCGGACTGTCGCACCACATCAGTTCCGGAGCTACCGAGGACCATAACCGTTCCCGCGGAGACGCGCTCAGACGATCGCACCCACTCCGCAATGTCTTGGTACTTTGCGGCGATGTTGCCATCGACCATAATGTCGCCGGCAATATGCAGCTTTGCCGATGGGCTTGTCGTACCTATGCCAACGTTCCCCTGTTGGGTTATGCGTACTCTTTCCGCCGGGACGTTAGTCGTGCTGGCAGTGTAGAAGGCTAAGGTGCCAGTGCCATGAACTGTTCCCCGCAAGGCGCCGATTGCGGCATACCCAGCCCTAACCTGGCCTGAATCCGGTCCACCACCGAAGTTAATACCGCCTAGCGCATCACCCGCAGCAAGCTCGGTTGCCTTGTCCCGTCCGATCGAGAGCCCTCCGAACATCTCCTGGGAATTGGCTGGAATCGTCGCTCTGTCGTGAATAACCGTCAAATCGCCTCCGCTACTCCACGGAGAATTAATCGACGACGATACAACCTGCAATTTCGCGTTGGGATTAGTAGTACCAATGCCCACTTCGCCGGATGGTTGTTCGAATATTCCCGAATCGACCAGTGTTCCAGAGGAGTTGTACTTAGGGAGACGATTTACCGTTGCGGCCAAGGCGACCGAAACGATGCAGAGGGCGAGAATTCCCGTGACCAGGGTTAACCGAGACGTTGTCGTGCGCACTTTGCTCTCCTTTGGCCACGCCAGTTGATGGTCCTGACGTTGCTCGTCGCAACCATGAGGACTATAGGGACTCATCGCAACACGTTTGCGCGCTGATGTCGCGGCTTTACTGGGACTAAACGCGCGGCCGAGTATATAACGATTGAGACGTTGATGGAGGACGGAGGACTAAAGTGGCGGGAGGGCCACTGACTGTGCAACGGTGTCGCGGTTCTTCCTACAATTTACGCGCGCACCGCTACGAAGCGTACAGGCCTTGGGCGGGTTGGGGACGGCCGCCATCAAAGTAACGATGAACAACCCGCTCCAGAACAACATGGCTGGAATCGACCAACTATCAAAAGGCCCCCAGTAAAAGGGCACAGCGCCTCGAATCTCCTCAACATAGAGAGAAGCACCAAAAAAACAGAAGAGAAGCGAGAGTAGCCACGACGGTCCCATACCAGTGGCTGCGGACAAACTCCTTAATGGCCTGGAAGCGAACGTGGGGCGACATGAGCGCGCATCATAGCCCTAAACGTTCGAGCTGTCTGTCAGAGAGACGCCGGTTGCGCCGGGGTTGCAGCGATGTGCTGCGGGTCGCCGCATTCTGCAACCCTTATCGCAAAAATCGCTTAGAATCCTAGCGTTTTGAGCCGTCGGATTTGACTCTTAATCTGCGGGTTCTCGGTTCGATTCCGAGGCGGCTCACCACTTCTCTTTACTTCGCTTGGAGCCGCGTTCGGTTCTCGACCTCGCTTCGTCCCGCTTCCGCGCGAACCGTCGTTAGACTGCGTTTCAAGCGACCTGATCTCATGTCAGCGGTGCAAACGCGGTGAATAATTCCCTTGCAGAGAAATTGGCCTCACGGAGCGCTGGAATCTGTCTCTATGGTTTCGCGCCGCCCAAGCAAGCAACCCCATCGGAACGGTTGGAAGCCATCGTGGCCCAACAGTTGGTGCGGTTTAAGTCGTTGCCGGTCGATGGCCTCATTGTCTATGACATTCAGGACGAAGCGGAACGGGTTTCGGTGCCACGGCCCTTCCCGTTTTTGCCGACTCTGCCACCGGAGGTCTACGCTCATGACCACCTTGGGAGTCTCGCGGTCCCGAAAATCGTGTACCGATGCGTGAACCGAGACACCCGCGACGGATTCGTCCGATGGCTCGAACGCGAGAACGACGGGCCGCGAATATCAGTACTCGTCGGCGCACCTAGCCGCCACTCGCAAGTCGGACTTCGATTGACGGACGCGTACGCGTTGGCGCGGCAACATTCTTCGAACCTCCTCCTTGGCGGCATCGCAATCGCCGAGCGGCACGCTCGGACGCTGGATGAACACGAGCGTATCCTTGCCAAAACGGCCAACGGTTGTCGGTTTTTTGTTACACAGGCTGTTTACGATGTGACGTCCACGAAGTCATTGCTGTCTGACTACGCCCGTGCGGTTGACAAGACAGGCGGCATGCCTCTGCCAATTATCCTGACGTTCTCGCCGTGCGGTTCTGAAAAAACGCTGTCGTTCATGAAATGGCTCGGCATTGCTTTTCCGCGGTGGCTGGAGAACGATCTCCAGTCCGCCAGGGATCCCCTCGCGAAATCGTTGGAGCTCTGCGAGCGGATCTTCGCAGAAGTTCTGGACTACGCAGAGAGCAAGGGTATTCCGCTTGGTGTGAACGTGGAAAGCGTCTCCATACGCAAGGAGGAGATTAAGGCATCCGAAGAATTGCTTCAGCTGCTGCGCCGGCGGATCGAAAGATAGACACTAGGTCCAACATCTACGCCAAACCGCATGGTTGACAACGTTTGAACGAGGCAGACGGAATCCTTCGCTTTTGCCAAGATGAGATGGTGATCCGCCGCTCTCACGTCGTATGCAGCCTAACGTTGCTCTTCGCGATCGCACCGTGAACTCTTCGCAGCCGCCAAATCGCGAGAAACTGCGACCCATTCTTGCGGATCATCTGGAAGTTGTTCGGTGCACGATGAGGCCCTATTAGAATGCGTCGACGCACCAAACATAAGCCGACGGCGGTACCTAACGCTTCAGCTTCAGCAATAGGGCCTCAGGCCGCACGCCGGAACTCGTCGATTTGCCGCAGAAAAGGGACATCTGGTTCCAACTGGTGAAATCTGGCTCACTACCTCTTGCAAAAGACGGGACTTCGTAGATTTCTCCGCTGCTTAGAAGAGCGTGGAACGCTTCCTCACCTTTGTTATCATTCACGCATGATCAACTGCTCCCGTCGCGTACAAATCTCACTCTTTGCGCTACTTGCCGCGTTGCTGGTGCCGGCTACGGCGCTCGTGCAGCCAGTAGCCCACTGCTCGGCGCTCATCACCGACGCTGAGGTGACGAAGGCGGTCGGCACCGCGATGCGCGCCATGGGCTCAGACGAGCGGGGCAAAGGCACGACCGAATGCAAGTGGATGCTCGCGGGCCAAGGCGCGTTCAAGACATTGTTTGTCGGACTCGAAACACTCGCCTCGCAAAGCGTCACGAGCACTGGGTCGGTGGACAAACTGTTTGAGCTCTACGTGTCGACCGCGGAAGAGCAGGGGAAATCGAAGCGAACGGCATTGCCGGGCGTCGGCCAGAAGGCGGCCATCATTGCGGTCAGTGAGCAGACACAGACAATCATTCAGCGCACCGACGGCGTCGTAAAGATCGTCAGCAACGGACTGACACGAGCGCAAATCACGGCGCTCGCGCAGGACGTGATGACACCCTGAGTGGCGGGCCGATCGTCCGGCCGTTCGAGCCCTCAGCGCCTGAGCCATCGTGCTACCCAAGCGCCCCGCCTGAGTCGTGAATCCGTGTCAACGCGACCACGCGAACGACTCGGACGAAGGCATCGCGCTGACGAGCCCTACCGGTCCGGCTAAAGCCGGACACTACGTACCTAACAAGGCCCCACAATCCCAGTCCCTCATCTCTCATCCCTCTGCCCTCTTCCCTAACCCCTATCCCCTCCTTAGATCCCCAGCTTCTCCTTCAACACCTTCATCCGGTCCCGCGCCACCGACAGCTCGGTGGGTTGCGAATCCTTCAGCTTCACAACGCCGCCGCCGAAGAGCGAGCGGACTTCTGCGACAAACGCGAGGTTCACGAGCGTGGCCCGATGGATGCGCAGAAACCGCGGGGTGCCTGCCGGCTCGCTTGCTGGTTCAGTCGGAAACCCGTTGATGCCGAGTCGGACCCAGGTTAGTGCCGTCCTTCCTCATTCACGCGCGACCGGGTTTCGGCGCGAACGGAATCTCGACCTCGGTGTAACTACCAGGTGTCGCGGAAGCAACGGCTACAGCGATCTGGTCGGCATATTGTCGGACGCTGGACCACCGAGTGGTGCCAGTCAGAACCACAAGGGCGATGCGGCGCCGGCGCAGGTTCTGCTGGTGGCGAATGCGGCGGTCCGTCGTAAGCAGCAACTCGAACCCCGCTTCTTCGGCCGCGCTTAAGAGTTCGCATTGCCGAGCGTGTCCCAGCCCTTGGCTTGCGCCGTGTGGACGGTATGCCCGGACAACGCACGAGCCAGCCCCTTCGGCGTGCCGTGGTCAAAGAGGATGAGCACCGGTCGGGACCGGATCGGCGCGAAGGCTCTCAGCCACGAAATCCAGTACGGCCATGACCTGCTCGCGCGTCACGTCGAACTGCTCGATAACCTCGTCGATGCTGAGATCCTCGAGGTTCTCGATAACGGTGGCGACAGGCAAGCGGGTACCTCTGAACACCCAGGCGCCACTCACTTTGCCGGAGATGCTTTCGACGGCCGGGCACTGGGACCAGTCAAGCGCTGCCATACTGGAAGCTCCTTCACTCCAGATTACGGCAAAACGCCCGCGGCCGTCACGCGTGCTTGATTGGGCCATGAGACGGGCGCATTCTACCGATGGGCGATCGTCAACGAGGCTCCCCTTTCCTGTCCCAGCCCTCGCTATTGATAACGAACTGGCACAAGCCGGCAGCATTGAGCGGCGCTGGTTTCAGTCCCTCTGGCGATTCCTCCTGCGAAAGCCAGAGCTCGAGATCTGACTTCGAAAAGTCCTGACAAGTAGCATTCGCGAGCACGTACAGGCGGTGCTTGGGATGCGAAGGATCGCGCCACTCATCTCGATAGGACATCCCCAAGCGCACGCATTTCGCAATTGACGGACGCTGCAGCAGTTCGAACAGCCGATCGAACATGGCGCGTCCCAAACTGGGATTGTTGAGCCCGAGGTCAAAAATGGGATTCAACAACTCAGGGCGATTCGGAAGCTCCGCGACCATGCGCTCGAACATCAGCGTGTTGAGTGTGGCGAACGATTCTGTCAACAGCGCGAAGTCGACGCCCGCTTTCTGTCGAAGGTAGGGGCCCTTGTTCGAGATGTCGCAGAGCACCTTCGCCCACAGGCTTATCCCCCAGCGCGATCCTCGAGGAGACGTCAAATAGCTGTGCCAGAAGGCGCCGTCTTCGAGCAACGTAAGGGTCGCGATGATCTCCTCATCGACATCGGGCTCGGATCCTTTCTCGAGCGCAGAAAGCAGAGTCTCTCGATAGCGTCGGTCGCCATCTTCCGCAATCCGTTGAAGCGCTCCGTGCCTCACGCCTGTCGAACCCACAGACAGCACGACACCGGTGCCAGCTCTCGAGGTGACGAGCGCGCTCCCGAATGTGTGACACGCGACATAGAGGAAGAAACAGCTAAGCCAGACCGACTGGCCTGGAAAACGGCCATTGGACAGACGTCGAGCTCCCACGCCGGCCACGGCCCCGATGAAGCCGAGCTCGACAACCGTGCCCAGCACGAGCACGGCCAGGCTCACTGAAGAAGTACCCGGGTCGCCCATCAGCCAGCCCGCCGCGCGGCCCATGAGCGACAGGCTCGCAGGGATCACGGCCACAAGCGCCGGCAATGACGGATGACCGCCCGGGAATGGGAGCGCGATCAAAAAAAGGGCAAGCCACACGGCTGGTAGAACGGCCGCACATTTGGCGAGAAACAGGCGGCTGTTCTGCACCGACGGATGTCGATCAGTCATACGGGCGATGCGCCCCCAGCTTACGGGATATCGGCTTCATCGTCACGCCGCTGACTTGCCCAAATCGAACCGCTGATAAGATCTCGACTCCACGACGGATGACTACTGACCGAGTGAAGCGGCGAGAGTCGGGATTGACGCGGCGCGCCGTGCTGCTCGGCGCGTCCGCGGGAATAGGGGCGCTTGCCGGCCACCAGTTCCTGCTGCCCACCAGCGACCCGGGCCCGCTCTTGCCTGATTCCCAGAGCGCCGGCCGC
>DATEEI010000102.1:0-29299 GCA_035281225.1 Vicinamibacterales bacterium
TTGAGCGTCGTGGCCTGGACATCGGGACCGATGACGTTTTCATCGATGATGGCGCCGCCGGAGGCGAGGGTGACCGTATTTCCGATCAACGTCTGGCTCACCGTCAGATTCGCGCCGGTGCTGAGCGCCAAGTCGCCGCCCCCGTTGTTCTGCACCGTCGTGAGGGTGATGGCGTCAGCTTCGTTGATGTTCAACGCGCCGCCGTTGGTCTGCGCGACCAGGGAAGTGCCATTGATGTCGATGTTCTCGGTGGCCGACCCGATGCCTCCGCCTGCCCGCAACGTGATCGTGCTGCCGATGATGCGGGTCGTGGTGTCCAACGTGCCGGATGCATCGTCGCGGATCTGCTGGGTCCCGAGCTGGTCCGCATCGAGCGTCACGTTGCCCGTGCCGGCGTTGACGACGCCGGCCACGATGTTTCCGTCATTGGCCGTCACGGAAATGTTGCCGTTGGCCGACGTGGTGACGTTGCTCAGCGTGATGCCGTTGGACTCGGTGATGCTCAGATCACCGCTGCTGGCATTGGCCGTCAGCGTGTCGACGGACGTGCCGAGCGAGATGCTGCCGCCGTTCAGGACGAGATTCGTGGCCGACACGCCGGTGCCGGTGATGGCCCCAGGGGCGGTGAGTGTGACCGTGGGTCCCGACACTGCCGTGGTCGCGATGCCGTTGCCGGCGCCCGTGGCGGTGAGCGTGACATTGCCGCCGGTGGCGGCGACGTCGGTGGCGGTGATCGGACCGGCCGCGGTGATGTCGATGGCGCCGTTGGCGTTGTCGACGTCGGTCAGGGTGACGCCGCTGGCCTCGGTGATCTTCAAGGTGCCGCTGCTGGCGGACGCATTCAGGTTCTGCACCGACGTGCCGAGATCGATGCTGGTGCCCGTGACATCGAGGTTCGTGGCCGAGACCCCGGTGCCCGTCACCGCACCCGCGGCGTTGAGCGTGACACCCGTCGCCGCGACGTTGGTCGTCGTGATCGCGCCGCCTGCCGTCACCGAGACATCGCCATTGGTGTTCTGCACCTGGGTCAGCGTGATGGCGTCCGCCTCGGTGATCGCGAGCGTGCCGCTGGAGGCGGTGGCCGTGAGGGTGTCTACGTCCGTCCCAAGTGCGACGCTGCCGGCGCTCAGGACGAGGTCCGTGGCGGAGACGCCGCTGCCGATGATGGCACCGGGAGCGGTGAGGCTGACCGTGTTACCGGAAACCGTCGTGGTCGAGATGCCGTTGTCTGCACCGGTGGCGGTGAGCGTGACATTGCCGCCGGTGGCCGCGACATCGGTCGCGGTGATCAGGCCGGCCGCCGTGATGGTGATATCGCCGTTGGAATGGTCGACATCCGTCAGGGTGATGCCGTTTGCCTCGTTGATCGACAGCGTTCCGCTTGCGCCTGTGCCGGCGATGGAGGCGTCGAGCGTGGCGATTTCGGTATCGGCGCTGATGCCCGACACGGCGTCGAGCGTCAGGCCGTTGGCCGTGATGTCGAGCGCCGTGAGGCTGTCGCCCGCGTCCGTGATCGCCCCGGTGCGGGCTCGCAGCAGGACATTGCCAGTCGTGGAGATCTCCTGTTGCGCGGGCGCATCGAGATCCAGGGCCACGGAATTGGCGACCACTTCGAGATTGCCGTCGCCGAGGGCGGTGTAGGCGGTATCGTCGAACGAAAAATCGCCATCGCTGACGGCGATGCCGAGGTCGCGACCCGCGGCGACCAGACCGCCGGTCTGGGTCGACGTGACAGTGCTCGTCGTCACGAACTGCACGTGCGCGCTCGCCGCATTCCCGGTGACGGCGATCGTCGGTGTGCCCGCCAAGTCGAGGTAATCCGCCGGGACCGACCCGGTTCCGGTGTTGGCGCCGATCGCGCCGTCGTCGACGACCGTGAGGTTGACGGTGTCGGCCTCGATGCTCGTGACGCCCGAGCTGTCACCGTCGTCGACGATGGAGCCGGCCGTCGCGGACAAACTCACCGTATTGCCCGTCGCCGTGACGTTGCCCGCCGTGATGTTTCCAGCGGCCGTCGTGACCGTGATGCTGCCGTTGCCGGCCGTCACATCCCGCAGGAGCAGGCCGTCGGCCTCGTCGATCGTGATGGCACCGGTGCCCGTGACACTGGCATCGAGCGTGGCAACGTCGGTGTCGAGGTCGACACCCGTCCCGGCGCTTGCCGTCAGGGTCGTCTCGGTCACCGTGGCGCCCACGGCCGTCGTGACCTGGGTGCCCGAAACGAGATTCAGCGTGTTCGCATTGCTGGGAGCGATCGAGGTGTTCACCGTCAATGCGCCGCTCGAAGTGCTGCCGACCGTGATCTGGCCGGCCGTGATGTTGTCCAGTTCGGTGCCCGTGAGGCTCAGTTCATTGGCGACTTCCGATCCCAGCGAGATGGCGGTGGCCGCGGTCGTCGGGCGCAGGAGCGCGACACCGGTGCCAGCGTTGACCGTGCCGCTGATGTCCATGGCGTCGGCGATCAACGTCACGCCCGAGCCACTGACGGACGTCGCCGCGATGTTGCCGGCGGCCGTCGTCGACTGAAGCGTCGCCGAGCCGCCGGTGGCCGCGACGCTGGTCGCCGCGATGTCGCCCTCGGCGGATACCGAGAGGTCACCGGCGGCGGTCTGGACGCTCGTCAACGTGATGCCGCTTCCGATCTCGTCGACGATGAGATCGCCCGTACCGGTGACGCTGGCCGTGAGGTCGTCGACGGAGGTTTGCAGATCGATGCCGGTACCCGCCGTGGCGGTCAAGGTCTCGGTGGTCGCATCCGCGGCGGCCGCGTCGCCGTCGTCCAGGATCTGGTGGCTGGCATCGATCGTGATCGATCCCGTGCTTCCGGTGTCGAGATCGCCAACCGTGACATTGCCATTGGTTCCCGATGCGTCGGTCGCCGAGGCGGTGATCGTGCCGACTCCGGCCCCATCGCCCTGGGCCGTCACCGACCCGGTCTGGACGCCACCGCCGACGCCGACGAGCCGCACGGTGCCGTTTGCATCGGTTTCGATCGCGGTTGCGGACAGCGTCCCGCTGTTGTTCACGACGTTGAGAAGGCCCGGAGCGACCTTGGCTTCGAGACGAATGACGGGCGCGGTGATCGTCCCGGAATTGGCGACGGCATTTCCGCCCCCTGTGGCCGTTCGCTCGACCAGGGAGTCGGAGTCGACGGTCGGCGGCGCGCGCATCGTGGTGTTCTGGTTCGCTGCCTCCTCGACCGCGATCACCGCACCATTGGCGCCCAGCAACTGCACCGGACCGCTCGAGGTGATGTCGCCTGCATTGCTGACGGTCCGGCCGATCAGCAACACGCCGCCGGTGCCGGCGGTGATGTCGGCGCCGGTGGCGATCGATACGCTGTTCGTCGCGGTTCCGGGGCCCAGCGTGATCGTTCCGGGCCCCTGGCTGCCGTCGGTTTCCTGGCCTTGGCCGTTCCCGCCTTCCACAGCGATGCCGGTGATCGCCAGGCTGCCCGCGATCAGGCCGCCGACATTGATCACGCCGGTGGAACCGATGAGTACGCCAGCCTGGTTGATGATCGCGACCTGACCCAGCGTGGCGGTGTTGCCCGGTCCGCTGATGCGACCGTCGATCTGGCTCGCGCCCCCTCCGCCGACGACCTGGTTGAGCAGGAAATCATTGGCCTGCTGCGTGATCTCCACCGCTTGATTGCCGCCGACGTTGAACGTCGTCCAATCGATCTGGGCGAAGTCCGAGCCCTGGTTGATGGACATCGTGTCGCCATTGACCGTGACACCTGCCGTGCCCACGACCGTGGTATTTCCGGTCGGCAGTTGCGCGACAGCGGGCAGCGCAGTGCAGGCCAGCGCCAGGACACTCGAACGCACGGCCGCAGCAAAAGGATTCAGGCGCAAAACCGGCGCAGCCCGCGCAGCGGTGGAGGACGAGACGTGGCGGGGCAGGGGACGGTTCATGGCGGGTTCTTTCCTAGAACGCGATCGAGAATTCGGCATAGGCACGGAAGTCGTCACCGTCGCTCGGATCGATGGATCCGGTCGGTGTGGCACCCGTGACCTTGACCGTGATGTTGTGGGGCGCGGTCAGCAGCAGACCGCCGCCGGCGCCGTGGATGTCGTCGCCCGGGTCGTTCTCCGCGAGCTTTCCCGAGGCGTAGTCGAAGAAGATCAGGAACTGGAGGATCTTCCCCCAAGCAACGCCGCGGAACGGGCTGGCCTTTTGTGAGAAGCCCGGCGCCGCGATGCGGTACTCGATCGAAGCGAGCACGCCGCGATCCACCAGGATCTCGGAGACAGGATAGGCACGCACGCTGTCGGGGCCGCCGAGCGAGAAGCGCTCGAGCGCTGACAGCAGGTCGTCGGACCACTGCGCACGCGTCACGAGCAGCAGGGTCTGGTTGTCGGTGATGCGCTGGTATCTGGAGTAGCCGAAATCCAGGACCCAGAACTTGTCCTCGTTGCTGATGACTTCGAATCCGTCTGCCTTGTCCTCGCCTTTGCGAAACGCGGCTTCCAGGAAGTCCACCCCCTTGAATCGCGCATCGAAGCGCTGCATCGCGAGGTCCACGACCGTGGTCTTGAGCAGATCGTCGGTCAGGACGATGGGGATGTCGTCGAATTCCACATTCGCCCGTCGCACCTGGTAGGCGAGGCCGGTGTTGAGGTTGATCGAGCGAGAGCGCAACACATCCCACCGCACGCCGCCTTCGACCAGGTCGTTGTCGCCCTTCACGTCGATCGTTCCGGCGAACTGGTTGGAAGCAACGAACGCCGCCTTTTCGAACCGTACATGCGCACGGATCTGGGGACGGCCGAGCGGGACGCTGTAGGAGGCCGCGCCGTATGTCGTGTCGGCAGGAGAGAAGGCCTGCACCACGCTCATCGCCAGCTGATCGCCGATGCCGATCGGGTTATGGACGATGGCGTCGCCGCGAAGGCGATATTCGCCCGCGAACTCGGTGCCGTAGTTGTCGCCGCCGATGCGGAATTCGAACGTCTCCTCGTCCTGTACTTTCAGCACGAGGTCCGTCTCTCCGGCGTTCTCGCCGGGCCGGAACGTGCCGATGACCGAGGTGCCCGGCAGTGACTGCGCGGTAAGCATCGTCGATTCGATGCGGGTGCGCGTGAGCGGCGCGTCGAGCAAGGGGTTGGCGCTCGCCGCGATCAGCTTCGGCGGCATCCGCTTGGCGCCCTCGACCACGACCTTGCCCAGCTTGGCCTCAACGACGTCGATGAGAACGATGCCGTCGACACCGACTTCCTGGACCGGGATGTAGGCCTGGGCCAGCGGCAGCCCCGAATTGCGCAGGTAGATCGCCACCTGTTCGGCCACGCGCTGCAATTGACCGACCGTGAGACCGACGACAGGCGCGGCGCGTTTTTCTCCAGCGCGCTCCATCGCGGAATTGATCGTCAGCGGTTCGCCACCGGCGATCAACTCGTAGAGTCCGTCGGCCAGACGCTGGACACTGGCGGGACTCACGCCGAGTTCCGGGTGTTTCGTGACGCCCTGTACACGAAAACCCGCGGTCGCGATCGGATCGCCTTCGGTTGCTTCGAGTGGTCGTTCCGATAGCGGCGGTATCACGCGTACCGCGGCTGTGCTCCCGGATGGTGGAGTTTCGGCCGCGCCGAGCGGGGCGCAGACAAAGCTCAACAGCGCGGCACAGCACCAACTCCCTGTTCGCACGCTACTCGACTCCTGTCTTTTGTCGGTACGTCGCCGACCGCTTCAACCTGCGTCGCGAGCCCCCTCGCGGCGCAGGTGGATGTATAGCTTGGAGGGACGCCTACTCTCAGTGGGCGTGCAGGCACTGTCAATGCGACGCGTCGGGCACCGTGTGATCTCGATCAACGCGAAGCACGACTCGCGCAACGCCAACAATTCGACACGTCCCGAAGCCAACAATTCGACGCCGGTTGAGGCCGACGATTCAGGGTGTGCCGACCGCCTTCTGCACCAGCTCGAGTTGCTGGACGCGTGCCTGTGATTCGACGGACTCATCGAGTGATGCGGTCTCGCGTGCCTCGCGCAATCGGCGTCCGGTTTCACCGCGCAGGAGCCAGATCCGGGAATCTTCCGTCGCCGCCGCGATCGCTTCCGGCGGCAGCAATTCCCAACGACGGAGGAATTCGGCGACGTCGGCGGACGTCCATGCGGATTCGGTGAGGGCGGCGGCCAGTGATTGGGGCGTGTCGGCGCCGGCGAACGTGGGCGATGTTTCTGGTCCCGCTGCGGTCGGCGGTGGAGTGAGCACGGCGGGCGTTTCGGGCTTCGGCCGTGCAAACCACCAGCCGGCCATCGCCAACACCACCACGGCGCCGATCGCGGATATGGCAATGCCTGCGATCGATCGTTTCGTCTTCGGTGTCGTCGATTGGCCCGGTGCCGCTGCCGCTGCCGGCTCCGGAAATACGAACGGCTCCGGTTCGTTCGGCGGGTCCACGAGGGTGGTCTCGTTGCCGCTGCCGGGAACCATCCCGGCAGCAGGCTGGGTCGTGGTCTCCCGCTCCTCGAAATCCAGCAGCAGCTGACGACGCTGTGCTCGAAACGATGCGCGGTCGATCCCGCCGGCGCGCAGTTCGCAGTCGAGCCGCGCAAGCTCGCGGTTGACCCTGTCCACGCTGTTCACTCAGTCCAGCTCCCGCACGAGGCGGAAGCCGGTTGCTTCGTCAGGACCCGTGACGGCGCGCCGCGCATCGGCGTCGCAGGCACTGGGCTCGTCCTGATAGCTGCCACCGACCGCGGCGAACCCGGCGCCGGTGTCGACGATCTCGCGCACGTTGCCGACGGTGTTCACCAGGCCCCAGCCGTTCATGACGCCGGCGTTGACCTGGCGCGGCGAGGTCGTGAGGACCTTGTCGCCCTGGGTGACCTTGCAGTAACCCTCGACCAGCGGGTCTTGCCCGCCCTGCGTCGCGGCGTGCTTCCACTCGGCCTCGGTGGGCAGCCGATAGCGCCGCCCGGTCGAATTGGACAGCCACTTGGCGAAGCCTTTCGCATCCGCCGGGCTCACGCGCGTGGCGGGCAGGAGGTGATCTGCATTCGGCGCGGCGCAGGAACCCGTGGCGCGGCAGTACATCGCGAAATGAAGGTTCGCGATTTCCATCTGCGTGATGCCGAAGGTTCCCATGCCCGCGACCACGACGATCACGGGGCCCTTGTCGCCCAACAGCGGATCGGTGCACTGGCCGCGCGAGCGGGTGCCGTGGCCCGAGAAGCTCTTCTTGCACGGATCGGGGCCGGTCGCCGGCGTCGAAGGTCCATCCGCACCGGGCGCGGGAACCGGAGCCGGTGTCGGGGTCGGCGCAGGGGTCGGAGTCGGAGTGGGAGTCGGCACCGGCACCGGCGTCGGTGCGGGTGTCGGCGCCGGTGCGGTTCCGCTTTCGAGGTTCTTGTATCGCGCGTACTGCGCCGGGTCGGCCTTCTGCAGCACGGCGAGGCACTGGCTGCGGCGGGTCTCGACGATCGATCCGCGTCGACGGCTTTCGCGGTCCAGGTCGGCGCCACAGCCCGCGACTTCGTAACGCGTGCGCGCCAAGGTGAGCGCGGACGTGCGCAGAACCGCGATGCCGCGGTCGACTGACCGCAGGGCATTGTCGTAGTCGGCCTTGCCGGCGAAACGTTCCGCCTGCCTGAGGGCGCCTTCGGCGATCTGCTTGGGCCCTTCGGTGTTCGCGTACACGTTCTGCGGATCGAGCTTGCGCAGCTGCTGCAGTGCGTTGATCGCGTCTGGGACCTCCGCGGCTGCCGACTTCAGGGCGATCGTGCGCTCGAGTTCCTGGATCTTGAACTGCTTCTGCTCCTGCTCGCGCGAAGCGCTGTCCTGACGCTCGAGATCTTCGAAGCGCGTGCGTGCCGCCCGAAGCGCGGCCGACTGCGGCGCGCGACGGCTACCGGCGTCGGCCAGCTGCCGCGCGGCCGCGTAGCTCTTCTCCTGCGCGAGCTTGTCGATGCGTTCGGCGTAAGCCGCACCGAGCGCTTCGAGCAGAGGGGGGAGGGAAGGGTCGGTCATGCCGCGCGTGGCGGCCAACGCGTTGTCGACCGCCTTCTGCCACTCCGGCGTGAAGCTCTTCTGCTTGATCAGCTCGTCGAGCTTGGCGATCTGGGCGGCTTGTGATTTGCGACGGCCGTCTTCGACCTTGGCGGGTAGCGAGGCCAGTCGCGCGTCGGTCGCATCAACCGCGGCGGCGCGGGCCGCCAGCGGTTCGGCACGAGCGAAATCGCCGCTCGCGATCGTTTCGGACACGAGGCGCTCGATCGTTTGCGCGAACTGTTCTCGACGGCTGGCGACGCTGCCGGCGTCCGCCTTTCCGGCCACGCTCTTGAATGCGCCGTCGACCTCGCTGATCCACGTCGTGGTCGCGGCGGGACGCGCGATGAGCTGGTCGATGCGCGCCAGGTTCAGGCGTACCCGATCCGCCTCGGTTGCGGCCTCGGCGATGCGCCGCTCACTGGCGACGTTGACCGCGCGCAGCTGGCGATCCAGGCGCTCGTCGTCCGGCAACAACTCCAGGCCCAGGCGCGCAGATTCAGCGGCCGCCTCGAGGTTGTCGGAGCGCTGGTTGGCGACGCTCTGCGCCAGCAGCATGTTCGAAAGGGACTGGCCCAGCTTTCGCAGATCGGCGTCGTCTTCTCCCACCGCCTCGCGCGCACCCAGCCAGGCGTCACGCATGCGGGTACGCCAATCCGGCGAGTCGGCGGACGCATTGAGCAAAGCGGCAACGGCATCGATCCGTTGCTTGCGCTGTGCGCGGGCTGCAGCCAGACGCTTCTCCTCGTCGGCCATCGAGGCGATCTGCTCGCGTCGCGTGGCGAGGTCGGATTCCAGCGGCTTGAGGGCAGCCGCGGCGAGAAAGGGTCTGGCGAGCTCGATGCGCTTCTTCGCCGTGTCCATCTGGCTCGCCGGATCCAGCTGCGGATCGTTCAGGCTCTCCCGGATGCCACGTTCGAATCCCTGTCCGATGCGGCCGTCCTTGAGCAGCGGCTGGGCCGGATCGATCTGACGCACCGCCTCGAGGACCGACAAAAGCGCCTGGCCGTCGTCCTTGGGGTTCTTGAACAGACCCGCGTCGATCTGCTTGCTGAACTCGTCGTTGAGTCGCGACAACTGCGTGTTGCGGTCGGCATCCAGGCCGTCGCCGAGTTCGTTGACCCAGGCGGAGTCCGATCCATAGAGGCCGACCGCAAGTTCCACGACCTTCTGGGCCTTGGTGTAGTCGTAACGCCCCTGGTCGGGCTTCCAGTAACGGGCCAGGGTGCCGTAGAAAATGCCCTTGATCTCGTCGCGTCGTTCTTCGCGGATGCGTTTCTGGTCGTCCGGATCGATCTTGGCGATGCGTTCCACGAGTACCGCGGCGTCTGCGCACTCGGAGTTGCCGATGCACTTCTCGACTCCGCGCACCTTGGCGCCGTAGACCATCGCGATGGCCATCCACACGAGCAGGATCAGCACGACCAGGGCGCCGGCACCGGCGGCGATCAGCGGCAGCGCCTTTTCACGCTTGGTGCGCGGACGCAGGCCTTCCACGAACTCGGCCGCAGTCGCGACGCGATCCTCGCGACGGAACGCGAGTCCGCGCTGCAAGGTGCGCCACTGCAGGTTGGTCAGCGTCGGAATGCGCTTGGGCACGAGGCCCTGCTTCATCGCCTGCTCGGCGTTGATCTTGCTGAACGGGTGACCGCCGCCGAGCAGCTCGTAGGCCACGCAGGCCAGCGCGTAGAGATCGTCCTGGGGCTCGGGATCCTTGCCCTGCAGCATCTCGAGGCTGGCGTAGGCCGGCGTCAAAGCGCCGAGCGAGCCGGCATCGAACACGGTTTGTTCGCCGACCGAATCCGAGCGCGCCTTGCCCGCGCGGGCGATGCCGAAGTCGAAGACTTTGGGAACGCGCGACGACGTGAGCATCACGTTGCCGGGCTTGAAATCGGAGTGGACGACGCCTTCGCGGTGGGCGCGCTCGAGACCCCGACCCATGCCCTCGATGATCGGGAAGGCTTCCTCGATGGGCATGTTCTTGCCGTCGAGGCTGCGGATCAGGTTCTTCAGATCCTCGCCATCGACGTATTCCATCGTCATGAAGACGATGGAGCCGTCCTTGTCGAAATCGTAGACGCGCACGATGTTGTCGTGCGCGAGCTGCTGGGAGCGGCGCGATTCGCGCTGCAGCGCGATCAGCGAGTCCGGATGCTGGCGGAATTCATCGTTCAGGACCTTGACCGCGACCCGGGGGTTGCGATCGCGCGCCTCGATCTTGCGTTCGTCGAGCGCAAGGAAGACCACCCCCATGCCGCCGGTGCCGATCTTCTTCTCGAGGACGAAGCGGTCCTTGAGCCGGGATCCGACGTCGACCTTTTCCTCCGGTGCGTCCGCTTCGGCGAGCTTGCGCCAGGAGCGCGCACTGCTGGCGCCGCTCGTGCCGGTTCCGGTCGACGATCCGGTTTTCGAGCCCGTCTGCGACGTATGCGTTCCGGTGCGCGAGCCGGTGACGGACGTCTGGGTCGGGGAGGGGCGCTGTTCAGGCGGCAGCAGGCGCGTGCCGTCGGAACTGAACTCGCCCGAACGCATCATCTGTGTCGCGTCGTCCGGCCCCGGGCCTGCCGGAGGCACGGACGCAGGCGGCGGTTTCGACGGCCGGGCGGGCGGGACCGCGGGCGAACCGCGCTCTCCTGGCATCAGCAGGCGCGTTGCGTCGTCGCTCTCGAGGTCTTCCGACGAGGCCATGACCGTGGCGTCGAAGTTCGGCGTCGAGGGCGGCTTGTGTCCTGCCGGTGGCGTCGCAGGCGGGGCCGTCGGTCGAGTGCCTGTCTGCGTGGTCGTCGGCGACGGTGGTTTGGGCGGCATCAGCGAAACGGGGCTGATGATGGTGCCGCCCATTGGATTGTCGTCGTCCTGCTCCGGCGGCTTGGACGATGACGGTGTTTGTGCCGGCGGGCTGAAGACGGTCCGGTCTTCCGGAGACGACGGCGTCGACGATGGCGCGGGCGGCGTGAAGACGGTGCGATCTTCCGGCGGCGGCGCGGGTGGGCGCGTGCGGGTGATCGTTGCGCCTTGCAGTTCGGCAAGCTTGGTCTTGACCGCGCGGAACAGGCGCGGATCGATCTTGCTCTCGCGCAGGAGGACGTCGAGGTCTTCCATCTCACGCGCGTGTTCCGCGTCGTCAACTCGGCCGCGGCTGTTGAGCTGGCTCACGAGGTCGGCAAGGCTCAGCCGGCCCAGGCGCACGTCATCCAGCCATTGGCGGATCCGGGTCATGCTCGATCAGCCCTCGACCCGGACGACGACCGCGGTGATGTTGTCGCGCGCGCCGCGTGCAAGGCAGGTGTCCACCAGCGAATCGGCCATTTCCTTGACGCGCTTTGTGCGGCCCAGGACCTCGGCGATCTCGTCATCGGACATTTCCTTGGTGATGCCGTCCGAGCAGAGCAGGAACACATCGTTGGGCGCGGCTTCGCTCACCACCCACTCCACGACGAGGTTGGGTTCGGCGCCGACGGCGCGCACCAATGCCCCCGCATGCGCATTGCTCTGAAGGTCGGCCGCGCTGAACTGGCCGGTCGACATCATTTCGCGCGCCTGGTTGTGATCGGTGGTCAGTTGCCGTATGCCTGACGCGCTCAGCCGGTAGATGCGACTGTCGCCGGCCCAGGCGCACAACATGTAATGCCCGGCGTCGGCGAGCACGACGGCCGTGGAGCCGACCATCTGGAGCCGATGGGTCTGTGCATACCCAATGAGTTCGGCGTTGACCGCCGACAGGGCATCCTCGACGCGGTCGACGTAATCGACCGCCTGCGGAGTGCGCACCACCTCGCGAAGGTGGCGCACGATCGCCTGACTGGCGATGTCGCCCGCTTCGTGACCGCCCATGCCGTCGGCCACCGCCCAGAGGCGGTTGTCCGGATCGTCGAGATACGAGTCCTCGTTGTGCGAGCGCACCGTCCCCCGGTCGGATCGTCCGTACGAACTCGTCAGCAAGAGGCCCCCAGCCGTCTGCCCACTTTGGAATGCGTGCGAACCTAACACTCGGACACGCGACTTCCAAGGCCGGACACATGCGTGTGATCACATCGGAAGCGCACGGTGCCGAATCGAATCAGCCGACGCGCTTGAGTCCCATGCGGATCGCGCGTTCGAGGACGAACGCGATCACCGCGCCGGCGCCGGGGAGGTGTGATCCGAATTCGATGGTCCAGTCGACGCGGCTGCCGCCACCGCTCTGGGTGAACTCGATATGTCCGCGGTGGTCGCGCAGCGGAAACCCGCCGCGGGTGATGCGGTAGTCGATCGTTCGATTGCGCTCGAGCGCCGTCACGGTTTCTTCGATTCCCAGCGGGCCGATGCCGATCTTGCGCACCGAACCCACGCCGTTGAGTTCCGTCTCGCCGTCGCGAATGCGACGAACCGGGGCGCCGAATACCTTCCCGAGCCGGTTGTGATCGGCCAGTGCATCGAAGAGATCGGCGACGGGCAGCTGCGACTGGTGCGTGATTTCGATGCGATGCATGGGCGCGAAAGTTCCGAGGGCGCGCAAGCCTGCTGCCCGGTCGAGCGGGGCGCAAGTGCGCAGTGAAAGGTCAGGCGTGGCCCTGGAAGGGCGAGGAGTCGTTGAGGAGAACCGCGCGCGTGTGCGCGTCGAGCTCGATCCAGCAGGCCACCGACATCGAGCATCCGATCCGGGTGGGGGCGGCGATTCGATGCACGATCACGCCCGAGTGGGCGATGAGTCGCTCGACCGCAAGGTTGACGACGAACACGTAACGCGAAATGTGGTTATCGATGCCGAAGCGCACGGCCTCTCGCAGGACCGCACGCGCTTTCCACTTTGGCTCCAGACGCGCGCGGCTACGTCGGCTCCTGTTGATCACGAACCGGCTGATCTCCCAGACGCTCGGGTCATTGGGAGCCGGCGCGCCATCCAGCAGTTGCGTGAACACTTCTCTGAGCATCGATCCGCGATGGGTTGGTCGAAGTCTCCAGCCACCCGAAGGTGCATCGCCGCCATCCGTGCCGAGCACGTAGATGCTGTCGGCGTCGTCGAAGCGGTCGTACTCGTGACCATCTCGACTCGTGACGTCCCAGATGAAAGGCGCATCCGGATCGGTCGAACGGTGACGAGATCGGGCGGCGGTGATGCGCCTGCCGGCCGTGTTCCGCGCCGGTACCCACGCCGGGAGAAGGGCGCCGCGCACCGCGCGAAGATGATGGAGAGGTGCAGCTTCCTGGAGCATCTTGCCCCCCGGCAAGGATCCGATCTGCGTCGACCCGAGTGTCGTGGATAGACACTACTTGAAGAACAGCGCCCAGGTCAATGAAATCGGGGGAATTTCGTTCCAGGGCGCAACGTTTTGAGTGAAAGACGGCAACACAAACGAAAAAGCCCGCAAATTCGCGGGCTTAGTCGATGCAGCTGCTGCTTTTCACGGCAAAAACAAATGGTGGAGCTGGCGGCACCCGAATTCCTCTGGTAAGTGCGCATGGCTGAAGAAAAAGCCGGTTCTCAACCGTGGCAAGCTACCCCCAAAACTACCCCCACATGCTCCTTGCAGGACGTCTACCGGGGCACGGCTAGACCGAGGCAGTTCACGCGTTCCGATCGGTACTTTGTGAGACTGAGCTCCCATTCACTTCAGCCGATTTCCCTGAGCATCCGCCTCAGTCTCGGCATGGGGTTGGCGAACTTGATCTGCTGCTCGTCAAATGCCTCCGGATCAAACGCACCGCGAAGACCCTTGATGCTAGACGTCCAGGCCCTCATCTCCGCATGATTTTCGGCTTTCGGATCCGCGAGTACTTCCAGTAACGATGCGTAACCATGGGGCCCGCCGCAATCGTCCGGCGGCCCGGCGCGCTCGCCCGCGACGCAACGCGGATAGCGCCTGCCCGGCGAGGATTCGAGGATCTGCTCGAGCACAACGCTGTGCTCCCAGTGGTCGCCGAAGTCGTAGAGGTAGGTGACCCCGGTTAGGCCGAGCGCCAAGTGCGTCGACACGCGATGCTCCCAGCCGGCGAGGGGCCTGTCCTCCGAACGCTGGAACCCGTCGTCTGGAAGCGGAATGCCAAAGTGCAGTAAGGCCGCGTTTCCGCCCTTGCCGGGTACTGCGAATTCGTGAAGGTGCGAATCGTTCCAACCGAACGCGCTTTGAATCGCCACATGCAGATCCCAGAACGAATACGTGTCTGGAATCTGAAGGCGGCGCCAGATCAGCGGCGCAACGTCGGCCAGCTCGATCCGCAACTGCAAAATGCTCATCCCATGTCTCCCAGCGCCGCGCCATCATTCCGACATGCCAAGTACGTCGCCGCCGCTCTGTTCTCCCATCCGAGAGATTCTTCTCCGAGCTGTGCTGGAATTCGTCCGCGGCGCTCAGGGTCGACCCGAGGTCCAGCGTATAGCGCTCATCGGATCTCTTGCCACCACCAAATCCGAACCCAAGGACGCCGATGTCCTCGTGACCGTGCTGGGTGACCAACATCTTGCGCGTCTGGCGGATTTGGGACGAAAGCTCAAAGGCGCAGCCCAGCAGCACAACTGTGGCGCCGATATCTTCCTTTGCACCTCCCGTCACCAGTATCTCGGCCGCACCTGCTCCTACCGCGAATGCCGCCCCCGGGTTGCCTGCGCCGGCCGGAACTGCAGCGCCAGCTCCTATCTCAAGGACGACCTGCATATCGTCAGACTGGCCACGGACCTGATGCGGCAACCGCCGATTGAGCTGTGGCCCGACATTCGGGCCCAAATTGAACCGCCGGGGGATGTCCGGACGCTCCTGCTGGATCCCCTAACTGTGGAATCGCCATAAATTCAGACGGACCTTGAATGGCGCCCGGATGATTCGTTGTTATGCTGACACCCGCCTCGGGAACGAGAGGATAATCAGATGCTTATAAGCGCAAATTTCTGCACGTCTAATCCTGCATATACGGACAGGTGTCCGGTGAATACCTGTTGGGCACGCGAGCAGATGCTGCTGTCAAGGAATGACCTTTGACTTCAATTCCACGCACATATGTACTGAAGTCGCAGTGCAGCGACCTGCTGAAAGCGGCCGTAAGAAGCTGCAGCACTGGGTCAGAGGCCGAGATTGTCCTCCGCGCAAGCGACTTCTCCGAGAAGCTTGCGGAACTCGCGCAACTGAATGCCTCCGCTCTGGACGCGCTCGAGATCACCTCCAAGCCAACTGTGTCGATATTGAATGACCCGTCATTGATTCATTACGCGTGGATATCCGATGCTCCAACGGAGGTTGAGCAGCAGTTGGTGCGCACAATATCCAGCCCGCTTGCAAGGAAATTTTGGCCATTGGGCGGGATCTGGTTGGAGTATGCAGACGCGATACAACCGTTTCTAGAGAACAAGCCCGCGACTGTGAAGGAGATCACTGCGAAAGGAGCGCAGAAGTATTGGGTTCCCCATGTGCGGTACCTACATGCGAGGACGCCGCAAGCGGTAGAAGCGGCGAAAGTCGAGGCCGCGGCCTTGTTCGTCAAACGCCAATCGGACAAGCGATTTGTTGATTGGGTCGGCTTAGATGGAGATGGCAGCGTGCCCGTCTCCTTCGACGTTCGGATTTACAGTGCCGAGAAGAGGCGGCAGTTGATACGTCCAGATGAGTGAGACGATGCCCAACCAGCTGTTGCAGCCGATGGCCATGCCCCGGGCATGCGGCGGATCCGCAAAGGTAGGCTCTGGCATGGCCACGGCTGAACGCGGGCGTTGGGCCCGAGGGCGGAGATAGTCGTGTCTGGCCACCAAGGACCTCTGATGGGCGAACAGAAGACACCTGCTGCTCAGATTGCACGGGCGATCAAGGATCGCGATATCGACGGCCTGCGTCGTTTGTTGAGCGATCATCCAGAACAAGTGGCGTCGTTCACCCCGATCGGTGCGCAAACATGGGTTGGATACGCAGCTCAGGTCGGAAATCTACCTGCAGTGGAGCTTCTGGCCCACGTAGGGGCTGACTTGAGCAGGGGGGATGAGCGCGAAAACAGCGCGCCTATTTGCAGCGCTGCCTTCGGCAATCATCAGGATGTTGTGACCTACCTTCTCAAAGCCGGTGTACCCCTTGATACCAGCATGTCTGTCCGAAACCCACTATTCGCAGCAATTGTGGGTCGCTCCTCAAAAATAGTTCGAATACTTCTTGAGGCGGGAATAGACAGCACGGTTCGATACAACAGCTCGACCATGACCGATATGGATGCCGTGGCGTTCGCACTGATGCGAGGAGAGCGTGAATGCGCTCAAATCATCGCACTTTGGAATGCTAAGGGGGCAGAGCGAGCTGCAGAGACGGCTCTCCGAGCCGCAGATCAGATCGCAGAAGTGAACGCTTACGGCCGTCGCCGGAAGCAGAAAACTTAGGGATGATCGTGAGCGAAACGCGGCCCAACCAGCTAATCCAGGCGACCGCTCTGCCGCCGGAGACATTGGCGTCTCATAGAACGGTCTGTGTGGGCGGCAGAGCGTCGCCTGATCGCGGGCGTTAGGGCTCAAGGCATGCCCCTACAAGAAGTGGCCATCGACTTACAAGCACTGGCGCCACGCCTTGCGGCCAAGGCACCCTCCGGCTGGAGGCTTATCTTTCTCAACTATGAGTTCGCGGATCATGAGCGAGGCGCAGTCAGCGACTGTCTCGCCATTGCTGTATGTAAGGCTTGGTTGAGCTCGCCACGGAAGCAGCAAATTCCCACCGATGCGAACGAATACCAGATCTTGAATCGCGCTTGTCGTGCTCTGTGCGCAAAGGCGGGACAGTCCTTCCTAACGCTCGATGTCGTGATCACACGAGACAATCGGTTTAAGTCATATGTCGACTACGCTCAGCCCGCACGTATCGGAGGCGACCTAATGGCCACCCGCCGTTACATGAAGTATGTGCAGGAATACCCTCTTCTTAGCCAAGATGAGCCCTAACCAGCTGTTGCAGCCGCCGGCCATGCCCTCGGGCAGTAGGTCAGTCAGTAAGAACTGGCTTTGGCATGGCCGCGGCTGAACGCGGGCGTTAGCTGCACATGAGAGTGCTCGCCTTCCTCGTCGCCATTCTCGCCGTAGTCGTCGCTTGCGCGGGAGATCAAGGTTACGAGCTCAAGTTTTGGCCTGGTTCAGGTGTTGAGCTTGATGGGCGAACCGTCAGGGTTGAGCCGCATCCTTGTGGATCGGCTGCCATAGCCCGGGTTTCGCGAGTGCCGCCCCTCGTCCCAGTAGGGCCGCTCATTCCGGACAGGATCGTTGAGGTCTCACTGACAGGCGAAGTGATGAGGCGCTGGGCAGTGCCTATCGACTCAATTCCGGTGGAGCTCGTAGGCGACCGAGTGCTAGTTACGGACGGCGACCGCAACTACTGGATCGGCATAGACGGCTCTTTAGAGATCGGTCCTACTAAAAGTCCCGGCCCGCCGGAGCACGCGAGCTGTAACGGCGATCTACGTCCAGAATTCGGGCAGACCTTGCATGATCCACCGTTCACCCAATGCCAGACCTTAAGAGATTCGGCGTCTGGGAAGCCACGCACACTAGCCTTCGAGGGTGTGTGCAGCTAACCAGCTGTTCCACGCGACAGCCTCGCCCTTCGGGCTCAGCCGCGCGTGAACGCAGGCGTTATACGGCACGGGGAAAGAGACGATGAGCAGCAAGACCTACGAGGAGCAAAGCATTGCTGCTGCCCGCGCTGCCATTGAAAAAGGGTGGCGCGATCCTGTCGCCTTGCGAGAGCTTCTGATCTGGACCACCGCCAAGACGACCATTCAACTCGTGGAAGATTACTTGGCCGAGCACAGGCACGAAGCCGCACTACTCGAAGCCCTGCTCACCATCGCGGAGGAAGGCGAGGACTGCGGAGATGCTCCGTGGGCCGCGGCCAACCAATTGGAGGAATTTTCGCCGGAGATGCTTCAGCCTCATGCATCGCGCCTCGAGGTGTTGAGTCAGCATCCGTGGATGTATCTCGCCGATCCTGCGGTGAGGGCACTTCATAAGGTCCGCGCTCGTGCCGTATAACCAGCTAATGCAGCCGACGTCCCTGCCACTGGGCACTACGTCGATCGGGAGCAGCCTGTCGCGGCAGGGCCGCGGTTGATCGCGGCGTTGGACCGCATGAGAGAGCACATGGAATCGTTTACGGCTTACCACTTCGCGAGTGATGGCGAGTCTTTGGGCAGCCGGCTGCTTGAGGCATCGCAGTTGTCACCTCGGTGGCTTGCGGTGTGTTCGGAGCTACTCGCAGACAACGGGCCCGTTTTCGAGTGCAGTATGGGAAGCACGCTTGAGCACTACAGAATCAAGTGCACGGCTGGCATCGTTCATTTCAGTGTTTCAAATGCACCGGCTTTATTCGCCGCCATAGTTCCCGATCAGCCTCATGTGCAAGCAGAAGCAGTTCTCACCACCTTCGCCACCCATGTCGGCGCTCTCACTCCTGTGAAGCAGCAATGCCCAGACGTCGCTTCGTTTCAGCGAGCTATCGCCGCTATACCAGAGCGGCCGGCGTACGTGGTGCTCAACTGGTTCAACGCAGAGGTTCCTGAGCCGGATCAAGAAGCAATCTTTCAGCTCTCGCTTCACTTCGCCGCCGCATACCTTCGGTGGGGTGCGGTCCAACAAGCTGTTCAAGGCGACGGCCCCGCCTCCGGCGGGCCCGCGCCTTAACGCCGGCGTTGGACGACAACCAGATGGCACTGACTAATCTCACCGAAGACGAGACAGAAGTCGTCTTCCAGTGCATGCGGTGGGTAGCCTCCGGACAAGTGATTCCTCATGACTCTGAATTTCAGACGGTCTTCGGAATCGAGCCAGAGGATGTGCAGGCCATTGTTCGCTCGCTGCCTGCCATCAGTGAGTCAGATGAGAACGTGAAACTGGCTATCAATAACTCCATGAACGAGCTTCTGACGTGGTGCGACGACTCTGACCCAGAGTGGGACGCGCACATCTCTGTGACGCCCGCTGAATTGATGAGGATCTTCCGCAAATGGCGCGGGAAGCCCATTGGCAACTATTTCGTGGGTATGGCCTGAATGTCGTCCAACAAGCTATTGCAGGCGACGGCCCCGCCTCCGCTTCGCTGCGGCGGGTCCACGCCTGAACGCCGGCGTTGGACCACATGAAGATTGTTCCGCTTGAGGCTGTCGGCATTGTGCACTTCGGGGAAGTCACGGCCAGCATCGTTGCCAAACTCGGCGAGCCGCACCGCCGGAGCATTAGCAGGAATGGCCGGCTGGAGTTTCACTACCCAAAGATGGTCTGTCGGTTCGGCTCCACTGGCACCCTTGTTGAGGTCACAGTCGACGCTGCGGACCTAGAGCTTGGGTCTGAGCCAGTTCGGTTTGCAGAGCTAGGCCAACACTTGAAGCGCCGTGACCCAGAGAGCTTCGAGAGGGTCGGTTTCGTTGTCAGTCCCCGTCTCGGTGTTGCTTTTGATCCGGCGTACGCTTCGTTCGTAACCCTGTTCGCCGCTGAAGAGGTGCCATCGTGGCGGGCAATCTAGCGCCCGTGGGGTCCAACAAGCTGATGCAGCCGAGGTCTCTGCCGCTGCTTAGCACTCAATCATTTATCGAGGTCAGCGTGGGCGGCAGAGCCCCGGCTGATCGCAGGCGTTGGGCAACATGAACCCGATGACCTTCCTCTTGGCCGGCGCTGTGGTTGGGTGTGTAAGCGACCCTACGTCGCCGCCACTTGAGGTCCATGTTTCTGCGCAGGGGGTACTGGTAGGGGAGGTCACGCATACATGTCTGCAAAGTGTTGTGGCTTCGCTGTCGTCTTACTCGCGCCAGCAACCTATCGCGCTTTCAGCAGGAGACGCTGCCGCCGGATATGAAGCACTGAAAGTAAACGTCGCTCTTGAACGCGCTGGCTTCACCGCAGTGCAGCTTTCGGATGCTTCGCCGGGATGGGTCCTATACCCACCAGTTCAAGCTGGAGAGGAACTGCCTACATGTCGCCCAACCAGCTGATGCAGCCGAGGTCTCTCCCGCCGGTGAGCAGTCAGTCAGTCTTCGTGGTCTCCATGGGCGGCAGAGCCCCGGCTGATCGCGGGCGTTGGGCCCAAGGGGCAATCGCATGAGTACCTGGCCTTTCGATGATCCGGAAAACGTCGTTTCGGTCACAGTGCGACAAGTTATGGACCGTTCCGAACCCATCCTGTTGGTCTGCCACGATGAAGATGATGGCGGCTGGCAGTTCCTGACTGGTGGCTCTTTCTCGATGCAGGACGCTCTCTTGGTCACCCTCAGAAGCGTTACAGAGCTCGATCCGAGCATTCTCGAACTCGCAGATCTGCCTCTAGGCTGGCAGGCAACCCGGGCAACGGTTGAAGCAGCTTGGGAGCGTAGTCCCTCATGAGCGCATGTGCCCAACCAGCTTATCCAGGCGACGGTTCTGCCGCACCCAGCTTCGTCACGGAAGTTGAGGTCGGGCCCGGCGGCAGAACCGCGCCTGATCGCGGGCGTTCGGCGTCATAGAGAGGGACCGTGACCCCACACGAATTTAAGAAGCGGTACATCTCGTCGATCCCCGAAACTCCTCCTGAACTGGAGCTTGGCTTGGATGAGTTCGAGCGAGTGGAGCAAAGCGAACTTGCAGATCGACCTCTAGATCCTGCGAATACCGAATGGATGTCTACCGTTGGCTTTCCTCGTGATGCGGCGCCCTTCTTGTCGTTCCTACGGCCTCGAAGCCAAGACACAATTCATGGGATCGGAGAGGACTTCTATCTGGGGCATGAAGGAAGTGGCGACGCCATCTGCATAGACCGTGTCAATGGAAGCATCGTTCAGTACGATCACGAACGCATGATGCGCAAGACCTTCGTCAATAGTTCGCTGCGTCAGTTCGCGGAATGCCTGTGCATCTACCAAGAGCACTCCCGTGGCAGTGCGCTGAATGGCTGCTGGGAGGCGATGTGTGCGATCGATCACGTATTAATCGAGATGCGGGGCTTCTGGTGGAACGAGATCCAGAACGAGCTGGGCACCCGGCAAAGTTCCGCCTCATGACTCCGAACAACACGTTGCACCCGACGTCTCTGCCTCCGCGGCTTCGCCGCTCCGGCAGAGCCGCGGGTGAACGTGAGCGTTGGGCAGAACTGGAAGCAAAGTGACATTTGAAGAGTTCAAGGCATTCGTGGGGCGTCATGCGCATCTGTTCGGAGGCGCTCCACGCGAGGTCGAGGGCAGCATCGAGCAGGCCGAAGCACGTCTCGGCTTTCGCCTTCCTGAAACCCTCAGATGGTTGCTCCGTGAGCATGGTTACGCCGAAGCAGCGGGAGTCGACTCCCTGGCTATGTCGGTCGAGGCCACCCTCCGATGCAGACGGGCTCTCTCCCTCCCCAATAAATACATCGTGCTGAATGACTGGGGAGACGTTGGAGTAGTGGTCATGGATGCCAGCGGCGACGATCCTGAATCATGGCCTGTGTATTGGAGTGGCTCGCACAATGTGAACCGGCTTGCCGAGGGCGAGCCGCTCGACAACGACTGCGACGCCTACCCTGGCTACGTGGCTTGGGCCCTGTCTCGTATTGAGTCGTCGTTGGAGAACACATGAGCATCGCGCGCGTTCCGCCCAACCAGCTAATCCAGGCGACCGCTCTGCCGCCGGTGAGGCGCGCTTCACTCGGAAAGGTCAGAGTGGGCGGCAGAGCGTCGCCTGATCGCGGGGGTTGGGCGCCAAAGGCATGAGCAGGTACAAGCGGATGCTTCGCAAAGTGGAAGTCATAGCGCTCATCTTTGGCGCAGGAATGTTTCTGGCAGCCCTGTCACAGATATTCGGAATCCTCAGGCCCGAGACGCTGGAACCTCCGCTCATGCTGGCTTTCCCGGCAACGATGCTGGTGTGGCTGATAGCTGTTTTGCTCGCGGTCGAATTCTTCAAGCCAAGGGACCGCGATAAGACGTGGAGAGAACGGTTGAGAGGGCCCGACACTGCAGAGCTTCTCGCACTGGTAGGGTATTGTCCGCGGCCCTTGCTGATATCCGTTCTAGCCCTAGCAATGGCGGCATTTCTCATCGCGTTCTTGAGTGGGGGTGCGACTTGGACCCTCGGTGAACCGCTAAGCGCCACAGCCGCTACCGGACTTTTCTCGACCGGAGCCGTGTTCAACTTGTTGGCCGTGCCCGTTATCGCGTCTGCGGCACGAATGTCCGGTTCGTTTGACGCCCAACAAGCTGTTCAACGCGATGGTCCCGCCTCCGGCGGGCCCACGCGTTAACGCTGGCGTTGGGCCTCACGGTGAGAGGGCTCTTCGTACTGATTTTGGTGTTTGGCTCAGTTCGAGCGTGGGCGGGCGATCAAGACGTCGCAGTTCTGCTTCGCGAGTCAGTTGCTCGCATAGAGCCGTCGGCGTCTGCAGCAACTGCCTGCGGATCCGCATTGAAGCAAGGTACAGAGGTCGTGGTCACGGCTCTAGCGGAAGCCAGGCACCTCGATTGGGTCTTTGGCCGAGCCAATAGCTGCGTCGAACCGGGTTGGTTCGCGACAGCGGATCTTCTGCCTCTCGCGGACTTCATGCGCGTCGCGCAATGGCATGGCCCGCCAAGCGCTGGGGTCGAAGCGGGAGATTGGAGCGGCACCATCTTGTTCAACCCTGACGGAACGTTCGCCCTTGAAGATGCTTGGGGTTCACGTGACCGTGGAGTAATCCTGATGGCTCGAGACTACATTTGGGCACAAACAGAACCGGGCGTAGGCTTCATTCTTCGCCTGAGAACGGACGGCTCAACGTGCCAGATCGAGCAGGCGGAGTGCGCGCCATGAGGCCCAACCAGCTGATGCAGGCGACCGCTCTGCCGCCGGCTAGGCCAGCTTCAGTCGTAGGGAGCACGGTGTGCGGCAGAGCGTCGCCTGATCGCGGGCGTTGGGCCCAATGAACATTACCGAAGGCCACTTCCCATTTCGGCTGTTGTTCATTCCACTCGGAGTTGCGGCATGCCTGGGGGCTATCGTGGCTACCGCCACCGATGTATGGTCTCGCCCGATCGGCCGGGAGCTTTATCTTTTCTTCTCGGCCTGGTGCGCTTGGTGGGCATTCCTAATGGTGAAGTCAGGTGTGGCCCCCACGTCTATCGGGCCACATGGTTACCGCCGAACCTCCCCTGTCATTTTCTGGTTCGCTGTTGCGACTATGCTCGCAATGTCGCTCGTATTCGGCGTTTTCGGATTCGACACGTGAGTGAGCGGCCCAACCAGCTGATGCAGGCGACCGCTCTGCCGCCGATGAGGTCCGTGTCACTCGGAAAAGTCACGCCAGGCGGCAGAGCGTCGCCTGATCGCGGGCGTTGGGCCTCATGCGGCGCCGCCTCTGAAGGTCTCGTCTCGTCCACGATCCGATGCGGATCTGCGCCTCCGATGTCATTTCAGATCTTTCGTTCATGGAGGAGATATGCCGGCCACGCCAGATCTTGATGCCTTATTCGCGCCCAATCAGACTCCGCGGGCGCTTAACGCGCTTGCTCAATTCCATGACCGGATTGGTCCAGTCTGGTACTCAGATGGCTTCCAGTTGAGCCCGAACCCAAAGCGATCGGGCATCGACACATGGTCGGCGGATCGGACGTTTCTCAGGGCGCTGTTTCCCTTTGCCATGGCGAACGGATCGGGATCCATGTATGCACTGTGGAATTCCGGCGAGTCCGCTGACCCTAACGACTGGCCAGTGATTGTGTTTGGTGACGAAGGCGGAGTGTGGGTCGTAGCCAAAAACGCGATTGATTTCTTATCGCTGCTCGCATTCGATGCCGAGCCCATGATCGATCACGACAGCGTGATCTACTACCGCGACGAGAAGCACAAGTTCAGCCAAGGACGCGCCGATTTTATCAATTGGCTGGTAGGCACCTTTGGGATCAAACCAAGTGAGAATGTCGGCACTCATGTTGCGGAGGCCCAGCTGGCAGTTCAGCCCAAGCTCAACGAGTGGATGTCGGAGTTCCTGCCCCAGTGATCAGCATAGGCACCCGGCGCCGAAGACCACGGCCCAACCAGCTGATGCAGCCGAGGTCTCTGCCGCCGGTGATTACCGCTTCACAATACGAGGTCAGCTTGGGCGGCAGAGCCCCGGCTGATCGCGGGCGTTGGGCGGATAGGGGATGGACGTGAATCGACGTAGCCTTCTAAAAGCTGTTGGACTTCTTGGGCTGGTGACCCCCATGACCTCACACGCTCGTAACGTAACTTGGACAGAGCTCTTCTCAAGTTCACCAAAGATCGACTACGACAAGATCCTGGCGCAATGGGCATCGAGAATCGTCGTGGATTATGAGATTGCGCCCGTTGGGATGTCGGCATTCGGATCTATCTTCTTCATGAAACGGGATAAGACCGTGCAATGCCTCAACCCAATACGAGGCGACCTTAGGCAGGTGGCGAAGGACTACGACGAGTTCGGTAAGCACATGAACACAGTGAGCTGGCAGATTGAGAACCTGCACTCAATGGTTGTTGCGCAGGTCGTCGCAATGGGTCTTGAGCGCCCAGCCGAGCAGGTATACGCGTTGGCCCCTCACCCGAACTTCACGAGTGGAATGTCCTTAGAAAGATCGAAGGTCATGGTCATGGACGCTGTGGTCTGGCATTCCATCTCGGCTCAGAGCTTCTGAAGCGCCGGCCCAGCGTTCGTGGACCATCCGCCCAACCAGCTGATGCAGCCGAGATCTCTGGCGCCGGTGAGCATCCGATCACTCTTTCGGGTCAGCGCGGGCGGCAGAGCCCCGGCTGATCGCGAGCGTTGGGCCGCTAGAAGAGATGTGTAATGGATCCTTCTGATCGAGATCGGAAGAAGGCGTGGAAGGATCAGCAGAAGCAAGCTGCACAGCTCGCTTTTCCTGCATCTAACGACGTACTCCAGTCATTGTTCGAGTCCGTTGAGGCGGAAGTGGAGACGCAAGGGTGCGATCACTCCCTTCGCTTCACGCGGGAGTGGATCACCAGCAACAACCAGCCCAAGGACAAGTTGCTGGCTTGGTTGGCGGAGCACGGTGGCTACTGTGACTGCGAGGTCGTAGCCAATTCTTTTGACCACTGGCAGCAAAACCGCTGAGGTAAGTGCCAGTGCGGCCCAACAAGCTAATGCAGCCGAGGTCTCTGCCGCCGGTGAGCAGTCATCCACTCTTTGAGGTCAGCTTGGGCGGCAGAGCCCCGGCTGATCGCAGGCGTTAGAGCTTAATGCGCCTAGCCACTCAGACCGACTCCTCTTTCATCGCTCTCCGGCCGTTCTCGACGTTGAGCTTGCTGCCCCCGCAGTCGTTACTGTCCTCAAGCGCCAGTTTGATTGTTGATCCCGCACTAACCTTCATCGCCACACGGGTGGTGCGCCTGGAAGAGTATTACGAGCTTGCTTGGGCCAACCCTGAAGAGGTAGCACTGCTGAGCTCGATCACCATCGGAGCAGATCCTGATTGGGGGAAGGTTCACCTATTTCCTGTTCGTTGGCCCGTGCTAGTCGCTGACGAGGGTCAAGATCTATCGGAGAAACGAACTTTGGGACGCTGCGGCTCATTTCTCAAGAAGCGCCTTACGTCGCTGCACGGAACGCAAAGAGCGCTGGTTCCTTGGGAGGAGAACCCCGCTTTCCTGGCTGGCCGCCCGTACCAGATCAACGCCAACATCCGTATCGGCCGGGAGACCCAAGCGGGACTTCTGTCACTGATTGACGTTAATGATCACCTTATGGTGCGAGGACTGTCACACCTCCTCAAGACAGCGATGCTCAAGTGCATGAGCAGAACATTTGTGGACACTGCATGCATGGAGCTCTACGTCGCGATGGAAGCAACGCTCGAGATAATCCTGCGAAAGCTCCGCGCCAATGGTCTACGCAATCCTTCCAACAAAGATGCTTCAGACTATCTTCTTCAAGCTGTAGGAGCGTCTCATAGATTGGACAGGTACTACGAGCAGTATTACGAAGACCGTATTAAGGCCCTGCATCCGAATAGCCGATTTGGGCCGGCGAGCTTTACCCCGCTCTATGTGGACGACTTGTACATGCTCTATGACGATCTACTTGGCACAATCGAATTTCTAATCACGGGCTCGTCACGGCGCCATCAGGGTCATCGCCATTAACCGCGCTCTAACCAGCTGTTCCAGCCGACGGCCATGCCTTCGGGCAGTAGGTAAACCGGCGAGAGTAGGCTGCATAGCCGCGGCTGAACGCCGGCGTTCGGCGGCTTGCATAGCGCGCCCTTCATCGATTACAAGCTCCCAGAAGAGGTCGCGACAATGTTCATAGCCGTCCTCCGCATGTCTGCTAGTGATGAGCAGTTAGATGTTGCGACCTCGACGTTGGGTCTCTGCGTAGATGCGAGATGGAAGGAAGGCGAGCCAAGGCACCTTGGGGGGCGCCCGAACTCGTCGTCGGGACTGAACGCCACCTTGGCGGACGCTGCGAGCGCTGAAGACATGGTTCGTGGTGTAAGTGCGTTTGCGCAGCGATGCAAAGACCGGAAGGTTTCCTTCGCGTCGCACGCCACGTCGGCGGTAATAGATGTAGGGCTTGGCGTGGAAACCCTCGCTCCCGCCTCTGTCGTGTTTTCTGATGAGCAGCTCGCGCTGCTGGCATCCATCCATATCAACCTGCAAATCTCAGCCTATCCAGTTTCAGTTGAATCAGACGCGTGAAATCGGAATCCGGGAGACCGATGGCCGGCCTGGATACATCACTGTGAGCTCAGGAGAGTCTGGCTCACAGCCCCCGAACAACGCGCTCCAGCACACGTCCCCGCCTCCGCGGCCTCACCGCTCCGGCGGGGCCGCTGCTGAGCGCGAGCGTTGGACAGCAGGGTGGCAGGCTTGAGGCACCAGATGATCAGTAAGTGGCGCCAAAGTCTCATAGGAGGAGCTGCCTTATTGGCGCTTTCTCCCGCTCTAGCGGACAGCATCCCTGGTCATCCGTACGACGGGCCAGCATATTTCAACTCGCGAAGCATGCAGGCGGTCAGAGTTGAATTGGCGATGGACCACGTCCAGGGCGTATCGGCTCAACTTCGCTTGCCACGCGCGTACATCAATTTTGCGAATGGGTACTTCAGCACCAATTTCAGGGAGCTTCCGCCTGAGGTTAAGGTCACGCAGCTGCTCATGGTGAGCGTGAGATTGTCTGACCTATCTCCCTATGTACTCGCTTGGCGACGTCAGCCGACTCGCGAAGATAGGGACCGTCTTCGACGCGACACTGCATTCGTCCGGATATACGCGCGGGGACCTGCGGCGGTGCCGCCGAGAGTTACTTCCGAAGGGTACGAAGCTTTGCCTCCATTCGAGGGGCTTTCAGCGCAACGTAGGAAAGGTAATAGCCGAGGCCCGGGAGCTGGGGGCATTGAGTTTTTCGAGCAACATCAACGCGAGCCCTTTTACAAAATTTCGTGCTTGGAGTCGGATCGTCCTCTAGCCTACTGCCGGTACTCTTTTCTGGTGTGTCCGACAATCCAGGCTGAAGCCCAGATGGTGGACTTTCGCTATAACGGCGGAGTGCTCGAAGCGCGAAGGCGAGTTGAACTTCTAAAAGATATGATTTCCAGCTGGTCGACCTGTTACACAGAGGCTAGGCCGAAAAGTTCTATCGTCCGCCCGGACCCGAGCGATCGACGAGGTTTGAGCGTCGGAGCCACCTTAGGTTGGCTCTACGGTGCTGTGCTTGCATACATACTGGCGCGATGGCTTTGGAAGCGGAAGAAATGCGCCGCATGACTTCGGTCCGAAAACACGGGCTGACGCTGTCCAACAAGCTGATGCAGCCGAGGTCTCTGCCGCCGGTGAGCAGGCGATCCACCTTTGACCTTAGCGGGGGCGGCAAAGCCCCGGCTGATCGCGGGCGTTGGGCGTCAGAAAGGAACCATGAGCAGAGAATTTGAACGAGCTCCTGGTGATGCGCTGGCTTCCAGACCACTATCCGCAGCGCGCGGAGAGGATGCAGCGCGTGTCATCGCTGCTGAAGAAGAGAAGATGCTCCAGCGCCGTTTGATAGCTCAGCGAGCTGAGGGTCTGCGCCGCGACGGAGTAATCGCCCTCGTGGCCTTGGTTGGGATTTGGGCTGTGGTTCATCTCGGCCTTGGTTTGGCCTCTCCGGAATCTGGCCTGCTTGCGGTCGCGTTGTTTGTGCTTTGGCTTGCATTCATGGACATGAGAACAGGGGACACTTACGCCCGCTCAGCCACGTACTCTCGGGCAGAAACTCCAGGATGGTTTTGGGTAGGTGTAGGGTTGAAAGTTCTTATCGCATGTGGCTGGATCTATCTGATCGCAAAGTGATCGAGGCCATCGCCCAACCAGCTAATGCAGGCGATGGTTCTGCCGCGCGTGGCCTCCTCGGACACTTCAAGGTCAGCGCTATCGGCAGAACCGCGCCTGATCGCGGGCGTTGGACGTCATGAGACGTGCGGGCCGTTTGCTAGGCACCTTGTTCGTGCTTGGCTTTAACTCGTCTGCTGCTTTCGCCAGTCCCGTACTGACCGAAGCCGTCATTTTCGCTATGCCCCACTCAAACATCGAGACCGGGCCTATCCAACTGTCGCTGCGACTGTCCGCTGACGTATCTGTAGCGGCATCGGTCTCAATCACATCAAAGGGCAACGGTGTGTTGGACCTTCCTGGCGCGAAGGTGCGTCTATATGACCGCCATGAGGACACCGTAACTTTCGCCGAAGGCCTGCTGAACAATGAGCTTGTGGATATTGACGGCGATGGCTTAAAAGACCTCGTACTTTGGGGGACGGCGGTCGAAACAGACGACAAGGGCACATCAGAAATCGAGCGCCGGCCTGTCTTATGCATCTTCAAATATGACCCACACAAGAGCATCTTTATCAACACCGTCCCAAGCAAAGACGTCTCTGTCTACTGAGTGCCGTCCAACTATCGCTTCAAGCCGACGTGCTGGCGCACGCGGCTTAAGCTGGCGTTAGACCCCGCGAGAGCGCTCTGGAGAAACACATGAGCTTTCGTCTGATTTCGCGTTTACTGCTGGGTCTCGCCGTGCTGGTATCAGCCGGATGTGCTTCGGGCACGGCTATCGTTACGGGCACTGCGAGGAGCCCAATCTTTCCGGGAGAGGTGAAGCTCTACCTCCAACCTCCGAAGGAATTCGAGATCATTGGCCTAGTTCACGCTTCGAGTGATGCAGGGTGGACAGATCAAGGGGCTATGGATTACGCCGTGCAGGAGCTGAAAGTTCAGGCCGCGAAACTAGGCGCTAACGGAGTTCTATTGGTCTCTACCGGCGAGGAAACGACCTCTATTGTTACTGGGCCGGGCTACGCGATACCTGTCACCGCTAAGACGGTCCAAGGTCAGGCTATCTTCGTCAGACAGCAACACCAGTGACCACGCAGGGGTGGTCTAACCAG
>DATEEI010000103.1:0-6172 GCA_035281225.1 Vicinamibacterales bacterium
GATTGGTTCCGTGCCGCGTACCGCCGACAGCCCGGTGATCGTGAGCACGTCGTCGAGCGCGGGCATCCGCGTCGTGAGTGCGGCCGATACAAAACGCCGGTCTGCTGGATAGGGCGAAGTGAGCGCCATCGACAGAACGGCGAGATCGGTGTCGGGCACGAGTGCGACGCGCAGCACAGTCCACAGGTGCATCCCGCCGTTCGGCAGCGGCGCCGATGCAACGAGGGTTGCATCGCCGGTCTGGATCCTCTCGTAGAAGTCCTGCTCTTCGACAACGTGTGCAGCACAGACCGCAAGGCCCGGCCCCACCATCGCCGCCGAGCCGTATGTGTGTTGCCCGTTGTCGTCTCGAAAGCTCAACGCAAGCAGGATGCCGTTCTGAGCGCCGAGGTGCATATAGTCGCCATTCGAGCCTTCGAAGCAGAGGCGCTGCTGCTCGAACCGCAGGCGCTCTCCCGGAGCGATGTCTAGCTCCGGGTTCGTGTGCGCGATCGCTCGCGCGAGGTCATTGTTCAAGTTCGCCTCGACCTGGTCAGGTTTGCATGCAGCGCGCGGCAGCTACTGATTGCCCAAATCTGCTTCGCATCTGTGGCCTGCACCCTCGAGCAATGAAAGCAAGCTCTTCGGCCCGTGTAGGTGTAGCATGCCGACGATCGCTAGCGTCTTCTTGCCTCCCCTTGCCAAGCGCAGCAGCTTGGGCGTCCAGAGCTTGTTGCGATTGTCAAGAAGCGCCGTATAGGTGCGCGGCGCTTGATGCATGCACTTCGCGTACAACGGGGCAATGCGGTTCAGATCCCGATAGCTCCACGCGTCCGCCGAAAGTTGAACATCTTCGAGCGCCTCCTCTTGGTGGCGAACGGCCTGTGCGAGCATCATGACTTGCTCGTGAAGGGGACCGGAGGCGAACGCCGATAGGCCCACGTCCGAAGGTTCAAGAAAGAAGAGCGTCTTCTTGGCCGCCTTTGCCTGTTTGAGAGCGACGCTGTCGACGCCGTAGCGGTGTTCGTAGCCGTGACTCGGTAGGATGGCGCCCGTCACCATTCGCAACGCCGCGTTCCAGGGGCGAGTGCCGTCAAGATCATCCATCGCCAGGCCGAGTTCGGTCCAGCGCGCACGGGTCTGCTCGTACAGCGATGCGTCTACATCATCGCGAAGCGAGCGAGCGCCGCCGTAGAAGCCCTGTCGGAGCATCCTCGCCTCCGCGATGTTTGCCTCGAATGCGACGACATCAGCCTCGTGGAGTATTTGCGCTTCGTGGGGGAGAAACTCAGCTTCGCGCGGGAGGAAATGCGCAGAGCCCAGAAGATGCAGTTGGGAGTTCGCGACGCGCCAGAGCATGATGTTGTTCTTCTCCGCCGAATGTGAATGCTATCGGCGAAGGCTTATACCAGCTGCGGTCCGGCGGAAGCCGAATCGGGTCGCAGTCCACGGCCGCTATCGAGGAGAAGATCACTCACTTGTCGTAGAAGTTGTGCGCGGCTGGCATACTGCCGCTTTCCCAGTAAGCCCTTGGAAAAGTTCGTGCCGCTCTACCGCGTCTCGCACAGCCCTCACCCGCTTGGCTTCGTTCTATCCATGGGACACTGGGGAGACGGGTTCTCTCGCTACACGATCGCGAGATGCAGCACCGATTTCTGGGCGCCTTGGCGGGTGGCCAGCGAGTCGATCATCGAGAGGGTGCGAGCCCTGGAATTTCCCGACCGCCCTAGTAGGTTCCGATGCTGTTTCGCATGCCCGGACGAAGCGACCGCACGCGGATTGCTAGCCAATTCCCCAGGATGCTGCGTCGAGGTGTGCGAACCGATGGATCCTCGGGCGAAACAGTTCACTGCCGATTTCGCCTTGCTCTCGTCCGACTCGCGGTTTGGGTTGCACGACCCATTTCTAGCTACGAACGAGCGCATCGCGAGGCAGTACTGGACGGGCGCCAAAGCGCGAGTCCCAGAACTCTTGATCGAGTCGGATCTGCGTGTAATTGGCATACTGCCGTAGCCTGTAGGGTGTTCCTACGCGACGGCTGCCAAGGCTCTTTGCCAGATCGTTTCCGGTTTCTGCGCATCCTCTTGGCCAATTGCTCGCATCGTCGCATTGAAAGCGGGTACGGCGAGCAAGTCGATGCCAATCGGTGCGTCCTGTCGTGCCCTAGCCAACTGCTGCTCGAGCGCGTCGGTGGCCACGTGCCAAGCACGCCCCTCTAAATCAAGGAAAGCGCACTTTGCCTGCCTATGGCGCTCGGCTTTGACGCTCGGTTGAACGAGCAAGGCGACCGCCGCCGCGAAGGCAAGGATTCCAGCCATCAACGCTGTAAGCGTTTCGGAGGTCTTCAGAATTGAAACGACGGCGATTGATCCGCCCACAAGCTGCAGCACATTCAGGAGCAGATCCAAGCGGCCGTAAGCCTTCTCGCAGCTCGCATTGAACCAATACCCATATCGAACGTGCGAAACGAGCTCGCGATGGGTCTCGGTATATGCGGATTCGCTCATCTCATTGTTTTTGCGGAGCGGGCATGGGCGCCGGCGCAGGACTAGGTGCGGGCCTATGCGGAGGAACTTGGGTTCTAACGTCTCGGATGCTCACTTTGTGTCCTTCATTAGCACCAGCGTAGTAGCACTTTTGCTGAGTCTTCATCGCCAGTTCCAGGCGACGGGTTTTTGCGCCTGAACAACATGCACTTTGCGCATTTTGCATGCACGGGCACCGGACCTAGTGTGAATGGGCGGTACCGCCTGAAGCTTATGTCGCGGATGCGGAAAAAGTCACTGGCCGCACGACAAGTCCCCAACACTGAGGAGAAGCTGACAGCAGCACTTCCACTAGATTCGACCGACTGTGGCGCCGACAAGAAGCGCGTTGCTCAACAGAACAATGGAATTGCGCGTGTTCTCTAAGTGCCGGGGAACCGCGTAGACGAGAGAAGAGTCATGAAGGTCGTACAGCTAAGCATCGAGAACTTCCGAAGCATCAAATCTGCGGCCCTGCAGTTCGACGGTCACACACTGCTTGTCGGCCCGAACAACGTCGGCAAGAGCACCGTCTGCGAGGCTCTTGACCTTGTACTCGGACCAGACCGAATTTCACGATTCCCGCCGGTCGAAGAATTTGACTTCCACAATGCCAACTACCTTCAGCCCGCGGCGGAGGAAGGTGGTGAGCCAATGCCAGTTCCCATTCGGATTGCTGTCACCCTGATTGACATCAGCGCCGAGGTCGAGAACCGCTGCGGTCAGCACCTGGAGTTCTGGCACACCGTTGATCGTCGCGTGCTCGATTTCGGCGAAGTGGCTGCGGCCAATCCGCCACTCGTTGTCAGTTGCCTTCGCCTGGAAACCAAAGCCCGCTACAACCCAGAGGAGGACGAGTTCGAAGCACAGACCTATTTCACCCACAGCCCTAACGCGGAGCCCGATGAACTGGATCGCGTTGGTAAGGACATCAAGCGTCTGTTTGGATTCCTCTACCTACGAGCGGTGCGCACCGGATCTCGCGCCCTCAGCCTGGAGCGAGGCTCCCTCCTGGATGTGATCCTCCGGCTCAAGGGTACCCGGGCAGGCCTCTGGGAAAAGGCCATTGAGCGGCTGCGCAACCTTGACATCGAACAGGACGCTACGAACCTGCAGCCTGTCCTGCAGTCGATCGAAGCTCGACTCGGCAAGTACATCGCCACCGATGTTCCAGGAAGGACTACAAAGCTGCATGTGTCACAACTTACGCGGGAACACTTGCGCAAGACGATGGCCTTCTTTTTGGCCGTATCGCAGGACCAGCATCCCGTTCCGTTTCAACAGGTTGGGACTGGCACGCTGAACGTACTCGTGCTGGCGTTGCTCTCCTTCATCGCCGAGCTAAAGCCCTCCTCGATCATCTTCGCGATGGAGGAGCCGGAGATTGCAGTCCCGCCGCATACTCAGCGCCGCATCGCTGACTACCTTTTGCACAAGACGACGCAAGCCTTCGCCACGTCGCACTCGCCGTTCATCATCGAGCGATTTGAGCCAGAGCAGACGATGCTATTGTCTCGTGGACCGGGCTCCAGCGTGGTGGGCCAACGAATCTCTGAATCGTCCGGCCTCAAGGGCAATGACTTCCGCAGATACGCTCGACGCGGGTTGACAGAATGCATGCTGGGCAAGGGCGCAATCGTCGTGGAAGGCCTGACCGAGTTCCATGCGTTGCCGGTTGTCGCGCGGAAGATGGAAGAGGCATATGACGGCCTTCAACCCTTGGACATCGCGGGCGTCGCATTCTTCGATGCCGAGTCCGAGGGACAGATGCCCAAGTTCGGCAACTTCTTCAAGAGCCTGGGTCTGAAGACCTTTGGCTTCTATGATCTTGCGCCGCGATCGCCACAGAAGAAACAGGAACTGGTCGACGCTTATGACATCGATTGCGAGCACCCGTACGCCGGGTTCGAGGCGCTCGTCGTTGCGGAGGTTCCCGTCGACCGACTGTGGGAATTCTTGGACGATCTTAGGCAGACCGGAGATTGCGGAAACTTAGTCATCCCCGCTGCGCGACCCGATGACGACGCAGTTCGCAACCTGGTGAGGAGCGCGCTCAAGGGGCACAAGGGCGCCGGCTGGGCTGCGAGATTGCTCGACAACTGCGCGCTGGGCGAAATGCCCGTAACGGTCACCAACTTTCTGGGACAGGTCTACGGACACTTCCCCAAACCGGCCGAAGTCGTGCCAGAAGCCGACGCAGGAGGGCCGGCGGAACCTGCCCAACCCGACGCTGCGGGCGAACTCGCTTGAGCGAGCGGCAGACGGCTGTGCATATCTGCGAACTGAGGCAGAGCTTACTCGACTGCCAAGGACATGCCCTAGTGCTAGGCGGTCCGGGCAGCGGCAAGACAACGATCGCTCTGAAGAAGGCGATGATGAGAATCGGCGCCGGACTCGCGCCGGGGCAGTCGGTGCTGTTCCTCAGTTTCTCGCGTGCTGCGGTAGCAAGGCTAGGCGAGGCCATGAAGCAGGAAGTGCCCAAGTCCCAGCGCAGCCAACTGAGCATGCAGACGTTTCACTCGTTCTTTTGGACGCTCCTGGCGGCGCACGCCTACCTGCTCGGCGCTCCTCGAAAGTTGCGAATCCTTCTGCCTCAGGACGAACAGGTGGAATACGGTGCCATCAGGTCACGCGATCGGAACGAACAGAATGCTGAGTGGCGCTCGTGGCTCCAGAGGCGCGAAGAAATGTTCCGGCAAGACGGTCGCATTGCCTTCGACCTATTCGCGCGGAATGCCGAAGCGCTGCTGGAGCAGAGTCACCTTGTCCGCAGGCTGATAACCCAGCGCCACCCGCTGATAGTTGTCGATGAAGCTCAGGACACCGACGCGCACGCATGGCGATGCATTGCACTGCTGTCGGAGACAGCACAGATTGTTTGCCTAGCAGACCTTGACCAGCAAATCTTTGATCATTTACCGGGCATCGGGCCCGAGCGAGTGGAGGCTATCAGGCTGACGCTTGCTCCTTTAGAAGTCGACCTCGGTGGGCAGAATCACCGTAGTGGTGGCACCGAGATCGCCGTCTTCGGTCAGGACATCTTGACTGGCCGGGCACGAGGAGCGCCCTACGAAGGCGTCTCGTCGTTTGCCTATGATCCGAGACGCCGCCTACTGAACACAGCGTTGAGGATGGCACTGGGCATGCTCCAGAGGTCCATTAAGGCGGCCACCGGTCGCTATGGTCGCAGCGTCGCGATCTTGACGCACTCGGGGGCGTCGGCGGCAAAGATTTCTGCGGCACTCAACTCAGAGCCTAAGCCAGTGCGACACAAGCTCGCCTTTGACGAAGCCGAAGCGATGCTGACGGCTAGGTTCGCAGCGTTTCTGCTAGAGCCTAAGGCCGAGGCCACCCGGGGCGAAGACATAGCGCTGGGGCTGGAACTACTCGCGACATCGAAAGCGGCGGCAGGCCTGGCAGCGGCAGCCCAGTGGCGGCTGTGGGCCACACGCGTCCGGGCAGGACGCGTGCCGCGCGCACAGTTTGTTCAGGCGGTGGCCGGCGTGATCGACGCCGTACGACAAGCGGCATTCACGGGTGACCCAGCGCGGGACTGGACCTACGTCAAGCAGTTGTTGCGAGACTCAGGCGATCCGGAGTTGCTCACTGCAGCGAAGAATCTGGACTACCTTGTGGCCTTCAACCGGGGGCGCAGGATCGGCGCGGGG
>DATEEI010000104.1:0-5857 GCA_035281225.1 Vicinamibacterales bacterium
TTGCTCCTCGTTGCATCGCCCGTCTTTCTCGCGCACGTCATGGTCCCGATGTCAGACGTACCGATGGTGGCGGGTTGGGCGCTTGTAGCGCTCCTCGCCCTGAAGGGGGACGAGAAGAGCGCCCGTTCCGTCTTCACAGGAATGGTCGCTGGGCTGATGTTGTTGATCCGGCCGAACCTGATCCTGCTGACGTTAGTGCCCGCGTGTGCGTGGCGCTTCCGGCCGGAACCGCTCGTGCGCTATGGGCTCGGCCTTGCACCATGGCTGCTGGCGATAGCCGGAATCAACGTGCACCTGTATGGAGACCCGTTGACGTTCGGGTACGGAACGCTGCTGGAGTCGTACGCGCTCAATGCTGCGCCGCAGAATGCGCGTGCATACACGGTCTGGCTCGTCGAGACGCAGACGCTGTTCGTGGCGCTCGCAGCCATCCCGCTTTTCATCAAGAGCGCGGTGAGACCACGCGCCCGTGTGTGTCTCTCGGCTCTCCTCGGGCTGACGTTCCTTTCCTACTTGTTCTATCACGTGTTCGATCACTGGTTCTACCTACGCTTTCTGTTGCCCGCCTATTCCGCGCTGTTCGTGTGTATGGCGGCCGGCCTGCGGTTCCTGTGTATAAGGATGCCGGTCGAGGCACGCGCGCCCGCGGCGCTCTGCCTGTGTGCTGCGCTCGTCCCATATGGTGTGAAAGTAGGTGCTGACGCCGGCATCTTCCGACAAGCGGCCTTCGAGCAGCGTCACGTGCGCGCGGCGACCGACGTGGCGGCGCGCACGCCCACACGCGCCGCGATTCTCTCCGCGCAGCACAGCGGCAGCGTTCGCTACTACGCACACCGCGTCACGCTGCGGTACGATTTGATGGCTGCAGCCGGCCTCGACTCGGCCATCAGCGACCTGACGGCCCTCGGACATCACCCGTTCCTCGTCGTCGACGACTGGGAGGAGGCTGAGTTCCGCGCGCGCTTTGCTCCGTACAGCCGCGCGGGACGGCTTGACTGGAAACCCCTGGCCACGATTCCCAGCAGTCCCGAAGTGCGCATCTACGACCTCGCGGGACTCGGAGCAGCGACCCAACCATGAAGCGTGCGTGGCTCTACGTCTTTGTCCTCTACGGCGTGCTGGCCGTCGCGCTGACCTACCCGCTGATCTTTCGACTGAGCTCGGTGCTTCCCAACGATCCCGGCGATCCCGCGCTGAATACCTGGATTCTCTGGTGGAATACGCAGACGGTCCCACTGACGTCAGCTTGGTGGAATGCGCCGGCGTTTCATCCCGTCCAGGGCGTGCTGAGCTTCTCTGAAAACCTGCTGGGTCTCAGCCTCATCTCGACTCCGTTGCACTGGTTGGGTGCGGAACCACAAACGGCATACAACGTCGTATTTCTTCTCACGTTTCCCCTCAGTGCCATCGGCGCGTACCTGCTGACGCTGGAACTGACGAAGCGTCGCGATGCCGCGTTTTTGGCCGGTCTGCTTTTTGGGTTCGCGCCGTACCGCGTCGCCCACTTTCCGCAGATTCAGGCGCTCGCCTCGTTTCCGATGCCGTTCGCGCTTCTGGGACTGCATCGGTCTCTTCGCGATCCGCGGCCCAGGTGGCTTGCCCTGTTTGCCGGGGCCTGGCTCCTGCAGGGGCTCTGCAACGGTTACTACCTGCTGTTTTTCAGCGTGTTCGTAGGAATGTGGATTCTGTGGTTCGCGAGCCCGTGGGCTCGGCCCAGGCAGTTCGTCGCGATTGGCGCCGCGTGGGTCATCGCCGCCGTGCCGATCGTGCCGCTGCTTCTGAGGTATCGAAGCGTTCACGCGGCGTTCGGTTTCACGCGTGGTTTCGACACCATCAAGGACTTCAGCGCCGATGTGGCCGGACTGCTGCACCCCTCGGATCAACTGGCCTTGTGGGGCTGGATGAAGGTATTCCAGCGCGGTGAGGGCGAGCTTTTTCCCGGACTGACGATTACGCTCGTCGTCCTCGCGGGCCTGCTGTTCGTCCGCGACGAGAAGGCGGCTCGCGTTGCAAACTGGGCCGTCGCGCGTGGCATTCTTACGGGCCTTGCCATCATCACGGCGCTGGTGTCGATGAGCGCCGTGATTCTGGGACCGTGGAGGCTCGAACCGTTCGGCATCCGCCTGTTGTCGGTCGGGAATCCGATCAAGCCGCTTACCGCTGCGCTGCTGCTGGCGCTGGGTTTGGGGTTGACGAGCCCCGGGCTTCGCCGGAGCTATGGTGCCCGCTCGGTTCTCGGGTTCTACGCGCTTGCGGGATTCCTCATGTGGCTGTTCAGCCTTGGTCCCGTTCCCACGCTGATGGGGAAATCGCTGATGCATCGCGGGCCCTACGCCCTGTTGATGTACCTGCCCGGCTTCAGCGGGCTGCGCGTGCCCGCGCGTTTCTGGATGATGACGATCATGTGCCTAGCCGTCATCGGCGCTCTCGTGTTCGATCGGCTCACTGCGAAAATCGGACGCACGCGTATTCTCGTTGCGGCGGCTCTGGCAATCGGCGTCCTCGCAGATACGTGGATAGCGGCGATGCCGCTCGCCGAACCGCCGCGCCCCTTGCAGGCGCTTGGTTGCAGCGGCGCGAAGGGACCGATTGTGGAACTGCCGCTGGGAGACATCTATCACGATGTCGCTGCGATGTACCGTCAGATGTCTCATCAGCGTCCCGTCGTCAACGGGTACAGCGGGTATTTTCCGCCCCATTACGCGGCGCTGCGGTTCGGTCTGGCGCTACGGGACCCAGGCGTACTGACGCAACTGGCGGTACACGGGATCAGCGATGTCGTAGTCGATCGCGAATGGGATCCGCGTGGTGATTGGGATGACTACGTCAGGACCCATCCGAACGCGAAGCTCATCTGCACCGAAGGAGCGCAGTCGCTGTATCGAGTCACCGCACCACCGGAAACCTCGCCGCCGCTTTCCGGCTCCTCGGTGCCCGCGTCTCTCATACAGGCGAATGTGAATCAGGATCTCGTGCCGTTCATGATGGACCGGGATCGCACCACGCGATGGAATTCGGGGCCGCAGGAAGAGGGGATGAGGGTCGATGTCGATTTGGGCACTATTCGCACGGTGGCGGGTATTGATCTGCTGCTCGGGCCGTTCGTCGAGGACTTTCCGCGTGGTTTCGTGATCGAAACCTCATTGGATGGCAACTCCTGGACTGAAGTCTGGAAGGGACCGAGCGGTGGCCTGGCATTCGTCGGCGCGTTCGAGGAGCCGCTTGAGATGCCGCTGAAATATCGTTTTCCGGCAACGCAGGTGCGGATCCTTCGGATGCAGCTGACCGCAGCAGACACGATCTACTACTGGTCGATCGCCGAGATGAAAGTGCTGGGTCCGTAGTCCATGAATCCACATGTCGTGGAGCACCTGTTTAGCGCCGTGCACGGAATCGCTGCGGGGCTTGCGTCGTGTGCCGTGTTTCAGGTTGCTGGATTACTGCTGCTGCCACGCCGGTGGGGAGCATCGATCGACGGATTCGGCGCCGCCCTCATCGGAGCAGGCTTCTACGTCGTGTTGTGCTGGATCGCGATCGGTGCGCGGAATATGCCGCTCATCTATGTGATCTTTGCATTCGCGGCGCTTCTGTGCCTGCTTGCCTCCGTTCGACTCGGCTGGCTGCAATCCGCGGTGAAGGTGCGTCTGGCGAGCCCGGCGACGGGCAGGTCGGCTCTGGCCTTCTGCGCGTTCTATGCGCTGACCTACGTGTTGATCATGCCTCCAACGGGCGGCACGTATTTGCCGCTCGCGCCGTCAGGCAACGTCGACTTGGTGACCTACGCACGATACGCGCAACATGTGCTCGAGCAGGGGATCCCAGGCCTCAGTTACGCCGCATTTGGCTACCTCGACAGCCCGGCGAGTACTTATCTCCTTGCGTGGCAGTCCATCTGGTTTGGTCGTGATCCGTTGACCGCGGCCCTACCCACTCTGTTCGCGGTCGTCGCGCTGTTCGGGGTCATTGCCGCGGAAGTATCGCGCTCGGTATTCGGGCTCTCGACCAGGACGTCGATGGCCGTCGCATGCGTGACGCTCACCAGTCCCTTCTTTCGCTGGATTGCCTCCGGCTATGCGCTCTCGACTCTTCTGATGGTCACGGTGCTCTTGTACCTGGCGTGGCTGGTTTCTCGCGTGGCGATATCACGCGTCATGGATGGCCCGATCGTTGCGGCCTTCGTGGGCGCCTGCGTGTTCTTGTGGTTCGTCCAACCGCTATCGCCGGCTTGGGTCGGCCGTACTGCAACTGCGACGGCCATCGTGGCCGGCAGCGTCTCGCCGCTCACCATACTTGGATGGCCCGGCCGCCTCATCCAACCGGAGAACATCGGTGTGGCGCGCGCGGGAGCGCTTACCATTCTCCCTCTGGTGCCGCTCGTCTGGGCGAGTCTCCTGTACGGGCTGCGGCACGGCATCGCGTCCACTCGAACCGTCATGTCAGAAGACGACCGCCACCTGACGATGGCCCTGGCTGGATATGTGACCGTTGCCTTCATCATCGGCAACGTCGCCGTCGATGCGGCGAGCGATCCCGGCGCGTCGCGAGTGTCGGCGCGATGGCATGACTTAAAAGAGGTGAACCGCCTGCCATTTCGCGCGGTGACGCTGAAGATGGATGATCCACCGGACGGCCTGAGGACCAGTCTGGCGTTGTATTTCCTTCCGACGAAGAAGGCAACCGTGATCGGTCCCGACGTCAATCTCAAGGATTTGCCGCTCGACACGGTGTCAAAGAGCGCTCCGATGTTCATTCAGAACTTCGGATGCCAAGGGGTTGGGCACGACAACACGCTCTCGATACGAGGCATCGGTTGCCTTACGTTTTCGCCGCCCAGCATCAAACTCGGGAAGACCTATCCATTCAGCCATACCTTTCTGTTCATGAGTTATGAGGATATGGCGCGAAGCTCCGGCGGCCGATTGAGCACGCGGGCGACGCTGCCGTTGAAGCTGACGGCAGACCCGGAGATTACGCCCGTCAATCGCGATCTGTACGTGAACCTATTGGTGAATCCGGTCCTCCCGGCGGGTGGAAAGCCGCAGCGGATGATATTCAATTGGGGAAGCGATCGACACGGCGAAGCGTCTCTCGCGGACGTTGGCTGGATCAGCTTTCCGGTGCGCAGCAACGATTGGACCGGCAACCGGTTGTGGACGCTGGCCGTCGAGATCGAATTTCCTGATCGCCGCAGGATGCTCTTTCAGGAGCTGTCCGTGACCGAGACCCCGAGCGGCAGGCTCCTGGAGCCGGCGTTGGCGGGGGCGCACTAGCGTGGAGGATCGATTGACGACACGAAGTGCGATCAGGCCTGCCATGTTGGCTGACGTTCCGCTGATTCTGGATTTCATCCGCGAGCTCGCGGTATATGAAAAGCTCGAACACGAGGTGACGGTCACCGAAGGGGACTTACGAGTGGCGTTGTTCGGCGACCGCCCTCTGGTCGAAGCTGTAGTTGCCATGCTGGACGGGGAGCCGGCGGGCTACGCGCTCTTCTTCGCAAACTTCTCGACGTTCCTCGGCAAGCCGGGTCTCTACCTCGAAGATCTCTACGTTCGCCCAGCCGCGCGCGGGGCTGGGCTTGGCCGCGAGTTGTTGGAGCATCTCGCGCGAACCGCCGTTGAACGAGGGTGGGGACGAATGGAGTGGTCGGTGCTGGATTGGAACGAACCCGCGGTCGCGTTCTACAAGAGGCTTGGCGCTAAACCGATGGATGAATGGACGGTCTTTCGGGTCACGGGCGACGCGTTACGGAAACTCGCGGGCTACTCGATCCACCCTCCGCCGACGACCACGTCTTCCTCGTAGAACACCACCGCCTGTCCCGGTGTGATCGCCATGACCGGGGCGTCGAAGTCAA
>DATEEI010000105.1:0-11085 GCA_035281225.1 Vicinamibacterales bacterium
AGCCGGAGCTGTGGGTGAGCAGGTTGCGCAAGGTGACCGTGCCCTTGGGTGCGCGCAGGCGCGGTTTGCCCTTCGCGTCGAAACCTTCCATGACCTGGACCTTGCCGAGGTAAGGGATGACCTTGCCCGCGGGAGCATCGAGCGAGAGCTTCCCGCGCTCGACCAGCTGCATCGCAGCGGCGCCCGTGACCGCTTTGGTCATCGACGCGTACCAGGCGACCGTGTCGACGGTCATCTTTTCGGGCTTGTCGCAGGACCGCAGTCCCGCTGCGCCTTCGTAAATCACGCCTCGATCATCGGCCACCGTGGCCACGACACCCGGAATGCGATTGCCGGCACAGGCATCGTTCAGAAGCCGGTCCAGCGTGCTTCTCAGGTTCATCGCTGCTCTCCTCTCTGGTCTTGTCGCTGCATCATGCCCAACTCGTCGAACCTGCCGCCCCTACCCGGTCGAGGAGGGGACGGTCGGATCCGTCGCAGTCGCGTCAGTCCTTCTTCAATGCAATGCGAAACCGGCTCGTCAGTTCGCGCGCGTTGCCCACCTCGAGCTTGCGCAGGATGTTCGCGCGGTGAACGTCTACCGTCTTGGGGCTGATGTCGAGCCGCCTTCCGATCTCCTTGCTGCTGCCACCCTCGAGCATCAGCTCGAGCACCTCGCGCTCGCGCACCGACAGCCGCGACAGGCTTTCGTCGTAGTCGCGCCGCTTGAGCCATTCCGCATGACGATCGACCGCGCTCAGCCGCGCCCGGTTGATGCACTCGAGGAATTGCTGGGGGTTGAAAGGCTTCTGCAGGAAGTCGAACGCGCCGAGCTTCATCGCACGCACCGCGCTGGGCACGTCTCCGTGCGCCGAGAGAAAGATGATCGGCACATCCGGGCGACGCGCCACCAGGCGTTCCATCACCTCGATCCCGGACAACCCGGGCATGCGCAGATCCAGGACCGCGCAAGCCGGTCCCGCGTGCCCTGCGAGGCTGGACAGGAAAGGGTCCGCGCGGTGATGGGCTTCGGCTTTCAGGTCCACGGATTCGAGCAGCCAGGACAGGCCGCGCGTCACGTCGGGCTCGTCGTCCACCAGGTAGATGCGGATTTCCTGCGTCATGGCGGGTCGCCCTTTTCCACCGGCAGCACGCAGCGAAACGCCGCGCCTCTTTTGCGGCGTGGCTCGATCTGCAGGCTCCCCCCGTGCGATTCGATGATCGTGCGGCACATCATCAGGCCCATTCCCAGTCCGCCCGGCTTGGTCGTGGTGTACGGCTGAAAGACCGATTCACTCAGCGCCTCGGGAACGCCCGGTCCGTTGTCGATCACGCTCATTCGGATGCGCGAACGAGCTGCACGCGCCACGCTCACCTCGATCTGGGGGCGTGCGACACCCGCGCCGCGCATGGCCTCGATCGCGTTGACGACCAGATTCACCAGCACCTGTTGCAACTCCACTCGCGTACCGCGCAATCGTGGCAGATCCTCGCCGATGCGCAGTCGCACCGTGACCGCCGCTTCGCGCAGCTGCAGTTGCAGCAGGTCGAGGGTGCCGTGGACCAGCGCGGCGAGGTCGATCTCCTCGTCCTCCGGTCGATGCTTGGCGACGAACGCCCGCACGTTCTTGACCACGTCGCCGGCCTGGTGGAGGTGGAGCTGGATGCGCGAGAGCGCCTCCTGCGCATCGGGGCGCTTGCGCAGTTCCGGTCCGAGGCGGTGCTCGATGCCGGCGGCGTAACTCAGGCAGGCGTTGAGCGGCTGGCCCAGCTCATGTGCCAGTGCCGACGCGAACTGGCCCATTAACGATAGGCGGCTGGCGTGCGCGAGCTGCTGTTGCTGCGTGTGCTCCCGCGCTCGTGCGCGACGCTGCTCGGTACGATCGAGGAACACGATGGCGCATCCCAGGTCGCGAACCGGGACGCGCACGCCCGCCACGTCGAACCAGCGCGGACTCCCGTCGGCGGCCTCCCACTTTGCCGTTCGATGTTCGACCCGGCGTGTGACCGAGGGAGAGCAGGCGGCGATGAGTTCGCGCAGCGTGGTGACGGCGTCCTCGCCGACGACGGTGCACTCGGCCTCGCGCGCCATGGCCGTGAATGTGGCCAGGTCGCTGCTGGCGAAAAATCCCTGCATCGCCGGATTGATCTCGACGATCTCGCCCGCGGCGTCGGTAATCACGATGCCCAGCGGGATGTTGCGAATCAGCACGCGGTACTTCTCGCGGCTCTCGATCATCGCGCGTTCGGATTCGCGTCGGCGCTCCACCTCGAGCTTCAGTGCGGCGTTGGTCTTCTGCAGGTTGAGCGTGCGGCTCTCCACGATCTGCTCGAGCCGCTGGTTGGCGCGGGCGAGCTGGTCCTCCGCCTGCTTCTTTGCGGACATGTCCTGCACCACCCACACCGACGTCGAATCCGGGTCGTGCGGCTCGATCATGCGGCCGGCGATCAGGCACCAGAGCAGGGAGCCGTCCTTGGCCACGAGCGGCCGCTCGTGCACGTAGCGGTTGGTGGTGGGGAACGACTCCATGACCCGGCCGACTTCGTCGAAGTCTTCCTGGCGCGCGTACACCACGCGCACGGACTGGCCCGGCATCTCGCCGGGCTGATAGCCGAGCATCTCCTCCATGCGTGCGTTCACGCGCAGGAACCGACGGTGCTGCATGAAGCAGATCCCGACCAGCGCGTTGTCGAACACCTGCTCGTAGATCAGGCGATCGGTCTGTGCCGATGGATCGGTCGGAGGCGGGGAAACGGGCAGTCCCATGGCAGCGGGAGGCGAATGGAGCTGGATGATAACGCCGGGATTGGATGTCGAAACTGCTGAAAACTAGTGTCCGCCCCAAGTATGCGTCGCTGCGCTACGTACCGATCATGCGCAATACCGTCCGATCAGGTGGGGTGGCGCAGATGCGTACACGCCAGGATTGGACCTGTACGACATACCCCCGGAGAGAAGGGCATGCGAATCATCGATTTCTTTGACCGTGGCGTGCGCTTGAACCCGGATCGCGCGTGCCTGAAGGATGCCACGGTCACCCGCACCTATCGCGAGGTTCAGAAGCGGACGTACCGGATCGGCAATGCGCTGATCGCGGACGGGCTGAAGCCGGAGAGCAAGGCCGCGGTGTTCAGCCCGAACTGCGCGGTCGCGTTCGAGTGCCTGCTTGGAACGCTGCGCGGTGGTGGCGCCTGGGTGCCGGTCAACGCGCGCAACGTGGCGACCGAGAACGCCTACATCCTCGACAACTGCGACGTGGAGGTACTGTTCTACCACTCGGAGTTCGAGTCCAGCGTGACGTTGTTCCGGGCCGAGTGCCCCAAGATCCGTCGTTACGTCTGCATCGATCGCGCCGGTGCGGGTGGCAGCGTGTTCCTGGAGGACTGGATCGCGCAGGCCGCCGAGACGGATCCGGATGTACCCGCCACGCGGGATTCGGTCGCCTCGATCTTCAGTTCGGGAGGGACGACCGGGCGACCGAAGGGGGTGCTGTGGTCGCACCTGACCTGGGAAACCATGATCGCCAATTTCTACGGCGCGCTGCCGGTGGGAAAACCGCCGGTGCACCTGGTGATCGCGCCGATGACGCACGCCGCCGGCGGCGTGGCGATGATGCTCATGGCGGTGGGCGCCACGCACGTGATCCTTCCGCATTTCGATGCCGAGCACGTGATGCACGCCATCGAGAAAGAGCGCGTCACGCACCTGTTCCTGCCGCCGACCGCGATCTACGTGCTGCTGGCACATCCCGACATCCGCAAGCACGACTACTCATCGCTGGAGGCCTTCATCTACGCGGCCGCGCCGATGTCGGTGGAAAAGCTCAAGCAGTGCCTGGAGGTCTTCGGACCGGTGATGGCGCAGACGTTCGGGCAGGCCGAGGCGCCCATGGTCTGCACGGTGCTATCGCCCAAGGATCACGAGGTGATCGGGGACCCCAAGCTCGAGCATCGCCTGGCGAGCTGCGGGCGGCCGACCTTGTTCACCTCGATCGGCATCATGGACGACGACGGCAAGCTGCTGGCGCCGAACGAGCGTGGCGAGATCGTCGTGCGCGGCAATCTCGTGATGTTGTCGTACTACAAGAATCCCGAGGCCACGACCGAGGCTTCCACGTTCGGCTGGCACCATACGGGTGACATCGGCTACCTCGACGAGGACGGCTTCCTCTACATCGTCGATCGCAAGAAGGACATGATCATCTCGGGCGGATTCAACGTGTATCCGAGCGAGATCGAACAGGTGATCTGGGCCCACCCCGCCGTGCAGGACTGCGCCGTCATCGGCGTGCCGGACGACAAGTGGGGCGAGGCGGTGAAGGCCGTCGTCGAACTGAAGCCCGGGGCCACCGCCACCGAAGCCGAGATCCTCAAGCTGTGCAAGGACAAGCTCGGCAGCGTGAAGTGTCCCAAGAGCGCGGAGTTCTGGGACCAGCTGCCCCGCAGCCCGGTGGGCAAGGTCCGCAAGAAGGACATTCGCGAGTCGTTCTGGAAGGGCAAGACGCGCGCGATTTGACCTGAGGTACCCCCGGCTGGCCCGAGCCGCCCTATGGGCGGTTGCATCAACTTGTTTCGCGCCGGCGAAAATTGTCCTACAGTGTGGACCGACAATCTTTCGGACTCGCCCCAGGCGGATCCGCATTCATCACATAACGAAATCCGGCCACGCCGTTAGGAGCCGGGAGCGCATTGGGGGTCTACCAGCAAGAGACGTACTAATCGAGACGGTGCGCGAGCGCGGTCGTTCGAAATTCGGCCGCTCGCCGTCTACATGAAGGAGGAGTAATGGCGATTCGACTCGGCGGCAAGGCGGGTTGGTCCTGCGCATATGCGCTGGCTCTGGGGACGATGGCGACGATGGTGTCGCCCGCTGTGACGGCGCAGGAGGAACCGCCGCCGCCAACACCCACCGTCGATGACGATGCCGGCATCAAGTGGAGCGTGAGCGGGCTACTTCGCCTCGAGAGCGCGATCCACATGACCGGCCAGGAAAACATCGTCAATCAGCGCGGCAATCCGTTCAACGGGAAGCCGGTCGCTCGAAACAGCATTCCTTACGGAGGCGACGCTGCGCTGGGTCCTCCAAATGTCGGCTCTCAGGACGTCGTCGTCCGTAATGGCGAAGAAGCGGACAACGCCTTCAACCTGATGCAGATGCGCGGCCAATGGGACCTCGACGGCGGCATAACCGATCATCTGCGCGTCTTTGCGCGCGTCCGAGGAATCTACGATTTCGCGACATACGACGAGTACGATCCCGATGCAGTCGGGAGCCAGGCAGTCGGAAACGACTATCAAGAGCCCGAGTATTTCGAGAATCGCGACTTCTATCACGGCGGAAGCACGAATCCGCTCGAGGTCGCCGGTCGCAAATTCATGATCGATTTGCCGGCACTGTATGTCGACTACACGACGGGTCCGCTGCTGATTCGTTTCGGACAACAGCAGATTGCCTGGGGCCAGGCACTGTTCTTCCGGGTGCTCGATCTGCCCAACGGACTGGACCTGCGCCGTCACCTCGTTCTCGATTACGCGCCGGAAGAGTTCGCCGACGAACGCATCGGCTCGCTGGGTCTTCGCACGACGTGGCAGGCCACGCAGAATTGGGAAGTCGACGCCTTCGCGCAGCGCTTCCTGCCTACGCTTTATCCGAACCCAAATACGCCGTACAACGCCATCGCGTCGCAGTTCACTGTCCGCGACCAGTGGAACAACGAGTACAACGACAAGTTCAATGGCGGTTTGCGAGTGCGCGGCAACTTCGGAGCCTGGAGTGCCCAGTTCGCGTTCTTGCGTCGCTACAACCCGGACGGTGTGTACAAATGGACAAAGTCGAAGGTCGCACGCGACCTTCCCGCCGCCCCCGGAACGGCGGCCTTGATGGCAGAAACGGCATTCGAGGCCGATCCGTCCGGCGTACAGTCCGCCCCCGAATGGTTCACCTTTGCGGGTAACGCGCGACTCGACGGCCTCAGGGGTTTGAACGCGAGCATCGAGGAGTTTCCGGCAGCGGCTTTGCTGGGCGCAGCTCCGGTCGACAACATGGATTTGGCGGGAGCAGAGCTGGATCTGTTCTTCCAGTTTTCGGGCGGCATGCGCGGACACATCGCCCGCGAGTACAAGCGCGAGACCAATATCGGTGGCGGTGTGGGCTACGTGGTCAGTGCAAAGCCAGGCTCGTTGTTGGACCAGCTCATCGTCAACGTCGAGGTCATGTTCACGCCCGATCGCAACTTCACCAACACCACGCTGTCTCGCGAATACATCGAGGATGACGAGTGGATCACTGCACTGGTGATGGAGAAGTATCAGCGCTTCAGCCAGGACTTCCCCGCGACCTACCTCGTGTTCCAGTGGATGCACCGCACGGAGTCCGACCTGTACGGCCGCAATCTGAAGGGCATGGGCGGCACCGTGCACAAGATCGCCGAAGGTGTGGACGGCGGTTGGAACGGCCTGGTGTTCGCGATGCAGCAGGCATCGCCGAGCCTAACGTGGCGCTTCGACGGCGCGATCCTGTACGACACGCGCGGCGGAATCCTGGTGCAGCCAGCGCTGCGCTGGTCGCCGAACAGCACCTGGAACGTCGAGACGTTCTACAACTTCATCAACGGAAATCTGCACGGCGACGACAACGAGAACATCATGCAGACGCTCGAGTACGCCGACGAGCTCGGCATCCGCGTCGGAATGCAGTTCTGACTTCCTGAGGTCCTCTCCGCGCGCCGACGAGCATTCGTCGGCGCGCTTTTTTTTTGCACCGAATCGGCCGCGCGGTCGTGCACGCGCGTGACGCCTCACGTTCACCGACGGCCAAGAGTCGAAGTCCTGTCGGACGTGGGCGCTGCAAAAAACCCGGCGCTTTGCATGAGATTGCGTGACGCATTCGTCGCGATGCGCGACGAGGCGATCTCCGCGCAGGCACGCCATCTGCACCCCTGGAAGTCGACGCGAGCCCCAGCGGGCCTCGCACCATTCAGGAGATAGCGATGAAGATGAAGATGACAAAAAACCTTGTGCTGAAGCCGCTCGCCGCAGCGGCGCTGCTATGCACCGGTGCGGTGTATGCCGCGCCTCCGGCCACCAATGTGTTGAACGGCACGCTGGCCGGGCTGCGTGGGTCCACCAGCGGTCTGAATTCGGTGATGCAGTCCAACACCCGCTCGAGCATCCTCGATCTGAACCTCACGCTCGGCTCGACAACGAATTCCTTGACCGGCCTGGGCGCAAGTTCGCTTCCAGGCCTGGGGCAGGGCGCGGGTAACAACGACGGGGACAACCCGCTGAACCTGTTCTCTCAGAACAGCCCGCTGCACGACAACCCGGTGGGCCAGGCGGTGTTCGATACCGCCAATGACGTGCGTCGCGCGACGACTCCGCCGGGCCTGATTCCCCTCAATGCCGATCGTCCGGATCTTCCGGGTTTGCGCAAGGACGCCACATCGCGCCTCGTTCACTCGCTGAAGCTGTACGAGAACTCGGAGGCCGTGCTCGACTCGTTGCCGATCGGCGGCAGCGCCACCCCGAACCTGCCGCTGACAGCCGCGGCTCCGGCACTCAAGCAGCCGATCCAGGAAGCCCAGGAGGCGGCCGACGAGGCCAATGATGACGGTGACGACAACGGCTTTTTGGGCGTGAACAATTCCAGCACCCTGGGCACCGATGACGGGTCCGACAACGACAGCGGATTCCTCGGTGCGGGCGACTCGTCCACGCTCGGGACCGACAACGATCGCGATCCCGGTGACAACGGGTTCCTCGGCGCCGCGAATTCGAGCACGCTAGGAACGGCCGACAACTAAGGCGAAATTCCACACGACGCGCGCCGACGAGCATTGCATTCGTCGGCGCGTTTTTTGTTTCCGATGCCCTGCGTCATGCAGTTGCGCGGGGGGAGTCTGCGCGATCAATGCTCGGAGTTCGAGCTTGGTTGCGATCGCATGCTGAAAAACGCACTGGACATTTGCAACAACCTGCGTGACGCATCGGAGATCTGCACGTGTGCGGGCGTGAGGTGCGCGGGCACGCCAACTGCGACCGGGGGTTCGTCGCGGCTCATCTTCCGGGCCGCTCAAACTTCAGGAGATTCGCGGATGAAAACCAGAACCTACCTACTCAAGCCGCTCGTGGCCGCTGCGCTGCTGTGCGCGGGCGCTGCGCAAGCGGCGCCTCCGGTACCCGTCTTGAACTTGGGTGAACTCACCCGGGATGGCGCGGGGACCCTCAACCCGTTCAGCCAGATCAGTCCCCTGCACAACAACGCGATCGGTCAGCAAGGCTTTGACTACGCCAACAACCTGCGACGGGCGACGGGCAACATCATTCCGACGAACGACCAGCGACCGGACCTGCCGGGCCTGCGAAAGGACGCGACGTCGAGACTCGTCCACTCGCTGAAGCTCTATGAGGCTTCGGACGCCGTCCTGATTCCGATCGGCGCCGGTGACGGTTCTTAACCGTTCTACGCATCCGCTTCAGGGCCCCGCTTCGGCGGGGCTTTTTCTTTAACCCCGTTTAACCCCACTTCGCCCCCGCCAGGAATCTGAAAATCCCGTATTGCGGGAATTTTCGCTGAGGTCGCTGGAGGTGACCGTCAGAGTGCAGGGGTGGAACGATGATTCTGGAAGGGGCGTTGAAGGGGCGACGCGCTTGCATTATTGCCGTATCGTGGGAATTTGTTGCGAAGTAAGGCAACTGATACCACAATACGGGCATGGCAACCGCGCTGAGACAATTGGGAGTGGGGCTTAAACACCCGCTCCCCGTGGAAGAGAGGGTAGGACGCCTCCGTTCCACCGCGTGCGTCGAAACGTACCTGCGTCGAGCGTTCGATCAGTTCAAGGGGGGGCGCGTCGGTGAAGACGTCGTGCTGCTGCTCGAGATGCTGTTCGCCCACAAGGTCGGCGGCCAAGGGAACAAGCTGAGCAGCGGCAAACAAGCCATCATCGCCGTCGGCGACTTTCTTGCGTTCACCGGACACCCGCCATGGCACTGGATGCCGCAGATGCTGTGGCAGTACCTCACAGACCTACGCGCACGTGGAGTGGCACCGGCGACCATTCGCAACCGGCATCACTACATCAACGACATGTGCCGAGCGATCCTCGCGGATCGGGACCTCGCCAACAAGATTCAGGCACGCCACCCAACCGGTAGCTTTCAGCAGATCACAGATGAGAAAAGCCGCGCGCTGGTGAAGGGCTTCGGCAAGCGGAAGAAGAAACTCTCCAACCCGACACCCGCCGAGATGCAGCAGGTCTTCGAATATCTGGAAGGCCAGATCACCGAGCAGATCGAGACGGGAGCTCCCGTTCCCTATGTGCTGCTGCGAGACCGCGCGGTGATCGCCTTGCTCTACGCCTATGGCGTCCGTGTCGGCGAACTCAAGAACGCGGACATCACCGACTTCGACTTCGATCCGGAGTGTCCGGACTACGGGGACTACGGCATCTGGCATGTCATCGGAAAGGGCGACAAGGATCGGCATTTGCCGGTGGTTGTCGATTGGATCTATCCGGTATTCGTCCAATACGTTGAGGGTGTTCGCCTTCACTGGACGGGCGATCCGAAGACGCCCGACAAGGACAAGAACGCCCTGTTCTTCTCGAACAACCGCACGCGCCTGTCAGTCAACAGCATCCAGCGCATCGTGAAGCAGCGTTTCGTCGAAGCTGGCATCACGAGGAACGTAAGCCCTCACCGACTCCGAAACGGCTGCCTTACTCGCGTGACCGACGAAGTGGGCCTGAACCAGGCATCAAAGATCGGTGGCCACTCGCACGCAGCGACGACCGAGGGTTACTACGACCGCAAGGCGTCCATGTCCGGAGATGCCCTAAGCCGCCATGTGCGCAAGATCTACAAGAACACCATCGGACCGCCCGTAACCGGTGCCGCGGTCCCCAAACCATCTGGAAATCAATCATGAGCAACCCCTCGAATACAGAGGTCAAGCTGCGCTTCCGTATCAAGATGCTTCTGGCCGAACGCGATATGACCGTCGCCCAACTCTTCGAGAGGGTCAAATCGATGGGCCTGGACGTATCGTCTTCTCACTTTTATCGCCAGATGAAGCCCTATGCAGATCCCGTGCGGCTTGACCTGCTCACGGCCGTGGTGAAGGCACTGAAGGTTCCGCCGTCCGACCTGTTCGACCTCGTCGAGGTTGCGGAGACGGCTGACGGGTCGGAGCCCATGGTTGTCCCCGCGACAGCGGCTGTCCCCAAGCCGATTGACGAGGCGGAAGAGTCGGAGAAAGTTCGGAAAGCCCGGAAGACGGCAAAGGTGAAACGAGAGCTCGCCCTTCTTGGCAGCAAGATTTCCGTATTGCCGACCAAGAAATAGTCGTGCCGCCCGGGTACTCCAAAGCGCGGATCAAGAAGCCCTGCGGCGCGTGCGGCGCGGCGCTCAGCGCTCGCACCCAAGAGCTGTCCGCTTCGATCCGGGCATTCACATGTCAGACCCACACCGCAGATATGACGGACGGTCTGCCACCAGAATGCTGGATAAAACAGACACCGGACAGCGTCGACACGCTGGTTGCACTGTCCGCCATGTCGCAACGAGCCCGCTCGCACGACGGCAAACGCGGTTCCCAGCGCGCCGCGAGGCGCGCCCATGTTCTTCTTCGATATGTCACTGAGGTTCGCGCTGGCGAACCGTCCGTAGCGTGGTACCGGTCAGTGCTGCAGGAGTATGACGCGGGAGTCGTCCTTGGTGCCTTGGCGAAGATGCCGTACTGGAAGCAGGACAAGCTCCGTCTGAGTAGCTTGCGAGGCATTGCCGAAATTGATACGTGCGTAAGCCGGGTACGAAGCATCGCCGGCGACAACTTTGCCGATCTGCTGGCTGGCTACGTCGATCATCATTACGAGCTGATGGCATTCGGCTTCGAGAATGATCTCTTCGGCCGCGCCAACCCAGTGAAGCTCACCACCCTCAGCGGGCGAATCTACAAGCTCGCCCACTTTCTGCAATGGCTTTCCGGGCACGGTCATGAGAGCTTGAAAAGCGCGGGCCCGAGCTGGTTGACCCGTTACCTTGCCGACCATCAGAAGCATCCTTCCATCGCCTACCAGATCACCAAGCTCTACGACTGGGCGCGGA
>DATEEI010000106.1:0-120930 GCA_035281225.1 Vicinamibacterales bacterium
TGGTAGCGCAGGACTCCAGCCAGAAGCGACTCCGCAATGCGCTGGCGGTAGGCTGGTGTCTTGAGGAGCCTCGCCTCCTGAGGATTTGTGACAAACGATATTTCCGCCAGCACGCTCGGCATCGCGGCGCCAATCAACACCATAAAGGGCGCCTGCTTCACACCCAGATCTTTGATGTCCTTGTTGCCTGGGCGCAGCCCTCGTACGAGCGCCCGTTGAATGGTCGCGGCAAAATCCCGCGATTCGTTCAACTTGCTGTTGAGCGTGATCGCCTTGACGATGCCCGGCAGGCTGTTCATCGTCCGGCCCGAGGCCGCGTTCTCGCGTGCCGCCACGGCTTCGGCTTGGGGGTTCAGCGCGAAGTTCAGAAAATACGTCTCGACACCGCGTGTTGTTCCGTTGGCGCTGGCATTCGCGTGGATCGAAAGAAAGAGATCGGCGGAGTCGCGATTCGCGACCTCGGTACGCTCTTCCAGCGACAGATATTCATTTGTGCGTCGAGTCAGCACGACTTCCATGCCGGGCTGCTGCAGAAGCAGCTTCTCGAGACGCAGCGTCACGTCAAGCACGAGCTCCGCCTCTGAGATGTTGAAGGCGGATGCGCCCGGATCGTGCCCACCGTGCCCAGCGTCGATGACGATGCGCGAGACGCCCAGGCCCAGCTGGCGGGCAACGGAGAACTTGCCACTCCAGTTCGCTGAGGGACTAAGAGGCTTGCCAGTCAGAACCGGTTTGTCCGGCTCGGCAACAGGGGTGCTGGGTGTGACAGGTGCGTTGGGTACGGGAGGTGCGACGGGTGCGGTGGACGTGGATGCACTCGGTGCGGGTGGTGCGACGCGTGGACTTGGCACAACAGGCACGCTTGACGCAGCAGCCGTGGCGGGTTTCCTGGGTGCGGGGAGTGCGCTGGTTGGATTAGGTACGACAGGCGCCCGGCTTGTCACGAATGCGACAGGCGCGCTCGGTGTAACGGAGATGCTTCGCGTACCTGATGTCGCGCCCTTGTTGACCGCCAGCTGGAGGGGCACAGATCGTTCGGAGTCGATGACGATGCGATAGGGATTGTAGAGGGTGAAGACACTGTACCGGCTTACGTTCTCGAGGTCGAGGACGATGCGGGTGGTGTTGTTTGGATGCCGGCCGAGGCGGATGTGGCGAACGACGTCGGAGTCGTACCGGAACGTGGCGTCCGCGAGCGCCGGAATTGTTCGGGTGCTCTTGAGGTCGAAGAAGAGTCGGGATGGACCCTCCAGCCGCTCCTGATAGAAGGGCACTTCGCGGTCGAGCTCGATTGTCACCCGCACGACTTCCGGCAGCGTCTGACGTTGTAAGGCGCGGATAGTTGAGGCCGCGAACGCGGGCTGGGACGGTGGCCGGCTTTCTGGCAGCGTCCGAGGTTGAGGCTCCGTTTGGGCAAGTTGCGTGATCTGAGCTGCTGCTCTTGCGGCAAAGCCGCTGTGCGGGTACTGATCGCGAAGCCACTGGAACAGTTGAATCGCGCGGTATCTGTCGCGATCCTCGCCGAAGCGCACGAACGCGTCCATCGACAGAGCCGCAGCCTGCCATAGCGCATTGTCGGCATAACCGGTCTTCGGGTACTGCCGCACGAAACTCCAATATCTATTGATGACGATCCGGAAGTCGCCGGCGTCCGCTCCGGCAGACATGGACACGCGCAACTCCTGCTCGCGCAGCACCTCGTAGCGCACAGAGGCGGCACTTTGGGCCCGAAGGCTCGCCGTCGCGCCAGCCAGCGCGAGACACAGAGCCACGGCCGTGATGAATCTACCGGAGTTGAGCATCAACTTCGTCAAAATAGGCTTTGTCCACGAGTACTTCCCGGGCTTTTCCGCCAGCGCCGGGAGAGACGATGCCGTCCATTTCCATCATGTCGACCAGCCGTGCCGCGCGGCTGAAGCCGATGCGGAGCCGTCGCTGCAGGTACGAGATCGAGGCCTGTCCGCTTGTGACCACGATGCGCGACGCCTCGTCGTAGAGGTCGTCCTTTTCCATCTCGATTCCATCCATCTTTTTCTCTTCGGCGGTGATGGACGTGTTGTAGACCGGCTTACCCTGCTTGCGCAGAAAACTCGCGAGCCGCGCGCTCTCCTGCTCTGAGATGTACGGGCCATGCAGCCGGATCGCTCGCGACGAGCCGGGCGGCATGAAGAGCATGTCGCCGCGTCCGAGGAGTTGCTCTGCGCCGTTGCCGTCAAGAATCGTCCGCGAATCGATCTTCGACTGCACGCGGAACGAAATGCGCGACGGCAGGTTGGCTTTGATGAGACCTGTGATGACGTCGACCGACGGTCGCTGCGTGGCCAAGAGAAGGTGAACGCCCACCGCGCGCGCCATCTGCGCGAGTCGTGCGATCGACTCTTCGACGTCGCCGCGCGCGACCATCATGAGGTCGGCAAGCTCGTCGATGACGACGACGATGTAGGGGAGGGGGAGCAGGGGCTCGCCTTGTTCCGCAGCAGGATCCTTCGCATGGTGCGCCGCGTTGCGGTTGAACTGCTCGATATTGCGTACACCGGCGGCTGCGAGCTTCTTGTAGCGCTCCTCCATTTCCTTGACGGCCCAGCGAAGCGCGTTCACGGCCTGCTTCGGATCGACAACAACCGGCGTCATCAGATGCGGGATGTCCTCGTACATGCCGAGCTCGACACGCTTGGGATCGATCATGATCAGCCGCACTTCTTCCGGCGAGGCGCGGAAGAGGATGCTCGAGAGCATCGAGTTGATGGCCACGGACTTGCCGGTACCGGTGGACCCCGCAATGAGCAGATGGGGCATGGTGGCCAGGTCGGTGACGTACGGCTCGCCGTGGATCGTCTTGCCAAGGGCGAGCGTCAGCTTCGACGCCGATCGTTGATACATCTCCGACTGCAGCAGCTCGCGAAGCGAGATCTGTTCGCGCGTGTGGTTGGGAATCTGAATGCCGACTGTCGATTTGCCCGGAATGCGGTCGATCAGCACCGATTCGGCCTGCATCGCCAGACACAGGTCGTCGGCAAGGCCGGTGATCTTTCCGTACTTCACGCCGGCGTCTGGTTTGAACTCGAAGGTCGTCACAACCGGCCCCGGATGGATCTGTGCGACCGCGCCCTCGACCGAGAACTCCCGGCATTTCTCTTCCAGGAGGCGCGCACCTTCCATCAGCTCGCGTTCGTCGACCTTCCGCTCCGCCTTTGGTGCATCGAGGAGCGAGAGCGGCGGCACGGTGAAGGCGCCGTTGCGCCGAGGCTGGTATGGTTCCGGCTCAGGCAGCGGGAGCGGCGCATTTTCGGGCGCTCGTGGTCGCTTGCCCAACACCGGCACGCGGCGCTGTCCGGCTGCGGGAGTTGACTCACCCGTAATAGCGGCGGCACGGGTTGGCGTGGGCTCTGTTTCGGTTCTGGCCACCGCGACGACGGGCGCCGGCTTGTCGGCCTTCTTTGCCTGCTTGGCGAGGAGCGCTCTGCGCTGACGCGCGCGGCGCCGCTCACCAAGCCAGCTCCTGAACCGAGCGAACATGCGCGAGCCGCCAGATCGGCTGACATCCGTCGCCGACGAAAACATGCGCCCCAGCGACAACTGCGTCGAGAGCACCACGGCGAGGAACAGCAACGTGAGGATGACGATGATCGATCCGATTCGACTCAGGTACTCCGCCATCGACGAGGCGAGCCACTCGCCCAGGTATCCGCCCGCACGAAACGGCTTGCCGGCCACGTCGACAGTGCCGAACGCGAGGCTGAGCAAAGAGCTGAGACAGCCGAAGAGCAGGCCTGCGCCGACAAGTTTCGTGTACTGCGCGTCGAGCCGGCGGCACCAGAAGTAATGCCAGCCGATGACAACCATCGCGGCGGGAATCAGGTACGACGCGTAGCCAAGGAGTTGAAACGAGAGCTCTGCCAGGAACGCGCCGACACGTCCGGCGAAGTTCGCCGGCGTTGCGCTCGATCCCGCGCTGAAGAACCAGACCGGGTCCGTCGTGACGTAGGTCGCCAGCGAGATCAGCCAGATGAGGGCCGCGGCGAACAGCGCCACGCCGAAGCATTCACTGACCCGCCGCGAGACGGTCGATCCTGCCACGCTAGACCTCCATGATGATCGGGACGATGAGCGGCCGCCGCCCCGAGCGTTTGCGGAAAAAGCGCCGGAGCTCGACGCGGATCTTTTCCTTGATGAGTCCCTGATCGGTCCGTTCTTCAATACTCGCTCCTTGAATGACCTCTCCGACGAGCCGCGCGCTTTGGCGCAGTATGTCGGGGCTCGCGGCGTCCTGCGCGAGCCCGCGGCTCACCACGTCGGGATCGCCCTCGATCTCGCCCGTCTGCTTGTTGATGGCTACTACCGGCACCAGCAGGCCGTCCTCCGAAAGGTGGCGGCGATCGCGCAGCACTTCGTCCACGACTTCGCCGGAGCCCGAAGCGTCGATCAGCACACGGCCCGCGGGCGCCTTGCCAGTGACGGCCGCACCGTGCTCGTCGAAGTGCAGAACGTCGCCGTTTTCGATCAGCATCACCTGTACCGGGGGCTCTACGCCGGCGGTCACCCGTTCGGCGATGCGCGCGTGCTGCGAGAGCTGGCGGTACTCGCCGTGGATGGGAATAAAAAAGCGCGGCCGCACCAGCGTCAGCATGAGCTTCAGCTCTTCGGCGCTTCCGTGGCCGGACACGTGGACGTGCTTGATGCCCTCGTAGATCACGTCGGCGCCCCGGCGAGCCAGATGGTTCATGACCTGACCGATGGGCTTCTCGTTGCCCGGGATGGCGCGCGCTGAAAATACGACCGTGTCGTCTGGGCCGACCTTCACGTGGCGGTGATCGTTGATCGCGATCCGCGACAATGCCGCAAATGGCTCTCCTTGCGATCCGGTAGCGAGACAGAGCACCTCCGAGGGTGGAAGGGCTTCGACCTCCGTATCGCGGATGACGCGGCCCGCCCGCACCTTGAGGTAACCGAGTCGCTGCGCGGCCTCCGACGTGTTGACCATGCCGCGTCCGACGAAGGCGACCTTGCGGCCGAACTGTTCGGCGAGGTCGCACAGAATCTGCATGCGGTACACGCTCGACGCGAATGAGGTGACCACGAGCTTGCCAGTCGACGTCGTAAAGATCTCCTCGAACGCATCCTTCACTTCGAGCTCTGAGCCCGTAAACCCTTTGCGATCGATGTTCGTGCTGTCGGCAAAGAGCGCGAGCACGCCGGCCCCGCCGAGCTCGGCAAACCGGTGCACGTCGAAGTGCTGGCCGTCGATCGGCGTCTGATCGATCTTGAAATCGCCTGTGTGCACGATGGTGCCTGCAGGCGTGTGCACCGCCACGGCGACGCAATCCGGCATGCTGTGCGTGACGCGGAGAAATTCCACTTCGCAATCGCCCACGCGGACGCGCTGCCGCGGTTGGACGGCTACAAGACGATCGCCCGGATCAATTCCGTGCTCTTCGAGCTTCGGCCGCAGCAGCGCGAGCGTCAGCGGCGTCGCATAAACAGGTCCGTCGATGAGCGGCCAGAAATACGGTACGCCGCCGATGTGGTCCTCGTGCCCGTGCGTCAGTACCAGCGCCGCCGGACGCGGTTGACACTGCTCGAGATAGGTCAGGTCCGGAATCAGTAGATCGACGCCCGGCAGCTCGGGGCCGGCAAACATCACGCCCGCATCGATCACGAGCGTGGTCTGATCGGTCGACACGGCCATCGAGTTCATGCCGAATTCGCCGAGCCCGCCCAGCGGGACCACTGTTAACGATGGATTCATAGACTCCTGGTTCAATCCGGGTGCACGTACCGCGACATTGCGCCCTGGCGGGCGTGCTGTGTTGGGTCCCGGATTATCGTGATGCGCCGTTAGACGCGACCACGCGACCAGGCTGCTGGGTGCTGCCTGAAGGAGAGGCCAGAAGAATAGCACAGCTTCATCGTTTTGCCGTAGCGAAAACGTCGGCAAGTCTAGCTATTTCAACGATCTCCAGCGTCTCCGGCCGGCGCCGCGGATCGAGGTCGGCGGTCCTCAGGGCCTCCGTGGCGGGGAGGCCAATATCCGTTCCAAAGGCCGCCAGAGCATTGGACAGGGTCTTGCGCCGCTGGGTGAACATGCGGCGGACCATGCGCTCGAAGATCGGCTCGTCGGCAACCGCGAAGGGGGAAGGTCGAAATGCCAGACGGATGACGGCCGATCGCACGGCCGGAGGGGGACGAAAGGCGCCGGGCGGGAGCGCCATCAGCCGGGTTGCGTCGGCCCGCCACTGCACGAGCACGCTCAGTACACCGTACTCGGTCGTGCCGGGCTTGGCGATGATGCGATCCGCCACCTCGCGCTGGAGCATCAGCGTGGCATCCGTCAGCAGGCGATGCCGCTGCAGTTCGAGAAGCCGAAACAGGATCGGCGAAGAGATGTTGTACGGAAGATTTCCTGCCACTCGAATTGGGTTGGTGGCATCGATCGGTGATAGCGCGGCGAGCAGGTCGGCTTCGAGAATATCTGCGGTGACGATCGAGGCGTTCGCCTGAAGTTTCGGCGAGAGGCCTGCGACCATGTCGCGATCGATCTCGATGGCAATCACGCGCGAGACTCTCGGCGCGAGCCTCATCGTGAGGATGCCCGGTCCCGGTCCGATCTCGAAGAAGACGTCTTCGGGCCGCGGAGCGATCGCGTCGACGAGCTTGTCAGCCCAGACGGGCTCGAGGAAGTGCTGCCCGAAGCGCTTGCGCGAACGCACCATGGCGTGACCTCACTGCGTAGGGCCCGGCTTTCGCCGGGCTTTCTTCGACACCACCTTCCGGTAGTAGTCGCACGACTCCCGCACCAGGCAGATTTCGCATAGCGGCTTCGGCTTGCAGACGCGACGCCCGTGAAGAATCAGCGTGTCGGACAGCTTGACCCAATCTGGCGGAGGCAGCTCTTTGCCCAGTTGATGTTCGACCGCGACCGGATCGTCGCCCTTGGCGATCCCGATGCGATTCGCGACCCGCAGGACATGACGATCGACCGGGAGCCCCGGGACGCCGAGTGCGTGTGCGAGCACCACGTTGGCGGTCTTTCGGCCTACACCGGGAAGCTCGACGAACTCCTCCATGGTCCTCGGCACTTCGCCTTCATGGCGTTCGACGAGCGCGCGGGCCATGCCCATGAGAGATCTCGCCTTCGCCCGAAAAAACCCGGTCGCATGGATTTGAGGCTCTAGTTCTTCCGGCGTCGCTCGTGAGAGCGACGCGGCGTCTGGATACCGTTTGAAGAGCGCTGGTGTCACGCGGTTGACGCCCGCATCCGTGGACTGCGCCGACAAAATCGTGGCGACGAGCAACTGATAAGGATTCTCGTAGTCGAGCTCCGTATCGGCGTTGGGGTGCTGGCGTTGAAGCTTACGCAAGACCGCGCGGGTGTTATTGCGCAGGGCCTCCGGCACTCGTAGTGCTCGACTTAAGTCGCGCCTCGTCGAGGCCTTTCTAGTGGATCGGTCCACTACCGGGGTTCCCAGCCGATTCTGTGTAGATGCGCAGTTGTTCCTGGAGTGCGGCGATGAGGTTCGGCACGACCTGCACCGAAAGCACGACCCGGGCCTTCACCTGCGCGCGCACGACGTGCTCGGCCTCAGCGGCGCGGATGTCTTTCTCAGACAACGGCGCCATCTCGCAGAAGGTGAGCGTGAAGTCGAACGGCGTGTGGTTGACGGCGCAGAAGTTCGCGTATGTGCGGGGTGTGTCTGTGCCTTCGTCGGGAACGATCGTGAAATTGATCTGCTTGGATTCGCTCATCTCAATATTTTCGCATGACACCGACGACGACCCCCTGCACTTGCAGCTGATCGGCGTCGACAAGAAGCGGCTGCATCGCCGGGTTGGCGGGTTGGAGACGGACGCGGCCGTTCTCGCGGAAGAGCTTCTTGAGCGTCACATCCGATCCGCCGAGGAGCGCGACGACCGTTTCGCCGTTCTGCGCCGTTTTCCGATCTTCGACGATGACAAAGTCGCCGTCGCGGATCTGCTCGTCGATCATCGAGTTTCCGCGGACCCGCAGCACGTAGGTATCGCGCCGGCCGACGAGATCTTCGGGCACGGCAATCGTCTCTGCCGACGCAACGGCTTCGATCGGGACCCCCGCGGCGACGTAGCCGAGCAGTGGCAGCTCGACCGAACGGCCGGCCGTGGTTGTGGGGATCATCTCGACCGAGCGGCTTCGATTCCACGCCCGTTTGATGAAGCCCTTTTCCTGGAGATTGGTCAGATGTTTATGAACGGTCGCGAGCGATGAAAGGCCGAACCGGCGGCCGATCTCCTCGAGGCTCGGGGCATATCCGTGTTGCTGAATGAAATCCTGCAGATAGTCCAGAATTTCGCGCTGGCGTTTGGTTAGCGGGAGCACGTCATGTCCCTCCTGGTGCGGCCACTATACGCAAAAGAAAGGCGAAGGTCAACGGGTGAGGCGATTAACCCTTCACTGTATGGCCGGTCCCACGCGATAGGCCGGAAAACGAGCGAAAGGGAGGGTTATTGCCAGTTTCCTCATACTTTGTGAATAATATAATTGCTGTCGTCTGCGTGTGGCCTGTACGCGTGATCGCGCACACGAGCAGGTGGGATTTGGGTCTGGAGAACGAGAAAATGACAAAGCGGTTGATGCCGGTATGGATAGGGGTTATAGCCATCGTTAACGTATCCGTCACCGCTGCGCAGAGCTCCGCGCGTCGCCAGCCGGCGCCCGTTGAAGCGATTGGCGCTATCCTCGACGCCTTCCGAACCCACGACATCGTCGCGCTACCCGATCCACACGGCAACGTGCAGGTGCAGGCATTTCTGATGACGCTTATTCGTGATTCGCGATTCTCAGCGATGGCGAACGACATCGTCATCGAAACGGCGAGCGCGCGATATCAGGACGCGATCGATCGGTTCGTGCGCGGCGACGATGTCCAACATGATGAGCTGCGAAAAGCCTGGGAAGAGCACACGATGCCGACCATTATCGGTGTGCAGGTAGAGGAAATGATTCGGGCCGTGCGGGTGATCAATGAGTCGCTCAGCCACACCAGAAAACTACGCGTGATTGCCGGAGATCCGCCGATTGACTGGGACAATATGACGGATGGGCAAGATCATCGTCGCTGGGTCGAACTGCGAGATGCCTATCCCACCGATCTGATTCGGCGCCAAGTGCTCGATCGTGGCCGACGCGCGCTCATCGTATATGGGCAGGGCCACTTGCAGCGTCGTAACATCGTAAGTAACTACGACATGTCGACGTGGCAATCGCAAACCGTCATCAGCCTACTCGAGCGTGATTCCAAGACTCGCATCTTCAACGTCTGGACTCCAATGGACAGGGAAGTCGAATTGCCCACTGGAGTCGTGTCGTGGCCGGTACCGAGCCTCGCGGCATTGCGGGATACGACCTTGGGCGCGACGGATTTTGCGGTGTTCAGCCAGGGATTCGGTTTTGGGGCAAGGTTCGCTGTAGGAAATGGTCAGTTTGCTCCGCTTTCTCGGGAACAGTGGAAGGTGATGCGGATGGAAGACCAGTTCAATGCGCTCCTGTTTCTCGGACCGCCTTCATCGATGACGGCCCTCACAACTCCCGCCGCGCTGTGTCAAGACTCGGAATTTGTGCGTACGCGTATTGAGCGGCTTACGCGATTTGCGCCGCCGGTCGAGTTGAACAATTTCAAGAAGGCGTGCGGACTCACACGCTAACTCAACAGGAGGCCTGTCCGTGTCCAGACATGGGTTCGTCAAAGGGATGAATGCCTTGGACTGAACGGTTGACTGTGCTGACGTTTTGCGCTCACCATAGAGCACCCTCCATGCGCGGAGCGACTGTGTACGTCGCGTTCGTCAGCCTCGCCCTGATCGGCGTCGCATGTGGTTCCTCGTCCACGAACGTGCCGTCTCCAACGTCACCGACTCTGACGCTAAACCCCTCTCCTACGGATTCGGCGCCGGCCCTTCCGAGCTTTCAACTTGCAGGAATATGGACAGGATTTCTGAAGATCACGGAGGCCACTGGCTCGGCGGCGTACGCGATTGGGGCCACGTTTCCGTTCACGCTGCGTGTCGCAGGAGGGCCACAGTCCTACTCAGGACAGTTCGAGCTCGCGCGCTATCCCGCACAATACGTGAACGTCGGTGTTGCCGGTGGGCTTCGCGATGATGGATTCACGATGCTGTCAGGCTCAGTCACGTTCGGCGCCCGCCACGCGGATGTGTCAGAGCTCATGGTCAGAACGGACGATACGACGGGCCTGAACGGAACGATCCGATTCGGGCAGCGCGGCCCGGGCTTCAACGACCGGTTCAAGGCCCAGATTCTCTCGGCCTCCCTTCAGCCGAGCTCCGCTTTTCCCGGGGGCGCCATGGAGGGTCACTGGGTCGGAGAGGCCCTCATCAAAGCCTGTAGCGGGCTTTGCGCTTCGAGGGGCGGGTCCACGCGCGAGGTCGAACTGATTCTGAAGCAGTCCGGCAGCACGCTGAGCGGACACGGCAGCGTCGGCGGGGGTAACTCCAGTTGTAGTGGACCTTGCTGGCTGCCGCTGGCGGGATCCGCGGATGGATACGCGATCACGTCACTGACCGGCCGGTTGACTCGAGAATTACCTGCGGATTGGTCGGGTGATCGCCTGATGGTGCTCAGTGACTTTTCAGCCACCGTCGATGACCTCGGCCGCATGCGCGCCACGTTCGTCTACTCGACGGAGGGGCAATATTTCCAAGGCGACCCAAACCGCGACGCCCCTGGGGCGACCCGCCTCACGATGGAAACCGTGTGGTTGACACGAACGCCATGACGCGCATCGCTGTCTGCATGGCGCTATGCGCCTCGATTGGCTGTGGTTCATCGTCACCACCCGCCGAGCGCCCGGTCACGCCTCTCACGCCTGCGCCGGTTGCGGCGACACCATCCCCGTTGACCGGCACATGGACGGGCATGTTCGACGTGTCGTCCTGTACGGGCAGCGTCGATTGGTGCCGAGGGAGGGATCCCGAATCCTTCTCGCTGACGCTTGATGCGACTCTGCGTGGGGTCGCCGAAATAGGGCTATGGCGCCGGCAACCTTTGGCAGTCGATGTTGTCCAGAGCCAGGGCACCGGTGGATCGACGGTCCTGAAAGGTGTCTCGACCGTAACCACGCCACAAATGGATCTTGAGATTCAGCTCGAGGGCTCAGCGTCATCGGGCCTCACCGGAACCGTTCTGTATGCGATTACCGGTGACCCGTACGGCGAGCCGAAGTCCACGGTCGTCACCCGTTCGGGCCCGATCCTGTTCATCCGCCCGGTCACGACGGTCAGGGCTGGTGCGCTTCAAGGCATGTGGCGCGGTTATGCGAAGCGAACTGCCTGTTCGGGCGATTGCGACAGCGGGCGTACTCGTGAGGTGAACTTCTGGTTTTCGCAGCAGGGCTCCAACCTTTTAGCCAGTTTCCAGTGGGGATCCGGGGGGCGGCGCTACGACCTCGAAGGGACTGCAGCAGGCCGGGAATTTACGCTCACGCGAAAGTACAGCATTGCGAACTGCCCGGCGACCTATCACGAAGAGCGGGTGTGCCAGGACTCCTTCGACTTCCAAGGATCCGTCGACTCGCTGAATCGTATGCGGGGAACATTCCAACAACGCGAGGCGGGTCTCGATTATGACGGCCGCCCGTACTCGTGGACGGCCACCTTCGAGTTGGACGGGGTTGTGCGAGTGCAATAGCGCACGCGGTAGTGCCCTGTTACACTGGATCCAGCGCCTGACCCGCGGGTTTGAGCTCCACCATGAAACAGCTAGCCCTGTCTGCCCTCGTCGCTGCGGCGTTCGCAACGGTTGTGTTTGCCGCCGACCCCGTGTCGCGGCGCGAGGCGGCGCGTCTGCAGGCCAAACTCGAGCGGATGACGCAGCTCAATGCGAACCGCGGCAAGATCGCCGCCCGCACTCCGATTACCGAGACCGAGGTGAACTCGTACCTGCGCTACGAGCTCGGCGATCGCATTCCGGCCGGTGTGCAGGACCCCTGGGTGTCGCTTTTGGACAGCGGGCGTGTGTCCGGAAAAGCCACCGTCGATCTCGCGCGTGTGAGCCGGAGCCGCAAGTCCGGTGGCATGCTCGACCCATTCCGCTACCTGAGCGGCGTGTTCCCCGTAGCGGTCGATGGTGTGCTGCGGACCAAGAACGGCACGGGCACGTTCGCGCTCGAGTCCGCCTCGATTTCTGGAATTCCCGTGCCGGCCTGGATGCTGCAGGAGATCGTCAGCCACTACTCGAAGTCTGAGCTCAGGCCTCAAGGTGTGTCGATCGACAAACCATTCGTGCTGCCGTTAGGCATTCGCGAAATCCAGTTAGCGCGCGGGCAAGCTGTCGTCGTCCAGTGATAGGTGTCTGATTATCTTCAAACACCCCTCCAGTTTCTGAAGGGCGTAGGGCCCAGGAGGGCCGCCGATCTTCAGCGCGTCGGCCTTTCCACCGTCGAAGATCTTCTCTACAGGTTTCCCCTTCGCTACGAGGATCGCGGCAATCTTCAACCCATCGCTGCCCTCAAGCCGGGCCAGCACGTCGCGATCGCGGGGCGGATTCAGAGCAGCCGCCTCCGGACGACGCGACGCCCAGGATTCAAGATTTTCGAAGCGCTCATCGGCGACGCCACCGGGTCGGTCGTCGCCGTGTGGATGAATCAGTCGTTCCTGCAGGACATCCTCCGCCGCGACGTCCATGCCGTGTTGTTCGGCGCCGTCGAAGCACGGCCGCGGCTGCAGCTGATGAACCCGGACTACGAGATTATCGACTCTGGTGAGGCCGACACCGACGAGCCCGAGGAGACGCTCACCATTCACACCGGGCGCATCGTTCCTGTGTACGAGAAAGCAGGAGCCATGACGCCGAAGATGCAGCGCCGCCTGGTACACGACGCGCTATCGAAGATGCCGGCCGACCTGCCCGATCCGTTTCCGGAGGACGTGCGACAGCGCTTGCAACTGCCGGACCGGCGGACCGCTTTGATCGAGGCGCACTTTCCTCCGTCGGACACACCGGCGGCACGACTGAACGAGTTTCGAACGCCAGCGCAAATGCGCCTCATCTTCGAGGAGTTCTTTCTCTTTCAGCTTGGGTTGACGTTGCGCCAGCGCGCCGCAGTCAGCGAATCGAAGCCACGGGTCATTCAGGTGGACGATCGCATCCGGGAATCGGCGCGCGCCATTCTCCCATTCCGATTGACGGACGGACAGAAAACCTCCCTCAAGGAAATCGTCGAAGATATGCAGCGCCCGGCTCCCATGAATCGGCTGTTGCAGGGCGATGTGGGCGCCGGCAAAACGATCGTTGCGCTGCTGGCGGCACTTGTTGCAATGGAGAATGGGCTGCAGGTCGCTTTCATGGCGCCGACGGAAATTCTCGCTGAGCAACATTTCCTCAGTCTGCGGAAGTTGCTGGAGAAATCGCGGTTCCGCGTCGAATTGATGACCGGTGCAACCACCGGCCTTCGGCGTCGCGATCTGCTGGCGCGCCTCGCCTCGGGCGACATTCACCTGATTGTCGGCACCCATGCGCTCGTGCAGGGCACCGTGAACTTTCGCTCGCTGGGGCTTGCAATCATCGACGAGCAGCACCGGTTCGGCGTCGTGCAGCGCGCCACGCTGCGCGGCAAGGGGTTGATGCCGGATGTCCTGGTCATGACGGCAACGCCGATCCCCCGCACCCTTGCGCTTACTGTCTACGGCGACCTCGAGTCGTCTGTCATCCGTGACATGCCACCCGGCCGGCGCGCGATTCTGACGATGGTGAAGCCCGAATCACGCCGCGAGGAGATCTACGAGCTCGTGCGGGCGCAGATCGAGGAGGGGCGGCAGGCCTACGTCGTCTATCCGTTAATAGAAGAATCCGAAAAAGTCGATCTCCGCGCCGCCACTGAAATGGCCGATCACCTTGCGCAGGACGTGTTCCAGGCCTATCGCGTGGCGCTCCTGCACGGCCGCATGAAACAGGATGCGAAAGATCGCGTCATGCGGGCATTTGCGGCGGGAGAGATTCACCTGCTCGTGTCGACCACCGTCATCGAAGTGGGCATCGACGTACCGAACGCCACGGTGATGGTAATCGAACATGCCGAACGGTTTGGTCTGTCACAGCTTCACCAGCTGCGGGGAAGGGTCGGGCGCGGTGGCCATCAGTCGCACTGCATCTTGCTGTATCAATACCCGATCTCGCAGCAGGGGAAAGAGCGGTTGAAGGCGCTCTCAGAGACAACGGACGGGTTCGAAATTGCGGAGCGGGATCTGCAGCTTCGGGGACCGGGCGACTTCTTCGGCACACGACAATCAGGGTTGCCCACGTTGCGAACGGGGGACCTCCTTCGCGATCACGCGCTGATGGAAAACGCGCGCGACGAGGCCGTGCGCTTCTTGCGGGACAACACGCTGACAGCGCCCATGCTCGCGCAGCTGAAAGCCGCGTGGCCGACGCGCTTCGGGTTGATGGACATCGGCTAGAAACGCATGCGAATCATTGCGGGTGAATTCAAGGGACGCAGGCTGCACGCGCCCACGTGGGATGGGCTGCGACCAACGTCCGACAAGCTGCGCGAGACGCTCTTCAATGTCGTCGCCCAGCGGGTGCCGGGTGCGCGGGTGCTCGATCTGTATGCGGGGACGGGCGCCATCGGCATCGAAGCGCTCAGCCGCGGCGCGGCGCATGTCACATTCGTCGATCACGATCCGCGCGCGCTGAAGCTCATCGAGCAGAATCTGCGTCACTGCGGTGTGGCGGACCGCTATGCTATTATCCGATTTTGCCTCGTCCCTCGAGCTGCTCGAGAAGACGCGCCGCCAATGCTGCCGGCCGGATCGTTCGATCTGATTGTGCTGGATCCGCCATACGACGAACCCGATCTGACGGCGTCCATTGCCAGCGCCGAACCTCTCGTGGCACCAGATGGATTGCTCGTGCTGGAGCATGCGAAGCGGAAGCCGGCGCCGGAGCGCGTTGAGCGGTTGAGTCGGACGCGCGATCTGGTCTCGGGAGACAGCGCGCTCGCGTTTTACGTGTCACAAACATGAAATTAGCCGTGTATCCGGGTTCGTTCGATCCGTTGACCAACGGTCACGTCGATATCATCGAACGGGGCACGCGCCTGTTCGACAAGATCATCGTGGCTATTCTGGTCAACGTGGAGAAAGCCCCGCTGTTCAGCATGCAGGAGCGGGTCGAGATCGTGCGCGAGGTCTTCAAGGGCCAGCCCAAGGTCGAGGTCGACACCTTCGACGGGTTGCTGGTCGACTACGTGGCGAAACGAAACGCCGACGTCATCGTACGTGGTCTGCGCGCGCTGTCCGATTTCGAGGCCGAATTTCAGATGGCGCTCATGAATCGGCGCCTCGGTCCGCACATTGAAACGGTGTTCATGATGCCCGCCGAGCAGTACACGTACATCAGCTCGCGGCTCATCAAGGAAGTGTTCTCGCTGGGCGGGCAGGTACGCGGGCTCGTGCCGGAGATCGTCGAATCGCGTTTGCGTGAGAAGCAAAGGGGAAAAGTTCATGTTAGCTGAGCGGATGAAGAAGGTGGCAACGTCGCCGACGATGAAGGTGGCGGGAGAGGCGGCGAAGCTGAAGCGGCAAGGCGTCGATGTGGTCGATTTTGGGGCAGGCGAGCCCGACTTTCCAACACCCCAGCCGGCGAAGGACGCGGCCAAGGTCGCGATCGATCAGAATTTTACGAAGTACACGTCGCCGTCCGGAACGCCGGACCTGAAGCAGGCGATCTGCGCGCGCTACAAAGCCGACTACGGCGTCACCTTCGCCGAAGCCGAGACCATCGTCACCGCGGGCGGTAAGCAGGCGCTGTACAACATCGCGATGGTGTTGTTCAACCCGGGCGACGAGGTGATCACGCACGCGCCGTACTGGCCGACGATCCCCGAGCAGATCAAGCTGGCGGACGCTACGCCGGTGATCGTGCAGACTCGGCCCGAGGACGCCTTCGCCATTCATCCGGACGCGATTATCGCGGCGATTACGCCTCGCACGAAGGCGATCATCATCAACTCGCCGGCGAATCCGACCGGAGCGGTGATCTCCGAAGCTAACATGGCGGCGATCGCCGATGTGGCCGCGAAGCGCGGTCTCTGGGTGATCGTGGACTTGTGCTACGAGAAGCTGATCTACGACAACGTGCCGCACAACCTCGTGAAGGTGCTGACCGATCGCCATCGAGAGCGGACGCTGATCGCAGGTTCGGCGTCGAAGGCGTACTCGATGACGGGCTGGCGGTGCGGGTGGATCCTCGGGCCCAAGGAAGTCGTCTCGGCGGCCGATACCCTGCAGGGGCATTCGACGTCGAACGTCGCGTCGATTTCGCAGAAAGCTGCGACCCAGGCGCTGACCGGCTCGCAGGAGCCTGTTACCCTGATGTTGAATGAGTACAAGGCCCGCCGCGACCAGCTGATGGAGTGGTTCGCGGAGGATTCGCGATTCGAGTGTGTGAAACCGGCAGGGGCGTTCTACCTGTTCCCCCGCGTGACGAAGGTGCTCGAGGCGACGGGGATCAAGAACACCGGCGATTTCTCGCAGATGCTGCTCGATGAAGCGCGCGTCGCGCTGACCGCGGGCGAGGGCTTCGATGCGCCTGGCTTTCTGCGCATTTCGTATGCGACGTCGCTGGATCGGTTGCGCGAAGGCACCACGCGCATTCTGGAGTTCGTGAAAAAGCACGAGCGGCAGGGCGCGGCCGCGCGATAGCGTGAGCACGCTTCCCTCCGGGTTCTCCTCACGGGTCGCCGAAATCGTCGGCGGCCCGTTCGTTCTTCAAGACGCCTCCTCTCTAGACACCTACGGCGCTGACGCGCTCAAGCAGGGCAGCGCTCCCGATATCGTGGCCCTTCCAGGCTCGACGCAAGACGTGTCGGCTCTCGCGACGCTCTGCAACGAGGAGCGCGTGCCGATCGTGGTGCGCGGCGGCGGCACGGGCTACACGGGCGGCGCGGTGCCGATACACGGTGGGCTCGTCATGTCGCTGGAGCGCCTGAATCGCATCCTGGAAATCGATCGGCTGAATCTCCTGGCGCGCGTGCAGCCCAACGTCATCACCGGCGATCTGCAGGATGCAGTCGAGCGAGTCGGATTGTTCTACCCACCCGACCCCGCGAGTTTGCGGCAGTCGGCTATCGGCGGCAACGTGGCGGAGTGCGCCGGTGGGCCGCGCGCCTTCAAATACGGCACGACGAAGCGCTATGTGCTGGCGCTCGAGGCCGTGCTACCGACCGGGGAGATCATTCACACGGGGTCGAAGGCGGTGAAGAACGTCGTCGGCTACGATTTGACGCAGTTGCTCGTCGGATCGGAAGGCACGCTCGCGATCATCACGGAGGTGACGCTCCGTCTCATCCCGAAGCCGCCGGCGCGCGCCACGCTTCTGGCCGAGTTTGCGGATATTCCGCACGCGGCCGACGGTGTGACCAAACTGATCGAACGGAGCGTCGTCCCAGGTGCTCTGGAAATCGTCGATGCTGAGTCCTTGAATGCCCTCGCCGCCCATGCGGGACGGCCAATGGCCAGCCCCGGCACGGGAGCCGTTCTGATCGTTGAAGTCGATGGGGCGGTCGAGGCAGTGGGTCCCGAGTTGGCGCTGGTCGAGGATGCCTGTCGTGCCGCCGGCGCCATCAAGGTGCGGCGTGCGGGCACGGAAGCCGAGCGCGAGGAGATCTGGCATCTGCGGCGAGAGCTGTCAGCGGCATTGAGGAAGATTTCGACCGTCAAGCTTAATAACGATGTTGTCGTGCCGCGCGGCCGAGTGCCGGAGCTGTTCGCACTCGTCAGACAGATTCAGGAGGCCTACCGCCTGCCGATGGCGTCGTTCGGCCACGCGGGAGACGGAAACATCCACGTGAACATCATGCCCCCGGCTGGTGATGCAGAAGCCATGGGCCGTGCTCGCGCAGCCGAGCGGGCGTTGTTCGAAGGGGTGGTGGCGCTCGAAGGGTCCATCAGCGGCGAGCACGGCATCGGGATCACGAAATCGAAGTATCTGGGCCTCGAGCTGTCCGCCGACGAGATCGCGCTGATGAAGAGGGTCAAGGCTGCTTTTGATCCGTCCGGCATCCTCAATCCGGGTAAAATCTTTCCCGATGAGTAAGGTCGTCGCGGTGATCGGCGCGTCCTCGGACCCCCGGAAATTCGGCAACCGCGCGGTGCGGGCGTTCCGGCGCCAGGGCTACACGGTGATTCCGATCAACCCCAATGAACTTCAGGTCGAAGGACTGAGAACTTACCCCTCGGTGCTTGACGTGCCCGACGCTATCGACATCGCGACCTTTTACATTCCGCCGGACATCGGCGAAAAGGTGATGCCGGAGGTTGCCATCAAGCAGATTCCGGAAGTGTGGCTGAACCCGGGGTCGGAGAGCACCGAGCTCATCCGGCTGGCCAGGTCCCTGAGGGTGGAGCCTATCGTGGCCTGCAGCATTTTGGGCATTGGCGAGAACCCGTACGCCTAGCTTGACACTGCCGATGGCGGGTCCTATACTCGGATTGGTATCACGGTTCGGCAGAAGCCGGACACTACGTTCCTGTCTGAAGGGACGCGGGCGCTTTCTCCCGGACCCGCGGTGTTAATAGCACGGATTTCCCCGCAATTTGATCACACGTTCAACTTCGTTCCGGTTCCGCAGCGCGTCGTCCGCCATGTCCGTCGTTAGCCGGGCGTGACGAGCGCGCACACACACCCCCAAACAACAGTCAGTACTCTATGGCCACAAATCACAAGCGCCCGAATCCGGCGTCGCGCGGTTCTTCCAGTGAACTAGCGGCGTCCCCAGAACAAACCACGACCACGACCGAAGCGCCTCCGGCGCCTGCAGCAGCGGCCGCACCCGCAGCCCCTGCCGGGGATGCTCAGCAGGCACCGCCGCAACGACCTCCCCAGCAGGGGCAGTCACGCCGCGGGGAAGGGCTCAACATCGGCGAGCTGAAGGACATGAGCATCCAGAAGCTGACGCAGATCGCCAAGGAGCTCAACGTCGCCGGCGCCACCGGCATGCGCAAGCAGGAGCTGATCTTTCAGATCCTGAAAGCGCAGACCGAGCAGAGCGGCTTCATCTTCTCCGAGGGCGTTCTGGAAGTGCTGCCGGACGGATTCGGCTTTCTGCGCGCTCCCGATTACAACTACCTACCTGGTCCCGACGACATTTATGTGTCGCCCTCGCAAATCAGAAAGTTCGACCTGCAGACCGGCGACACCGTGTCTGGACAGATTCGGCCGCCGAAGGAAGGGGAGCGTTACTTCGCCCTGATCAAGGTCGAAGCGGTCAACTTCGAGCAGCCAGAACAGGCGCGCGACAAGCTGTTCTTCGAGAACCTCACGCCGCTCTATCCGCAGGAGCGCCTGAAGCTCGAGACCGCGGCCGAGAACCTCTCGGCGCGTGTGATGGACTTGTGGACGCCCATCGGTAAGGGGCAGCGCGGTCTCATCGTCGCACCGCCCCGCACCGGCAAAACCATGCTGCTGCAGAACATCGCCCAGTCGGTTGTCCAGAACCATCCCGAGGTGTTCCTCATCGTCCTGCTCATCGACGAGCGGCCCGAAGAAGTCACCGATATGCAGCGGTCGGTTGACGGGGAAGTGATCTCCTCGACCTTCGACGAACCGGCGCAGCGCCACGTGCAGGTCGCCGAGATGGTCATCGAGAAAGCCAAGCGCCTCGTCGAGCACAAGAAAGACGTGCTCATCTTGCTCGACTCCGTGACGCGCCTGGCCCGCGCCTATAACACCGTCATTCCGCCCTCAGGCAAGGTTCTGTCGGGCGGTCTCGACTCGAACGCGTTGCAGAAGCCGAAGCGGTTCTTCGGCGCCGCGCGAAATATCGAGGAGGGCGGGTCGCTCACGATTATCGCAACGGCGCTCATCGACACCGGCTCGCGCATGGACGACGTCATCTTTGAGGAGTTCAAAGGGACGGGCAACATGGAAATCCATCTCGATCGCAAGCTGGCCGACAAGCGCGTGTTCCCCGCGATCGACCTCCAGAAGAGCGGCACGCGAAAAGAAGAGCTGCTCATCCCCAAGGACGACCTCATGCGGATCTGGGTGCTGCGCAAAGTACTCAATCCACTGTCGCCTGTCGAAGCCATGGAACTGCTCCTCGATAAGATGGGCAAGACCAAGGGGAACACCGAGTTCCTCTCGGCCATGCAGAAAATGGGGTAGGGATGGCGACCATCAGGCTGAGGCAGAACGGTCCGTATCTGATCGAAGACAACGACGTGACGCTGCTCGATTGGAATGGCAAGCCGTACGAAATTACGAGACGGCCGGTCGCCCTATGCCGCTGCGGCGGGTCGACGAAAAAGCCATTCTGTGACGGCACGCACTCGAAGATTGGATTCCAGGCCGCCGAAGCGGCGGTCGCTGGCTCACAAGACAAGCCGGCTGGTTAGTTCGCCTGCGCTGCTCAAAGGTCCGGTGTTTGTTCGCGCCGCCATCTCGAGAAGTCGCGTGCTCCGTGAAGGAAAGCCCGGATAACAACGCGGTCCTCTTGCACCCTATAAAGCAGTCGGTATTCGTAGACAAACAGTTCCCGTAGCGTCGACTCACCGATTTCTGGAACAACTCGTCCACGGTCCGCAAGAGTCGACAGACTGTCCGCGACTTCCAGAGCGCGTGTGAGCACTCGAACCGCACCGTCAATGGACGTCTGCGAGATGTAGGTGAGGGCTTCGTCTAGGGCGGCCTGCGCCGACTCGCCCCAAACTATCCGACGTGTCCGAGCAGCCATTTGCGCCGCAACTCTGTCGCAACCTGCTCGTGCGGGATGAGACGACCGGCCTGCTCATCCACCTCGCCGCGTGCCACGGCTTGGACCACGTACAAGTGGTACTGCACTTCATCGAGGCTGCAATCGTCCGGGAGGCGATCGAGCAGCGCGCGCACCGTATCTTTGGCAGTCATGGGGAACCTCGCGTTGAGGAATCAATAGCAGAATACGCGGTCGTTCTTCGAAACTCAACCACGCAATCCGTGAGGAGGTTCAGCCAATAGGCTACGTTGCGCGATGAGCCGCATGCTGGCGGCATGTTACTGGACGCGCTGGGCGTCGGCTTCGTCACGCGGTTAGACCGCTTGTTTGAAAATAGCGGCCGTCCATGTACGAGTACCACTCTGGAACGGGTTCGACAGATGGCTTCAACCTCGCAAACACCTCTTGATAAGTTATCGCAAGGAATTCAACCGGCGAACCGGCTACGGCCGCGCTGAACCGTTCGACCTCGCGCCGATGGGCCAGTGCGTCTGGTTTGGCAGTATCGAACCAGAGGTAGATGAGCATCGCGGGCTTCGATGGATCTGCGGCCAGCCCCAACAGGTGCTTTACCAATTGCGGAACGTCGAGGTGAATCCATTCTGGCCGAAGTGTCTCGGCGACTCGCTGGACGGAGGGAAGGCCAGCATGTTCCCATAGCTTTGCGGTCGTTGGAAAGTACTTCGCCGACAAGAGGCCGTAGCCATTGCTCGAGCAATACGGCTCAGAGAACTTTGATTCCACGGCAACGTGTCGACTGTTCCTGAGCCGCATCATCAGATCCAGATTCGGCGACCTCGGTCGTACGGGATAGCTTCGTGTCTTGTATTCGAATGTCAACGTGCTAATGGCTGACGGAAGGTCGAGCGCCTCGCTCAACACTGATTTGTCAGTATCGCGCCATGCGTCAAAGAAATTAACCGCGAGTGCCGACGACGAGACGAGGGCCCGCATCTTTGCGGGACGTTTCGGCGTGTCCTTCAGTTCAGAACCGTCGCTCAACCGGAACTCTCGCAAAGTATCAGCATGGAGGTGACGAAGAAACAGATTGTCCTCCCGCTCTGCGAGGTAGGATGCCCATTTAGGATCACGGGGCCGTGTGGATGCCCAGCGACTCTGCTGATCGCCGATCGTAAATACCGAGTCGGTCATTCGAAGGTGAACACCGGTCTTGCTGGCCTAACGTCGCCCAACTGAGCCGCGGCGCTCAGTGCTGCAGCACGCCGTCAGCTCCAGTGCTGCTTAGCCCGCCTTGCGCCGATGAGGGCGCACCTGCGGTGCCGTCTTTCTCGCCTTGCGTCCGGACAGCATCGATCGCAATTGAGCGTTGACCTTCTCTGAGGAATCGAACACCGCCGCAACATCTGATTCCAGGACGACCGCCACGACCGGCCGATTCATGCGCGAAGCAAAGCGGTTCGGCTTGGCCCGCGAATAGTCGAACTGGTATTCACTCTGCAGGTCGCTCGATTTACGTCGATCTTTTTGTGGTGTTTTGCTCATACTCATGTCGCTCATGCGCCGTTGCTTCCCTGGCGCCTATTATTCGTGTTCTCGGTGGTCGGTCCGTAAAACACACGACAAGGACACGCTGCTGGACTGAGTGACCGATGATCAGCTCCCGTGCTTCTTGAGATTGTCCGCCGCCTTCGTCGCGTCCTACTCGAACTCCGGCGTCATGTGATCGTTTCGAGCCTACCATGATCGCAGTGATTATGCGCGATATGATCCAGGGAGCGAAAGCCGCATCTCACTGGTGCTAAACTGGTCGCTCATGGCCGCCGCGCTATAGCCGAGCTCGCAGTTCTCACGGTCATCACGGCTGTTTGAGCTCGACTTTGGCACCTCCTCGAGTTCTCCTTTCATCACGGTTTTAGAAACCGGCACGCTTATCGTGTGCCCGCTTTGCCGAAGCGGGGCGCCAGGGAGTTGTGTCTAATGGGACCGGTTGGTCCTCTAAGGAATCGAGCGATGCGAATTCGAACGGAACAGGTCATGGACGTCCCCAAGATCCACGCGATCAATCGGGCTGCTTTTAATTCCAGCACTGAGGCGGTGATCGTCGATGTACTGCGATCGGGTGCGGAGAACGTGATTTCTCTTGTTGCGGAAGAAGACGGTGAGATCGTCGGTCACATCATGTTTTCACCGGTTCAACTGACAGGCGCAGAGGAGGTTCGGGCGATGGCGCTCGCGCCAATGGCGGTGACTCCCCAGCGCCAGCGCGCTGGCATCGGGTCGGCGCTGGTACGAGCGGGCCTCGATGAATGCAGACGTCTGGGGGCCGACGCAGTGTTTGTCGTCGGTCACCCAGCGTATTACCCTCGTTTCGGCTTCAAGCCCGCGTCCAGCGTCGGCTTCGTCTGCGAATTCGACGTGTCCGAGGAAGTCTTCATGGTTGCCGAACTGGTGGCAGGGATTCTAGACGGCAAAACAGCGACTGTGCACTTCCACTCGGCATTCAAGGTGGGTAGCCAATAAATCTTCAGCGCCGCTGGGCGGCCGATCGGATCGCAGAGCGGAAGAAGGATTTCCATCCTCTGCTGAGCCGTACGCTGCGGCGACACATTATCTGGACAGCGAGCGTGACGGATCCACCGCCTTGTTAGGTCTCGACCGACGAGAAGAGCAGATGGGAGTGCGCCCCTTTAGGGTCAAACGGGAATCGGGAGAAACGCCACGCGGATCGTCGAGTGCATCGTATTGGCGATGCGGGCCAAGGAGGTGGAAAGCGCCCTCTCGCAACCGCCGTCGGTCGTTTGAGCCGTTGCCGACGTGCTCAGAAGGGCCCAGGCTAACACTCCGACGATTGGATTACGCATAACCCGATCCCTTCGATGGGTTGAGAGCCCGTCACACTGATTGGTGATCCATCCTGATCACAGATTGACACTCCGGACCGCCGGCATCCTCAGAAACCCTCGCGGCCAGGAACGACAGGCATTCCCGAGTAATGGACGTGGACAAGGCGCCACCGCCCGCCCGTCTTCCTGTAGATCTGCGTCTCGCGGCCGTGTGTCTCGATCGCGGTGCCATCCTTGCGGAACTTGGCAGAGAAGTCCCAGTAGAACTCAGCCCAGGCCGCATTCCCAGACGTGTGAACCTGAAGGTCCTTCACTTTCAGGCTTCGTTCCGAGAACGTCTCGCCCATTAGTTTCTCGAAGACATTTGTCTTGATCGCCTCCCACCCGTGTTCGTGCCCCAGCGGGTGAATAAACGATACGTCAGACGAGTCAGCCCAGACCTCGGAGGCGAGCTTGCTGTCGGCGGCACTCACCGCTTGGGCGTACTTGGCTATCAAGCTGCTGATCGCCTCTACCGCCTTCCTGTCAGATCCGGAGATTGCGGCCGCTGGCATCGCGCACGCCAGAGTGCCGAGTACGACCCACAACGCTCGCCGACTCCAGCACTGTCTCATTCGCCCTCCAGTATCTGGCTATCTACCTTTCTTCTGCGCGGCTCGCAGCATAGCAGAAGACTGCGAGCCGAGTGCCACTGAGCAAGCCCTTCATCAGCAGCGCCTTGCACTAGCTTGCGCGAACCTCCGCGACTCTACGCCTTCGCGTCGAGACTGGCCACGTCGCCTTCTGGGGCGGATTGCGGACGAACCAGGCGGCTCGGTCCTTCGAACCGACGCCAAAACGCCATCCGCGTGGGGTTTGTGGTCCAGAGATGTGAAGCCGAAAAGAGCGCCTCGTTCTTGAAGAAGACTAAGGAAACACAAAAAAGGGTTGGTCTCAAAATCGAGGCCCGCCTTACTTCTCACTTCCTACTTCTTAACTTCTTACTTACACGGCGGAACTAAAGTTCCGCCCTACAGCTAACACCGATTCTCTGCGTCTCTGCGCCTCCGCGTCGAGACTGGCTAAAATGTTCCGACTGGTCGTCCTTCAACATCGGCGGTGAGCTGCCGCAGTTCATCACCCTCGATAACTTCCTTCTCGAGCAGTCTTCGTGTCACGACTTCAAGAAGTTGCCGGTGATCCGCGATGACCTGGCGGGCGCGATCGTGCGCGTCTTCGAGCAGGCGCTTCACCTCCGCGTCGATTCGCTGCGCAGTGCCCTCACCATAGGCGCCGCGCTCGGGCCCGAGGGGAATGTCGAGAAACGGGTTCCGGCGAGAGCCTTCATAGTTCACGGTCCCGAGCTCTTCGCTCATCCCAAACTGCGTGACCATCGCCCTGGCGATATCGGTCGCGCGCTGAAGGTCGTTCTGGGCACCGGTCGAGATCTCCCCGATGGCAATCTCTTCCGCCGCGCGACCGGCAAGCAGCACGGCCATCTGATTCTGCAGATCGGTGCGCGTCATCAGGTAGCGATCCTCGAGTGGCAGCTGCATCGTGTAGCCGAGCGCGCCGAAGCCGCGCTGGACAATCGAGATCTTGTGAACCGGGTCCATGCCCGTCATGGCGTTTGCGACGATGGCATGGCCTGATTCGTGGTATGCGATCGTTTCTCGCTCGCGAGTGTTCATGACGCGCTTCTTTTCGAGACCGGCGACAAGGCGGTCGATGGCCTCGTTGAAATCACTCATGTCGACGGCTTCCTTGTTGTTGCGCGCCGCCAGCAGGGCAGCCTCATTGACGAGGTTGGCGAGGTCGGCGCCGGCGAAGCCCGCTGTTCGTGCGGCGACGACCTTGAGATCCACGGTTGGCAGCATCTTCACCGCGCGCGCATGAATCTGCAGTATCTGCTCGCGTCCTCTGACGTCGGGCTTGTCGACCAACACCTGACGATCGAAGCGGCCGGGCCTGAGCAAGGCAGGGTCGAGCACTTCGGGCCTGTTCGTGGCGCCCATGATGATGACGCCCTTGCGCGAATCGAACCCGTCCATCTCGGCCAGCAGCTGGTTCAGCGTCTGCTCCCGTTCTTCATGGGTGCCCATGGGACCTTGCGCGCGCGCCCTGCCCAGCGCGTCGAGCTCGTCGATGAAGACGATGCAGGGGGCTTTGGCCTCGGCCTGTGCGAACAGATCGCGCACGCGCGCCGCGCCGACGCCCACGAACATCTCGACGAATTCCGATCCGCTCAAGCTGAAAAACGGAACCTTGGCTTCGCCCGCGACCGCTTTGGCCAGCAGGGTCTTGCCTGTGCCTGGAGGGCCGACAAGCAGCACGCCTTTGGGAATGCGGCCGCCGATGTTTGTGTACTTCTTCGGATGCTGCAGGAACTCGACGATTTCCTTCAGCTCCTCTTTGGCTTCGTCGACGCCCGCCACATCGTCGAACCCCACCTTCACGTCGCTTTCCGCGTAAATCTTCGCGCGGCTGCGGGCGAACGACATCACGCCGCCCTCCGCGCCGCCGATGCGTCGCATGAAGAAGCTCCAGACGGCGACGAGCAGCAGCAGGGGAATGACCCAGCTCAACAATTCGGGGAGCCAGCGGTTCATCAGTTCGCCGGTGTACTTCACGCCGGCCTGCTCGAGCTCCGGAACGAGGGCCGCATCCTCGATGCGGGTCGTGATGAACCGCTCTGGTTCTGCGCTCGGAGCAGCTGGCTTCAGCGTGCCGCGGATGATCTGCTCGCCTACGATCACCTCCGCGATCTTGCCTTGCTTGAGGTGCGTCTTGAACTCGCTGTAAGACAGCTGTCGGCCAGCTGGCATCAGAAAATAGGCCTGGGCCAGTGCCAAAAGCAGCAGCAAGCCGAGCGCGTACCACATCGATCCGCCTGGCCGACGGGGCACGGCGCGGCGTTCTCCTCGGGGATTTGGTGGGCGTGCTCCAGTAGACGGCATCACCCCACCACAGACCCGGCCGACTGTTTCACAAACTGAAGACTTTCAGGTCCTGTGTCTGCTTGCACGTGGTCGCCTTCGCGGAACACTCCCTCGAGCACGCGCATCGCCAGTGGATCCAGGATGTGGCGTTGAATGGCGCGCTTGAGCGGCCGCGCCCCGTACGCAGGGTCGTAGCCCTCGCGGACGAGCCAGTCCTTGGCCGCGTCGGTGAGGGTGACGAAGATCTTCCGCTCTTCGAGGCGCTTGAGAAGGTTCTTGACCTGGATGTCGATGATCGTCTTCATCTGCGCGCGATTCAGCGGGTGGAAGACGATGATGTCGTCGACGCGGTTGATGAACTCCGGGCGAAAGTGCGCGCGCAGCGCTTCCATCACCTGCCGCCGGACGCCTTCGTCGATGCCGCGATCGCCCAGATCTGACAGGAACGCGCTTCCAAGATTCGACGTCATGATCACCACGGTGTTCTTGAAATCGATCGTGCGGCCTTTCCCATCGGTCAGCCGTCCGTCGTCCAGGAGCTGGAGCATGACGTTCAGTACTTCGGTGTGCGCCTTCTCGATCTCATCGAACAGCACGACGGAGTACGGCCGGCGGCGCACCGCTTCGGTCAGTTGGCCGGCTTCTTCATAGCCCACGTATCCGGGCGGCGCGCCCAGCAGTCGCGAGACTGTGTGCTTTTCCTGATACTCCGACATATCGATGCGGATCATCGCGTGCTCGTCGTCGAAGAGAAATTCTGCGAGCGCCCGGGCAAGCTCGGTTTTTCCGACACCGGTTGGACCGAGGAAGATGAAGCTGCCGAGTGGCCTGTTGGGATCCTGCAGACCGGCTCGCGCGCGGCGAATAGCATTGGCGACAGCCTGGATCGCCTCGTCCTGACCGACGACGCGGTTATGGAGCCGCTCTTCCATGTGGATGAGCTTCTGGATCTCTCCCTCGACGAGCCGGCTTACCGGGATGTGGGTCCACTTGCTGACCACCTCGGCGATGTCCTCCTCATCGACCTCTTCCTTCAACATGCCTTCGCCCAGCTTCGAGGCAGTGGCGACTCGTTCCTCTTCGGAACGAATCAGCCGCTCGAGCTCGGGGAGGCGGCCGTACTGGAGCTCTGATGCTTTTCCGTAGTCACCCGCACGCTGTGCGCGCTCGATCTCGAGGCGAATCTGTTCCAACTCTTCTTTGAGCTTCCGCTGGCGCTGAATGGCTTCTTTTTCCTGTTGCCACCTCGCCATCAAGCGCGTGTGCTCCTCCTTGAGGTCGGCGAGCTCCTTCTCGAGCTTCCCGAGTCGTTCCTTCGAAGCCTTGTCCTTTTCTTTTCGCAGCGCTTCGCGCTCGATCTCGAGCTGCATCACCCGCCGGTTAAGCTCGTCGAGCTCCGCCGGCATTGAATCGATTTCCATCCGGAGCTTTGATGCCGATTCGTCGACGAGGTCGATCGCCTTGTCTGGCAGAAATCGGTCGGTGATGTAGCGGTGGGAAAGCACGGCCGCGGCTACGAGTGCAGCGTCCTTGATGCGCACGCCGTGGTGGATCTCGTAGCGCTCGCGCAGGCCCCGAAGAATACTGATCGTGTCTTCGACGGTCGGCTCGCCGACCATGACCGGTTGAAACCGGCGCTCCAGGGCGGCATCCTTCTCGATGTACTTCCGGTACTCATCGAGCGTTGTCGCGCCGATCGTGTGCAGCTCGCCGCGCGCGAGCATCGGCTTCAGCATGTTCGAGGCATCCATCGACCCTTCGGTCGCGCCGGCGCCTACGACGGTGTGTAACTCGTCGATGAAGAGAACAATCTCGCCTTCGGACTGGCTGACCTCGTTGAGGACCGCCTTCAGCCGATCTTCGAATTCTCCCCGGTACTTGGCGCCTGCGATGAGCGCACCCATATCGAGCGCGATGATCCTCTTGTTCTTCAGGCCTTCGGGCACGTCGTGGTTGATGATGCGGCCCGCGAGTCCCTCGACGATGGCCGTTTTGCCTACGCCTGGCTCTCCGATGAGCACCGGATTGTTTTTCGTGCGGCGCGACAGCACCTGGATGACGCGCCGGATCTCTTCATCCCGTCCGATTACCGGATCGAGCTTTCCGCGCCGCGCCAGCTCGGTCAGATCGCGGCCGTACTTCTCGAGCGCCTGATATTTCGCCTCTGGGTTCTCGTCGGTCACGCGTTGTGCTCCCCGGACTTGAGTCAGCACCTCGAAGATGCGATCTTTCGTGACGCCGAACTGCTGAAGCAGTCGAGCCGTGATTGTTCGCCCGCCCTCGGACGCGATGCCGAGCAGGAGGTGTTCGGTGCTGACGAACTCATCCTTCAATCGAGCGGCTTCCGCCTCGGAGGCGTCCGTGACCTTGCGAAGGCGGGGGGAGAGCGACGGCTGCGATCCCCCGTAGGCGGCCGGCTGCGTCGACAACTCGGCGCGCAGCTGATCGGCGAGAGGCTTGGGTTCCACGCCCATCTTACGCAACAGGGCGGGGACGATGCCGTCTTGCTGTTCGACGAGCGCGAGCAACAGATGCTCTGGCTCGATCTGCGCATGGTTCATCTGCTCGGCGATTTGCAGCGCCGCGGCCACGCTCTCGCGACCTTTTTCGGTGTACTTGTTAATGTTCATCGTCGTTCTCGGTCCGGCAAAAGCCGGACCCTACGTACGGAAACACGTTACGTACAAACAGCACGTAGGGCGCGGCTTTAGCCGCGCCATCACCGTTCAAGCAGCCGAGCTCTTGCCTGCGGCGAGGCGGGCAAGCGCTTCGTAGTGCGTGCGCTCTTCCGGTGTGAGCTGCCGTGGCAGCTCCGCTTCGACCGTGGCGTACAGGTCGCCATGCTCTCCTGGCTTACCTACCAAAGGCATGCCATGTCCCTTTAGACGAAAGACCTGGCCGTTTTGGGTCCCAGCTGGAATCTTGAGCCGCAGCGGCTTACCCCCGAGATTCGGCACCTCGCCCTCGCCCCCGAGCACCGCTGTCGTCACAGGCACCCGCACTTTTGCGTGCAAATCTTGGCCTTTGCGCTCGAATCGGGAATCGGGCGTTACGTGCACGCGCAGGTAAAGGTCGCCCGCGGCGGCGCCTCCGGATCCCTTCTCACCCTCACCAGCGACGCGCACCCGCGATCCTTCAGCGACCCCTGCAGGAATGCGGACGTCGACCGTTCGCGATTGCCCATCATGCTTCATCGTGAATCGCCGGGTCGATCCCCTGTACGCGTCCTCGAGCGACAGATCGAGTGGATGCTCGACGTCACGCCCCTGCTGCACCCGCGGCGATCGTGTGCCCGCGCGCCCTCCACGCCCACGGATTTCGGGCTCCCCGCCGCCCGAGAAAAACGCGTGAAAAAAATCGGAGAAGGGATCTTCATTGCCGAATAAATCGCGCATTTCCTCGGGAGTCATCGTCCGGTAGTTGCCCTGAGCGCCGCTACTGCCGGTGTGCACGTTCCACTGGCTCGGATCGAAGCCGCCAGCGCCTCCGCGTTGTTGCTGCGCCTGCTCGTACATCTTCCAGTTCGATCCGAGCTCATCGTATTTCCTGCGCTTCTCGGGATCGCCGACAACCTCGTACGCTTCGTTGATTTCCTTGAAGCGGGATTCGGCCGATTTGTCGCCTGGATTGACGTCTGGATGGTACTTGCGCGCCATCTTGCGGAAGGCCTGCTTTATCTCCTTCTCGCTGGCCGTTTTGGCGACGCCGAGGGTTGCGTAGTAGTCCTTAAAGTCCATCTCTGATGTCTGCCGTGGTGGCCCTCCGAAAGGATAGCGCCTCAATCACGGCGCTAATTCATCATATGATAGGCGCCGCATGTTTGAATGGCATGACCTCGTTACGATTGTCCTTCTTGTTCTGCTCGAAGGCCTTCTAAGTGCTGATAACGCGTTGGTTCTGGCGGTGCTCGTCCTCGGACTTCCCAAGGAGCAGCGGAAGCAGGCCCTTCGTTACGGAATCCTTGGCGCGTTCTTCTTTCGCGCCGTGGCCACACTCCTCGCGGTGTATCTGATTCAGCTGAGCTGGGTCAAGCTCATCGGGGCGGCTTATTTGTTGTATCTCCCGTACTCTCACTTCTTCCGCGGCGAAGAGGGACACGATCGACGCACGCCGCCGCCGGCCAGGGCGATGTTTGGCCTCACCGCGTTCTGGGCAACCGTGGTTAAAGTCGAGTTGACGGATATCGTGTTTGCAATCGACTCGATTCTCGTGGCCGTCGCGATGTCGAACAAGACCTGGGTGATCCTGACGGGCGGCGTGCTTGGGATCATCGCGATGCGGATTGTCATCGGCAAACTGCTGACGCTCGTTCAGCAGTACCCGGCGCTGGTGGATGGCGCTTTTATCATCATCGCGTGGGTGGGCATCAAGCTGCTGCTGGAGTTTGCCCATCAGCAGGGCTGGGTGCACTTCGAGATTCCGAAGTGGCTGGCTCTTGGATTGATTGTGGTGATCTTCGCAATCGCATTTCTGTACGCGCGCAAGCATCCGCACTTGGAAGTCGAGGAAGAGGCCGCGGCGCGCGATGTCGACAAGCTCGAAAACGATCTGCTTTAGCGTCCCTTCAATTTTCTGATTGCCCGCCGCTCCCGCTTATCGGGCGTGTGGGAGCGCTGCATCCCCTCGCGATAGATGCGCTCGAGCCTGCGTAGATCCTTCTCTGCTTCCGAGATGGGCGGTGTGGTGTCGCGGTAGAGGAGTCGGGCGTCAGCCTTTGCCATGTGACGATCGGCCAGTCCAACGACGGTCACGGTCTGCTTGCGGCCGAATGGTCGACTGAGGCGAATCTCATCACCGATTCGGAGCAAGCGGTGCGACTTGCTGCGCTGCCGGTTGACCTCGACCTTGCCACCCTGGCAGGCACGCTGCGCTTCGGATCTCGTCCTGTAGAGGCACGCGATGTCGAGCCACACGTCGAGCCTGACTGTCGCAGTTTGATTCATCGCCTAATCATGTCGCATTCCACGTCAGTGCTCAGCCCAATTCGATGATTTGCGGACAAAAAATGACCGCATCATTCTGCAGACCGTTGGATAAGCTGGCATTCAGGCTGCAAAGCAGGCCATCCTTAGTCCCCAGTGCACCCAAGCGAAGCTCCACCGACAACTATTCCCGACGCCGACGACGATTTCCCCGGAGCAAGGGCGCCTCTCCCGCTCGAACAGCTCGAGTCGCACGCAAGGCAGCTTGCGGTGGAGCACCGAGAGACCGGCGGTGGTGGGCCCCGGCGTGAGCTGCTGGCCAGGCTCGATCGCAACGCCGATCGTCTCGAGAACATCTACAAGAAATTATCCGAAGAAGGTTTCACCTCCAAGCCCGAAACACCATCGGAGGAGTGGCTCCGCGACAACCACTATGTCGTCCGCGTGCAACTGCTCGAGATTCGTCGCAACCTGCCTCGAAAATATTACGAAGAGCTGCCGACGCTGACGGCAGGACGGTGGCGGCGCTACCCGCGCGTCTACGTGTTTGCGCGCAACTTCGTCACTCATACGGCCGGCCGGTTCGATCAGGAGTCGCTTCGCCGGTTCGCCGATGCCTATCAGGACGTGACGCCGCTGACGATCGGCGAGCTATGGGCGATTCCCATCATGCTGCGGCTCGCCCTCGTCGAAAATCTCTGCGGTCTGGCGGTGGGGACGCTTCGTGCGAAGCAGGAACGGGAGGCGGCACGAAAGTTCGCGGCCAAGCTTCTGAGCTTGCCCGACAAGACGCAACCGCCGTTGCATTTGGCGGCGAAGACATCGGCCACATTCGTCGTGGAGATCCTGCACAACCTGCGCGATCAGTCGGTCGCATCGACGACGGCATGGCGATGGCTGCAGACCAGGTTGGGCGCGCGTGGACAGTCGCCCGACGAAGTGCTGCGGCTGGAGCAGCACCGCGAAGCCATCGACCAGCTCTCGATCGCCAACATCATCACGACCATGCGCGTGCTGTCGGCGCTGGATTGGCCGGCGTTCGTCGAAGGCGTCAGCCGCGTCGAGCGGATTCTGCGCCGCGATCCGGCCGGCGCGTACGCCGATATGGACCAGCCGACGCGAGATCGATACAGGAAATCGGTCGAGCAACTGTCGAGGCGCTCGGGGGCGGACGAGCTCGACGTGGCGGAGCGCGCTGTGAGGCTTGCGGAAACCGCTCAGCGAGAACACCCGGATGCCGATCGCCGGCATCATGTCGGGTATTACCTGATTTCGCGCGGGCGCTTCGAGCTGGAGAGGGCCCTGCGCTATTTTCCGACGGTCCCGGAGCGGCTCAGTCGCCTAATCTTCAAACATCCCGCCATCAGCTATCTGGGCAGCGTCGCGCTCACGACCGTGGTGTTCGAAGCGAGTCTTCTTATTTACGCGCGCAACAGTGGCGCCTCCGTACCGATGATGCTGCTGGTGGCCCTGGTGACCATCCTGCCGGTCAGCGAGCTCGCCCTCAGCTTTCTCAATACGATTCTCACGACGATTATTCCGCCACGGCCGCTGCCGAAACTGGCGCTGCGACACGGCATTCCCGACCACTTGCGCACGATTGTGGCGGTGCCGACGATTCTTTCTTCTGAGGGGCGAATACGAGAGCTCGTCGACGCCCTCGAAGTGCGCTCGCTTGCCAATCACGATGACAACCTGCGCTTTGCGCTCTTGAGCGATTTCGTCGATGCCGATAGCGAGACGCTGCCGGACGACAAAGCGCTCGTCGAGCTCGCGATTGAGCTCATCACGACGCTCAATGTGCAGCATGGAGCCGAGCGGTTCTACCTCCTTCACAGGAATCGGCGGTGGAACGCCTCGGAAGGGAAGTGGATGGGATGGGAGCGCAAACGCGGCAAGCTGCACGAGCTCAACCGGCTGTTGAGGGGGGCGCAGGATACGAGCTTCGCGGTGCAGATCGGGAATGTCGATCTGCTTCAGTCCATGCGCTATGTCATCACGCTCGATTCAGATACCGACCTTCCGCTCGATGTCGGGTTGAAGCTCGTCGGGACGCTGGCTCATCCGTTGAATCGCGCCCGCTTCGATGCGATCTCCGGGCGCGTCACCGAAGGCTACAGCGTGCTTCAGCCGCGGGTGGCGATTGGAGCTGTCAGCGCCTCGGCAACAAGCTTCTCGGAAGTGTTTTCGGGCCACGTCGGCATCGATCCGTACACGAGCGCCGTCTCGGACGTGTACCAGGATTTGTTCGGCGAGGGCAGCTATGTCGGCAAGGGCATCTACGACATCGACGCCTTCGAACGTGCGCTTCAGAATCGCGTACCAGAGAACGCGCTCCTGAGTCATGACCTCTTCGAAGGGCTGTTCGCGAGAGTCGCGCTCTGTACGGATGTGGAAGTCATCGACGATTTCCCGACTCACTACGTCACGTGGATCGCCCGTCTACATCGGTGGGTTCGCGGCGACTGGCAGCTGGTGCCCTGGCTGGGTGGGAAGGCGATGCTGCCGGCCATTGCACGCTGGAAGATCTTCGACAACCTCCGGCGGAGCCTTCTCCCGCCGGCCTTGGTCGCCTTGCTGGCCGCGGGATGGCTTGTTCTTCCGGGCGGCCCCTCACTGTGGACGGGCACCGCCTTTCTCGTGCTGTTTTTCCCCGCGTATGTTCAGTGGGGGCAGACATTTACCAACCGCGCCCGCGGCGTCCGCTTTCGCGATCATCTCCGGGCCGAGCAGGCGAACCTACTTGCGAGCCTGCACCAGGTGCTGTTGACGAGTGCGTTCCTCCTGCATCAATCGGCCGTGATGGTCGATGCGATCGGCCGCACGCTCATGCGGCTGTTTACGAAGAAGCATCTGCTGGAGTGGGTGACCGCGGCGGACTCAGCTGAACGATTGAGCGGTGAGCGGGCCAATGTGCTGCGGCATATGTGGAGCGCGCCGGTACTAGCCTTCGCGCTGGCGCTGGCCGTGGCAGTGCTTGCGCCGGCTAGCCTGGGATGGGCCGTTCCGGTGGTCGTGCTGTGGGGCAGTTCCCCGTTTCTTGCCTACGAGACCGGGTTGCCCCGTGAAGATCGCAGGCGTTCACTCGACACGCGCGATCGTCGGCAGTTCCGTAAGGTCGCCCGCCTCACGTGGCGATTCTTCGAAGAGCTGCTGACGCCCGGCGACAACTGGCTGGTTCCTGACAACTATCAGGAAGGCCGATCGGATCCGATCGCGCATCGCACCTCGCCGACGAACATCGGCCTCCAGATGATGGCGATCGTCTCGGCGTGGGACCTCGGTTATATCTCGAGAACCCAATGCCTCACGAGATTGGAGCGCACCTTCGAGTCGCTTCTGCGTCTGCCGAAGTACCGTGGCCATCTATTCAACTGGTACGACACCCAGAGTCTCGTCCCGCTGGCGCCGCTCTACGTCTCGACGGTGGATAGCGGCAATCTGCTCGGCTATCTCCTGACGCTGAAGGCCGCATTGGCGGCGATGGTCGAAGAGCCGCCTGTCATCGATCGGCGTGTTCAGGAGGGACTCTGCGACACCATCGACGCATTCGAGCGTGAAGGTGCTGCGCCGCTGGCCACCCTGGGACGAGAAGCCGCGCGTGACCTCCGGAACGACCTCCGTCGGCTGCGGATCGAGCTCGACGCGCTGCCCACAACCGTGGAATCGTCGGCAAAGTGGTTGCTGCGAATATCCGATGAGCTGGCGGTGCTCGCCTCGCGCGTCCACGACGCCGAAGATCGCATGCCCGCTTCGGCATCCCAGTTGGCGTCGGCCGCTTGGTGGCTCGATGCCGCCGCATCCATTATCACAGAGCAACGACGCGAGCTTGCCGCGATGTCGAAGGCTCCGGACGACACGCGCGAGGCGCTCCGCGGAACGGCGCACAGGCTAGCCGCGGCCGCAGACGCGTTTGCGGAAGAGACCGAACTGGAGTTTCTCTTCGACCGGCAGCGGCACCTGTTCGCGATCGGCTACAACGTGACGGAGGGTCGCCGTGACTCGACGTTTTATGACGCGCTGGCTTCAGAAGCACGGCTGGCCAGTTTTATTGCCATCGCGATGCGCCACGTGTCGCAGGAGCACTGGTTCAAGCTGGGGCGTCTGATGACCCCGGTCGGTCCTCATCGCGCGCTGGTGTCGTGGAGTGCATCGATGTTCGAGTACTTGATGCCGCTGCTGATCATGCGCACGTATCCGCGCACGCTGCTCAACGAGACGTACGAAGCGGTCGTGACCCGTCACATCGAATACGCGTCACGCCTCGGCGTGCCGTGGGGTATCTCCGAGTCGGCCTACAACGTACAGGACACAGCGGGCAACTACCAGTACCGCGCGTTCGGTGTACCCGGCATCGGATTGAAGCGCGGACTGGCCGACGACCTTGTCGTCGCCCCGTATGCCAGCCTGCTGGCGGCGCCCTTCAGGCCAAGAGAAGTGCTCGCAAACCTCGAGTATCTGGACTCGGAGGGGGCGCTCGGGCCGATGGGGTACTACGAGGCGATCGACTACACGAGCGACCGTGTCGAACCAGGAGAGCGCCGCGCGGTTATCAGGACGTACATGGCGCATCACCATGGAATGAGCCTGGTGGCGTTGAACAACTGCTTGAACGGGAACATCATGCAGGCGCGTTTCCACGCCGAGCCGCGAGTGCAGGCCGCGGAGCTGCTGCTGCAGGAGCGCAGCCCGCATCTGGTTCCGCTCGATCGGCCTCCTGAAGAACACAAGGTTCAGGAAGCGCCGGGGCGCGTCGCGCAAGCCCTCGTGCGCCGCTACGTCACGCCGCATACCGTCACGCCGCGCGCGCATGTGCTGTCGAATGGTTCGATGAGCGTCATGGTGACCAACTCGGGCGGCGGCTATACGCGCTGGCGCGACGTCGCCGTCACGCGCTGGCGCGAGGACGCCACTTGCGACGGGTGGGGCAGCTTCTGCTACATCCGCGACGTCGAGACGCTCGCCTTCTGGTCGGCTGGCTTCCAACCCAGCGGACGCGAGGCCGATAGCTACGAAGTGACGTTCGCGCCCGATCGCGCGGTCATCCGGCGACGCGACGAAGATATCGAGACCTTCACCGAAGTGACGGTCTCGCCGGAAGACGATGCGGAGATTCGACGGGTGTCGGTGACCAACCACTCGCGCGTCCTCCGGGAGCTCGAGCTGACGAGTTATATGGAAGTCGTGCTCGCCCCGCAGGCCTCCGACGTCGCGCATCCGGTCTTCAGCAATCTCTTCATCGCAACGATGCGGGTGCCCGAGCACCAGGCGATTCTCTGCGCACGACGTCCGCGGTCTCGCGAGCGGCGCTTGTACATGGGTCACGTGCTGGCCAGCCGAGGACGGATCGGCGAAGAGGTGCAGTTCGAAACCGATCGCGAGCATTTTGTCGGGCGCGGCGGCACCATCGGTTCACCCGTGGCCCTCATGGCGGATAAACCGCTCTCGGGCGCCACCGGAGCGGTGCTCGATCCGATCGCGAGCCTTCGAGTGCGCGTGAAAGTGCCTCCTGGCGTTACGGTCAGACTGTCGTTCGCGACAGTCGTGGGGGAGAACGAGGACGGCGTACGCGCCTTGATCGAGAAGTACCACGACCCGCAGGTATCGGCGCGCGCTTTCGCGCTCGCCAGCACACATAGCGAGATCGAGCTCCGCTACCTGGGTGTGAGCCGGGAAGATGAAGCGCGATATCAAAGGTTGGCGGCGCGAGTCATCTATGCGGATCCACGGCTGCGCTCGCCGGAGGCTGTTCTGCGGAACACAGGTACGCCCCCTGATCTCTGGAAGTACGGCATTTCGGGCGACCTTCCAATCGTCCTGGTGACGGTGGCCGACGGCGGCGAAGTGGGGCTGGCGAAAGAGTTGCTGCGCGGGCAGGAATACCTGCGCGCGCGAGGGTTTGTCTTCGACCTGGTGATCCTCAACGAGCTCCCGACGAGTTACCGCCAGGACGTGCAGGACGAGCTGCAGCGAATGGCGGAATCAGGTCCTTCGCATGCGTGGATCGACCGACCGGGCGGTCTGTTCCTGAGACGTGCCGACAGCATGACCGAGCCGGATCGAGTGCTGCTGCGCGCAGTCGCGCGAGCCATCTTTGAAGGATCGCGCGGCGGGTTCGAAGTGCAGCTGCGGCGACCACTGCTTCCGCCGGTTCCTCCTCGTCCGCTCGTCACCGTCACGAAGAAGCCTCAGGCCGGCGCCCGCGATTCCGCCGGTGGTGATCGAGCCTCACTCGCATTCTTCAATGGTTACGGCGGGTTCACACAGGACGGCCGCGAATATCATGTCTCTGCGCGCCCACCGGCGCCGTGGTCGAACATCGTCGCCAACGCGCAGTTTGGTTTCGTCGCGACCGAGTCCAGCCTCGGGAATACGTGGTCTCAGAACAGCTACCAGAACCGGCTGACGCCCTGGAATAACGATCCGATCGTCGATCCGCCCGGCGAAGTCGTGTACGTGCGCGAAGACACGAGCGGAGAGTTCTGGAGTGCGACCGCCTCACCGGCGGGGCGAGGTATCGCGTACAACGCACGCTTCGGTCAGGGCTACGTGGTCTACGAACACACACACCGGAAGCTGGCGATCGATCTCAGCGTCTTCGTACCGGTCAACGATCCCGTCAAGGTTCTGCGCCTTCGCGTGCGGAACGAAGGATCGGAGCCCAGGGAATTGAGCATCTGCTACTACGTCGACTGGTGTCTCTCCGACAACCGCTCGCGCTCGGCGGCACACATCTTCACCTCGATCGACCAGGTGTGCGGCGCGTTGTTCGCGCGCAACGCGTTCCGCGCCGGTTTCGGCCAGCGGGTCGCGTTTCTTGACACGTCCTCGTCGACGCGGACCATCACCGGCGATCGAACAAGCTTCATCGGTCGCAACGGCACGCTCCGCGATCCGTCGGCCATGCGTTTCGCCCATTTGCCCGGACGCGTGGGCGCCGGTCTCGATCCCTGCGGTGCCATCCAGGCGAACGTGATCGTGCCTGTGGGGGAGACGACCGAGGTGACGTTCGTTCTCGGCGACGGGGCAGAAGAGGGGGCGGCTCGTGAGCTCGTCGCCAAATATCGCGCGTCCGGTGCCGTTGATGCCGAGTTCGATCGGGTCAGGCAACTCTGGAATGAGCGGCTGGGCGCCGTCGAAGTGCGGACTCCCGATCGCGCGCTCGATGTGCTGACGAATCGATGGCTGGCGTATCAGACGCTCAGCTGCCGCTTCCATGCGCGATCGGCGTTCTACCAGTCGGGAGGCGCGTTCGGCTTCCGAGATCAGCTGCAGGACGTGCTGTCGCTCCTGCACTGCGAGCCCGGTATCGCACGCGAGCACATCCTTCGAGCCGCGGGGCGGCAGTTTGCCGAAGGGGACGCGCAACATTGGTGGCATGAGCCGTTCGGGGAGGGCGTACGCACGCGGATCCAGGACGATCGCCTCTGGCTCGTCTATGCCACGCTCCACTACGCGCGCGTGACAGGGGATTGGGACATCCTCGACGTGAAGGCACCCCTCATCGACCAGCGAGCCCCAGGGCCCGACGAGCACAGCGTGTACGAGCGTCCTGTGGTGCTGCCGGTCGAGATCTCGCTCTACGAACATTGTGTGCGTGCGATCGGCCGTTCGCTTGATACGGGCGCACACGGGCTCCCGCTCATGGGGACTGGCGATTGGAATGACGGAATGGACGAGGTCGGCGCCCATGGCCAGGGAGAAAGCGTCTGGCTTGGGTGGTTTCTCGCCTCGCTTCTATCTCCGTTCGCGGCGATCATGGAAGCCCGCGGCGATATTCAGCACGCCACCCTGTATCGCGCGCATGCGGCCCGCCTCGTCCATGCACTCGAGGAGTCGTGGGATGGCGAATGGTACCGCCGCGCGTACTTCGATGACGGCACGCCGCTCGGGTCGAGCCGCAACGCTGAGTGCCGTATCGACTCCATCGCGCAGAGCTGGTCCGTCATCTCCGGACTCGGCAACACCGAGCGTGCCAGGCAGGCGATGCAGTCGGTCGATCGGTGGCTCGTCGACCGCGACGCGAGACTGGTGCTGCTCTTGACGCCGCCGTTCGACAAAGCCGAACCGACTCCGGGCTATATTCGCGGCTACGTGCCGGGCGTGCGCGAGAACGGCGGACAGTACACGCACGCAGCGCTCTGGGTTGTGCTGGCTCAAGCCCTACTGGGCCGTGGCGATGCAGCTCACGAGCTGCTCAGCTTCATCAATCCGATCAACCGCACCGCCGATCTCGACCGCACGAAGGTGTACCGAGTGGAACCCTACGCCGTGGCGGCCGATATCTATTCAGCGCCCGGTCATGTCGGCCGCGGCGGCTGGACCTGGTACACGGGCGCCGCTGGTTGGATGTACCGCGTGACCATTGAACACATTCTGGGGATTAGGCGCGAAGGCGAGTGGTTGCTCATCAATCCCTGTGTGCCGGCCGAATGGCCAGAGTACCAGGTGACGCTTCGTATTCCCGGCGCGGAATATCGCATCGAGGTCGAGAATCCAGAGAAGACGGGCTGCGGTGTGCGGGCGGTCGAACTGGACGGCCAGCCCGTCGACGCCCAGCGTGTCAGGCTCGAACCCAGCAGCGGCCCCCACGTCGTGCGCGTCAGGTTGGGCTGACACCGCAGACGGCGCGAGTACTCATATCCTTCCACGCTTCCTCCGAGCCGATTCTCAGACCGTTTGCGCATACAGGGGAGAGGAGGCTAAATGCGGCTGTTTATCCCTGTTCTTTTCTGTGTGGCATTCCCGGCGTGGAGCGAGGCCCAGATAGCGCTCCCCCGTAACGACGCCACCTTCTCCATCGGCTGGGCGGGCTCCGAGCACGGGCTCAGCGACTATGACAGGTGGGACGCAAGCCTGTTTCTGGGCGCTGGCGGCGGTCACTACTGGACCGATCATCTGAAAACAGAGGTCGAAGCCGGTTGGCACCATACAGTCGACAAAGAAACGTACTCGGAAATCATCATCGGCGGGCTTCGAACATCGGGGCACTCGAGACACCGGACCCGCGATGTCCGGCTCGCCGTGGGGCAGTCGTACCAGTTCGGCCGTAACGAGTGGATGCATCCTTATGTCGGGGCCGGTGCCGATGTCATCCGGCGCACCATCGACCTCGACCGTCCGGCCCAAACCGGCTACGTGTATGGCAACACGGCACCGAGCCGGCCGCCGACCAATGTCCTGATCCCGGCGCTGCGTACCAGCGAGACGAGCACGCTCGTTCGCCCATTTATCAAAGCCGGCGCGAAGATGTATGCCTCCGAACGGCTGTTCTTCGTGACGGACCTCAAACTCGGATTCGACCGCGATGTCGATCACGTGCTGTGGAAGATCGGCGTGGGGTTCGACTTCTGAAGGAGACCTGACATGAGACGAGTCATATCAGCCATCGTGATGGTGGCAATCCTGGTGCCGGGCATCGCGCTTGGCGCTCAGCATACCGACCCGGGGCAACGCTCCCGCGAGTACTGGTTCGCATACGCCTCGAAGCTGCCGATTGGCTCGACGGTCCGCGTGCGGACAGCCGATGGCAAACGCCAGACCGCCGTCTTGGCCATGGTGGACGCGGAGGGCATTACGCTCGAGCCGAAGGCGCGAGTTCCGGAACCGCCGCGCCGTGTGCCGTTCGAGCAACTGCAGCAACTCGAGTTGAAGCAGAATGGGTCGAATGTCGGAAAGACGATCGCAATTGGCGCGGGCATCGGCGCCGCCACCTTCTTCGCCATCGTTCTCGCCTTTGCGGCGGCGTTGGACTGAAGATATTTGGTATCTAGGGAACGGGTGATCTAGTGAACTGGAGCATTCAAGGAAGAGGTTCAATGCGGGTGTTCATCGCTATTGTCTGCTGCGTGGCATTCCCGGTTTGGAGCGAGGCCCAAGCGATGCTCCCTCGCAATGACGCCGCCTTCTCCATCGGCTGGGCTGGTTCTCAGATCCGGTTCCCCCACACGGACCCACGGCGCCCAAGCTACGAGTTATGGCGCTCAAGCCTGCTTCTCGGCGTCAGCGGCGGTCACTACTGGACCGACCACTTGAAGACAGACGTCGAAGCCGGCTGGTACCGCACGCCGGAGAGGGAGAACTATCAGGATGTCGTTATCGACGGACGTCGCACACTCGTGTCTTCGACGTATCGCATCCGCGATGCTCGGTTGGCAATAGGGCAGTCGTTCCAATTCGGTCGTAACGCCTCAGTGCATCCCTATGTCGGGGCCGGTGCGGAGATCAGTCGACGAAGCGTCGACCTCGAGCCGGTCCTGCCCGGCCGCACGCCGATCGTCGAGACGAGCACGCTCGTCCGCCCGTTTGTCAAAGCCGGCGCGAAGATGTACGCCTCCGAGAAGTTGTTCTTCGTGACGGATCTCAAAGTCGGATTCAACCGCGATCTCGACCACGTCCTGTGGAAGATCGGCGTGGGCTTCGACTTCTGAAGGAGATATGCATGAGACGATTCATCGTCGCGCTCGTGACGGTGGCGATCGTGAGCTCGAGCGTCGCTCTTGGTGCTCAGCTGCGCGAACCGATGCAACGTTCGGACGAGTTCTGGTTTGCGTACGCGTCAAAGGTGCCGATCGGATCGACGATCCGTGTGAAAACCATCGACGGCAGGCGCGAGACGGCGGTGCTGACCGTCGTGGACGCAGAGGGCATCACACTCGAGCCGAAGGCGAGAGTCCCGACACCGCCGTACCGCGTGCGGTTCGAGCACTTGGAGCAGCTCGAACTGAAGCAGAACGGGTCGAGTGTGTGGAAAGCGATCGCCGTTGGTGCTGGAATTGGCGCCACCGCCTTCCTCGGCCTCCTCCTGCTTGGGATTAGCGATTAGGGAGTAGTGACATGAGACGATTCATATCAGCCCTCGTGACGGTGGCAATCGTGAGCTCGAGCGTTGCGCTTGGTGCTCAGCAGCGCGACGCGGTGCAACGCTCGCGCGACTTCTGGTTTGCGCACGCGTCACGATTGACAGTCGGTTCGACGATTCGCGTGAGGACGATCGACGGCAGACGCGTGACGGCTGTGCTGGCCATCGTGGATGCGGAAGGCATCACGCTCGAGCCAAAGACGAGAGTCGCGGAACCGCCCTACCGGATTCGGTTCGAGCACCTGCAAGAGCTGGAGCTGAAGCAAGCCGGCGGGTGGATAGGGGCGACGATCGGCGCGGCGGCCGGCGTCGGCACGTTCCTCGGGCTTCTGGCGATTGTCTTTTTTACGGGCATGGATTAGGGGAAGATGGAAGGTGACAAGTGATCTGGTGATGTGGATGCGATATAGTTATGAACCGCCGCACGTTGATTCCTGCTGCTGGACATGGCCAAGTAGCTCAGTTGGTAGAGCATACGACTGAAAATCGTAGTGTCGACAGTTCGATTCTGTCCTTGGCCACCACTTCACAACTAGTGAACTCGAGAACTAGTGATCTAATGATCTGGAGCTAGTCGCGCTGTATTCTGACTCGCAGATCGTGTTTCACTGAAGTCGTGTGCAGTTGCGTGCAGTTCGGCCGCAACGAATACGCGGATCATGCTTGCGGCATCTGCAAACATGATTGACAATGCGGCGATTGACGTAGCTTTTGTGTCGAAACGAGTCTGAGTGGAGGATTGCCCATGAAATGCCGATTGGTTCTACTACTGCTGCTTACGCTGGCTGTCTCAGCGCTCCCGCTGCAGGCCGCACCAATTGTCTTTACGGCGACGCTCAGCGGCGACAACGAGGCTCCGCCAAACGTGTCACCGGCGACGGGGTCCGCGACCGTGACTATCGACGACGTCCTTCACATCATGCATGTGCAAGTGGACTTCCTGGGTCTCACTTCGAATAACACCGCAGCTCACATCCACGTGATCAATGGGCCCGGAGACAGCAATACCAGCGACACCATCGGTCCGGTTGCGACGACGACCCCGACGTTTCCTGGGTTTCCTTCAGGCGTCACAGCGGGAACATACGACCTGTTCTTCGGTACGCTTCTGGGTTTAACCTACCGCGCCGGCTGGGTCACAGACAGCGGCGGGACCTTGGCGCTCGCCGAAGCAGCGTTTTTCGCAGGACTAACTGAAGGCAGGGCGTATCTGAACATTCATACATCCACTTTTCCAGGTGGTGAGATTCGCGGTTTCCTGCAGTCGCCCGCGAGTAGTCCCGTTCCCGAGCCAGGCTCGTTGGTTCTGCTTGGCACCGGCCTCGCAGGGCTTGTCACGCGGCGCTATAGACGGAGATCGATCTCGTGATCTAGTGAACTGGTGATCTAGAGCCGGGGATCCGACGCGAGAGCGCCCGGCTTTCTTTCCCTTCTTACTTCTGCCTTCTTACTTCCTACTTCTTACTTCCTACTTTCAAGGTAGCTCCACTGCGTTCCACCTACTACAAACGCGGCTCCGCCAAGCCCCAGCAGGCAACCCACGACGACATCGCCGGGATAGTGCACGCCAAGGTAGACGCGCGATACCGCGACGAGCATCGCGAACACCCAGAAAATGGCCCGCCCCTCGGGTGCCAAGCGCGTCAGCGCGTAGGCGGCCGCGATGGCGTTCGCGGCATGGCCAGAAGGCAGCGATCGCGTGGTCGGTCTGTATCCGTACACGCGAGTTTCGGTGTAGCTCTCGAATGGGCGCGCGCGATTGAAGAAAGGCTTGGCCACCGTGTCGGCCAGTAGATGCGACATACCAATAGCCAAGAGCACTTGGGTGACGGCTGGCCAACGCCTGGGATGCAGTATCCCGATAAGGACGGCGAGGACGACCCAGAGCGCGCCACCGCGCGTGACATCGCTCAGGCTGGCCATCAAAGTGTCGATTGACGGAGAGTGATAGGCCCGAAGCCATTGGAAGGCGGCGGCATCCAGCCTCCCAATGGCATTCAGCAGTTCTGCGGACATCGGCGTGCCGCGCTCTAAACGGGGGCGACCTCTGCGTCTCGCGTGAGGCCGAGCTCCTTACGCACGCGTTCTTCGATTTTCTTGAACGTTTCCGGGTTCTCACGCAGGAACGTCTTGGCGTTTTCGCGGCCCTGTCCGAGACGCTCGCCGTTGTAGGCAAACCACGTCCCGCTCTTTTCGACGATGCGCTTGTCAACCGCGAGGTCGAGGAGATCCCCTTCGCGCGAGATGCCTTCGCCGTACATGACGTCGAACTCGGCCTCGCGAAATGGGGGAGCGACCTTGTTCTTGACGATCTTGACGCGCGTTCGCCCACCGACGACGGCGTCGCCGTCCTTGATGCTGGCGATGCGCCGGATGTCGACGCGGACCGATGAGTAGAATTTCAGCGCGCGTCCGCCGGTCGTCGTCTCTGGGTTGCCGAACATGACGCCGATCTTTTCGCGCAGCTGGTTGATGAAGATGAGGCAGGTCTTCGATTTCGAGACCACCCCGGTGAGCTTGCGCAGCGCCTGCGACATGAGCCGTGCCTGCATCCCCATCTGCGCGTCGCCCATTTCGCCTTCGATCTCGGCGCGGGGCACGAGCGCGGCAACCGAGTCGACGACCACCACGTCAACGCCGCCCGACCGAATGAGCACCTCGACGATTTCCAGCGCTTGCTCACCGTTGTCCGGTTGCGACACGAGAAGGTTGTCGAGATCGACGCCAAGCTTCTTCGCGTATGCGGCATCGAGCGCATGCTCGGCGTCAACGAACGCAGAAATGCCGCCGAGCTTCTGCGCTTGCGCGATCACCTGCAGCGCGAGCGTGGTCTTGCCGGACGACTCGGGCCCGAAGATCTCGATGACGCGCCCACGAGGCATCCCGCCGACGCCGAGCGCGTAATCGATGCTGATGGAACCGGTGGGAATCGAGTCGATCGGCTGGATCGCGCCCTTCTGGCCGAGCCGCATGATCGAGCCCTTGCCGAACTGCTTCTCGATCTGGCCGACCGCGAGCTCGACGGCCTTCCCGCGCTCGTTCTTCTCTTCCCGCTCTTGCTTCTCTGGTGATGGGGGCATACGCGTTTCTCCTTTGACGTGACGGCATTCTAGGGACGTGCCGGGAGAAAGTCAAGCGAAAATAGGAGTATGAATGCCGACAGATGGCTTAGTTTCAATTACTTACAGTCACTCACACTTTCGCCCATCGACTTGAGCGGTTGAACAGGTGCAGTTCCTGCCACCGTTGTCTTGAAGCGCATCGTCAAAAACTGCCAGTATCTGGGCACTCGATGCCGACCCCAGTTGGACATGCTATTGGTGGCCTTGCCGCCGTGTTGCTGACTCACGCCGGATCTCGCCGCCCATACTTATTGTCGCCGGGGTTGCTGCTGGGTGGGGCAGTCGTGGCAATCCTCCCTGACTTGGATATTCTCATCGGCTCGCATCGCACCTACACGCACAGCGTCGGCGCGATCGTCATCTTCGGTCTGGTGAGCTGGGGGATTCTGCGACGGGGCAGCTCTAATGCCGGCATCGGGACGGCGGCCATGATGGCGGCGTACGCCTCGCATCTATTCCTCGATTGGCTCGGCAAGGACACCTCACGCCCGCCGGGCCTGATGATGCTGTGGCCGTTCTCTTCAACGTATTTCCTGTCCGGCTTCGACATCTTTGGCGAAGTGTCTCGGCGTTACTGGCGGCTGGACGAATTCATCTTCGGCAACCTCCGCGCGCTGGGATGGGAGATGTTGGTACTCATGCCGGTGCTGATAATGGGGTGGGTGGTGTGGAGCAGGAGAACAGTCCAGAGTCCAGAGTCGAGCGTCCAGAGTCCAGGATTTAGATGAGCTGACTGCCGATCGACGATTGCCGATCGCCGATCGACTAGATTTCGACCGCCATCGCGACTCCGTTCCCTCCGCCCAGACAGAGCGACGCCACGCCGCGCTTGGCGCCGCGTTGTTGCATGGCATACAACAGCGTCGTCAGCACGCGGGCGCCGCTGGCGCCGATCGGATGGCCGAGCGCGATCGCGCCGCCGTTGACGTTGACGCGCGCGGGGTCGAGGCCGAACTCCTTGATGATGGCGACCATCTGAGCGGCGAACGCCTCATTGATCTCGAACAGATCCACATCTTCAAGCTTCCAGCCGACCTTTCTCAGTAGCTTTCTGATCGACTCGATCGGTGTCATTAAAACCAGCTTCGGCGCAAGCCCACTGGTGGCGTAGCCGGCGATGCGCGCCATGGGCACCGCGTTCAACGAAGCTGCGCGATCCTCGGCCATCACGACGAGCGCTGCCGCTCCGTCGTTGACCCCGGGCGCATTTCCGGCCGTGACCGAGCCGTCTTTCTTAAAGGCAGGCTTCAGGCGGTTTAACGAATCAGGTGTGGAATCCGGGCGAATCGTCTCATCCTGATCCATGATGATCGCCGCGGCCTTTGGCTGAGGGATCTCGACCGGTATGATCTCTGCCTTGAACCGCCCTTCGGCCGCCGCGCGCGCAGCCTTCTGATGACTCTCTGCCGCGTAGGTGTCCTGCGCCTCTCTCGATACACCGAACTGTTCCGCGACGTACTCGCCGGAGACTCCCATGTGGCAATGCTCGAACGCGCACCACAAGCCGTCGTGAATCATGGCGTCTATCATCGTGGCGTCGCCCATCCGGAGCCCTTCACGCACGCGGGGTAGCAGATAGGGCGTGTTGCTCATCGATTCCATTCCGCCCGCGACGGCGATCTCGATATCGCCCAGCGAAATGGCCTGTGCGGCGAGCATCACGGCCTTCAAACCCGATCCGCAGACCTTATTGACGGTGAGCGCGCCCACGTTCTCGTTCAGGCCTCCGTTCAGGGCCGCCTGCCGAGCGGGGTTCTGTCCGAGACCGGCGGAAATGACGTTGCCGAAGATGCACTCCTCGACGAGCGCCGTGTCGATCCCCGCACGCGCGACGGCATCACGCACGGCTATCGCACCGAGCTCGGTCGCTTGAAAGCCTTTCAGCTTGCCGAGAAATTTTCCGGTGGGCAGCCGGGCCGCGCTGACGATAACAGTTGTTCGCATCTCACTTCACGACAAGACGTGTGACGCTGTTGGCTCCGAGCAGCGCATGCAGGCGGCTCAGGATCATGGAAGACGATCGCTTCAGCTCCTTGTGCCATCGCTGATCGGATGGCTGGACCTCGACAGATCCATCGGGCTGCAGTCGGACCGTGCTGACGCGGCAGAGCGCATCGCCAACCGCGACACGCCAGGCGACCTCGAGCTTGCCCTGCGATATCGGTCCGCGACTGAACAAGTCAGCGAGCGCGCGCGGGACGAGAGTGTGAATGGCGTCCATTGCGGTAGTGCGGGCCTTTAGGCCGGTCGTCTGCAGTGTAACATTGCGCTGCTATGCGCCTGATTCTCGCATCGGCATCGCCGCGACGTGCAGAACTGCTGCGCGCCGCCGGCATTTCGTTCGATGTTTTCCCGGTCGAGATCGATGAGCGCTTCCATGAGCGCGAGAGGCCGGAACAGGCCGTCGCGCGGGTCGCCGAAGCGAAAGCCCGAACCGCGGCCGCACTCCATCCCGATAGTGTCGTGCTCGGCGCCGACACGACGGTCGTCATTCGTGGCGAAGTGTTGGGCAAACCGGCTGATGCGCCCGACGCCGCCCGGATGCTCAGGTTGCTGTCGGGATGCACGCACGATGTGCTGACGGGCCTCTGCGTGTTCGCGCAGGAGCGCCATCTGGTTCACGTCGAGCCGACTCGCGTACGGATGGCCAGCTTGAGCGACGCGGAAATCGCCTGGTACGTATCCACAGGAGAAGCCGCCGACAAAGCCGGCGCGTACGCCATTCAGGGCCTCGCGTCGCGGTTTATCGAGGGAATCGAGGGCTCGTACTCGAACGTCGTCGGGCTGCCGATCTCCCGCGTCTGCGAGCTTTTGAGGCAGCTTGGCTGTGATATTCTGGGAACGACGAAAACCCAGTAAAAGCGCAGATTCAAGACAGTTCATGGCAAATAAATTTGCGAAGATTGCTGTCACGGCCGTTGTTCTTCTTTCAGCCTTCGGCGGGCTGCTGTGGTACTCCCTCCGGCAGGACGCTGCCTACTACATGCATGTGGACGAGGTGATGGTCAGCCCCGGCCAGTGGCGGGGCAAGTCGCTTCAGCTTCACGGCTTTGTCGTGAAGGGCACGTGGATGCAGAAGCCCAACACGCTGGAGTATCAGTTCAAGGTCGAGAACAAAGGCAGCGTCGTGCACGCGGCCTATACGGGAATTCTGCCGGATACCTTCAAAGACGAAGCCGAAGTCGTCCTCAAAGGGCGGCTCGTCAGCGATAGCAGTTTCCAGGTGGAACCGAACGGCGTCATGGCGAAGTGCCCCTCGAAGTACGAAGAAGCGAAACCTGGATACGACCTGAAGTCGAAGGAACCCGCGACCAGCACGAGCAACTGATCACATGGCCACCCTCGGATACTTCGTTCTTCTGTCGACATTCGTCGTCTGCAGTTATGCCGTGGCAGCCTCGGTTGCCGGCGCACGACGCGGCTCGAAAAGGCTCGTGGACAGTGGCATCGGCGCGTTCCACCTCGTGACCGCGCTGATGGTGATGGCGTCCGTGCTGATGGTGCAGGCGTTCGTCACGGACGATTTCTCCATCAGGTACGTCTGGAAATATTCGGATTCCGTGCAGCCGCTGTTCTTCAAGATCACTTCCTACTGGGGTGGCCTCGACGGCTCCATCATGTTCTGGGTGTTCCTGCTGGCGTGCTTCGGCAGCGTGGCGGTACAGGTCAACCGCGACAGCCATCGCGAGCTCATTCCCTACGTTGTGGCGGTGATTGCAGGGGTGCAGATGTTCTTTCTGTTCCTCATGCTCATCCACAACAACCCGTTCGACACGTTCCTCACCGCAGTGCCGCCGGACGGCAAGGGACTGAACCCGCTGCTGCAGAACGTGTACATGGTGATTCACCCGCCGTCGCTCTATATCGGGTTGGTCGGCATGACCATCCCGTTCGCATTCGGCATGGCCGCGCTCATCACGGGGCACCTCGACGATGCCTGGCTGCGCGCGGTGCGGCGCTGGACGATGTTCGCGTGGATCTTCCTGTCGTTCGGCCTCACGCTCGGTATGATCTGGGCGTACGAAGAGCTCGGCTGGGGCGGGTTCTGGGGCTGGGATCCCGTGGAGAACGCAGGCCTGCTGCCGTGGTTTACGGCGACGGCCTTCTTCCATTCGGTGATGGTGCAGGAGCGTCGCAGCATGCTGCGCGTGTGGAACGTCACGCTCGTGATCCTCACGTTCTTTCTGACGATTTTCGCCACGTTCATGACGCGCTCGGGCATCGTGCAGTCGGTGCACTCGTTCGGCGAGAACCCCGAGCTGGCGATGATGTTCAGCGTCTTCATGATCGTGGTGCTGGTGTTCAGCTTCGGGCTCGTGATCTACAGATTGCCGCTGCTGCGCGCGAGCAACGAGCTCGACTCGTGGGCGTCGCGCGAAGCGGCGTTCTTGGTGAACAACTGGATTCTGCTGTTCTGCGCGTTCTTCGTGCTGTTCGCGACCATGTTTCCCACGATTAGCGAGGCCTTGACGGGGGAGCGGCTGACTGTAGGCCCGCCGTTCTTCAACCGGTGGATGCTCCCGATCGGCCTCATGCTCCTGCTGCTGACCGGCATCGGACCGCTGCTCGCCTGGCGGAAATCGAGCGTCGAGAATCTCCGGTATCAGTTTCTCTGGCCGACGGTTTGTGGGGCGACGACTGCGGTGCTCGTCCTCGCCTTGGGCGTGCGAGTCTGGTCGTCGGGAATCTGCTTCGCCTTTTCAGCCTTCGTGCTTGGAACGATCAGCCAGGAATTCTGGCGGGGCGCCGTGATCCGCCGCAAGAGCACCGGTACCGATCTGTTCACGGCAGCGATTGGCCTGGTCGGGCGTTCGCGGCGTCGCTACGGCGGCTACATCGTCCACGTCGGCATCGTCCTCATGTTTCTGGGCTTCGCAGGGCAGGGCTTCAAGAAGTCCGAGCAGGTGCTGCTGAAGCCGGGGCAGCAAACCACCGTCGGGGACTACACCGTCCGCATGGACGCGCTACGTATCACCCAGGACGACTCGAAGCAGATGGTAACGGGGCATTTCACGGCGTTCAAGAACGGAAAAGAAATTGGCAAGATGTATCCCGCTCGCTGGCTCTTCCATAAGCACGAGGAACCGACGACCGAAGTGGCGATTCGCCGGATGTGGGACGAGGACCTCTACCTTGTGCTGCCGTCCTATCAGGTGAACACTCAGTCGGCCAGCGTGGATATTGTCGTCAACCCGCTGATCAACTGGATCTGGGTCGGCTTCGCCGTGATGGCGTTCGGAACGACGATTGTCTTGCTCCCCGAGCGGACGTTCGCGTTCGCGATGGCGAAGTTCCCGGCTGAAGCCGCGACTACAGCCGGCATGCTGCTGCTGATGGCGAGTCTTGCTGGCCCGGCGTTCGCACAGCACGTAGAAACCGAGACGAACGTTCCTCTCGCGATCTATTCTCCGCTGGAGCGGGAGCTGCACGGAGACATCATCTGCATGTGCGGAACCTGCGGCCGCAAGAATCTGGCAGAGTGTACCTGCAGTAAAGCTGCTGATATGCGCGCCGAGATCACAGGTCTCGTAAAAGAAGGCAAGAATCACGAAGACGTTATTCAGTACTACGTTGCCAAGTACGGCAGTCAGGAACCGCTCGCGTCGCCCATCGACAAAGGCTTCAATCGGTTGGCCTGGTTGTTTCCGTATGCCATCGGCGGTTTCGGCGCTGTTGCTGGAGCGTTCGTGGTGAGGAAGTGGTCCCGCCGAAGCGAGACTTCCGTGCCGGTCTTGGCGACGGCACCAGCGTCCGCCGATGATGCGGCGCTTCAGGCGCGCCTCGACCGCGAGCTCGAAAATCTCGATTAATCCCTTGCCTCCAACCTCACCGACGTCCGACCAGCTGCGGCCGTGGCAATTCTTCACACTTGGCGGGCTCGTTTGCGCGACCGTCGCCGTGTTCGTGATTCGCGGTACCAGCGCGGAAAATCTCATCCTGGTTTGTCTCGGCGTCTTTGCGGCCGCCCTCGTTGGACTCGCGGCGCTCAACGCGCTGCGTCCGCTTGTGACGGGCGAAACGCGTGAGCCCGAGATGGTTGGCGGAAACACGCGCGCAGCCATCGAACGCGAGAAGAACCTCGTGCTGCGGTCCATCAAAGAGCTGGAGTTCGACCACGCGATGGGCAAGGTCGCGGAGGGCGACTACGAAGAAATGGTCGGCCGGCTCCGCTCGCGCGCCGTGCGACTGCTGGAGCAACTCGACAAGTCGGGCAGCGGATACCGGGAGATCATCGAGCGAGAGCTCGCGAGCCGGCTGGTGAAGGCTGGGACAACCTCGCTCCGTGACGCTGATGCCTCAAGGCAGATGGCAGAGGGCAAAGGGCAGGAAACGGCGGCCCAGGACTTCAGTCCTGGCATCTGTGCGCAGTGCGGCACCTCAAACGACGCCGACGCGCGTTTCTGCAAATCCTGCGGCACGAAGGTGCTGGCGCTGTTCCTCGCCCTCTTTATTCCTTTTTCCTTCTTCCTTTTTCCTTTCACCACCCCAGCCTTCGCGCAGCTCCAGATGCCGGATCCCAAACAGATGTCCGGCATTCCGAGGCCGGTCACAGATCTCCCCACAGGGCACGTGTCCGTTCGGCTGATTCGCGGGCAGCTCTCGAACAACATTCAAGGTCACCCCGTGGAAATACACGCGGGTGGAAAGATCCTCACCATCAAGACCGATGAGAACGGGCGCGCGCAGTTCAGCGGCGTTGCCACGGGGACGACCGTCAAGGCCGTGGCTGTCGTAGACGGCGAGCGTCTCGAGTCGCAGGATTTTCCGTGGCCGGGTGATGGCGGCATTCGCGTGATGCTGGTCGCAACGGCGAAGGGCGGCGAAGCCCCGCTGCCGGTCTTCCAGCCGGTGGCAGGTAACGTCATGCTCGGCGATCAGACGCGGGTCATCATCGATCCGGAAGACGGCTCGCTACAGGTGTATTACATCCTCGATATTCAGAACAGCGCGCGTGCGCCGGTCAATCCATCCTCCGCGGTGTTCATGGACATGCCGACGGGTGCACAAACCACGACGATTCTGCGCGGCGGACCTCAGGCGGTCGCGCGGGGCGATCGCGTAACCGTTACCGGGCCGTTCGCCCCAGGGGCAACACCGGTGGAGGTGGCCTATCGCATGCCGTTCGACACGGGCGACGTCACCATTCAGCAAACGATGTCGCTTCCCGTTCCCGGTCTCGCTGTGCTCATCAAGAAGGTCGGCGATCTGGGCATGACGTCGCCCCAATTGCCGAACGTCCAGGAGCGCGAGTTCGACGGCGAGCGGTACATCCTTGGACAAGGTCCGGCGATTCCAGCGGGCGGCATTCTGACATTGAACATCTCCGGACTCCCGCACAAGAGTCCCATCCCGCGCCGGCTTGCGCTGGTCCTGGCCCTTCTCATGATCGGGGGAGGGACCTGGGCAGCGACGAGAACGCCATCCAAGAGCGCCGATACCGGACGGACAAAGCAGTTGACGACCCGGCGCGAGAAACTATTCGGCGATCTCGTCCGTCTCGAACAGCAGAAGCGGGCGGGCGACGTCGACGCGGCGCGATACGCCGAACGCCGCACGACGCTGATCGCTCAACTCGAACGCGTCTATCGCGATCTGGACGCCCAGGGCGGCCAGGGCGCTGTCGCGTGAGCGTCGACTTCCTCGATCTCTCCATCCGCGAGCTGAGCCGCAATTTCGCCCGTCGCCGCGCGCTTTCGCGCGTGACGTTCGACTGTCGTGCCGGTGAAATCGTTGGCCTGCTTGGGCCGAACGGCGCCGGCAAGTCGACGCTGCTGTCGATCGTGTCGACGCTGATGAGCCCGTCTTCCGGCGATGTGCGTTATGGGACCCTCACGGCAGGCGAGGGCGGCGCGGATCTTCGCAGCAGACTGGGTGTCCTCTCACACGATCTGCACCTGTACTCCGAGCTGACCGCGCGCGAGAACCTGGCCTTCTTCGCTGCGTTGTATGACGTCGCCGATGCTGACGCGAGGATTGCCCGAGCGCTGGACCGTGCGCGCCTGGCAGATCGCGCCGATGATACGGTGCAGCGTTTTTCGCGGGGGATGCGGCAGCGTCTCGCGCTGGAGCGGGCGCTGCTGCATGCGCCGAGGCTGCTGCTGCTCGACGAGCCATTCACCGGTCTCGACGATCGCTCGACGCAGACGCTGATAGAACGGCTCGGCGCGCTCAAGGCTGAGGGATGTATCACGTTGCTCGCCACGCACGACCTTGATGTGGCCGAAGCGGTTCTCGATCGCGCGGTCGTCTTGAACGATGGCCGGCTCGTGGCGGTAGAGACAGACGTCAAGGACCTCCGCCGGCGTTACCGCGCACACGTTCAGCGGCCTGTGCACGTCTCATGAGGGCCTTCTGGAGAACCGCGTGGCTGATCGTGCGCAAGGACTTGACGATCGAGCTTCGAAGCCGCGAGATCCTGGCGATGACGACCTTCTTCGCCGTGGCCTGCATTCTGATGTTTGCCGTGGCGTTCGTGAAGGACGGGCGGGCGTTGCTCGATGCAGCCGCCGGCATCCTGTGGATAGCGGTGTTCTTCGCGGGCACGCTGGCGCTCGGACGCACGTTCGAGCGCGAACGCCACGGTGACACCGTTCGCGCGCTGTTGCTGGCACCCGCGCCACGTCCGGCGATCTACGTCGGCAAGCTGCTGGGGATGCTCGTGCTGCTTGGAGTGACGGAACTGCTGGTGGTGCCGCTGATCGCGCTGTTGTTTCAGGCGCCGCTGTTCGATCACCTCCTCCTTCTCGTGGCGCTGCTGACCACTGGCACGATCGGCTTCTGCGCAGTTGGGACGTTGTTTGCGGCGATGCTCGTGCGCACGCGCGGGAGGGACGTGTGGCTACCCATCCTGTTGTATCCCATTACGATTCCAGTCATTATTGCAGGCGTTCGCGGCACGGTGGCGTTGATCGAACCCGAAGCGGATCTTGTGATGGCGCGCTTCTGGATTCTCGTGTTGTTCTTCTTCGACGTGGTGTTCGTGACACTCTCTCTGTGGACGTTCGAGCCGCTGATGACTGACTGACGACAGATGCGACAACTGTTTGCTCCGCTGGTCTTTCTCTTGATGGCGCTGTTCGCATTCGCGCCTGTATACATCGCGAGCGCGCCCTACGAGTCCACGATGGGGCTCGTGCAGAAGATCTTCTATTTTCACGTACCGTCCTGGTTCGCAATGTTCACGGCCGTGTTCCTCTGCGGCGTCGCCAGCGTGATGTTTCTGGTCCGCGGCGACGCCAAGTGGGATCGCGTGGCGCGATCGGCTGCCGAGCTCGCGTTTCTCTTCGGGTTGATGGGCCTTGTCACCGGGCCACTGTGGGGCCGGAAGGCGTGGGGTGTATGGTGGCAGTGGGACGCGAAGCTAACCGTCGCGCTGTTGCTGGAGCTGACCTTCGGCGCCTATCTGCTGCTGCGCAGCTTCGCGGGTCCCGGCTCAGAGAAACTGGCGGCGGGGCTGGCCATCTTCGGCATGGCTAACGTGCCATTCGTCTACTACGCGGCGCACCTGTGGCGCACCGTGCATCCCACGACCAACGTGGTCCCGACGCTGGTCGCCGGCATGCGTGGGCCGTTCTGGTATGCAGTGCTGTGCTACATGCTCCTCTTGGCAGCGCTGCTGACAATGCGTATGCGGATTGAGGAGCAACACGCAGACCTTGACCGGTTGTATCTCGAGAGCGACGACCAATGAAAACGCTGTTACTGAGCTTGATGCTGCAACCCGGCCAGTCGGAGTTCAGGCCGGTCACCGAAATTCCTGCCAGCGAGCAGCTGCCGTCCGCTCCGCTGCTGATTGCGGCGTACGCCTTCGTCTGGATCGCCGTTTTTGCCTACGTGTGGCTCATGTGGCGCCGGCTTGGAAAAGTCGAGCGCGAGCTCAAGGCATTGTCCGCCCGTGTTCCCGCGAAGCGCTGACGAGCTACGCTCATGAACTTCGCCAACATGACGTCGGCGCACTTCATCTTCATTCCGGTCGTGCTGTTGGTCGGAATTGTGATCGGCTGGATCCTGGGCTCCCGCGCCGCGCAGGACGCGTTCGCGATGGAAATGAAGAAACGAGAACGGCGACAGGGGTGAGGGGCGAGGGGAGAGGGAAGAAAAAGACAACGGTTGTTCTTCCCTCATCCTTCTTCCCTCTTCCCTACATGTATCAGGTTCTACCGTCCCATCCCCAGTCGGTGCGCCAGCGGCGGCGGCAGCCCGGCTTCCAGAATTTTCTTCTGCGCCACGGCGATCGGATACGCCACCCGATAGAGCGTCACGGTTCGCGCGTCCATGTCTGCCACCGCATAGGCCGCGCGCGCGTCGCCGTCGCGGGGTTGCCCCACTGACCCCGGATTGACGAGATACTTCGCATCCCGGTCGAGTGACGTTTCAAAGGCAGGGTGTCCATCGGGCGTGTCGACTTCAAATCGCTGCTGCGAATCCATTTTGGCGGTGAGAGCGACGTGAGTATGGCCGAACAAGCAGAGCGGCCGCCTCGCCACGGCGATCGACCGCGCGGCATCGAGATCGGCGACGACGTAAAGGTCTTCGTCGAGCGGAGAGCCGTGACAGATCTCGATGTCGGCGTCGACGATCTTCGGCCCGATCGGCAGCTCGCGCAGATACTCCAGCGCGGCCGGTGTGAGCGCCTCGCGCGTCCAGTTGGCGGCAGCTCTGGCCATGGAGTTGAAGTCTTCCGCCGTATCGAGTCCCGCTGCTACCTTGTCGTGGTTGCCGCGCACCGACGCGATCGGGTTGAGCACGCGCACTCTTTCGACGACGGCATTGGGGTCGGCTCCGTAGCCGACCAGGTCGCCGAGGAGCAAAACAGCGTTGTATTTGTGCGCAGAGGCGGCGGTAAGCACTGCGTTGAGTGCTTCAAGGTTGCTGTGGATGTCGCTGAGGACGAGGTAGCGCATCGTTATTCGAGCTGTTCGACGAGTTGTTCGACGAGCTCTTCGGCGCGCGCGTGAGAGGCATCGAGGCGCATCTGTGCCTGCTGGTAGGCGAGGCGGCGGCTCTCGTAGAGCAGCGCCATCTGGACTCGATCGTTCGCCATCGGCCGCCGGCCGTCCGCCGGGATTCTGTTCAAGAGCACCTCGAGCGGCACGTCAATCCAGACCGACACGCCGTCCGCGTTGATCGCCGCCCGATTATCCGGATCGATGAACGTGCCCCCGCCGGTTGCGACCACCGTATGGCGCTGCGGCAGCAGCCCCCAGACCACCTGCCGCTCGACGGAGCGGAAATAGGGTTCGCCGTCGCGGGCGAAGATCTCGGCGACCGTGCGCCGTTCGCGCGCCTCAATCAGCACATCCACGTCTTCCGAGCGCCAGCCCAGACGCCGCGCGAGCGCTTGCGCCAGCGTGGTCTTGCCCGCGGCCATGAACCCGACGAGATAGATCTTGTCCGTCTTCAAGGGGAGATCGTCAGCTCGTCGAAGGGTCGCAGAGTGAGTCCAATGTGGTGAAGAACTCGGGGTAGGAGATGGCCACCGAGTCAGCACCGCTGATGACCGAGGGCTCGTCCGCTCCCAGCGCCGCGATGGCGAATGCCATGGCGAGTCGATGATCGCCGGCGGCATCTGCCTGTCCGCCCTTGAGGCGCCGCGAGCCGCGGAGGTGAAAGCCGTCGGTGAACTCCTCAACATCTGCTCCGAGCGACCGAAACCCACGGACGAGCGCGCTAATTCGGTCGCTCTCCTTGACACGCAGCTCGCTCGCGCCGGTGACGTGCAGCTCGCCTCCGTGGGCCGCCCAAGCTGCCAGCGCCGGAATCTCGTCAATCAGGAAAGGAACGTCCTGCGCTCCTAGAGTCAACGACCGCGGGGGGCCATACCGAACACGCACCGTTCCCGACGGCTCGCCACCGGCCTCGCGCTCGATATGTTCGTCGATGGTCGCCCCGGCCCGTCGCAGTACGTTCAGTAAAGCGGTGCGGGTCGGATTAAGTCCCACATTGTGGATTTCGACATCGGATCCGGGGACTGCGGCGGCAGCGGCCAGCCAGAAGGCAGCCGAGGAGATATCGCCGGGGACGACGAAGTCACCGCCGCGCAGGGGCTGTCCGCCCGCGAGGGTCACGGTGGTTCCGTCAACGGTCACGGTCGCTCCGAAGGCGCGTAGCGCGAGCTCGGTATGGTTCCGCGTCGCGACGTCCTCTTCCACGACTGTCGTACCGTCGCTCTGGAGTCCCGCAAGCAGGATCGCGCTCTTGACCTGAGCACTCGGCACCTCGGTGCGGTAGCGGATGCCTGTCAATTCGCTGCCGTGAATGGTGAGCGGCGGCCTCTTATCGTGCGACTCGATGCGCGCGCCCATCTGCTCGAGAGGAACAATGACCCGCCCCATCGGGCGGTTGGTGAGCGACGTGTCCCCCTTGAGCACGGAGGTAAACGGGTGCGCAGCCAGTACACCTGACAGCAGGCGCATGGTCGTCCCCGAGTTGCAGGCGTCGAGAGACAACGTAGGAGGCCGAAGCCCGCGCAGTCCTCGGCCAGAGATCTCGACGGTCAGCCCACTTTCGGGCGATCGGGTCTTCGTGATCTCGACGCCGGCATTGATCAGGCAGTCCAGTGTCGCTGCGCAGTCGGCGCCGAGCGAGAACTGGGAGATTCTGGTGCGGCCAGCGGCCAGGGCGCCGAGCAGCGCGTAACGATGTGAAATCGATTTATCACCGGCGAGCCCGACCGTCCCCCTGACGCGACGAGCAGGCCTCACCGTCTTCGCGGCGATGGATGAAGCCATCGGGAGACTATACTACGTCGGACACGATGCCCCGTGGTTTCCAGGATGTGCATCTCGAAATCCACAGCACGATTGAGGCGCTGGACCAGGTTCAGGCGGTCACCGAACACATCGCGCGGCAGCTCGGCATGGACGAAGAATCGGTCGGATGGGCCACCATGGCCGTGCGTGAGTCGGTCATCAACGCGGTCATGCACGGCAACCAGCGCGATCCCGCCAAGATCGTCTTCATCGATTTCGCAGCCCGGCCGGAATCCGAGCCTGTGGATCTGATCGTGCGTGTGCGCGACCAGGGTTCAGGATTCGATCCCGAGACGCTGACCGATTGCCTGACGCCCGAGAACGTGCTGCGATCGAGCGGCCGCGGCATTTTTCTCGTCAAACAATTCATGGATAACGTATCAATCGAGCGCTCGCCAAAGGGGGGCATGGAGGTGCGGATGGTGAAGCACATCCGCCCGAAGTAGACATGCCAAAGAATCCGCTATTTCTCTCGACGGCCATCGAAGCCGTCATCAAGGCCGGCGAAATCCAGATGGGCTTCATCGATACCGGGTTTCAGGTGTCCCACAAGGGCGCCATCGACCTGGTGACGGAAGCAGACGTCGCGGTTGAAACGATGTTTCGCAAGATGATCGCGGAGCGGTTTCCGGATCACACGATCCTCGCCGAAGAGTTTGGCGAGGATGCCGCGACGCGCGGCGCCTCTCATTGCTGGGTGTTCGATCCCATCGACGGCACCAACAATTACGCGCACGGCCTGCCGATCTTCTGCTCGTCACTGGCCCTCGAGATCGATGGGAAGGGGGAGATCGGCGCCGTGTACGATCCCACCCGCAAGGAGCTGTTCGTTGCGGAGCGGGGCGGTGGGGCGTTTCTCAATGGAAAGCCCATTCGGGTGTCCGATGCATCGACGCTGGTCGAGTCGATGCTCGTCACGGGGTTCCCGTACGACATTCACTCGCGCATTCCCGAAATCGTTGGGCTGTTTGGTGAGTTCGTCGGCCAGGCGCGGGCGGTGCGACGGCTGGGATCGGCGGCGCTCGACCTCTGCTATATCGCCTGTGGCCGCATGGATGGTTTCTGGGAGCAGGATCTCAAGCCCTGGGATATTGCGGCTGGAACGATCCTGGTTGAGGAAGCTGGCGGCAGGGTCACCGATTTTGCTGGCGAAGCATCTTCCTCTCGACGATCGCAGTTGCTGGCGACGAACGGCAAGATCCACGACGACATGATCAAGATCACGCGGACCAGGCTGGCTGGTAGCCGGTAGCGGGTAGTCCAGACAGGCCACCGGCTACCAGCTACCGGCTGCTACCTTCAGCTTTATACAACACCACGCCGCCGCCGGCGCAGACACGCCTGAAGCCGGTGAGGAAGACCGATGATTCGCGCGTGCGGGCAGCGAGGACATCACCCCCTTCAGCCCGTTCTTCCACGAGAATCCAGCCTACATGGTCGTACGGCAGCGCGACGGCCTCCTGCCAGTAGGGGAGATTTCCTTCGTGTACGAAATCACGGATGTTGATCCCGGCGTGCGACAGTTCCTGCATGTAATGCGCAAGCGAGCCCATGCTTGCGAGAATGCGTTCGCCTCTGTAATCGCGCGTGAAACACGCCGTGACATTCCTCCGTTCACGGCTGAAAGGGACGTCCCATTGCGCTTCCAGAACCATCGGCGCTTGAGGATCGAGCGGCCGGACAGTAGCGGCGAGCCAGGCGGCCACCGCTATTGCAACGGCGCCTCGACGCAATCCCGACAGCATCCCGATGGCGACGCCCGCGAGCACATATACGCCAACGGTCGGCGCGACCATGTAACGCATCCGAAAGGGATGCCCTTCATAGAAGGCGTAGGCGGGTAGCACCATAAAACCCGCCAGTGCGAGCACCACGAGAGATGCCGCGCGCTCTTGCCTCGAAAGTCCGTACCACAGCAATACGATGCCCCCCGCGAGCGCGACCAGGACAAGCGGCGTGCCGGCCAGAATGCGCATGCCGTACACGACGGCCATGATGGCTTTGAAGGGATTCGCCGTTGCCACGTTGTCGGGAACGAAGAATCCGCCGGTGACGAACCATGCGCCTGTCGTGAACCAGCTGTGAAAGAAGAAGCCGACGATGGCGAGAACAGGATAGACCGCGAGCTGTGTCGTCGACTTCAGTGCGCCTGGTAGGGATCGTCCAGAGCGCCACAGCGCGACTGCGGCAAGCGCCAGGACCGCGGCTGTGACGAACCACGCCTCGTATCGCGTCAGGCAGGCTGCGACGAGCGTCCATCCCGCCCTGGCGCGTGCCCGGCTCTCGCGCTGGAGGACAGGGCTAAAGCCCTGTGCCACCGTTGAAACACTCTGACGAGCAGGGCTAAAGCCCTGTGCCACCGTTGGAGCACCATTCCAGTGGGACAGGGCTTCAGCCCTGTCGTGCGCCTCGACCCAGTCGTAGACGAAACTGATGGCCAGCAACGTCAAGCCAAACAGAAGCGGCTCGGTCATAGGCGTCGATTGCAGATAGAGCACGTCTGGATCGGTCGCCACCATGATGACGCTGAGTACCGCCGCAACGCTCGACCCGGTGACACGCTGCACGAGATGCGCGACGGCGTAGCACGCAACGGCGAACGACAGCACCGAGATCGCCACGCCCGATGCGCCAGTCCGATAGAACGCGTCGATCTGAACTGGTAGGAGGTTCAGTAGGTGGGGAAGTGGAAGCCAGACGGCGCCGATCTGCGAGTACTCGGGCGTCAGGCTGTCGAGAATTCTGCGCGCTACAACGAGGTGCGCCTTGGCGTCGTAGTGGCTCAGCGCGAGCCCTTGCCGATAGTAGAAGAGCGCCGCCGCGGTGCCTGTTGCCAGGCCGAGTGCTGCCAGCACTTTGGGAAAACGATCGGTCATTTCGCGACTAGAATACTGAAAGTCCGGCCAAAGCCGGGTACCCCTCGACTAAATGGCCCGAATCACAGCATGGATTGAGACCTTCGCGATCAGCGTCGGTGCCCCTGGACTCTTCATCATCGCGTTCCTCGACTCGTCGTTTCTCTCGTTCCCCGAAGTCAACGACATCCTCATCGTCCTCGCCGTCGTGAATCACCCGGAGCGGATGGTGCTCTACGCGACGATGGCGACGCTCGGGTCGGTCGCCGGTTGCCTGGCCCTGTACTTCGTCGGCCGCAAGGGTGGCGAACGTCTGATGCGCAAACGATTCAGCGGAGGCAACGTCGAGCGGGCATCCAATCTGATGCGGAAATACGGCGCCATGGCGTTGATCGTGCCGGCGCTGTTGCCTCCCCCTGCACCCTTCAAGATTTTCGTGCTCATGGGTGGTGTGGCGAATATTCCACTGCCGACCTTTATCTGGGCCATCGCGGTAGGCCGTGGTGTCCGGTATTTCGGTGAAGGCATTCTGGCCGTGATGTACGGCAAGCAGGCGCTCACCTACATTCACGAAAACGGAAAGATGGTTGGGCTCGCGCTTGCACTGCTGGTACTGGCTGGCGGTGTCGGCTACTACCTCTGGGCGCGGCGGCGCGTATAATAGCGACTTCGATTGAATGAACCCTGAGCTCTCGCTCGTCATTCCCATCCGCAACGAATCGCCGAATATCGGGGCCCTCTACACCGAACTCACGGAGGCGCTCGAACGGTGGGGGCGGAGCTACGAAGTCATTGCTGTTGATGACGGCAGCACCGACGACAGCTTCGAGTGCCTCGCACGATGCCAGCAGCGAGATCCCCGCTGGCGCATCATCCGGTTCCGCCGAAACTTCGGGCAGACCGCTGCCTTTGCCGCTGGTTTCAGGCACGCACGCGGTCGTCTGATCGCAACCTCGGACGGCGATCTTCAGAACGATCCGCGCGATCTGCCCGACATGATTTGCCGCATCGAGGAGGGCAACGACATCGTCTGCGGCTGGCGGAAAGCGCGCAAGGACGCATGGCTGACGCGCCGCGTCCCCTCGGCTATGGCCAACATCCTCATCTCATGGTCGACCGGCGTGAAGCTGCACGACTATGGATGTTCGCTGAAGGTCTTTCGATCGGAGGTGGTGAAGCCGATCAAGCTCTACGGAGAGATGCATCGATTCCTTCCCGCGATCGCGAGCGAAATGGGCGTGAAGATCGCCGAGGTCGTCGTCAACCATCGCGCGCGAAAGCACGGCACGTCGAACTACGGCCTCTCGAGGACGTTTCGCGTCGTGCTCGATCTCCTGACGGTGAAATTTCTCTTGAGTTACTCGACGCGCCCCCTGCAGATGTTCGGATTGATTGGCGTGCCGATGGGCCTGATCGGGTTTCTTATTGCGGTATTTCTTTCCTACGAACGGTTGTTTGGATATGAGTCGATCGCCAACCGCCCGCTGCTGTTGCTCGCCGTACTGCTGATTTTCTCGGGTATTCAACTCCTTACGATGGGACTGCTGGCCGAAATCATGTCGCGGACCTATCACGAATCGCAAGACAAGCCCACCTACGTGATCAGGGAAGTGCGCGAGACCTCGCAGGGAGAAGCGCGCCCGCATTCGCTGAGCGTCTAGTCGTCCGAGACAAACGCGACCCAGGCGCCGAGCAGCCTGCGGTCACGGCTCTGTTCGATCTCCGCAGGCACGAAGCCTTCGCTCGTTCCGATTGTCAACGAAATGAACCGGTCCCCCTCCTTCGAGGGCACCACCACGCGTTCGGTTACGCCAGGCGTGAGCGCGAGTGTGTGCGACCATCCGCCCGTCGAGAGGGCGACGGCATTGGGCCGCGCGCCACTGTGAACGTCTATCGTCATGGCTGCACGGCTCGCATCTGGTTTCATCACTGTCATTCGTGCACTGGCGCGTCCACTCACCCAGAATCCGCTCGGTTCCGGATATGCGTGCCCGTCGTGAAAGAAGACGGTCGCCGGCTCGAATGCGGCGGCCGACAGCACTGTTGCGGTCGGAAATCGCTTGCGCATCTCTACAACGCGCACCGGCGAGACGCGCAGTTCGGCAATCGCCGCCTCCACGTGGCGCGCGGCGCGAAACCCGACGAATTCGGCGTCGAGCGGCACCTCGAATGTCTGCCGGATGCGCTCACCGGGAGCGAGCGCCAACCGCCATGTCTCAATCGGGCGACCTTCCCGGCCGATCTGCAATCCGATAGCGGCAGGGGGCACCAGCACACCTTGAGACGGTGCTCCTTTCAGTTCGAGCGTGTACGAGCCCGCAGGAAGGCGGAAGCGTGTGTTCAAGACCACGCGGACGGGCTGGCGGCCCGTGCGCTGCCCAGGAACGGCAGACAACACGAACACCGGAGGCAGCTCGTCTGGTCGAGCGACTGAAAATGGGTTATAGCGAAGTGCAATGGGACGCGCGAGGGGATCGAAGGTTTCGAGAAGAGGGAACAGCCCGCGACCCTCGACATCGAACCGCTCGGTCTGGTTGGACGCGAAGGCAGCGGTTGCAGAAACGACGGCAACGGACAAGACCGCGACGGTGGCGGTGACCCATAGGGCGGCATGGCCAGCTGACGGAGCTTCGCGCCTGGAGAATATCCACGCGGCAAATCCAAGCGCGCCCAGCCATACGACAACGCGAATTGAGGCGGCACGTTCGGCGCCTGCGACATAGCTCGGCGCCTCGTGCCATAGCTGCCACGTCGGCGACATCCCACGCAGGAACGACGACACACCGTCACCTTGCTGGGCGAGCGCTGCGCCCTGACCTTGAAGTGCGAGGCTCAGCGTAATGGCAATGCTGACAAGCAGCAGACATTGCATGCCGGCGCGTGACAGAGATGCAGGCGACGTGCGCGCATACAGCCACGCAATCGGCGGTACGAGGAACGGCAGCAGCAAGAGCACCGGACGACCGGGCATCATCGATCGGTGCCACCATGGGTCTACCGCCCCCGGAAGGGCCAAGAGAGCGACAGACGCAAGAACAAGCAGGGCTCCGAGTGGCCGGCGCCATCGTTCGCGCACCATGCCGGCAAGTCCGACAAACGCCAACAACAGCACGGGTGCGTAGAGCGTGATTCCGAACTCCTGATCGAACACGACTCCTAGCGTGCCCGCCCGCCATGTCGACAGTCTCGCAGATGGCAATTCTCGAACGCGGCCGACGAGCTCGGCGAACGCATGCGGAAAGACACGCGCGTTCAGAACGAACGGCGCGCTCAGAAAGACGGCGGCGCATGCGAAGATCCAGCCTGCGTGCGCAGGGTTGACTCCCAGCGGAGAAAACCCGAAACGCTTGGCCAGGTCGGGAAGAATGAGCCACAAGACCTGCCCAATCACGACAAGCCACATCAGCCATCGGCCCGGTCCTGCGAACAGCCGTAGGGCGGGTAACCAGTCGGCAAGCCAGGGTAGATAGGGAAGCAGGAGGAACGACAGCCCAAACAAGGGCAGCAGCGCTGGTCGAACCGGACCCCAGAACGATCGCCGATCGTCGCGATGCCGAAGCAGGGCCGCTATCCCGGCGGCGAATAGGAGCGTGAGAACGACGAGTCCCGCAAGCTCGGCGAGCGACGGCAGCATCGCCACACGCTCTGGCACCGCGGTTGTGCCCGCAACATCAAGTGATCCGCGGCTGATCCAGAGTGCCATCCCGGCGACGATGGCGGCTCCGACCGGGACGATGACATCTTGCCGAGTCTTGTTCTCGGAGGTCACCGAGAGGATCTCCCGTCTTGGTTGGCCCGAACGCATCTGAAGCCGACGTAGAGATTGTGTCGTCCTCTGCGTGAAAGAGCCGCCCGTTCCGATACGCGGAGCCGTGGAATGAGGTTGTCCCAGCCGCCTCCTTTGATCGTCCGCAGGTCGTATCCGGTACGCCCTGGCTCTGACGCATGGGTCGGTCGAAATTCGCTGGCGGTCCATTCCCACACGTTGCCCGCCATGTCGTGCAATCCAAAGCTGTTCGCCGGAAACGATGCCACAGGCGCAGTGACGTCGAACCGCTCCGTTCGCAGAGTGTGGCGGCCGTTCGCCTGCCCCGTAAACTCGTCGCCCCACGGAAACAGTTTTCCGTCGAGCCCGCCTCGCGCGGCGTATTCCCATTCCTGTTCTGTCGGCAGGCGGCCGCCGACCCACCCGCAATAGGCGGATGCCTCATCCCATGTGACGTTGACGACAGGGTGCGTACCATCGGCATACGACTCGGGCTGGCGTGGCATCTGTCGTGAGGTAGTGGAGGCGAACGCGCGAAAGTCGTCAGCCGAAACCTCCCGATCGAGCATGTCGAACGGATGGGCGAACGTGATGCGCACCCGCGGGAGCTCTGCCTCGCTGCAACGGTCATCACCCGGGACGCAGCCCATCCAGGAGTCGCCGGGCGGAATCGTTCGCCATGCCACGCGCGCAGGCGGAACCGGCCCACGTGGAAGAGGCATAAGTGGGGAAACGGTGCTCCGAGCCGGAGTGCTCTCAAAGAGCGCTTCGATTTGCGTGGCCTGCTCTGCTTTGAATTTCAAGGGTCCCGCGCCCCGAATCAGGCGGCCGTTGAGTGTCCATCCCGAAAACCCCGAGCGGTGTTCGTCGGCGATCTCCGCTGTCAATTCGAGGTCGGGAAAATAGAGCCCTTCATATCCGTCATTGACCGCCACACCCTCGATCAGCACTCGAACTCCTCGTGGTGCTGCGATGCTGACGCGCTGGCTCGGCGGTGTGTTCAGCCACTGTTCCGTTATGTGTCTGAAGTAGGTACGGCGCCGCTCCAGAAATCTCCGCAGCCGCGGAAGGTAATCGAGACGCCGCACTTCCATGTGGGTCGCTATTGTCAGGTAGTGCTCGTACCGCTCCATCAGGAACGCATCGGTGAGCTGATGGTTGAGCGCGCCCTGGACGACGCGCTTGAGGTACTCGCGATACTGCGCGTCTTCTGCAATGAGCTGCGACAGGATAACCGCGCGCGGCTCGGCGCGATTTCGTCCCCGCCGACCCTCGGCCACGCGCTCGAGCAAATATTGGTAGCTGTCGTGATTCCAGTCGCGAAAGCTCTGGTCCATGTCCCAGTTGACCCAGAACCAGCCGGCGGTCTTCTTGGTCTGATCTAGGAACTGCCCCGGTCCTTGATACGCGTCCCGCGTGGCCGAAAATGCCACGGCGACAAACCATCGCGTGAGATTGTCGATGTTGACGCGCTCCGACACATTCGCCATCGTCAGCGGACGAGTGTTACGCACCCACGCGAACAGCTTGTCCATCTCATCCTGGCTCAGCAGGATGTCGTCGTAACCCCAGTGCGCGGCAAAGAAGCGCTGGTCGAACCGCTCCGTCAGCACAAACGGGCCGTAGTACTCGCCGTTCAGATAGAAGCGCACCGGCTGCGTTTCGGGAGCAATCGCGCCAATGGCTCGGGCGATGTCGTACGCGAGCGGGTTGACGAAGTACCAGTTCACTTTGCCGTCACGCCGCACATCGTCGTGCACGACGATGCGACGAACGGGCTGTGCGGCCGGACTGAAGAACACGCCGGGCGACGCCGCTCGAGGACCATACTGCCTCCGGAAGTACAACCGGAATCCAGGCCGTGGGGACGTAATACGGCTTCCTCCTCCATGGATGCGCACGCCGACCCCCGAGGCAAAGACGAGCTTGCTGTTCTCGAAGTACGACATGCTGCCTTCGCGTTCCCACTGTCGGCCATGCTCCGCCTTGTTGGGCAGAATGCCTCTGACGGGATCGTTCAGATCGGCGTCGTCGAGGGTGAGCGACAGCACAGGCCGGCCGCTGGCGATTTCCCTCATGGGGACCGCGCTCGAGCTCGGCAGGGCCTCGGGGCTCCACTGCACCGCGAATCGCCACAACGGGAAGAGGTTGGCTGATTCGAGCTTCACCATGGCAACGCACGTCGCCACGGTCGCGACGATGAGCAGCCACGAGGGGATCCGCCGCCGCGAAGGCATTTACAGCGCGCCTGGTCTGTTGAAGAAGACGTTATACGACGAAGGGCCTGTCGCGGCGTCGAGATCGGCTTGCAGCCCGGTGAGCGCGTCGGTCGCGATGTCCTGGAAGTTGTAGGACACCACCGTTTCGCCGTTGGACTGCGACACGCTTTCGAGCCTGGCTTTCGGGAGTCGCCTGCGTAGTACCGCTGTCACAGCTGCCGGATCGGCCGGCCGTCCATTCGCGGGGAAGGAGATGACGATGATGCCATCCGAATCGGCGCCCATGAAACGCCGTGTCAGCACCTGGCCGAACAGGGCGGCGAGCCCGACGACCAGGATGATGCCGACGAACGCCAGCTTGAACGTGGCGACAGCGATCGACGAGGCGATGACCAGCATGATGAAGCCGATCTCCTCGGGTTCTTTGATCGGCGTGCGGAAGCGGACGATTGACAGGGCTCCGAGCAGGCCGAGCGAAAGGGGGAGCGAGAATTGAATCGCAATGAAGATCGCAGTGATCGAGATGCTCAGCAACGGAAAGGCTCGATGCACCTGACTGCCGGTGGCCCGGTTCGAATAGAAGTGCACGTAGAGGTACGCGATGAACAGCGATGAGAGCAGCGAGACACCCATCAGCATGAGGAACGCCAGCGGCGTCACTTGCGGGCCGGTGCCCTGTGCGAACGTGCCAAATAAGTTGTTCAGCCGCTCCATGACGTTAGAGAACCTCGCGCATCATATGTGCGTACACAGTCAGAAACTTCGAGAACGAGCGCTTGTGGATTCCGAGGTGCAGCAACGGTTTCAACGTGCGCGGAAGGCGATCGCCCGAACCTTTCACTTCGAGCACCGCCGACGCCAGCGGCGATCGATCCCCCGGCACGAGCCGCGGATGCACGGCGACGCCCGCGATGTCCGCGTCGAGACTGACCCGCGAGCGGGTCGGTAGATCGAGGAACCGGTCGCGGCGGTAGCGGAGGAGCATCAGCGGTTGCCACGATTCGTGGCCGAGAATGCCGTGCTGACGTAACAGAGACGGGATAGTCAACAGGCGCGAGTCCTGAAGGCTCCACTGTGCGATCTCGCCGGCCGCCCACGACAGCCGTTCGCGCACTTTCGAACGGCGCGTCCCCACGCGAAGTTTGGCTTCGACGAATGCCGGTCCTGATACGCGGCCGTGCAAATCGGAATACCACCGAATCCTGATCTTCCGCTTCAGGTAGTCGCTGTTGATCTTTCCCGCCAGCGAAACGAGAGCGGGCGTGTCGTAATAAATCGTCCAGACGATGGCCGCCGGAAACTCGGGATCGCGCCGGCAAACGCGTTCGAGCCAGCGGCGTGCGAGGTGCACTCGTCCGATTGGCAACGCGAACTTGAGCTCGCGCTCATCTTCGCCGGAGACGTGCGGGGCGGGAGCATTCTGCGTCGCCTCGGGACTAAGCATCGACAACTTGAAGGCTGCAGTATAGCAAGGTTCAGGGCGCGAAAATGATGTCGCGCGTCTGTACGCCGAGTAGCCGTCCCGTTCCGCGAGGCCGCCATGGTGGCTCGATCTTGACGTGCACCCAGTTGACATCGGGATTCTTCGGCGGGGGCAGCGCATGCTTGAGGGTGACCCATGACTGGTCCTTGAGAGCGAAGACGCCAAGGACCCGATCGCCGGCCGACACGGTGACGGTCTGAGGAATGGCGGCGATCGATCGGACCTTCATCTCGAACACACGCGTGCCGGGACGCACGTGAAAGAAGACATTCGGCATGCTCCACCGATATTCGACACCCGATCGGCTTCGATGCGTTTCATAGAGGCCGCGTGCGCGTGCAGCCTCGGTCGCGGCCCCGGCGTAGATGGTCTCAATAAGCTTCCAGTTCGCGCCGTCGAGCACGCGGCCGTCAATCTGGAGAATATCCAGCGTGTCGAAGTACTGCTGGCTCCAGTCCTCGTGCTCCCAGTCATACATGGCCCATGCACGAGAACGTGGCGCATGGTCGGCGAGTGTCAACGCAGGTACACCGGGCAGTGCGTGTGCGACGCCAATGCCCTCGAGCACGGTGCCGGGGATGTCGGTAATCGACGTGGGCGCTTCAGACACTCGCACCGGGCCTTGACTGTCGAGCGGTTTCACGACCAGAAGCGCCATTGCCTTGCCTGCGAGGGTCGACAACTGACCCGCAGGCGTCGGCCTGTCGTTCTCGAAACTCGGAGGGGCGAACCCGATGCCATGGTCCGACGAGATGACGACGAACGTCTTGTCGTAGACGCCCATCTCCTTCAGGCGATCCAGAATCGCCGCCGTTCTCCTCACCGCGCATCGTGCCTGCTCTTTGTACGAATCGCGCGTGGCCCGGACGACGCCGATGAACTGACAGTCGGCGTTTACGGCGACTGGCTGGTGGGGGATGCCGACATGAATGAACTTATAGAGCGGTTCGTCCGTGCCGAGCGTCAACCGGCGCGCGAAATCGCGGAGGACCACCGCTCCGTTGACAGGATGATGTCGGCGCGTGCGGGTGTCCCCGGGGCCGAACCGCGTCTGCAGCCGCCATGACTGTTCGTTGTAAATCGACGGTCGCAGGATGTGAGGTGCATGCCTGAAGAGTGACAGGTCGGCCAGTTGCCACGCGGTGAACTGTGTGTAGTCCTCGTAGCTCACGTACGGGCGCGGCATTCGATAGTAGTTCGTGGCCGATTCCTTATCGTGGTGCATGCCGGTCACGCTGTCGACACGATACGCACCGGCGCGGAGCGACTTGAAGAGCGATCCCTGTTGGAAGACGTTGCGGACGTAGGTCTGCAACCCTCGCTCGTTGCGATACACCCGCCCCGTGAGCATCGCCGGAATGCTGGCGATCGTGGTGGGAAACGCGCCTGTGTGATTGGCGAAGAACACGGCACCCGACAGGCTGCGGTCGAGCGCGCGGCGCTCCTCAGCGAGAATCTCGCCGAATACATCGGACTGAAATCCGTCGAGGACGATATGAAGGACGTTCTGCTTTCTGGAAAGCTCGAACATGGAGTCGGACAGACCGTCCCATTTCGCCGGAGTTGCCCGATCGGCGCGTACCGCAGATGCGACGAGGACTGCCAGCTGCAGCGCCACGAGAGCGCCGCTGGCGAACGGTGCGATCGGGAACGTGTGCCGCGCCGCGACAACCGACAGCGCTGGGACGGCAATCCAGAGCGCCATCTCGTACGGATTGCGCCACGATTCGATCGTCCAGTCGATGACGGCGCCCGTAAATGGGCCGTAGTCGGCCACGAGAAAATTGCCCTGTATCCACAGCACGAGGCCGAGACCGAACAGCAGCGACACGTACGGGCGAAATAGCATGTTCGGGAGCACGACCGCCAGCGCGACAAGGACGAGCACAAGACCGGCGCCCGTGAACAGTAGCGGACGAACGAGCACCCAGAACGGCGCGTTGAACTCTGCTTCGTTGCCAGAGAAAATCGTGAAGGGACCGAACAGGCAGAGCGGCAGCACGACGAGCAGGGCGGGGACGAGCGAGCTCGTCAGCCGTTTCTTCCAATTGTGCTCCGTCATCGCGCGGATTCCAGGGCCGTAAAACGACGAAGGCTTGTTGTTCGCATATCGTAGCGGCGCACGATCTCCTCTCTGAACGCCTCTGCGATCCTGGTCTGGCCTTCAGCGGTCGGATGGAGTCCATCCTGGCCGATCAGCGTCATGTTTGCCTCGAAGATCGAGAACAGATCGACAACCGGTCCGGTATTCAGCTCGGCCGCAATCTGGAAGATGCGGTCGTTGAGAGCGCGAATCCGTGACATGGAGCCCACATGTCCGTCAGCCTCCCACTGCGGCGTGACCGGCATCACCGTGGCGAGGATCACCTCCACCTGTCGCAGTTGTGCGGTCTGAACCATGCTCCGGATCGCGTCAGCCTGTCGCGATGTCGACAGCAACCAGACGGCGTTGACCCCCTCGAGTATCAGGACCACGTCCGGTTTGTCGGTGTCCAGCACCCCTGGAAGGCGTAGCGCGCCGCGATCCGTTCGCTCTGCGGCGGCGCCGCTGTTTAGCACTACGACCGGCTGTGCGGGATATCGCTGCTGAAGCATCTGTTCCAGCTTGTAGGGGTAGGTTTCGGGTTCGGCCAAGCTCCTCAGCGGGGCCAGCGAAATTGTGCCCTGCGTGATGCTGTCGCCGAAGGCTGTGAACTTGGTCTTCGCAAGGGTTTGGGAAACGCGCACGGTCACCCCGAATCCGCACGAGACCTGTATCGATTTCTCGTCCGTTGCCGTGCAGCGAACCGTGTTGTCGCCGATGGGGAAGACGCTGCCCGAACCCGGGTCGCACTGAACGTGGTAGGGAGGTCGCCCCCCCGTTGGCGTCAGCGGGTCGAAGTGGACGTCGGTCCCCTGTGGGCTCGTCGCCTCACGAATCACGTTGTCCGGGCACAAAAGCTGCAAGATAGGATCGGGAGGCGGCGGCTGGATGGGCGTTTTTCCACCGCACCCTGTGACGGTCATCAACGCCGCAACGAGAAATGCGAGACTTGGAAGAATGCGCATGAATTACGCCGCTGTCCTACTCATCGGCCTGATGACCCTTCAACAGGGCGCCGCAGCGGCGCGGACGGGCCAGGTACGCGCTGAGGGCCGGGCCGTCGCCGACGCAGCGGGACCCTTCAACGCGCTCGGAGCCACGTTGTTCTGGGGCGCATGGGGTTACAAGTTCGACCGAGCCAGGCTCGAACGTAATCTCGCGGTCCTCAGCGCCGCCGGTATCGACTATGTGCGTGTCCTCGGATCAGTCGGTGGCGACTCGTGGGAAGACAGACAGACCGATCCGAGGTGGCCAGATTATGACGCGAATATCGCCGGGATGACAGATCTGGCCTACGACCGCTACGGAATGCGCGTGCAGTGGACGATCTTCGGCGGTTCGCCGTTTACCCCGAGCAGGGCCTCGCGCGCGGCCCTAGTCGACCGTTTTGCCGCGATGGCGAAGGGGCGCGAGCACAAGATCTTCGCCTTCGAGATTGCCAACGAGGCGTGGCAGAACGGCTTTAGCGGTCCCGAAGGGATGACGGAGCTGCGGCGACTCGGCAAGCGGCTCAACAACCAGACCACGGTCCTGGTCGCGCTGAGCGCGCCAGCGCAGGGCGCTGCCTGCGAGACATACGCGGGGTCGGGCGCCAACGCGATGACCGTGCACTACGAGCGGGGATTCGAGGGCGAAGGACCGTCGCTGCCACTACGGCAGCCATGGGGTTTCCCCGCCGCGCACGACCGCGCATGCCGCGGCCAGCTTCCGGCGATCGTGTTCAACAACGAGCCGATCGGCCCCGAGAGCTCGGTGCAGCAGGACGACTCGGCGTCGCGAATCGCCGCCGGTTACGTTTTGACGTTTCTCGCGGGCAACGCGAGCTACGTGCTTCACGCCGGTCCCGGCATTCGCGGTGGTGGTGCCGCCGACAGGTCGGCAAAGCTTCTGCGCCACGCACATTTCGACGAGTTGCCGTCCTTCGCGCCCATCACGGCGGCGCTCGGAGCAGCAAAGCGGTACTTGCCGCCTGGGGTTGCGAACTGGACGCGTCACGCACCGAATACGGCAACCGCGCCGATTCGCGGATTCGATTACGTGTATACGGTGGCGTCGAAAGGACGGTTTATCGCACTAGCCGTCGGGATCGAGCAGCCCGTGACCGTCCGTGCGCAGGTGAATGCCACCATCGACATCAGGGAGTTGGAGACCGGGAAGGTTGTCAGGCGCCTGAAAGTCTCTTCGGGCGACAGCATCGACCTGAGTGGCTACGAAGAGCTCGTCATCATTGGGCGTGGTACATGATGCGCGTCCCCGATCCGAGCGGCTGCCGCTTCGCAATCCGGAACCTCGCCGCAAGCTCGCGCTCGAACACGTCTTCATCGTAATCGGTGTAGTGATCTTCTTTGTTGCGCAGCAGCGTGACGACCATCGGATCCTTGCGCGTCACGAACTCGATCACCAACTCCCCGCCAAGGTCGCGCAGCCATTGAACGAACTCCGCCATCGGAATGTTGCCGCCGATGACGACATGATGGATCAGCGCCAGCGCGAGGATGAGCTCGGGCCGCCCACGCTCGTCGATGCGCTTGCGCTCCATGTTCCGCCAACCGAGATTCGGCGACGGATCGGTCACATTGACGACGAGCGGGAGAATATTCGTCACCTTCTCAGCCTTGAGCGCCAGATACAGCTTGTCGATCGCGAGATGGTCTAAATCCATGGCGACGACGTGCGTCGTCCGCTCCGCGAGAATGCGGGAAAAGACGCCGACGTTGCAGCCGATGTCCCACGCCAGGCTCCGGTCGCGAGTGCCGGCGACACCGCGAACGAACTCGCGCTTCTGCTCGGCATCCGACGCCTCGTAGTGGCCGCATTTCAGGTAGTCGGACCATGTGGACTGTTTCGGCTTCCACTGGAGGCCCGCCACGAGCGCGCGAAGGCCCTCGGCGTTGGTCTTGATGATCCGTTTGTCGAATCCCGCCTTGGTCAGATCCTTCCGCACGTCACGCGTCGTGGCGTTGTACGCCTTCTGTGCTTTCGCCTGCAGGTACACGTGCGCGAGCACGCCGGCGCGCACGTAATCGCGCGCGCTCAGCAGGTTCAAGCAGACCTCGGCGTCCATGCCGTCGATGTTGCCCCGCATCCAAGGCTGGAAGGGCACATCGCGATATGCCTGCAGGAGGAGCGGGTAGAGGAACATCTGGCAGAACTGCCGGTAGCCCACCCAGGGCTCGCCTTCGGCGCGCGTGTAGAAGGACGCCACATCGACGAAGACCGGTGACGCGCCTTTCCACTGGAGGTTGTAGGCCGATGCGTCCTTCAGGCCGATGCCTTCTTCCAGCCCGGCCAGCACGAGGTCGAGTTGAAGCAGCGCGGCGTCTCTGAGCATCTCGAACGACCATTCGTACGGGTAGGAGACGAACGGCAACTTCTCGTGCTCGAGCACCCCGGCCCATTGCTGACCGGTTGACGAGAGAGGGAGGGACGCGAGATCGCGCTGCTGTGTCGGCACGATCGCGCCGCTGCCCGAGAAGCGCCGAAAGAAGCTAGTGGCCGAGAGCGCCTGCCATTCCTTGAGCGCCGTTTCGTTGAGACCGCGGAAGATTTTTCCGTCGTGATAGAAAACCCTGGCCGTCCGATCCCGGAACGAACCGGGCTCGAGCGCAATGTCACTCATTCGGCTTCGTCTGCTTCGACTTGGAGGAGCGGAAGATGTCTTTGAATCGCTCCCACCCGAGCTTCATGATGACCGCAGCGCCCGCGACACCGCCGAGCAACAGCTGCACAAGCATGCTGCCGCTGCCGGGGTCGAGGTAAGCATGCACCTGGCTCTGCGACATCCAGACGAAACACAGCACGAGAAGGATTGAGGCGTTTTTCATGGAGTCTCCGTAAGCGTGCGGCACATTCTAGCATCCATCGGAGCTCCTGGGCAGCCCCGATCTCGTTACTGATGTACGGTTTGCGGTATAATGACGCCCTCGACGGCCCGATTCGCGGTCGTTCACCCGATAGAAAAAAATGCATCGCGTAGTCATAGGCGCGCTCGTCGCGGCTGCGATCGGCTGCAGCGGTCCCGTTGGGCCTGATCCCGTGCCACCGCCCGATCCTGGCCCCATCACGAGTAATACGCCCCCGGTTGTGACCAGTATTCGTGTGCAGGGTACCCGCGTGAACCAGCCGGCTGGGATGGCCGATGTGCTCGAAGACGTCGCGGTGACAGCGACGGTGATCGACGCGGAGACGCCCGTGACGGGCCTCAAGTTCATCTGGACCGCAAACGCAGGGACGTTCATCGGAACGGGCCCGATCGTCACGTGGCGGGCGCCGGCGCAGGCGGTGGCCCCGACCACGGTCCGAATCGATCTCGCTGTCGTGGAGCCGTATACGTCGCAAGGTCGTGCGGCCGAGAACAGAGTTACGGCGTTCGCGACGGTCGCGCTTCATGACTCGATACGCGAAGTCGGCGACCTGTCGCGGCAGTTCCTGCTGGATTTTTCAGACTCGAGACTGAGCGTGGAGCACGTCATGCGCAATTTCCAGCCCGGGTGTTATGGAACACCCTTGGAGATCGGTGATGTGACGAGGAACCGAGAAGATTTCACGATTCAGGAGTCCTCGGTGGGGGCGGCAACCACGACTGTAGCGTTTGGCGGTACGTGCCCCTTCCGCGGGCGCAAAGGCGACGCATGCGCGCGCGTGCCGGTCTTCTGGCGATCCGAGGCAAAACGGGATCTTTACAATTCTGCGGGACAGCTGATCCTTAAAAAAGGCGAGTCGACGACCGCCCAAGGCGTCGATCAGGTCGCAGCGGTGTATGACCGCGATCAGAAACTGTGGAAGCTGTGCGACAGCGCGTTTGATTCCGGCGCCACGTCACTGGCAGAACCCCTCCGGGGCCTCGTACCGTAAGCTCTCTGGCAATCGGGTTTCCGTCTTCAGACGCGAGGCGTCGTGCGGCGGAAGATGTAGACCCGGGGGTGATCGAAGAGCCGATAGGTGAACTCCGCATCCTCATCGTAGATCGTCACGCCCAAGATCTTCGGGTACACCTTGAAGGTCTGAACCATCTCAAAGCCCAGCTTCCCGTCGAGCAGGTCCTTGTAGTGCTGCCTGACGACCGCGTGTTCGGGCCCTCGAAGCCGCTCGTACCACTGCACGTACGTGTCGTCGATCACGATCCAGTCGACCAGAGCCAGACGCGAGGCCATGTACCGGCTCTTCTCCGCAGTGTCGTACCGGTCGCTATAGAGGTAGCGATATCCGTCGAACGTGAAGAGATGGTAGTAATCCTTGCGTTCGCGTTCGGCCTCGCGGCGCGATCGCCCGCCCCACAGCACATAGTCGCGCCGGAACTTCGTGTCGGTGTAGTAGGAGCCCATCGGCGGCGTGTTCTGCGATGGTTCGACGAGAATTCTCGCGCCTTCCGGTACATTATCGACGAGCCACTTTGACGCCTCGACGCGAGCGTCTGGCTGACGGAACACGTTCATGTAGGCAACTGCGTAGAGACCCGTGGTCACGACCGTCGCTCCGACGACAATCGCGGCAACGCCGCGCCATCGTGGGCGCGCCAGGAGATCGGCCCCAACGACACCTGCCGCGACGGCCAAGGCAGGGGCGAGGGGTAGCGTGTAGCGAATCATGGGTGCGACCGTCTGGCCGGCGACGATGTAGTAAATGACGGGGAACGACGCCACAACTGCCGCGCGCCTGTCCCGCCGCGCGATCAACCACACGACGCCCGCAACGCTCATCACCTCGAGCATGGGGCCGAGACTCCACCAGAGGAGGTTCGTAAACCAATAGAGGCGGAAGTTGGTGATGTCGGCGAACTGTGCGAAGAAGATCGGAGTGGTCACACCGGTGAGCGGATCGGTGACCTGCTGCTTGAAATCGAGCAGAAACTTCTCCGGATACCACAGCACGAGCGGATCCAGGATAGAGAACGTGACAACGGCGACGGCGATGGGGACCATCCCACGCGCTACCCACGCCGCCCACGGCCCCAACGGACGGACGTGTTGCGGCCGGCGCGGCGCCAGGCAATAGGCGACACCTACAACCCCGAGCGAGATGAGGCCGGTGTACTTCGACGCCACCGCGGCGCCGACGCTGGCGCCGGCACCGACGAGCGACATCCAGTCACCGCGCTCGGCCAATCGAACGGACCACCACACCGTCACGATGCAGAAAAAGACCATCGGCATGTCGGTCGTCGCGAAGTGCGCATCCCTGAGGTGCAGCACCGCGCATGCGAGAAAGAACGCCGCCAGCAGACCGGCCACGCGTCCGGCCACTCGGGTGGCGACGGCGTACGTGACGAGAATCGTCGCCGTGCTGAACATCGCCGCAATCGCGCGGCTCAGGACCATGTAGGTGACTTGATCTCGCGGAACGTTGAGATCGAGGGGGTGAAACAACATTTCGTACGCGCCGCGCACGACGTTGATGAGATACATCATCATTGGCGAGTACATGAAGAACTTCGAGCCCATCGCCGCCGCCCGCACGTCGCGGCGCAGCGTGTCCGCCGGCCCCAGCACGAAGTGCTCGTCCATGTGGAAGTGGTAGTACGGCGCGCCCCAGGCGAGATTGTAGAAGCGGAATGCGGCTCCAACCGCCACGATTGCCGTGAGGATCCAGAGGGCTCTGCGTCGGCTCACGACAGATATCAGGCGGTCGCGCCGGCGTTCTTCGCGGTCGGACCCGCACGCTTGTTGCGGATGCGGTGCGCGAGATCCTGCAGCGACTTATCGAGGCGAGACTCCTGACGGTGCTGCAGGAGGTTCTGCAGAATTCGAAACAGACGCCACGGCCGAATCGCGTACTGCGTGCCGTAGAACACGAGAAATCCGATGATGCGGTAGGTGTTGAGCCGTTGCGGGCTCAGCCCGTCGGTGAACGACACCGGATGGGAGAAATCCTTGTACGCGCCGAGGCCGAGAAAGTACTCGTCCGAGAGATCGGGAATGCGCCCGGACTTGACCAGGTCGTGATAGAGCTCCGATCCCGGATATGGCGAAAAGATCGAGATGCTCATATCGTGCACACCGGCGCGCCCCATCCTGAACAGGAACTTGATGGTCTGTCGGAGCTCTTCGCGCGACTCACCGGGAAAGCCCATGATGATGTTGAGCTTGACGTTCAGCTTGCTCACCACGGCGCCACGAACCGAGGCTTCCAGCCGGTCGAGCTTGACGACCTTCTTGATGCGCTTGAGCACGGCAGGGGAGCCGCTCTCCGGCGCGTAGCTCATGTTCCGGCACCCTGACTCGTACAGCAGACGGCTGACTTCGGTATCGATGGCTTCGGATCGCGTGCCGCTCGGAAGCTGCCAGGTGAACTGCATCTTCCTGTCGAGAATCATCTGCGTGAACTCGATGATCCAGCTGCGCTTCACAATCGCGGTGAGATCGTAAAAGTCGAAATTGGTCGCGCGATAGCGCTCCTGATACAACTGGATCTCATCCAGCACCTGGGCCGGCGCTCGCGCGATCCACCGGGTCGTCCACATCTCTGGGTTCGAGCAGAAGGTGCACTCGTACGGACACCCGCGCGTGGCCAGCATCGGCATGCTGCGGCCCCGGTCGACTCCATACCCGAGCCCGTGGTCGAGATAGTGGTCGAGGGGTACAAGATCCCACGCGGGAAGGGGAATGTCGTCGATGGACCGGATGCGCGCCCGCGGCGCCGTGGCGCGTGTGCCCACCCCGTCTCGGACGACCAGCCCGGGAACGTTGTCGAACCCGGCGCGGGCATCAATCGCGTTCGCCAAATCCACGATGGTCTCTTCACCCTCGCCAATCGCACAGGCGTCGACTTCGGGCGTCGACCTGAGGGTGAAATCGGCAACGGCAGTGATGTGCTCGCCGCCCGCGACGATCGGAATGCCGGGGAATCGCTGGCGCGCGAGCCCGATCATGCGCCGTACTTCCGGCCAGTCCTGCGAGAACATGCAGCTGACCCCGATGAGATCGGTGTCGGGCTCGATGCGTTCGACGATTTCCTCGCTGCGCAGCCCGATGGCGGTCACCTTGTTGTTGTAGAGCGATGTGACCTCGAAGGGGTTTTCCCCAAGGCCGTCGATGATGCGCGGTGTATGCCCAGCCTGCCTCAGGCTGGCCGCGAGATACGCCGGCCCGATCGGAGGCGTCATCGGCCCGGAGTCCGACCAGGTCGGCACGAGGAGCGGTGGCCTGAGAATCGTGACGGTTGCCATTCTGATCCCTATTATCGGCTATTCAAGCGCGCTGCCGAGCGATTCGGGCCGCGGACGGTTTCCAATCCACACATTGCGATAGGTCAGCCCGGGCCAGGAGCCCTCTTCCTCGCATATCCCCTGGTTGTTCGCACCGAGATACGCATGGTGATTGGGAGGGTTGTAGGTGCCACCGGTGGACACGCCGTAGTCGTAAATCGTGTTACCGCCAATTCTATCCTGCTGGACCAGCAGATGGATACCGGCACTCCAGGTGGCTTTCCAATAGTAGGTGCGCGACGGGTCGAGCGACTGCACCGACTCGAGACGACGAGTCTTATTGGGCTCGTTCTTGAAATCTTCGTCCCCGAAAAGCGCCTTGAAGGAAAACGCATTGTCCGGATTGCCGGGGACGCCACGGTACTGCACGTTGAAGAGGAACTTGCTCTTGCAGAGATTGCCCGTCCCATCCATCATCGACAGGACTCGCATCTTGCCGCCAGGACCATTAGGATAGAGCCCCTCCACCTCAGCCGAAAACTCACCGTTGGTGATCGTCTGACGAAGGGGATAGCGGACGTACGAAAAACCGTTATTGATGCGAATGCCTTTGCCGTCGATGAACGTTGTGGAGCCAATTAGCTCACCAACGGTCTCTCCATGGATGAGGGGGTCGTATAGCTCGCCTGCGCGGTTGTAGCCCATCAGCTTCGTCTTGAAGCTGCGTGCCTCGGACCAGTCCGACGTGGTCGTTCCCTGCGTCATGCGTGCGCGCCAGTAGAAGCGCGTCGTCGGTTGCAGGTCCTCGTCGAGCGTGTAGCTGGTCTTGCCGTCGCCCCCCTCCGCCACACCGCTCTTGCTGGCGACGACCAGAAATGCACCCGACGAGAGTGAGGCTCGCGACGCAAAGCCCGACACGGTGGCGAAATCGGCCCGGTCGGAAATTTGAAACTCATACGTGCGCGTGCCGGTCTGGTCTGAACCGCCGTTTGCCACGGTGAGCGTCGGACGGAGCGTGCTCAGTTGGCCTTGGTTGGCCGGTGAGTCGGGCGCCGGCGCCGTCAGCCGGACCGGACCCGTCGGCGTGGGCGTTGTCGGTACCGGACCCTCCGGCGTGGATTTCGATCCACAGCTGGAGATGAAAAGACACGTGATAAGGACCATGGCCTTGCTTGTCGATGTTTGCATGAGCTCTCCCAGAGCTATGTGTTTCACACGCTAATCAGCTGAACATCCGTTCACCGGCGGAAGATGCGTACGTTTCTCCAGATGGCTCCGGTCATCGTCTCGCCGCGCGGATAGCACCCTAACGAGATCCGCAGCGAGGGGGGCGCGTACGCGCGGCCGCCGAATGAGCCGGCGAACCACTCGCGATCGCCGCTGAGGGTGCCGTCCGCATTCACCGTGCCCACGCGAATGCTGTAATCCGTCGGCGTCCACTGAAGGGTGAACCGGTAGACAACGCTGCTCCTCCAGTCGACCGTCGAGTCGTTTCGATGTTCGTGATCGCCGGGATTGCCATCGCCGACGCCGCCATTGCGCCAGATCAACTTCATGCCCGTTCCGTTACCATCGCTGCGCTGTTCGAGGTGCATCTTCCAGATGTGGTTCCGGAAAATCGAAAAGTTTCCAAAGGTCGACGCATCGCCCATCGTGACCCATTTGTAATCCTTCATTTCAGATGCGCCGACCGCTTTACCGAAGTTCGTGACGTCGAACTCCATCGTGCAGCTGGTACACGATCCGAAGTCGTAGAACAGGCCGTCGGTATCCGACGTTGCCTGCCAACCTTGTCCGGCGACCATGCGTCCTCCGATGCGGTTTCCGACAGTCGAGCCATCGGTGAGCGGGTCATAGACTTCCTGGCCCGCAATAATGAATCCCTGTGTCCGCGTCCTGAAGGTTTCGGTCTGCGACCACTCGGTTGGAGCGGCCACGTTCGCGGCGGTCGCCCGGGCGCGCCAGAAATATTTGAAATTGGGCAGCAGATTGCTCGGCGGAGACCAGCTGGTCGTGCCGTCACCGCCCTGGGCAACATCCTTTGCAGAACTGGTTCTGCTGCCCGCCGGAAACGAATCCAGTTCGGACACTTCGAACTCATACGTCACCGCGCCTACGGCCCCGGCTGTGACTGCGTTCGTCACCGAGAGCGTCGGCTTGATGACATCGAGCTGCTGGGCGGCAATCGGAGACCGCGGCGCTGGCGTCTCCAGCCTCAACGCGACGGGAGTTGGGACTTCAGGTGTGGGGGTCGGAGCGGCCGGGGTCTTGCTTCCGCACGCCGCGGCCGCAATGACAAGCGCGAGCGCCCATACGAGCGGCAGGAGACCAATACGCGAAGACTTCATGCGAACTCCCAGGAAAGAGCCAAACGGCAAGGCGAAGATCGTACCGGAACCGGCAAACATTAGCAATTAATAATTCGACGTACCATATTTTTCGCGTTAAAAATAGAGGGAGATGCACTACAATCGGTGCCGCATGAAGAGGCGCATCAGCGTTGCCGTACAGGGGCGCGGCCGACCCCGCAAATACGGCCGCCCGTCCCGCGCCATCACGGTCACGTTGCCCGAGGATGTGCTGGCCAGGCTGAGTCGCGTCGACACGGATCTCGGGCGCGCTATCGTGGGTCTGGTGGAGCGTCGCGCCGTGTCCCGGATGCCGGCCGTCAGACCGGCCGAGATCGCGAGTTACGGGAACCACGCCGTCATCGTCGTCACGCCTGTCAAAGCGCTGAAGCGCCTGCGTGGAGTACAGCTCGTGCCCATTGGCAACGGTCGCTGCCTGATTGCCCTCGAGCCGCCTCATTCGATTTCGCAGCTCGAGCTCGACATTCGCGATGTGCTCGCGCGCGACGACATGCCGCCGACCGAACGCGAGACGCTCGACTCCGTCGCTCAGATCCTTCGAAGCGCCCGCGTATCGCGCGACACGAGGCCTGAAGAGCGAACGATTATCGTCCTCGAGCAGACGCGTTCGCGCCGTACAAACGGATCAGTACGGTCGGGGGAGCGTTAAGACCAGAAGTTCAGACTAGAAGAGGTTGCGGAGGAACGACCAGACGTACGCGACCCATAGCTTCCAGACCACCACTTTCGACGTACCCCAGCGGCGCTCGTATTCGTGGCTCGGGATTTCGGAGACGCGAAATCCCTGCTTCAGCGCCTTCATCAGCATTTCCTGCTCGATGGTCGTCAGGTTCGACGTCAGTCCCAGCTTGCGGCCGACATCCCTGCGGATCGCACGAAAGCCGTTCTGACTGTCGGTGAGGCGCACATTCCACCGGTAGTTGATGGCGAGCATGATCAGTTGCGATCCGATGTAGCGGATGAGCTGGCCGACCGTACCGTGGAGCTCGTCGCTGCCACCCTTGCCGCGCGAACCCACCACCATGTCCGCCTCGCCGGCGAGAATCGGCGCGATCATGGCGGGAATATCTCGCGGCTCGTGCGAGCCATCCGCGTCGATGAACACGACGATGTCGCCCGCAGCTTCATCGAGCGCGAGGCGAATCGCGTCGCCTTTCCCCTTGCCGCGATCGAGGATGACCCGGGCGCCGGCAGCCGTCGCAATCTCGCGAGTACGATCGCGGGAGTGACCGTCGACGACGAGGACCTCGTCGGCATACGCGCGAACAAACTGGATGATCTCTGCGATCAGGCCCTCTTCGTCCCGGGTCGGGATCACGACGCTGACTTGAGGCTTGGGCACTATCGAATGGAGTGGAGGCCGGAGATTGCCACGAACGCTCGCCCAATATAGAGGGATTGGCCCTCTGGGGTCAAGGGTTTATCGGCACTTTCGCGTTGCTGTCGCCGGTGGTGCGCTGCTACAATAACGAGACGTGATCACCAAAGAAATCGGCCTGGGAAAGGCGATTCTCGCAGCCAATCTTCGCTCTCCCGCCCTCCCGTACAAAGTCACGTTCGTCGCGACGTATCACTGCAACTTTCGCTGCGAGATGTGCAACATCTGGCAGAAGAAGAGCGTGAACGAGATGACGCCGGCCGAAGTCGAGCAGTTCTTCGGGCGCTACTCCCAGTTTCGCTGGGTGCATCTCACCGGCGGCGAGCTCTTCATGCGGCGCGACCTGGACGATCTCGTCGCGGCGATTCAAGGCAGCTGCCGGTCGCTCTTTCTGCTGAATTTTCCGACCACCGGTTGGTTCGGTGACAAGACCGTGGACCTGGTCGAACGGACGCTCAAGCGCGGGGTTGGACGGCTGATGGTGACCATTAGCATGGACGGCCCTAAAGCGCTGCACGAGGAAATGCGCGGCCTGCCCGGCAGCTGGGACCGCGCGATTGAGACGTACCGACGGCTCCGCGGCATCAAGCGCTCGAATTTTCAGACCGTGATCGGCATGACGCTGATGGAGAAGAATGCGACAAAAGTCGACGAGACGATTGCCGCGATCCAGCAGGTCATCCCCGATTTCAGCCGCAAAGAGCTGCATCTCAATATCGGCCACGAGTCAGGCCACTATTTCGCCAATCTCGGATACGGCGGCAATGCGCCGCATCACGCCAAAGTAATCGAAGCGGTCGAGCGCCATCGTCAGGCCAACGGCGGCTCGCTGCATCCCGTGCACTTTCTCGAGGACCGCTATCAGGCGTTGATCCGCAGGTATTACGAGACGGGGAAGTCGCCGCTGCCCTGCACGGCGCTGTCGTCCTCGTGCTTTATCGACGCGTACTGGAATCTGTTCGCATGCTCAATCTGGGATGCGAAGATCGGTAACCTTCGCGACAATCAGTTCGATCTGGATGCGCTCTGGGCAAGCGACCGGCGCCGCGAAGTGCGGCAGGAAGTTGTCGAAGAGCGCTGCTCGCACTGTTGGACGCCTTGTGAGGCGTACCCGACCATTCTCGGAAATCTTGGCAAGGCCGCCATCTCGGCCACGCCATCGCTCAAGAAAGCACCTCTCCCCGTCAATTCCTAGCGCCGAGACCAGGACGGCCACTAGCTGGCCCGCGGATTGCTCTTTCTTCGGTTAGGCAGGCTGAAGATGTATCCAGTCGCGACAACCATGCGAGCGTTCAACTCAGGAGGCTCTATGCGGAGAGTTCTAGCGGCCACCATTGTCATGCTGTGGGCGACGTTGAGCCTGGCGACGGCGGCAGAAGTGACCTTTGTAACGACCAGTGGTGACCGCCACACAGGACAGTTGTTTTATGACACCGGCACAAACATCGGCCTGATCGTCAACGGGCAGAAGAGGATGTTTCCGGTTCGGGACGTTGCCGTCATCCTCTACGCACCTGGCGATCCTTCGCGGAACGAGCTCGGGCAGTTGCCGTCCTCCGATAGTCCCCCGGAGCTGGAGCGCCACACGCTGGTGATGCGGGATGGCCGCATTCTCAAAGGAAAGGTCTATCACTGGGAGTCCGACACCGTGGCGTTCGACACCACCGCTGGACGGGCCACGTATCACGCGAATGACGTGGCGCGGCTGTATCTCAGCGGTCCGCCCGCACGGCGGGTGTTCCAGGCGATTCTCGATTCACCACAGGCAGCGGCGCCCGAGCGAGGCTTCGGCCGAGGACGAGGGAGAGGCTACGGAAGGGGCGAGCCGCAGGCGCGCGTGCGCGTGGAAGCCAACCAGCCCTGGACGGATACCGGTCTCGTCGTGCAGCCCGGGGAGCGGATCGCGTTTGAGGCAGATGGTACCGTGACGTTTGGCCTCAACATGACCGCGGGAGCCGACGGCAACAAGGATATGCCGCCGAACGCCAACTATCCAGTTCGCACCATGTCGGTCGGTGGGTTGATTGGACGCGTTGGCAACGGTCGGCCGTTCGCGATCGGATCGACGAGGACGCCGATCGAGATGCCCAATGGCGGCCGGTTGTTCCTCGGCGTCAACGACGATGAGCTGAAGGACAACAGCGACGGGTTCAACGTGGCGATCCACCGCCGATAGGAATCGTTCGACAGGAGTGATGCGAGAAGGGGCGGGGCCTTCGGGCTCCGCCTGGCGCGCTCGACCGCGCGACGGTACAATGTCCGCGTTTTGCTGACACGATCGACAGGCGGGGCAGTGGCAGGCGCGCTCGCCTGGATCGTGCTTCATCCTCTCCTCTTACGATTTCCGCTTTCGTTACGATTTTCTCTCGCCTGGGCGATCTTCACCATCGGCCCGGGAATCGTCCTGGGTGGACGCCTCACCCGTGACATCGATCCGCTACAACGCACCATTGTCCAACTCGGGCTCGGAAGCGCGGCGGTGCCGCTGCTGGTCGAGATCCTCGGTCGCGTGGGCCTCATTCAAGTATTCCCCTATGTCGTCTGCGCCCTTGCCGGGCTTGGATGGTCGATGGTGGGTCGAGAACCTGGGCGTGCCCGCGTGTCGCGCGCGGACGTTGCCGCGTGCGTTGGCATCACCGCTCTTGCACTGACGCTGGGAGCGATTGTGTTTGCGCATCGACTGGTCGATGGACCGCAAGGCATCGCGGTCTACGGTGATTATGATTCCTACGATCTGAGCCACTACGCCGCGTGGGCGTCGGACGCGACACACACGATTCCACCGAAGGCGGCGTTCTATGCTGGCCACGGCCTCCATGCCGCCTACTACCCGCAACTTGTGCTGACCATGGCGCACCGGTTCGTCGACGTGCCGCTGCTACCCATCTATTTCGGCTACGCCTGGCCCGTATTTCTGACGCTCGGCGCACTCACCGCGTTCGTCCTGGTCCGGCGGATCGCGCCGACGGGAGCAGCGATGCTGGCGGCTGTGCTGCTGCTGGTTGGCAGCGACTTCTCGTACCTTGCGGCCTGGTTGCTGCCGGCCAAGACGTTTCAGTGGGACTACGTGTTGTGGCCGACGAACTTTCTTGCGCCCACCATGGAGGTGCTGCACTTCAACACCTGGACTCCGTCGCTGCCGATTTTCTTTACGGCGCTCTATGCGCTCGCACGGAGCGTGCAGGGGGGGGCTTTCGGATGGACGGTCGCAGGCGCATTCCTGATTGCGGTGCTGTTCCAGTTCAAGCCATTTGCGTACATCATCCTGATGGCCGGCGCGTGCGGGGCCTTCGTCTTTGCCGGCCGCGATTGGGCGTTGCGCCGCCGTCTCGGGATTCTCATCGGTCTCGCGGGACTGTTCACCATTCCGCTGATCTACAACGTGCTCACGCTACCGGTCGAGGATCGGCGCTCGCGCCTGGTGTTCGAGCTCTTCGTGCTGCCCGAGCGTATGCTGATCAAGCTGAACTTGACGGAAGCGTTTGCTCGCTTCGCGGCGAGTCTTGCCCCGGTCTCGCAACTGCAGCGGCCGATTCTTCTGCTGGCCGCCACGGCCCTGTTTCTCGCGGTGGGCCCTGGCATCCGATGGTTAGGTGCTGCACGCATCTGGCGCGCGCTGAAGGGAGACACAACGGGAGATGGCGCTGTTTGGCGGACGCTCGGTTGGGTCGTTATTGCAGGTGTGGCCCTTCCGTTTGTGATCGCGACCGAGCCATACGTCGACACACTGCAGTTCTACCAGACTGGACTGTATGTGTGGTGGATCTTCGCGGCCGCAGCGCTCTGGGAATTCGCGCGGGCTCACAGGGTGGCTGGCGCCGTCGCGATCGTAGTCGCGCTGGCGGTCTCGACACCCTCATCCGTCCACTACCTCGCACGCAAATGGTCGGATAACCAGCGGCCGGTGATGGCAGAGCTGAGCCAGGGCGAGCGACGCATCGCGGCATATCTGCAGACGCAGGATCCGGAGTCGACGGTGATTCTTCACAGCCGGCCGACCTCCCCCTCGCTGATGGCGATCGTCTCCAACCGGCGCGTGGTGCTCGGATGGGGGAGAGGACAGTACGCCGTTGGCAGCGAGGGGCGCGTTCGAGACATCAACCGGTTCTTTACGTCTGCCAAACGCGACCCGCAGGAAGCGATCGACGCGCTCCATCGCTATCGAGTGACCCACGTCGTGGTGCGCGCCGACCGCGACCGCGTACACCCGCAGGTGCTTGCGCGTCTCACGCCTTTGATGGCGTTTCCGGATGCAGCGCTGTATGGCGCACCCGCCGAATGATCGACGCCGCGAGGATGTCAGCCGATAGCGCGAGCGCCTGGCTGACGCGCAGGGGTGTCGTACGCACCTCCACGCGGCCGGCTCGAATCGCGTCACAGATCGATTCAGGATGTGCTTCCGCGTCAATCAGCGAATAGGTCGTGCCCAGCTGCGCAAGCCGATGTACATCGCCGTTGCCGACGAGCGGCTTGCCGTGCGCCGCAGCCCACGCGCGCGCTCGGGCATTGAAATCAACCCGTCGTACGTACATCGCGTTGATCTCGACGGCGTCGAATAGCGACGCGTGCCGATCGATCAGCGACCCCAAGCACAGCGAGAGGAGAAAGAACGGATGCGGCGCAATAACGAGACCAGCCGGCTCCGCCGCTTTGAGCCGAGCCACATCGTCGAATGTGTTGACCGCTCCGGCACGATCGCTGAAATTCAGGAGAAGGACGTGCCGTCCTTCGACCGTGCGCTCCAGCCCGGGAATGAGCACGATGCCGCGCTGGCTCGCGTATTCGCGGATCGGGCCGACGTCGAAGGGATGATCGTGGAGCGTGATGGCCAACACCCCGTAGCCGAGCTCGGCCGCACGATCGATCAGCTCCGTTGCCGTGTGCGGAATCGAGTCGTGGGGATCGTCAGAGGTATGGCTATGGAGCTCCGCCTTCAGCAGCACGATGCTCTATTATCGGCGATGAGCGTACGCACACACACCAAGGCGCCGCCGAAGTGTTGTACTGTTTACGGCATTCATGACCTCCTCGGATCCGCGCTCCGGGCGCACCGTGTTTGTCACCGGCGGCGCAGGGTTTCTGGGCATCAACCTCATACGGTATCTGCTCGACAAAGGCGACGCCATTGTGTCGTTCGATATTGCCGCCTTCGACTATCCTGAGCGGGACCGCATCAGGGCCATCACGGGAGACATCAGGGCCCCCGACGTGCTGCGCCGTGCCATGCATGGCTGCGATGTCGTCGTCCACTGCGCGGCCGCCCTGCCTTCGTATACCACCGACGCGATCATGTCGACCGAGGTTGCGGGGACGAGGAACGTTCTGCAGGCCGCGTTCGACAACGGTATTTCGCGGGTCGTTCACATCTCCTCAACGGCCGTGTACGGGACGAAGGCCTCGGGCGCGACCGAGGGCAGCGAGATCGAAATCATCGGACCCTATGCCGAAGCGAAAGTACTGGCCGAGAACGAGTGTGCTCCGTTCCGCGACCAAGGGATGTGCGTGCCGGTTCTGAGGCCCAAGACATTTGTCGGCCCGGAGCGGCTCGGCGTGTGGTCGATTCTGTATGACTGGGCGCACGCCGGCAGCGGTTTTCCGCTCATCGGCCGCGGCGACAACCACTATCAGCTCCTAGATGTCGACGATCTCTGCGACGCGATCCACGCGACGCTGGTAGACGAGCCAGCGAAGGTGAACACGGTGTTCAACGTCGGTGCGAAGGAATTCGGCACGATGCGCGAAGATTTTCAGGCCGTGCTCGATCATGCCGGCCACGGGCGCAAAGTGCGATCGCTGCCCGCCGGCCCCATCATCGCCGTGCTCAAGCTGCTGGAAGCGTTGAAGCTGTCACCCGTCTACGAGTGGGTGTACGAAACGGCGGTGGTGGACTCTTGGGTGTCGACCGAACGGGCGGAGACGGTGCTGGGCTTCCGGCCACGATATTCCAATCGGGAGGCCTTGATCAGGAACTACGAGTGGTACGTCAGCCACCTGTCGAGCTTCCAACAGACGACCGGCATTTCGCACAGGACCCCGTGGAACCAGGGTCTGATTGGGCTGGGGAAGAAGATTTTCTAGCCGAACGGGCGAAACGACGGCATCGGGAAATTGCACCGCTGGGCGCAATCCTCCCGATGTCGTCGCATCACTGAGACTTACTTCGGCGGGCCCGGGTAGACCTTGAAGTTTCGGTAAATCCCTTCGAGCGTTTCTTGCCGCGAGCGCGTGCCGATCGAGATTCGATGGTTCGGCGGCGAGTAGGAGCGCGAAAAGGAACCGTTGAACCACACCTGGTTGCCGGTCACCGAACCGTCCGGCTGCACCTCTCCGACCGAAACTTCGTAACTGCGCGGAGACCAGGTTACCGTGAAGTGGAACACACCGGACTGACGCCAGTTGATCGTCGTCGGGTCGATCTTCTCATCGTGATCGCCTGGTTCGCCATCGCCATTCCTGCCGTTCCGCCAGATGAGCTTCATGCCAGTGCCGTTGCCATCGCCGCGCTGCTCCAGATGCATCTTCCAGACGTGGTTGCGGAAGGTGCCGAACGCGCCCCATGTGGTGCCATCGCCCATCGACAGCCACTTCAGGTCCTTGCTGATGCCGCGACCTTCACCTTTGCCGAAACCGGTGACATCGAACTCGACCGTGCACGAATTGCACGTCGGGATGTCGTAATCGATCCCGTCGGATTGGCCGTTCGCCTTCCAGCCCTGTCCAGGGATGAACGTTCCACCGTATCGCGTGCCGACCGTCTGACCGTTGGTCAGTAAATCGTTGATTTCCTGGCCGCGCTGAAAGCTTCCTCTCAACGTCAGGAACGACTCGCGCGACGACCACGGACCGAGATCGCCGTCGAGCTCGGCCCTGACCTGCCAGGTATACCGCTTATCGAACTCGAGGGTCGAGGTCGGTGTCCAGCTCGGAGACGAGCGGAGGCCGGAATCCTGCACCAGCGCGTTTGCCTCATTGAACAACTGAAACCGGTACTGCGGCGTGATCGTTGCGCCCTCAGTCGGCTGTGCGGCGCTCGCGTTCAACGTGGGCGTGGTAAATGTTTCCAGTCGAACGTCGCTCACCGGAGCAAGCGGCGTCGGCGCGGTAATCTTCAATGTCGCACCCGCGGGCGGCGTGACAGGCGTCGCCGTCGGCACGGTTGGTGTCAGCGGTTCGGATTTCGAACAGCCGAACGCGAGCGCGAAAAGTACGAGACTGCAAGCTGCGGGCAAGAACCTGTGATGCATGTACGGCTCCCTGATGTTCGTGAAAGCGATTCTGGTGTGCGGGTACGACGTTCGCCGAACGTCGCGTTTGATGATAACGGTCGGATCACGCGCTGTAAACTCAAAAATCACGGCATCTCAAAACGATTTTGCCGCGGCCTATCCATGTTACGATGTCGACCGACAACTGGAACGCAATCCCAATTTCCTATATGACGTCACGTCAACCGACTCGAGGACATTCGATGAACAAAACGATGATCCCCGCGGCCCTGGCTGCATTGCTCTGCGTCGTGGTCAGCTCGACCGCGGCGGCCCAGACTCAAGATCCCACGACATTCTTCCTCGACATCAATGCCGGCGGACAAACGCAGTCGCGTTCGTTCGAGACCACCACGAGCTTTCCGCTTCACGGCGAGACCGCAGTAATTAATACCGCGCAAGGCGTCTCCGGTGGAGGCATCTTCGATCTCAGCGTGGGGTATCGCTTCATGCGGAACTTCGCCGTCGGCCTCGGCGTCACGACGTTCAGCGACACCGGCGATGCATCGGTCGCCGCCTCCATTCCGAGTCCAGCGGCATTCAACCGGCCCGCCAGCGTGTCGACGTCGATGAGCGACCTTAAACACCGTGAAGTCGCCACACACCTGATGCTCGTCTACACGCGCCTGGTTCCCGCGATGGTCGTTCCCGGCAACCTCGAGGTCGCACTCAACGTTGGACCGTCGTTCTTCAATGTCAGTCAGGACCTCGTGACCGCCGCGGTCCCGACCGGTACACAAAACCTCAACCTTAGTACCCACCGCGAACGGGCGACGGCCGTCGGCGCGAATATCGGGGTCAACGTCAACTACCTTCTGCGACCCAACTACGGAGCCGGTGTCTTCCTCAGATACGCCGGCGCATCGGCCGACTTCGACACCGCCGGCAAGCTGAAAGTCGGCGGGCTGCAGCTCGGCATCGGCCTGCGCCTGCGCTACTGAGCCTGCTTACGGCAGGCTCGGATCGATCGCCGGCACATAGCGATCGGACTCGACGAAGCACTCGAGGTCGTTTTTGTCGAAACATTGTTGCCAGGATGCAGCGTTCGAACCACCCGGACCTGCGTCGGACAGCACCTTCGCGAGGTTGCCATTCGGCAGCATGATTCGGCTGATCGACAAGCTTTTGCCGCGCCACGTGATGATGTTCTCGCCGCCTGGCTTGAGCAGAAGGCCGTAGCCCTTGCCGCGAAGCAACCAGGCCACCCGCTTGGTGATATCGAACGCATTCTCAAGTGTGCTCTGGCGGTAGACGGCATTTCGCACGCACTCCACGATGGCTTTGCCAGGAGTCGAGCCACACGCGGTCCAATCGCCGTTCCCCGATGGGGGAGGAGCTGGGCCGCCTGGCTCTGGGCCTGGCGCGGGAGCCGGAGCCGCCGGCGTCCTGAAGGTCTGCACGGACGACCAGTTGCTCTGATCGATGCCGTCGGAGTTGTGCACGGCGCGCGCGCGCCAGTAGTACAGCTTGCCGTAAAGGAAAGAGTAACCCTGATCAATCCGCGTCTCAGGCCACGTTTCTTTTTGAATGAATGTCGCGGCGATGGACGAGAACGACGAATTGTTCGAGATCTGAACGGTGTACTCGAGCTCGGTTCTCACGCCGCTTCGATTGCCGGCTTTGATTTTGAACTCCGGGGTCAGGTCGGAAACTGTTGACCCATTTGCTGGCGAAGAGAGCGCGGGAGGACCCAGCACCACGTCGGCGAGCACGGTGAAGCTCTTCGGGGCAGCATAAGGACCGCTATTCGCGCCATCTTCGGCTCGAGTGCGCCACCAATAAGTACCTGCCGCAAGCTTGTCCGGCAGCTGAAACCGCGTGACGCCGCCGCTGTCGGGCTCAAGACCGGTGCGGGCAAACACGATGTTCTTGAAATCGGCATCTGTGGCGATGTCGAACGAGTACTTCAGCGGACGCACGCCGCTGGTACTGGCATTCTGAAAGAGCATCTTCAGGGGCTGGTCTGGTGCTCGCAGCTGCCAGTCCTGGCCAGGTTCGAGGATGTTTGGCGTCGAGATAACGACCCCTTCAATCGGCCCACCGACGGCGGGGCTTAGAGGATTCGCGCTCTTCTCTACTTGACACGCAGCAACCATCGCTGCGGCCATTCCGACAGCTAGTAGGCGAACAAACGGGGCATTCTTCATATAGGGATCCCTGTACAAAAACCCATCACGGCCGAAAACGTGCTTCGGCACACGAGGGAGCTGGCCATACCTTGGCCTCAAGATGCTTATCGGAACAATGGAGCCGTTGATTTACGGTTAGAGCTGGGAACCCTAGACCGCGCTACTGGAAGGTGCAAGTAGAGTACCGCGAGGGCATGTACCTGTCAAGGCCTCATTTAGGGGATCGCACGTCGCAACGTCGCCCAGAAAACGTACCTGCAATAACGAAAACCGCACCAGGGATATTACCAACGACCTGAAGCGCGACGAACAGCACCGAGAGCGCAAACGCTTCGTGCCCGGTGGTCCCTACTCGACTGAAAAACCAGATGAACGCGGCTTGTGACGTGCCGATGCCGTTGACCGTCACTGGTAAGAGCATCACGAGCATGATCAGCGGCACGAACGCGAAGTAGGCCATCAGTGGCACTGACAGTCCGATGGCCGCACCGAGATAGTAGGCCTGGAGAATACGCAACACCTGAACAGCGACCGATGCGGCGAGGACGTTCCAGAGCGCTCCACGGTGCTGGCCGTACCGACGAAGCGCGGCGAGCACGGACAACGGGGCGCGGCGAACCCAGTTCCATGTCACTCGCCCGAGCAGCTTCTCAGCCATCGTCTCAGCGGCACTGGAGAAGATCAGAACAGACGCAATCGCGCAGGCCAGACCGGTCGCCGCCAAACCCACCTGAATGGCGCGGTCCGAGGCGAGCCCGTCGGCGAGCGACAGGCCCAGCAGGGCCATGAGAAACAGGGACAGGACGCCGAGCATTCGGTCGACAAAGACCGATGCGCTCGCAGCGGCTAACGGCACCCCGTGATTCGACAGGCTGTACGCGCGAACGGCATCGCCACCAATGCTCGCGGGCAGAAAGGTGCCGACAAAGGTGCTGACAAAGAAGATTCTCAGGATGGCGCCAAATGAGGGCAGACGTTCACGATCGAGCGGACGCAGCAGCACGAACCAGCGGCGTGCCATCAGCGCTCGGTCGATCAGGACAAGCGCCGTCACGAGGACGAGCGGCGGCCACCGCACCGTGGCAAACACCCGGGCCACGGCCAGCGGCTCGGCCTTGACGAGCAGGTACGCCAGCAGCGCGACGGCGAAGGTGAGCCGCAAGCCGGCGCTGAGACGAAACCCGGTGCGGGGCACAAACGTCCCCGGACTCACCGCGTCGTAGGCAGCGTTTCGAGATGCCGGCCGCGATCGTGTTTAACTTTGTACGCGCGCTGCAGGAATTTGACGTACGGCACGACTTGCTTCATCGCACCCACGTTCACCTGGCATGGGCTCAGGCAGGTCGGGCAGGTCTTCGTCTTGAGGTCTTCGCGGTGGGCAAGATTGGCGGCCTTGAAGTACAACGCCTCGGCGCTCTCGTCGAGGACGTTGCCGAGCTTCTCTGAGTTCTCGCAATAGAAGAGGTTTCCCTCGGGATTCAGTAGTAACCCCTGGCTCTGAAACGGGCAGGGCATGGTCCGATGATAGCCATTCGCGATCATATCGGCGTAGTGCAAATACAGGAACGCCTGGCCGCTCAGGATCGATTCCTCCGAAACACGATCGAGAAAGAACTTGCGCATGAAGTCTTCTTCACGCTGTTGGAAGTGGATCTTCTCCTCGAGCCCCTTGTTGTTCAACATGTTGTCAGTGAATCGAAGCATGTTGAACACGACGTCGAGATTCTTGCTCTTCGCCCAGGCCGAGATGTGTTCGGCATCCTCCAGATTCATGGCGAAGATAGTGGCCGCGATCCCGAACTGGAAATGGGCGTGCTTCTGCGCCAGCTCCTGCATGGCGTCGATTGTTTCGCACGCTTTGTCGAAGCCCGCCTTCACCTGGCGCACCTGATTGTGAATGTCGCCGATGCCATCGAGCGACACGCGCGCGCTGAACAGCAGGTCCTGCTCGCCGCAGAACTCGACGATGCGCGTCAGCATGGGAATGGCGCGATGCGGGGTCAGGCCGGTCGTGTTGATACCGATCTTGCGCATACGCGGAAGCCGGCGCTGAAACAGTTCGACCATTTCCGGCAGATCGTTGCGCGTCGTCGGTTCCCCGCCAGAGATGTTGAGGTTCTCGACGGCGCCCCAGAAAGGATGGGCCATGACGCCATCGAGCTGTTCGAGCGTCATGTCCGACTTGCGATCCCCCATCTTCCAGTTACCGCACATCTCGCAGCGCGCATCGCACACGAACGTGCAGTTATAGATGAGTACCGTGGGGCGGATGGCCTTGAAGCGGGAGACGACGAACGAGTTCACGAGGTCGCGTGGAACCCCAGCGGCGGTCTTCGTCAGGTAATGAAGCCGAAAGCTTTTAGTCGACACTGAATATCCGTCATGGTAGCACAAGTGCTTACCGGTCCGTAGGATGGCGGGAGTGCGCAATTGACGTTTGCCGGCGCGTTCCCTAGAATCGCTCGTGTCTTCATGCGGATTTTGATGATCGCGCCCGAGCCGTTCTTCGAGCCTCGGGGCACCCCGTTCAGCGAGTATCACCGCATCCGGGCACTCCTCGATCTGGGCCACACGGTCGATCTCGTCACCTATCCGTTTGGTAAGGACGTGGTCATGCCGGGACTGCGCATCTTCCGCGCGGCTCGGCCGCCTTTTGTTACTCACGTCAAGATCGGCCCTTCGCCGGCGAAGGCGCTGCTCGACATGACGCTGACCTGGACCGCGCTCAACCAGGCGCGCAAGAGCCAGTACGACGCGGTGCACTCACACGAGGAGGCCGCGGCCATTGGCGTCGTCATCTCCGCTATACGCGGTATTCCACATCTCTACGACATGCACTCGAGCCTGCCGCAGCAGCTCGAGAACTTCGCCTTTAGCAAATCGTCGGTACTGCGCTGGATGTTCGAGGTGCTCGAACGCACGGCTATCCAGCGATCGCGCGTCACGATTGTGATTTGCCCGCATCTCCAGGAGACGGCAAGGAAGGTGGTGCCAGGCGCGCATACCGTGCTCATCGAGAATGCGCCCGGCTCGGGTGACGCGCCGGTCGAGGGCAGTGGACGGGCGATTCGCGCGTCGCTCGGGCTCGATGCGACGACTCCGATGGTGCTCTACACCGGCACGTTCGAAGCGTACCAGGGGTTGGAGTTACTGTTTGCCGCCGCGAAGATCGTGAACCGAGACCGGCCGGATGCGCGATTCGTGCTGGCAGGAGGCAAGCCCGAACAGGTCGCCAAGGCACGAGGCCAGGCTCTGGCGATCGGCGCCGATGGCGTGATCTTTACCGGCGAGCAGCCATCCGAGTCGATTCCGAGCTACCTCGATGCAGCCGACGTATTGGTGTCACCGCGAAGCTCCGGTACCAACACGCCGCTCAAGATTTACCAGTACCTCCGCTCCGGCCGGGTCATCGTGGCGACGCGGCTGCTCACGCACACGCAGGTCCTGTCAGACGATGTGGCGATCTTGACCGAGGCGAATGCGGAAGCGTTCGCGCGGGGAATTCTGCGGGCGATCGAGGATCCGGCGTTGGGCGTGCGAATCGGGCAAGCCGCCAGGCATCTTGCCGACACCCGCTATACCTACGACGCCTACCTGCAGCGAACGCGCGAAGCCTGCGCCGCGCTGGTGGCCTGATGGCGTCTGACCCCAAGCACTACAGTTACGCGGCGTACGCCGATCCGGCGATGGCATCGAGCTTCGACGCCAAGCGGTTCGGCGGACCGATCGGCCAGATCCTCCTCGAGGATCAGGAACGTGTCCTGTCCGTGTTTCTCGGTGACGTGTCAGGGAAACGCGTACTCGATCTGGGAACAGGCACGGGGCGGGCGGCCATGGCACTCTCCAGCCGCGGCGCGCTGGTCACGGGAGTAGACGCCTCGAAAGAAATGCTGAGCGTCGCGCGCACACGAGCGAGAGAGGCGGGTCTGGCCATCGACTTTGCCGAAGGGGATGCGCATGCGCTCGATTTTCCCGATCGTGCCTTCGATTCGACGGTGTGCCTTCGAGTGTTGATGCACGTGCCGGACTGGCGAAAAGCGGTATCGGAGTTGTGCCGTGTCACCGAGCGCCGGCTGGTCTTCGACTATCCCGCATTAACGAGCGCTGCGTCGCTGCAGGCCGCATGGCGGGGGGCGATCTCGCGGACTGGACAAGCGGTCGAGGCGTACCGGGTGTTTCGAGCGTCGGACATCGCGCGTGAGCTGGAGCTCCACGGTTTTCGCATCGCGCGCATCCACAAACAGTTCGTCCTGCCGATCGCCATCCACAAGTTGGCGGGGTCAGCCAGCTTCACACGCGGCGTCGAACGTATCCTGGCGAGCGCCGGCCTACTGCGGCTGGCTGGCTCGCCGGTGACAATCGCGGCAGAGCGGTGCGCGTCCTAGTCACCGGCGCGACCGGTTTCACGGGTGGTCATCTGGCTCGCATGCTGGCGCGCCGCGGCTATCGTGTGCGCGCGCTGGTGCGCCGAGCGATGCAGACCGGCGATCTCCAATCTGCGGGCATCGAACCTTCCATCGGCTCGCTGGACGATCGCGCGGCGCTGACCCGCGCGGTGAAAGACGTCGACGTCGTGTATCACATCGCCGCCGTCTATCGACAGGCGGGAATCTCAGCGGCCACCTATCGCGCCGTGAATGCGACCGCCGTCGGTGCGCTCATCGAGGCCGCCGCACAAGCTGGCGCCCGGCGGGTTGTGCATTGCAGCACGGTTGGCGTCCACGGCGATATCGAGCATCCCCCCGCGACCGAGGATGCCCCTCTCCGACCCGGTGACATCTATCAGGTCACCAAAGTCGAAGGTGAACAGATTGCGCGAGAAGCCGCCGCGCGAACGGGCCTCTCCGTCACGATCGCGCGCCCTTCGGGTATTTACGGTCCTGGCGACCGTCGCCTGTTGAAGCTGTTTCGCGGCATTGCGCGCCGGCGATTTGTGGTGCTCGGGTCGGGACACATCTTCTATCATCTGACGTACGTTGATGACCTCGTCGAAGGACTGCGCGTGTGCGGAGAACAGCCGGCGGCTGCGAACCGCACCTATATTCTGGCCGGGAGCGAGGTCACCACGCTGAACGAGCTGATGACATTGATTGCCCGCGAGGCGGGCGTCGCACCTCCAGCCTTGAAGCTGCCAGTCTGGCCATTCTGGGTCGCCGGCGCCGCGTGCGAGGCCGTCTGCGTCCCGTTCGGCATCGAGCCTCCCATCTATCGCCGGCGCGTCGATTTCTTCACGAAGAGCCGCGCGTTCGACATCAGCCGCGCGCGCGCCGAAATCGGATATGCCCCACAGGTCGGCCTTCGCGAGGGCATCCAGAGAACGCTGGCGTGGTATCGGGAGCATGGATGGCTGTGAGCGAGATCCCACGCGCGCAGGACGACCTCTCGAACACCCAGACATCCGCGCGTGAAAAATACTCCGCGCTGATTGTCGGTCAGCCCGGGTGGGATGCGCTGCTCAGATACGAGATCGTGGTCATGCTGTCGCAGAGCATGCCGGGCGCGATGGGGCTGGCATTGCGCAAGATCATGTACCCGTGGCTCCTCGGATCGTGCGGCCGGAACGTCGTCTTTGGACAGAACGTCGTGCTTCGGCATCCACATAAGATTCGGATCGGCGACAACGTCGTGATCGATGACAACTGCCTGATCGATGCGAAAGGCGTGTCCAACGAAGGCATCCGCATCGGCAGCGGCGCGTTCGTGGGACGCAACACGATTCTGTCGTGCAAGAACGGCGATATCGAGCTAGGAGACGGCGCGAACATCGGGTTCAACTGCGAGATCTTCTCCGCGAGCCACGTTCGGGTCGGCGCCAATGCGCTGCTTGCGGCGTATTGCTATCTCATCGGCGGCGATCACGACTTTACCGATTCGTCGCGGCCCGTTCTGGAGCAGAAGCGGACCTCGACAGGCATCATGGTAGGGAATGGTGCCTGGCTGGGCGCAGGCGCAAAGGTCCTGGACGGCGTGCATATCGGCGCGAACGCCGTCATCGGCGCCGGCGCTGTCGTCCGCGCGTCGGTCCCCGACAAAGCGACCGCGGTCGGCGTACCGGCCCGGATTGTAGGCACGCGTGCCTAAGATCCGGGTTCTGCAGGTCTGCGACCATCTCGGCTGGGAAGGCTCGCGCATGCACGGCGTGAAGCGCCTCTTCGGCTGGATGATTCCGCGCTTCGATCCCGAGCGATTTGATGTCTCGTTGGTAAGCCTGCGCAAGAAAGATCTGTCCGAAGAAACGCTCGATGCTCTCGGCATCGACATTACCTATTTGCACAAGTCGAAGTTCGACCCATCAACGCTGACCGCGCTGCTGAAGATCATCGATCGCAAACACATCGATGTGCTCCACCTGCACGGCTACGGGGCCACGACGTTTGGCCGGGTCGCCGGGGCAATGCGCGGGATTCCGGCCATCCTTCACGAGCACGCGAACCTGACCGATACTCCGTGGTTTCAGAAGATCGCCGACCGCCTGCTCGAGCGCTACACCGACGTGGCGATCGCCGTGTCGAAGAGCACCGCCGATTTCGTGATCAACGCGCGCCAGGTGCCAGCCGAAAAAGTGAAGGTCGTCTATCTCGGCGCCCCGCACGACGAATTCAGCCGCGTACGCACCGCCGAAGAAATCGCCGACGCCCGGCGCCTTCTCGGAATCGCGCCCGCCGACTTCGCAATCGGGACGGTGACGCGCCTGCACGAATCGAAAGGCAACTCGTACCTGGTCGACGCCGCGCGGCGCGTGCTCGACCGGAAGCCGAACGCGAAGTTTGTCCTCGTCGGCGAGGGGCCGCTCCGCGACGCGCTCGAGACTCAGGCACGCAATTTAGGATTAGGCGATCGCTTCCTGTTCGTCGGCTTTGCCCGTGACGTGGCTGCGGTGTTGAGCGCGTTCGATTTGAGCGTGTTTCCGTCGCTGTGGGAAGGCACGCCGCTAACGGTCTTCGAAGCGCTCGCGTCCGGCAAGCCGATCGTTGCGACCGATGCCGACGGGCTCATAGACGTGCTGACCGACCATCGCGACGCGCGTATCGTGGCAAAGCGCGACGCCGGTGCGTTGGCGGATGCAATCGTCGGGCTCATGGACCATGCGGCGGAGCGAACGAGCCTTGCCGAGGCAGCCAGAGTGACGGCGCAGCGGTATGACATCAGCGCGTTCGTGAGAAAGATGGAGCAGCTCTACGTGCGGCTCTGTAGTGGATCGCGTGGGGATCTGTCGTTCCTCACAGAACCACCAGCAGCGTTGAGCCAAGGGGCTCCCGCAACGAAACCATGAGAGTCGCCGTCGTGACGTCGACGCCTCTGTTCGTCGAAGGCGGCCATCTGGTAATTGCGCGTTCCCTCGTGCAGGCACTGCGCGACGAGGGGCATCAGGCCGATCTCATTCTCACCCCGCAGAATCGGTTTGGTCGCCAGGGAGCTGCCTATCTCGCGACCTGGCTCACGGACGTCGGTGTTGGCGCGGACACCCGGTCGATCGATCGGGTGATCTCGACGCGCTATCCGAGCTATGCCGTTCGCCATCCCAATCATGTGTGCTGGCTCAACCACACCATGCGGGAGTACTACGACCAGTGGGAAACGTTCAGCGCGTCGCTGTCATGGAAGGGACGCGTCAAGGAGACTGCCCGGCGGAGTTTGATTCATACGGCCGATCGCTGGCTATTGAAGAAGAACGTCCGGCAGGTGTTCGCGCAGTCGCGCGCCGTCAAGGCGCGCCTCGAAAAATGGATCAGCGTCCAGTCGGCAGTTCTGTATCCACCGCCGCCTCAACGTGCGTACCGCTGTGAGTCATATGGCGACTATATTTTCGCCGTGTCGCGGCTGACCCCGCTCAAACGCATGTCGCTCCTGATCGACGCCTTGGCCGAGCCCGCCGCAGCCGGCATCCGCTGCGTCATTGCCGGAGAAGGGGAGGAGCACACGGCGCTCGAGCAGGTGATCGCCGGCAGAGGGCTGACCTCGCGCGTGACGCTGATTGGGCGCATCGACGAGGGGCAGTTGCTCGAGCACCTCGCGCGATGCCGGGCCGTCTGCTTTCCGCCACACGACGAAGACTACGGCTTCGTCACCGTCGAAGCGTTCGCGTCCGGAAAAGCGGTCATCACGTGCACCGACAGCGGCGGGCCGGCTGAGCTTGTGGTTGATAACGTGAGCGGCAAAATCTGCGCACCACGCCCGGAGACTCTTGCCGTCGCGTTGCGGGAAATGATAGAAGACACGGCCCTGGCCGAACGGCTGGGTCGTGCCGGACTCGAGCAGGTGTCGCGTATGACGTGGTCCGCGGCCGTGCAGAGGCTGGTAGAGTGATGACCACCAAACCCGGCCTCCTCGCGTCGGCACTCCTCGGCATCCTGCTGCTCGCATTCGCCGTCTCGGTCGATTTTCCCAAAGCCAACGGCGGCGGGTTCAAAGGCGACGAGTCGACCTACTACGTGCTCGCGCACAGCCTCGCACGTGACTTCGATTTTCAATTCGAACGAAAGGATCTTGCGCGTGTCTGGGAGGAGTTTCCGGGCCCGCAGGGGATTTTCCTGAAGCGCGGCAAGGCGATCGACATCCGCGGCGCCTCGGCGTTCCCCTTCGTGCGCTGGGTCAAGCTGGAGGATCCGCAGCGCGACACGCGTCTGTACTTCTCCAAGTCTTACATTTACCCGCTCGTCGCCGCGCCGTTCGTGTTCCTGTTCGGCACGAACGGGTTCCTGGTGCTGCACGCGATTCTCATCGCGCTGGATCTGCTCGTCACCTACCTCTTCGTCCTGGCGCTGACGAGATCCAATTGGGTTGCGCTGCCGATGGCCGCAGCGTTCCTCGGGGTGTCGGTCGTGCCGGTCTATTTCGTCTGGCTGGTGCCCGAGCTCTTCAACGTGTCGCTGGCCTTGTACGCCGTGTTCTTCTGGGCATACAAGGAGGTCGCGCGGGAGAGGTTGGTTGCCGCACACAGCCGGATCCTCGCGGGCCCGGCGTCGGATTATGTCGCCGCCGCGTTGATCGCCCTCGCAACGTTTTCCAAGCCGCCGCATCTGCTGCTGCTCGCGCCGATGGTGTTGTTGGCGGCGAGACGCTTCCAGTGGAAGCGTGCGCTGATGATTCTCGCCGTGTGCGGCGGCGTCACCGCTGGACTCTTTGCCGTCAATGCGGCCATCACCGGCGAGTTCAACTATCAGGGGGGCGATCGCAAGACCTTCTATCACTACACGGGGTTCCCGTTTGCAAACTCGTGGGAAACGTTCGACAACATCGGTCCTGTGCGTGGCCGCGAGGACCTGCTCGTCGGCGATGTGCTGGTGAACACGCACTCGAACACCGTCTTCCGCCACAACCTGTGGTACTTCTTCGTCGGACGGAACGCGGGGCTACTGCCATATTTCTTCCCGGGCGTTCTCGCCCTCGTGCTGTTTCTGTTCTCGAAGGAGAAGCACGCGTGGCAGTGGCTCGCCCTCGCGACGATCGCCGCAGCGATTGTGATGCACCTCTTCGTCTGGCCGTTCACCTGGAATGGCGGGGGAGGACCGATCGGCAGTCGGTACTTCATCGCGTTCTACGCACTATTTCTTGTACTGATTCCGTCGACGGTAGGGATGGGCGCGGCGCTCGTCGCGTTCGTCGTGGGAGCGTTGTTCACGGCGCAAATCCTGATGAACCCGTTTTTCGCGTCGACGCATCCCGGTGAGCACACCATGTCAGGCCCGATTCGCTTGCTGCCGGTCGAGCTGCCACTCCTGCACGATCTCCCGGTCGCGCAAAACCGCGATCGAATGCGACAGCCGCTCGGCGGTACGCCCCCCGTCTTCGGCTATTTTGTCGACGACAACAGCTTCAATCCGGAAGGAGAGCGGTTCTGGGTGAAAGGCCGGTCAACCGCTGAGGTCGTACTGCGCGCCCCGGTCGCCGGTGCGGGCGTGGACAGATGGATTTCGAAGACGATCGCGCGTGTGAACGTCGAGGTCCGGAACGGCGCCGTGCCGAATCGCGTCACGGTGTCAACGGGCCGCGAGTCCGAGACGCTGGACATGACGCCAGGCGAGGTCAGGTCGCTGTCGCTCGGCGTTCGCTCAGGCGTGCCGTTTCGCCGCGACGTCCAGCCCGTCAGCTATCTCTACACCCTGACAATCCAGACCACCGACGGGTTCGTGCCGTTTCTGCATGACCCGTGTGAGAAGCCAGGAAGATGCGCAAGCACCGATCCCCGCTTCCTGGGGGCGATGATTCACGTCATCCCGGAGTACACTGACGCAGACGTCTCGACGTGGCACGCGCCCGGCGTAGACACACCCTGAAAGGACAACGTCGTTGGGGTACTCGACGCGCCTTGAATCCAAGGTCGCCAGAAAAGTCACCAAAGCGATTCACGACTTCAACCTGATTGAAGACGGCGATCGCGTCATGGTCGGTCTGTCGGGCGGCAAAGACAGCTGGGCGCTCATCCAGATTCTTGATCTGCTGCGCACACGAGCACCGATCAGTTTCTCGATCATTGGCGTCAATATCGATTCCGGCTACGGAGATTTCCAGCACGGCACCATCAAGGCCGCCTGCGAGGCGCACGGCTGGGAATGCCACGTGCAGCACACCTCGATCGGCGAGGTCATGGACGATCTCCTCAGCGCCAACGCGACCCCCTGCTCGTTGTGCGCCCGCTTGCGACGCGGAGCCTTGTATCGTCTGGCCGACCAGGTGGGCGCGACGAAGATTGCGCTCGGCCATCATGCCGACGACTTCATCGAAACGCTGCTGTTGAATCTCTTCTTCGAGGGCAGCCTCAAGGCTATGCCCGCCCGCCTGGTCTCCGACGACCGCGCCCACATCGTCATACGGCCGCTGGTGTACGTGAGCGAGGCCGATTGCCGGGACTACACGGCGGCGATGAATCTGCCGGTGATCGGGTGCTGCTGCCCAGCGTGTGGCGACCTGAGCTTACAGCGTCAGCGGATTAAAGCGCTGCTGATGGATCTGGAACGGGAGCACGTCGGCGTCAAACAATCGATGCTCAAGGCGCTGTCCAACGTGTCGCCCCGCCACCTGCTGGACACGCGATTGAACCCAGCGGCGGAGATGCTCGAGGAGCGGGAGATCCCGAACCTCCTGCAAATTCGGGTCAGTACATAGTGTCCGGCTTCCGCAACTGACCCATGCGCGCCGTCGTCCAACGTGTCAGCGCTGCGCGCGTGCGCGTCGGCGATCGCCTCGTCGGCGAAATCGGCCCCGGCCTCCTCGTTCTGGCAGCGGTCGAGAAAGGCGACGGAGCCGACGACATCAAATACATCGCCGGCAAAGTGAACGACCTTCGGATTTTCGAAGACGATGCCGGAAAGATGAACGTGTCGCTGGCAGATGTGCGTGGGGCGGTACTGGCCGTGTCGCAATTTACGCTCTGCGGAGATTGCCGCCGCGGCCGGCGACCGTCGTTTGACGAAGCAGAAGCACCCGCGGCGGCCAAGTCGCGGTACGATGACCTCGTGAGAGAGCTCCGAGCCCTGAACCTCGATGTCCAGACGGGGGAGTTTCAGGCGCATATGCAAGTGGAGTTGGTGAACGACGGCCCCGTCACACTGCTGCTCGACAGCCGGCGGAGATGGTGACCCCATGAAAATCGTGTTGAGAATGTTCGTACTGATGTCGTGTCTCGTTTTGCCAGGTGCTGGATATGCGCAACAGCGGCCGCTGGTGACAGAAGATCCGGAAACCATCGGATCCGGTCGCATTCTCCTGGAAGGCGGGTTCGAGCTGGACACAGATCAAACGAACCGCGCCCATGGGATCAAAGGCGACATGACCCACATCGCTACATTTGGCGTCAGCGTCGGCATCAGCCCGACCGCTGAAGTTCAAATCGACGGCGGAGTGCTGCAACGTCTGACCGTGACGGAGCGTCTCCTCAACAGCCCCATCTCGGCGACACCATTGGTCGTCGGGGATCAAACATCGGGTTTCGAAGACCTGATTGTTGCGACCAAGGTGCGGGTTGCGCCTGAGACCGCCTCGCGCCCCGCATTTGGCATACGCTTCGGCGCGAAGATCCCGACCGCCGATGCCAAGAAGGGAGTCGGGCTCGGTACAACCGATTTCTTCGCCTCGCTGCTCTTCGCAAAAACCGTTCAATCGGTGCGAACGGTCGGCAACGTTGGCCTGGTTGTGCTGGGCAACCCCGAGATTCCGCGGGAGCCCGCAACGGCGCTCGGCTTTGGAGTGTCGATCGCGCGCGCGCTGACGAACGAGTTCGAAGTGGTGGGAGAGCTGAACGGGCGGCTGACGCCGTTCGAGAAGATTGTGCCTGCTGGGCTCGAGAGCCGCGGCGTCTTCCGCCTCGCGGGACGCTATACCTACTCGATGCTGCGCCTGGACTTCGGCATCGTCGCCGGCATCACAAACCGCGATCCGACCTTCGGCGTCTCCGCCGGCGCGACGTATGTGATTACGCGATAGTCCAAAGCCCAGAGTCCAAAACCCAGTGTCGACATCTTACGGTGCTGGGTTCTAGGCTATTTCGTAAAACCGTTTCAGTGACGCGAGCTCCTGGCTTTTCTGCTCATACGACCATTTGAGCTCCCCCTGCATCTGGGTTGCGACATCTGTGGCAACCGCATCGCCCGGGTACCCAACGGCGCCGAGCCCGGTCCGCCGCACCACGACATCGATCAGCGTCTGCGCCATTTCGTCGCGGATCGCGTGAGTGATCGGATCCACCGGATCGCGGTCGTCGAGTGAGGCGCCCGGGAGCAGCGTCTCAGCGGTACGGCAACGGGCCGTGCGACCGAGCTTCGTGAGCACCCGATCCACGACCTGCTCTGCGACGATGCGCGCCGTCGTGTACTTCACGCCGACCACCGAGAGCAAGTTCGGAGCGCCGGTGTCCGCATGATCGATGATGCGCGAGTGGCCGAGCAGCGTGAGGCGTCCGTTTGCGATGGCGGCCGGAACAACCCCGCGGTGGACCAGTGTGATTTCCTGGGGTCTCAGACCCAGCGCCGGAAACGTCGTGTTGATCTCGGCAAGAAATTGGTCCACTTCCGTGCGCTTCGCATGCTGATCGTCGGGCTGCCGTTCGCTGGCAGACTCGCTCGTACCGACGAGCGTACGGCCCCGCCACGGCAACAGAATCAACGCGCGGCCGGTGCGCGTCGGTGCGACGAGCGCGGCGGTCCGTGCGGGGCGCGACGTGACGAGGTTCATGGCCTTGAGTAGCGGCCATCGCGCGCCGACGCCAGCGGCATCCAGCATCGCCGAAGCCCAGGGCCCTGCGGCGTTGACGACCACGCGCGCGCGAATCTCAAATGCCTTCCCGGTGAACACGTCGCGCGCCTTGACGCCGGCGAACCCGCCATCCGAGGCGGCGCCCGGCCTGGGGCGCACCGTCAGGCCCATCGCTTCTGTGTAGTTGGCGATCGTTGCGCCATGCTTCACGGCCGCTTTCGCGAACGCCAGCGTCAAACGATCGCCTTCGATGGTTTGATAGTCGTGCCAGATGGCAGCCGACGCGACGGTCCGAATCGCACCCTCGAACAGGTCACGGCATTTCTGACCGGCGATCACCCGGCCGGCAGGGAGGTGACGCCTTTCGTCTACCCCCTCGTTACGATCGCGCCCGACGAACGTGTCAACGGCCAGGGCGGTGCGCAGGGCGATGGGATTTCTGGAAAGCGACGGCCTGGTCGGCATGGCGAACGCAAGGGGTGCGACGAAGCGCGGCGCGATGCGCGCGAACGCCCGTCGCTCGCGAATCGATTCGCGCATGCGGGACAAGTCCGCCGACTGGAGGTAGCGGAGGCCACCGTGAATCGTCTTGAGATGATTGAACGAGGTCGCTGCTCCGAAATCGCCGCGCTCGACGAGCGCGACCGACAGCCCACGCTGGGCCGCATCGTAGGCGATCGTCAAGCCGTAGATACCGCCACCGACGATCAGCATGTCGAAGTCGCGATCGGCAAGCCGCGGGAGATCTCGAATCACGCTAGAACTATCTTATAGTAGGCCTTCGTGCCCACACGCCCGGATCGTCCAGCATCCCAGCGCGACATTCGCAACTATTGGGATACCCATATTCACGATCTCGAGATCACGACGCATCCAGCCGGCTCCGCGGGATTTTTCGCGGATCTCGAGCAGTACCATTTCGAGAAGCTCCATCACCTGCCGAGGCTGGTCCCGTTCGATCGGTACCGCGGACGCCGGGTGCTCGAAGTGGGATGCGGAGCGGGCACCGACCTCGTCCGCTTCGCGCGGCATGGCGCCCACGTGACGGGCGTGGATCTCGCGCCGTCCTCAATCGCCCTGGCCGCAAAGAATTTCGCGCTAGAGAAACGACACGCCGAGCTGCTCGTCGCCGACGGCGAGGCCCTCCCGTTTCGCGACGCAATATTCGATCTGGTCTATGCCCACGGTGTGGTGCAGTACACCTCGGACGATCGCGCGCTTGTCCGCGAGTGCCGGCGCGTGTTGAAGCCAGGTGGAGCAGCCGTCTTTCAGGTCTACAACCGCATCTCGTGGTTGAACGCGCTCTCGCAGGTCACCAAGGTGGATCTCGAGCACGTGGATGCGCCTGTGCTGCAGAAATATTCGATCGGCGAGTTTCGGGATCTTCTCAGTGGGTTTTCCCGTGTGCGGATTGTGCCGGAGCGGTTTCCGGTGAAAACGAGGCTTCACGGCGGCCTGAAAGGTACGCTGTACAACACGTTCTTCGTCGGACCGTTTAACGCGATGCCGCGAGCGCTGACCCGGCGCTTTGGCTGGCATCTGCTGGCCTTCTGTGAGGTGTAGCTGATGCCAACGGGCATTTCCGTGATCAAGGGGCACGCCTATGGAAACGACTTCCTGATGGCGCCCGAGCCTGACGTGCAAGGCCGCGATCTACCTGCGCTGGCCCGCGCGATGTGCAGCCGGCAAGAAGGGATCGGCGCCGATGGGCTCATGATCTACGCCTTCGAGCGGTCCGGTGTACGCATGCGCCTGTTCAACGCGGACGGAAGCCTGTCTGAGGTGTCCGGTAACGGGATTCGATGCCTGGCCGTGCTCGCGGTTCGTGAGCGTCCCGGCACGCAAGAGGTCACCATCGACACGCCGGCGGGGCCAAAGCTCCTTCAGTTGCAGGGACAATCCGGCAGCGCACTGACATTTCGCGCATCGATGGGCGTGCCGCAGGATATCCGTCCGGTCGAGCTCGAAGCGGCGGGCGAGAAGATTCAAGCAGTCGCCTTATCTGTCGGGAATCCGCAGTGCGTTCTGCTCGACGACCCGCTATTGGAGTCGAGGCTTCATACCCTTGGCCCCGCCATCGAACACCATCCGAAGTTTCCCGATCGGACGAACGTCTCGTTCGCCAAAGTCGAAGCGCCGAACCGCGTGCGCGTCTTGATCTGGGAGAGGGGGGTCGGTCCTACCCAGGCATCGGGGACCGGTGCATGCGGCGCCGCCGTTGCCGCGGCGCTGTACGGCGGGGCGTCCAAAGACGTCGAGGTGATCTCCCCGGGCGGCAGCCAGCGCGTCGAGTGGCTCGACACCGGCCTCTTTCTGACCGGGTGGGCGAAGCTGGTGTTCGAGGGTACGTGGTTGGGGTAGAGGAATTCTAACTACCGCCGCGTGACGCCGCGAGTCTTCATCGACATGTCGATTTCTGCGATCGCCGATTGTAATTTCTTGGCAGATTCCGCCAGCTGCTCCTGGCTTAACTGGTATTCCCCTTCCTGAATCCCTGTCCCCGCTTTTTGCAAAGCAGCCTCCACCTCGGCAATCGCGCTGCGGGGTGCTGAAAGAGCCCGGCGCGGCAACCGCGCAGCCTCGGCGGTCGCGAGCCGTTGCTTCGCGCGGTCCAGCAGCGCCGTCACCTGTGCGAGCCGCCGCTCGGCGCCACTGCGTAGCGTCACCTGCTGGCTGGCCGCTTCTTTCGCGGCAGCCTGGGCGCGACCGCGGCTGTCGAGCGCGTAGTTGAGCGCCAGACGGTAATCGCGCGCCGCAACGGCGTCCTGGGCGCTCTTCAGCGCCTTGATGGCCGACTCGTACTGCGCGGTGGCGTAACGGTCGGCGCCAACGGCACGTGCCGCATCGATGGCACCCTGAGCTTGATCCATTTCTCGGCTTGGCGGCGTAGCGCAAGCAGTGAGCAGAAGACACGCGCAGAGGATTCCGGCGCGTAACCCGAACGAACGACGCGGCATCACGTTGAGTATACCCTTGGCGATGAAAACGATCTCAGTCCACGATCGGCCCCGCGAGAAGCTCTTGCGCCTTGGTGCGGCCGGACTCGGCGACAACGAACTGGTCGCGATCGTGGTCGCCAGCGGCTCGCGCCGCCGGAACGCCCTGGCGCTCGCCAACGAAATTCTTGAGACGACGGGAGGGCTCCATGGGATGCCACGAGCCCACATCGACGATCTGCGCCGCGTCGAGGGGATGGGCACGGCCAAAGCGGCGCAGGTGCTCGCAGCGGTCGAGCTGGGAAGGCGAACGCTGCTGCGATGTCCGCCGGCACGTCTGCAGTTCATCACGCCGCGCGAGGTCGCCAGCTACCTGTTGCCACAGTTTGGTTCCAGGCCGGTCGAGCAGTTCGGCATCATGATGCTCGACACGAAGCATCGCCTGCTGCGGACATCGGTTGTGTCGGTAGGCACGCTCGACTCCAGCCCCGCACATCCGCGAGAGATCTTTCGCGAGGCGGCCTCGGCATCGGCTGCGGCGGTCGTGCTGTTTCACAACCATCCCTCGGGCGATCCGACGCCGAGCCGCGATGACGTGGATCTGACGCGGCGGCTCGTACAGGCGGGAGAGATCATGGGCATCAGTGTGATCGACCACATGATCCTCGCCGACACGCGCTACTTCAGCTTCAGGGAGGCTGGTAGACTATAGTGCTGCATCCCTGACAGGGAAGAGGGCAGAGGGATGAGGGCAGAGGGCGGAAGTGTCTCGTATCCTATATTTCGATTGTTTCAACGGAGCGTCAGGCGACATGGTGCTGGGCGCGCTGCTGGATGCTGGGTTGCCGCTCGACGATCTGCGCCGGGCGCTCGGCAGCCTCGCGATCGATGGCGCACAGATTTCGACGAAGAAAGTGCTTCGGTCGGGTGTGTCGGCCACGAAGTTCCTCGTTGAACAGCACGACGAGCAGGACAACGACCCTAGCCACGCGCACACGCACCATCATCACCACCACGGACATCGCAGCCTGGCCGATATCAATCGGCTGATCGAACGCTCGGCCTTGTCGGCGGCCGGGCGGGCTCGAGCAAAAGAGCTGTTTCAGCGCCTCGGCGAGGCCGAAGCGGCGATTCACCAGATTCCGATCGAGAAAATTCATCTGCACGAGGTCGGTGCGCTCGACTCCATTATCGACATCGTGGGTGCGGTGTTCGCGATGGAGTGGTTCGCAGCCGACCGTATCGTCAGCTCGCCTCTGAACGTCGGCGGCGGCATGGTGAGCTCGGCCCATGGACATTTCCCAGTGCCGGCGCCGGCCACGGTCACGCTGCTGGACGGAGTGCCCGTATATTCGTCCGGAGTCCAGAGCGAGCTCGTCACCCCGACCGGGGCGTTGCTGATCAGCAGTTATGCGACCTCCTACGGCCCCATGCCTGCGATGACGATCGAGAAGGCCGGGTACGGCGCGGGCGATCGCGACCTGCCGAACACACCGAACGTCCTCCGGGTGCTCGTCGGAGAGAGCGCCGGCCAGCCCGGCACCGAGCAAATCGTCGTGCTCGCCTGCGAGATCGACGACATGAACCCACAGCTGTTTGGATCCGTCATGGATCGTCTCTACGCCGCGGGCGCGCTCGAGGTGTACTTCGCCTCGGTTCAGATGAAGAAGAACCGGCCGGGCACGCTCCTGACGATCCTCGCGCGACCGGAGCAGCGCCAGGAGCTGTCGGCGATTGTCTTTCGCGAGACGACGACCATTGGCGTGCGGTATCACGAGGTGACACGCGAGCGGCTCGAGCGAGAGATGACGGAGGTCGTCACTCCCTTCGGTATCGTGCGCGTCAAGGTTGCGCGCCTGGGCGGCACCATCGTTAACGCATCGCCCGAGTTCGAAGACTGTCTGCGTCTGGCATCCGACCGGAAGGTTCCCGTCAAGGACGTCCAGGCAGCCGCCTCGAAGGCCTATCTGGACGGTCGGGAGAGGGACTAGGGATTGGGGACTGGGGATTAGCTGTGTCGCGCTTCTACATTACAACGGCGATCGACTACGTCAACAGCCGGCCGCATCTCGGCACGGCGTACGAGAAAGTGTGCGCGGACGTCATCGCCCGTTACAAGCGATTGACCGGTGTCGAGACGTGGTTCGTGATGGGGAACGACGAGCACTCGCAGAATGTCTACAAGAGCGCCATGGAGCAGGGCCTCGATCCGCTGGCGTACTGCGACCGGATGGAGGAGATGTTCCAGAAGACATGGCGCGCGCTGGATCTCTCGTACGACGACTTCATCCGCACGAGTCAGCCGCGCCACAAAGTGGCCGTCACCGAGATGGTGCAGAGGATTCACGACGCCGGCGATATCTACGAAGGCGTCTATGAGGGTTGGTACTGCGTCGGCTGCGAAGCGTTCAAGCCGGAGAAGGAGCTCGTCGACGGCCGTTGTCCTCTGCATCCGAATACCGACCCGCAGTGGATCAAGGAGAAGAACTATTTCTTCCGCCTGTCGAAGTACCAGCAGCCGTTGCTCGACTGGTTCGCGCGCAATCCCGATTTCTCAGAGCCCGACGCGCGCCGAAACGAGCAGTTGCGGCTGGTCGAAAGCGGGCTCGAGGACATCTCCATCAGCAGGGCGGGGCAGTCGTGGGGAATTCCGTTGCCCTGGGACCAGGGCAGCGTCGTCTACGTCTGGTTCGACGCGCTGATCAACTACGCGGCGGCGGTTGGGCTGGGCACCGATCGAGAGCGGTGCGAGAAGTGGTGGCCTGCCGATCTCCATGTCATCGGTAAGGACATCACACGCTTTCATACCGTGATCTGGCCGGCGATGCTGATGAGCGCGAAGTTGCCCCTTCCGCGCAAGGTCTTTGCTCACGGATTCATGACCTTTGCCGGACAGCGGATGAGCAAATCGAATCCGGGGACCATCGTCGATCCGCTCGATGCGGCTCAGCGTCATGGTGTCGATCCGCTGCGCCTCTACCTGACAAAGGAAATCGTGTTTGGCAGCGATGGCGACTTTTCGTGGGAGCGGTTCGACGAGCGCTATAACTCCGATCTCGCGAACAACCTGGGTAATCTCGTCAGCCGCGTCACCGCCATGGCCCACCAGTATCGACAGGGGCGCCTCGCGCCAACCGGCGAGACGTCGGCGCGACTGAAAGAGTTGTCTATTGAGGTCGCTGCGGCCTATCGCCACGCGATGGACACGTTTGCGATTCACGAAGCCGTGGCCTCCGTCTTTCGATTGATCGACGCGACCAATCTGCACATCGCGGAGACCACCCCGTGGGTGCTGGCGAAGCACCCTTCGAAGGCCGATCAACTGACGCAAGTGCTGTTCGACGCGGCCGAAGCGGTGCGGCTGGCTGCGGTACTGCTGTCGCCGTTCATGCCGGCCTCTAGTCGCGAGATCCTCCGCCGCGTGGGCCGTTCGAGTGATTCGCTACGGCTCGATCGCGACGGGCGCTGGACGCCAGAGGGGGAGCGCATCCTCGTTCAGGACGCGCAACTCTGGCCCCGATTCGATGCGAAGAAACCCAAGGAGCGTAGTGTGCCCGAGAACCCAGAACCCAGAACCCCAGAACCCGCACCTCGAACCACAGAACCAGCACCCAGCACCCAGAACCCAGCACCCGGAACCGAACGGATCTCAATCGACGACTTCAAGAAGGTCGAGCTCCGGACCGCGAAGGTCATCGCGGCCGAGGCCGTTCCCAAGTCGAAGAAGCTCATCAAGCTTCAGGTCGATCTCGGCACGGAGCAGCGGACGATCCTCGCGGGCATCGCCGAGGCGTACCAGCCGGAATCATTGGTGGGCCGAACCATCGTGATCGTCGCGAACCTCAAGCCCGCGAAACTTATGGGCATCGAATCGAACGGGATGGTGCTGGCAGCCAGCTCCGACACCGGCCTGCCCGTGTTGCTAACCGTCGACGCCGAGCCAGGCTGGCTCGTCCGCTGATACGGAGCAGGAGATCAGGAGGCTAGGAGTTTTGGTTTTCGAAAAGAATTTCTCCTACTCTCCTAATCTCCTGCTTGAGAGTACCATCCGGGTATTGTGATCGATTCACACTGTCATCTGGCCGATGATGCGTTCGCCGACGATCGCGCGGAGGTGATCGAGCGCGCGCGTGCGGCGGGCCTGACGCAGGCGCTGTGTATCCTTGCCGCGGAGAACGAGGTCGAGGCGGCCCGCGCGACGGAGCTGGTCGCCGCGTGGCCCGCAGTGAGGTTCGGCATCGGCCTGCATCCGCACCAGGCAGGGCGCTTCGCCGGGCATGAGGCCGACGTTGTGTCGCTCGTCCGCGACGCGATCGCGAGGATTCCCCACGCTCGCGCGCTCGGCGAGATCGGTCTCGACTACCACTACGACTTCGCACCTAAAGCCGTTCAGCAGGCGGTGTTCGCTGCACAGGTGCGGCTGGCTCGGGAGCTGGACCTGCCCGTCATCATCCACACGCGCGAGGCGGAAGACGACACGCTGGCGATTCTGCGCGAGGAAGGTGGTGGCGCCGTGCGGGGCGTTCTGCACTGCTTCACTGGCACGCCGCGGCTGGCAGAGGAGGCGCTGGCGCTCGGGATGTACATCTCCTTTGCGGGCATCGTGACGTTTTCAAAGGCGGCGAATCTGCGCGCCGTCGCACAGTCGGTCCCGTACGATCGCCTTCTCTGTGAGACGGACAGCCCCTACCTCGCACCCACGCCACACCGCGGTAAACGCAACGAGCCGGCGTGGGTTGTGAGGGTGGCCGAAGAGCTCGCCGCCGCGCGTGGAGAGCCCCTCGAGGAGCTCCACCGAAGGATCGATGCGAATTTTGCCGAGCTGTTTCGGCCGTAAACTCATGCACCGCAACTGTCTATTCGTTGACACCCCGTCACGGAATATGGTGTGATCATCGGGCTTTGAAGAACGTTGACGCCCTCGAGGCGCATCCTTCGTACGCCACGCTCATCCAGATGTTCGAACCCATCCGCGAAGACCTCGAAAAGGTCGAGACGGAGTTCTATCGTCATGTCGAATCCCAGGTTGACCTGATTCCGAAGATCGGCCGCTACATCCAGAACGGCGGAGGCAAGCGCATTCGACCGGCCGTACTGCTGATGGCGGCGCGGTTGACTGGATACACGGGCGAGCTGGCGGTGCTCTACGCAGCGGTTGTCGAGTTCATCCACACGGCGACGCTGGTCCATGACGACATCATCGACGACTCGCAGTGGCGCCGGGGCCAGCCTTCGGTCCATTCGCGGTGGGGGAGCGACGTCACCGTGCTGCTTGGCGACTACTTCTACATCAAGTCGATGGGACTCGCGCTCACGCCCGACCGGCTCGACATCGTTCGCCAACTCTGCGACGTGACGCTGCGGATGATCGAAGGGGAGCTCTATCAGCTCTCGAAGAAGGGGGTCGTCACGATCACGGAGGACGAGCACCTCGAAATCGTCCGTCGCAAGACGGCGTATCTGTTTGGCGGCTGCGCCCGCATCGGCGGGATACTGGGAAACGCGTCGCCGGAGCAGGAGCGCGCGCTCGAGCAGTACGGCATCAGCCTTGGCGTGTCGTTTCAGCTCATCGACGACCTGCTCGACTTCTCGGGCGACGAGTCGGCTCTCGGCAAGCCGGTGGGCGGGGACCTTCGCGAGGGCAAGGTGACGCTGCCGATCATCCGGCTCCTGCAGCGGAGCGACGCACAGACCACCGAGATGATTCACAGCGTGGTCCGCGACGGCAGCGTGACGCCCGAGCGCTGGCTCACCATCTGCCATCTGCTGCACGAAACCCGCTCGGTCGAGTACGCGATGGACAAGGCGCAGGAACAGGCGGCGCTCGCGAAGAAGCAGCTGTATCTGTTCCCACCATCCCCGGCGCGCGACGCGTTGATGGCGCTGCCGGACTACATCCTCGCAAGAGATCGATAATGTCGGTTCTGGGTTCTTGGTTTTGGGTTCTGGGTGCTGGTTCTGAGTGCGTGGTTCGGCGGTGGAACTTAGAACCCCAAACCTAGAACCAGCACTCAGAACCTAGCAACCCAGCACCTGGAACCACATCCTGACAGATGGACCCTTCCGCTCGAATCACCGACCTTCGCACTCAGATTCGCCACTACGAAGAGCGTTACTACGTCCACCAGGACTCGACGATCTCCGACGCCGAGTTCGATGAGCTCCTGAGGGAGCTGCAGAATCTCGAGCGCGATCATCCCGATCTCGTCACTCCTGATTCACCAACCCAGCGCGTCGGCGGCCGTGCCGCCGAAGGATTTGCGTCGGTCCGGCACGCGGAGCCGATGCTTAGCCTTGATAACGCGTACAGCGAAGACGAGCTTCGCGCATTCGACGAGCGGCTGCGCCGGGGGTTGGGAACCGTGGATAGCCCGACAGCGTATGTCGCCGAGCTCAAGATCGACGGTCTCAGCATCGCTCTGCAGTACCGCGACGGCCGACTGGTGCGCGGGGCCACGCGCGGGGATGGAACGACGGGCGAAGACGTCACGGCCAACGTGGCCACCATCAGAGATATCCCGCGGACGCTCAAAGGCGGGCCCAAAGGAACCATCGAGATTCGCGGCGAGGTGTATCTGCCGCGTCAGGAGTTCGAGCGCACCAATGCGGAGCGCGAAGAGGCCGGCGCGCCGCGGTTTGCCAACCCACGGAACGCGGCCGCGGGCGCGATGCGCCAGATCGATCCGCAGGAGGTCAAGAAGCGCGGGTTGCGTGCGTTCCTCTATCAGCTCGTCGGCACGGAAGACGTGCCCGAGACGCATGCGGACCTGTTGCGGCTCCTGAAACAATGGGGACTGCCCGTCGAGCCTCATTGGAAAGCGCTGACCGGCATCGACGCGGTGGCCGACTACTGCCGCGAGTGGGGCGAGAAGCGCGCCGCGGCCACGCGGACGCTTCCGTTCGACACCGACGGGGTCGTCATCAAGCTCGACAACATCGCGCTGCGGAGCAAGCTGGGCACGACGTCAAAATTCCCGCGGTGGGCGATCGCCTACAAATTCCCGCCGGAACAGTCCGAAACGACGCTCATACGCATCGACATCAACGTCGGTCGCACAGGCGCCGTCACCCCGTTCGCGGTGCTCGAGCCCGTGTTCATCGCCGGCACGACCGTGTCGATGGCGACCCTGCACAACGCCAACGAGGTGGGCCGCAAGGACGTCCGCGACGGAGACCGCGTGATCGTCGAGAAGGCCGGCGACATCATCCCGCAAGTCGTCCGCGTGGTTGATCCGGATCGCACGGATCGTGCGCCGCGATGGGTCATGCCCACGGTCTGCCCTCGCTGCCAGAGCGAGCTGGTGCGCGCCGAAGATGAAGCGGTATGGCGATGCGAGAACACCTCCTGTCCCGCGAAGCTGCAGCGCGGTCTCGAACACTTCGCCGCGCGGCATGCCATGAATATCGAGGGGCTGGGAGAGTCGCTCATCGCGCGGCTCATCGCGGACGGCCTCATCACCAGCTATGCCGATGTCTATAGGTTGACGCAGGAGCGGCTCGAGCAGGTCGAGCGGCTGGGAAAGAAATCGGCCGCGAACCTCATCAGTCAAATCGAGCGCAGCAAGGCGCGCGATTTCTGGCGTCTCATCTTCGGTCTGGGCATCCGTCACGTCGGCGAGCGCGGGGCGCAAGCGCTGGCCGGCGCGTTTGGTACGATGGACGCCCTGCTTGCCGCGTCGAAGGAGCAGTTGCAGGCCGTCCCTGATATCGGTGGGGTCGTGGCCGCGTCGGTGCGTGAATATCTGGACCAACCGGCGAATCGCGCTCTCATCGACGAGCTCGCTGCGGCGGGGCTGAAAATGGATGCGCCGCTGACCGCCGCCGGTGTGCCAGGCCCACTGAGCGGCAAGACGTTCGTGCTGACGGGGACGCTCCCGTCGCTTTCACGCGACGAGGCCACTGAGGCGATTCAATCTCGCGGCGGCAAAGTGGCCGGCTCGGTCAGCAAGAAGACGAGCTACGTGGTTGCGGGCGCCGATCCGGGAAGCAAGCTCGCCAAAGCAGAGACGCTGGGCGTCGCCGTGCTCGATGAAGCGGCCTTCCGCCAACTCGTCGGCCTATAATTAGCTTCCAGCTCTCAGCTGCCAGCTTCCAGTGCTCCTTCTGGAAGCTCGCAGCTGGCAGCTGGTAGCTATCATGTCTCGGCCTTTTGCCTTCGTCACCCTTCTGCTGACCGCGATGACGGCCTTCATGGTCGGCCTCATTTTCTCGGGCTGGCGCCCGACCTCAGGTAGTGCGGGTCTTGTAGAACCACGTAGGGCGGGTCTCGCTCCTCAAGACCCGCCGAGTCCTCCTGAACCCAGTAGAGCCGGTCTTGCCGACCCCAGTAGGGCGGGTCTTGCAGTTCAAGACCCGCCCCACGTCCCACCCGGCGTCGTGAACTTTGCCGATGTCGCGGAGCGCATCAATCCCGCAGTGGTCAACATCGAGGCCACGACACACTCTACTGGTACGAGCGGCCGAAGATCCATCCATCCTCAGTCGGGCAGCGGCTTCGTGATCGACGGCAACGGCGAAATCCTGACCAATTACCACGTGATCCAGAACGCCGAGCGGATCATGGTGAAATTCTCCAACGGTCGTAACCTTCAGGCGCGTGTTCTGGGTATCGATCCGGATACCGATATCGCGTTGATCAAAGTGGACGCGCACAACCTCCCCGTCGCGCCGCTGGGCGACTCACGAACGCTTCGAGTGGGGGAATGGGTCTGCGCGATCGGCAATCCCCTCGCGTACGAGCACACGGTGACCGTCGGGGTTGTCAGCTATCTGGGGCGTAAACTGTTCGACAACAGCCTCGATGACTACATCCAGACCGACGCGGCGATTAATTTCGGCAACAGCGGGGGCCCGCTGATCAACGGCCGCGGCGAGGTCGTCGGCATCAATTCAGCCATCAGCCAGCGAGCCAGTAACATCGGATTCGCCGTACCGATCAATGAAGCGAGGGCAATCCTTCCCCAGTTGAAGAGCGAGGGCCGGGTTGCGCGCGGCTTCATGGGCGTGGCATTGACGGACGTCGACCCCGACCTGCAGCGTTCGCTGCGGCTCGGCTCCACGCAGGGTGCGCTGGTGCAGGACGTCACGAACGGATCGCCGGGCCAGCGTGCAGGGCTTCGTACGTACGATCTGATCGTCGGCATCGACGGCACGCGCATCGCGAGTAACGACGAGATCATTCGCGAAGTGGCGCGGCGCGGACCGGGCACCATTGCACGGCTCGACGTGCTCCGAGACGGCCGCACGCACACACTCACGGTGCGTCTTGCCGAGCGTCCCAGCCGTCAGGCCTCAAGTCCGGCAGAAGATGCCAGCCCGTCGGTGCGGCCGTCCAGCAACACCGTGACGCCGTTAGGGCTGGGCGTACGGGATCTCGACCGCGTCACCGCGAAACGGCTGCGCTTGCCGAGCGGGGTTGACGGGGTGATCGTCACCCGAGTGGATCCGTTGAGTCCCGCGTACGACGCTGGCATCCAGCGCGATCACATCTTCCTCGAAATCAATCGGCGGGCCGTCTCGTCGGCTGACGCCTACCACCGACTCACCCGTGCTGCGAGTCCAGGCGACGTGCTGGCGGTCTACGTATACATGCCGGGCACCGGGCAGTACGCGATTCGCGCGATCCGCGTGGACGCACCATGAGCCGTAGGCGGCGATGAAATCCCGAATCCTGGTCATCGATGACGAAGTGGGCATCCGCGATTCGATGCGGCGTACGCTCGAGTACCAGGGCTATCAGTTCGTCGGCGCCGCCACCGGCCAGGAAGGGCTCGCGCTGATCGAGCGCGACCCGCCAGACCTCGTCTTCCTCGACATCAAAATGCCCGGCATGGACGGCCTCGAAGTGCTCGAGCGGATCAAAGCCACCAACCCCGCGGTTCCCGTGGTGATGGTCTCGGGCCACGGCACGGCGCAGAACGCGTTCGAAGCCCGCGATAGGGGCGCCTCCGGATTCATCGAAAAGCCGTTTTCCGAACCGGTGCTGCTCGAGCGTATCGAGAAGGAGCTGCACCTCAGCCGCACGCAGGACGAGAATCGTAGCTTCAAGCGCGAGATCGACTCGAAGTACCAGATGGTTGGCAGCAGCCAGGCGTTGCGCAAGGTCGAGGAGGCGATCAAGAGAGCAGCGCCCGCGCACGCCACCGTTCTGCTTCAGGGGGAGAGCGGCGTGGGAAAGGAGCTCGTCGCGCGGACGATCCACCGGCTGAGCCCGCGAAGCCGCGATCGGTTTGTGCAGGTCAATTGCGCGGCGATTCCCGAAGACCTCATCGAGTCGGAGTTGTTCGGCCACGAGAAGGGGTCGTTTACCGGTGCGACCGAGCGGCAGGTGGGCAAGTTCGAACAGGCCGATCGCGGGACGATCTTTCTGGATGAAGTCGGCGACATGAGCCTCAAGACGCAGGCGAAGGTACTGCGCGTGCTGCAGGAGGGAGAAGTCGAGCGGCTCGGATCGGCAAAGACGGTGAACGTGGACGTGCGCGTGATTGCCGCAACGAACAAGAACCTCGAAGAGGAAATCGAGAAGGGGCAGTTTCGCGAGGACTTGTATTTCCGGCTGGCGGTCATTCCCATCTTCGTGCCGCCGCTGCGCGAGCGTCCGGACGACATTCCGCTGCTCGTCAAGCACTTTCTGGGTCAACTCTCACGTGAGAACAACCGGAGGGCGAAGCAGATCACTCCGGCGGCGCTCGACGTCATGAAGCGTTGTCGATGGCGCGGCAATATCCGTGAGCTGCGCAACACGATGGAACGCCTCATCATCATGAGCGAGGGGGACGCTATCGACGTGGTGGATCTGCCGGAATCGATGCGGTCCGACAAGGGCGGGTCGCGCCCAGTCGCGTCAGGCGCCTCGACTAGTGCAGGAGGCGGGAGTTCGGACGCCGGCACCCTGCGCGAGTTCAAGGAATCGGCCGAGCGTGCCTGGCTGGTGGAGAAGCTGCGCGAGCACGCGTGGAATATCTCGAAGACCGCCGAGGTCATCGGCACGCCGCGCAGCAATCTCTACAAGAAGCTGGAGCAGTACGCCATCAAGCAGGAGACCGACGGGTAGAGTGAGGGCAGAAGGAATAGGGCAGAGGGATGAGGGCAGAGGGCAGAGCGAACTCCTCTGCTCTCTGCCCTTTGAGGTACACTAATATCGTCGCAGTCGGCCAGATGATCGCCGCGTCGAGCGCCGCAAGGCGTCAGGCGGGGAGGAAAGTCCGAACTCCGCAGGGCAGTGCGCCGGGTAACTCCCGGTCGGGGCAACTTGAAGGACTAGTGGCACAGAAAATATACCGCCTCGCCGAAGCGCCGTCAGGCGCGACGGCTGGGTAAGGGTGAAAAGGTGCGGTAAGAGCGCACCGCGTCTGTCGTAAGGCAGATGGCAGGCAAAACCCCGCACGGAGCAAGACCAAATAGGGAAGCAATGTCCGCCGTAGCTCGCGAAAGCGAGCGAAGGTGGACGCGAGGACGGCCCGTCCGAAGCTTCCGGGTAGGTTGCTTGATCCCGTCAGCAATGCCGGGACTAGAGGAATGATCATCTCCCGCAAGGGAACAGAATTCGGCTTACGGCCGGCTGCGACACTGACGACTGACGACCCTCGACTGACGACTCATTTATGTCCTACTTGGTCACCGGCGGCGCCGGCTTCATCGGATCTCACCTGGCAGAAGAGCTGTTACGTCGCGGCGAACGCGTCCGCATCGTCGACAGCCTGATCACCGGTAAGAGGAAGAACCTTGCGCATCTGTCGAACGTCGAGTTCCTCGAGGGGGACCTCGCCGATCTCGCGGTTGCGAAATCTGCTGTTCAGGGTGTTGAGTACGTGTTGCACCAGGCGGCGATCCCGTCCGTGCCACGATCGGTCGAAGATCCCATCACATCGAACAGGGCGAATATCGACGCCACGCTCAACGTCCTCGTCGCCGCGCGCGATGCGGGAGTGAAGCGTGTCGTGTATGCCGGTTCGTCATCGGCGTACGGCAACACGCCAACGTTGCCGAAGCGTGAAGACATGCCCGCAAATCCGCTCTCACCGTACGCGCTGCAGAAGCTGGTGGGGGAGCAGTACATGCAGTTGTTCACCAGCCTCTACGGGCTCGAGACGGTGACGATTCGTTATTTCAATGTCTTCGGACCTCGGCAGGATCCCTCTTCGCCGTACTCCGGTGTGATTTCCGTGTTTGCCCGGGCGCTGCTGGAGAACACGCCGCCGACAATTTACGGCGACGGCGAGCAGACCCGCGACTTCACGTACATTGCCAACGTAGTGGATGGCGTGTTGCGCGCGGTGAAGGCGCCAGGTGCGTCGGGGGAGGTGGTGAACGTCGCCACCGGCTCACGCATTTCGTTGAATCGCTTGTTCGAGGTGATGCGAGGCGTGGCCAAGAGCCAGCTCACGGTCAACTACGGCCCGGCCCGACATGGCGACGTCAAGGACTCGTTGGCCGACATCACGAAGGCCCGCACGCTGCTCGGCTACGAGCCGACAGTGTCGTTCGAGGACGGCCTCCGACAAACGGTCGAATGGTATCGGACCGAAGCCGCATCAATAGCCCGCGCCTGAAAATCCTCTACGTGCGGTCGTAGGGCGCAACTTTAGTTGCGCCATCAGCGCCGAGTTGCCTGTTCGATGATGCGCGACTAAAGTCGCGCCCTACAGACCACCGGACGATTGTCAGATTCTCATTGATCGTCGCGGAGTCTTGCCTGAAGCTAGCGGTCATGGTTCAGCACTATCTCTATTTCCCTACCGAACAAGCGAGCGCGGCGGCTGCAGCGGAGCTACGGCGCAGGGGTTTCACGACTGAAACACGCCTCGGGGCCGACCACGTGAATTGGTTGGTGCTGGCGAGTCAAGCAACGCCACCGTCCGGCGAGAGCATTGAGCTAGAGCGTTTTCCGATTGTACGTAGTACGGCAGTTATGGTACTTCTGTCGCCGGGAGGGACCAATGGCGCCGTACTCGATGGATCTGCGGACGCGCGTGTTGGCGGACTGCGATG
>DATEEI010000107.1:0-10225 GCA_035281225.1 Vicinamibacterales bacterium
CGGCTTGAACCTGCTCACGCGCGGCCGATGGCCCGAGGACCTGCATGGACAGCCGGGTCACGAGCGCATGAGGACGCTGACGTGGTTCTATGGCGGATCGTCCTATGCCAACGCCTCGAGTGGCACCCCGGCGCACCCGGCCCCAAACAGCGCTCCAGTGGATCGGCGATTGACCTTCGACAAGCTCACCAACGTGCATTACTCGGGCACCGCCCACGGCGAAGATCAGCCCTCTCATCTCCTCGTGCACACCGACGTGTGTCAGTCGATCTGCGGGCCCGAATACGGCCATCCCTGCGTTCGATTCTGCCCTGCAAACGTCTACGAGATCGTGCAATCGGGCGACGGGCCACGCCTGCAGATCAACGCGTCGAACTGCGTCCACTGCCGCACGTGCGACATCATGGATCCGTACGCCGTGATTACGTGGGTTCCGCCCGAGGGGGGTGGTGGGCCTCAGTACACCGGGATGTAAACTACGAACGCCGCGAAGCTCGCGAAGGCTGACGACTTCAATTAATGTCTTCTCGATGATGATCTTCGTGATCTTCGTCCTCTTCGTGACCCTCGTGGTTCATGCCTAGAGACTGGCGAGAGTCTCCAGTCAAGCGGTTCCAGGCGGCGACGATTGCCGCACTCGGGTATCCGCTTATCAGCGCGCTCGGTCGAACCCTTCGGTGGCACGTCGAAGGGCTGCATCACTTCGAGGCGATTCGAGCCGCGGGTCAGCAGCCGGTGATGGCGTTCTGGCACGGCCGCATTCTCCCGGCGACGTATTTCTTTCGACGCCGCGGCATCGTCGTCATCACGAGCGAGAACTTCGATGGCGAATGGATCGCGCGCATCATCGAGCGGTTCGGTTATGGAACGTCGCGCGGCTCGACGTCGCGTGGGGGCCAACGTGCCTTGCTCCGGTTGAAGCGGCTCATGGCAGAGGGACGCCCCTCCGCGTTTGCGGTGGACGGGCCACGTGGTCCGGCGAGGACGGTTCAACCTGGCGTTGTGTGGCTCGCGAAACTCACAGGGAACCCGGTCGTGCCCTTCCACATGGAAGCGTCGAGCTACTGGAGCCTCAACAGCTGGGACCGCACGCAGATTCCGCGGCCCTTCTCCACCGTGGCGCTCAGCGTGGGCGCGCCAATTGACGTCGCAGCCGATGCCGACGAAGGCGGCATCGAAACCAAGCGCGTCGAAGTCGAGCAGGCGCTCCACCAGGTGGAACGACGTGCCGCAGCGCTACTGAACCAGCCCCCAGCCCCTAATCCCTAATCCCCAATCCCTAATGCTTTGCCGTTGACCCTGTTTTATTCCGATCGCTTCCTGGATCACCACACGCCTCCCGGACACCCGGAGCGTGTCGAGCGTGGCGAGGTCATGCAGGGTATTGCAAACGCCTGGAAGGACAGCGGCGGCATCGTGCAGGCGCCTCGCCCTGCGACACGTTCCGAGCTTCTTCGCGTCCACGGCGAGGCGCACCTCGCAACGATCGATAAGACCGCCGGTCGTGCGGTCTCGCTCGACCCCGATACATACACGTCACCCGACTCGCGCGACGTGGCCTTACTGGCGGCCGGGGCCGCCATCGGCGGAGTAGAAGCCGTCGTCCAATCGCGCGCCACACGCGTTTTAGCGCTGGTGAGGCCGCCAGGCCATCATGCAGAACGGGACAGAGCCATGGGGTTCTGCCTCTATAACAACATCGCGGCGGCGGCTGCGCACGCGCTTACTCTTGGGATCGAGCGGGTCGCCATCGTGGATTACGACGTCCATCACGGCAACGGTACGCAGTGGATTTTTTATGACGATCCGCGGGTCTTGTATGTCTCGACGCATCAATTCCCGTTTTACCCGGGCACCGGCGCAGCAGACGAAGTGGGCCGAGGAGACGGTGTCGGTTTCACGCTGAACGTTCCACTCGAAGCGGGATCCACCGATGGCGACTACGCGGACGTCTTCAACGCACTTGTGATTCCGGTCGTCGATCAATTCCGGCCGGGACTGGTACTGGTTTCCGCCGGATACGACGCTCACGAACGCGATCCGCTTGCACGCATGCGTTTGTCCACAGGTGGCTACGCGGGGTTGACGACGGTGCTCTGCAACGCCGCTGACAGGCACTGTCAGGGTCGCGTCGTCGTGGTGACCGAAGGCGGTTACGACGTGACGGCACTCAAAGCGTGTCTCGAATCCTCTATGGCCGTACTCGACGGCAGGACAGTGCCATCGCCAGCTGAGCCCTCACTTGGTGCAACCTCCCGCTCGCGGACGGCTATCGCCGCCGTGCGCGCCGCGCAGTCGAAGTTCTGGAAGCTATAATAGCTTCCAGCTTTCGGCCGCCAGCTCTCAGATCGATCGCTTACTGGCAGCTGGAGGCTGGCAGCTCGTAGCTCCTATGGCTGATTACAAACCTCAAGCTCTCGACAAAAAATGGCAGGACCACTGGACGAGCACCCGTGCGTTCGAGGTTGCTGAGGATCCGTCGCGCCCGAAATTTTATTGTCTCGAGATGTTCGCGTACCCGTCGGGCCACGCACACGTCGGGCACGTCCGCAACTACATCATCGGCGACGTGATGGCGCGCACCAAGCGGATGCGCGGTTACAACGTGCTCCATCCGTTCGGTTGGGATGCGTTCGGCCTCCCGGCCGAGAACGCGGCCATCAAGAGCGGCATCCATCCGGAAACCTCGACGCTGGCCAACATCGCCCACATGAAGGGGCAGCTCCAGCGCCTCGGCATCAGCTACGCATGGGGACGCGAGCTCGCGACCTGCGAGCCGGCGTACTACAAGTGGAACCAGTGGCTCTTCCTCAAGATGTACGAGCGTGGGCTGGCGTATCGTCGCCGCTCGTCGGTCAACTGGTGCGAGAAGGATCAGACGGTGCTCGCCAACGAGCAGGTCGTCGACGGCGGCTGCTGGCGCTGCGGCACGCCGGTCACCACCCGCGATCTCGAACAGTGGTTCTTCAAGATCACGCAGTATGCGGACGATTTGCTGAAAGGCATCGAGCAGCTCGGCCAGTGGCCCGAAAAAGTGCTGACGATGCAGAAGAACTGGATTGGGAGATCCGTAGGCACGCGCGTGCAGTTTCCCGTGATGGCGGGGGAAGGCGCGGCCGTGTCGGACACGATCGAAGTCTTTACGACGCGGGTGGACACGATCTTCGGTGCCACCTGCGTGTTCCTGGCCCCCGAGCACGAGATGGTCGACAAGTTCGCCATCCTCTCGGACGATGCGGACGCCTTCCGCAAGCGGGTCACCGGCTTTCGCACGCAGGACCGGACCGCGCGAATGTCCGGCGAGGCGGAAAAGGAAGGGTTTTTTACCGGACGCTACGCGCTGAACCCGTTCACGAAGGAGCGAATCCCAATTTGGGTGGCAAATTTCATTCTGGGTGAGTACGGCACTGGCGCGGTGATGGCCGTGCCGGCACACGACCAGCGCGACTTCGAGTTTGCGACCAAGTACGGCCTGCCTATCAAAGTCGTCATCCATCCGGATCCCGATCTCGGACACGCACCCAAGAAGCTTGAATCCGCCTACGAGGACTACGGGCGCGTGGTGGACTCGGGTGAGTTCACGGGGCTGACGTCTGAAGCAGCGCTCGCGCGCATGGGCGAGTGGGTGGAGCAGCAGGGCATCGGCAAGCGGACCGTGCAGTTCCGGCTCAAGGACTGGGGCATTTCACGGCAGCGCTACTGGGGCACGCCCATCCCGATGATTTACTGCCAGGCATGCGGCATCGTGCCGGTGCCGTACGACCAGCTGCCGGTCGAGCTGCCGAAGGTGACGAATTTCACCGGCCGCGGTGATTCCCCGCTGGCGCAGGTTCCGGAGTTCGTCGACACGCCCTGCCCAAAATGCGGCGGTCAGGCACGGCGCGAGACCGACACGATGGATACGTTTGTCGATTCGTCGTGGTACTTCTATCGCTTTTGCGATCCCACGAATGATTCGATGCCGTTCGATCCCGCGAAGGCGAAATACTGGATGCCGGTCGATTTCTACAGTGGCGGCGTCGAGCACGCGATTCTGCACTTGATCTATTCGCGGTTCTTTACTCGCGTGTTCCGCGATCTTGGGATGGTCGATCACGACGAGCCGTTTAGGCACCTGCTGACGCAGGGGATGGTGTTGAAGGACGGCGCCGTCATGTCGAAATCCAAAGGCAACGTCGTCGATCCGGACGACATGCTGCAGAAGTTCGGCGCTGACGCGTTGCGCTTGTACGTGATGTTCGTCGCGCCGCCCGAGAAAGAAGTCGAGTGGAGCGACAGCGGCCTGGAGGGCAGCTGGCGCTTCCTGGCGCGCATCTGGCGCTTTGTCGATCAGTGGTCAGCCCAGATCAAGACCGCCGCACCTGTGGCAAGTCTCGACGCCTCCGGCTTCGATACTGCAGAGAAGGATTTGCGGCGCAAGACGCACGACACGATTCGGCGCGTCACCATGGACGTCGAGCAGCGCATCCACTTGAACACGGCCGTATCGGCCTTGATGGAGCTGGTCAATGTGATGTACGCCTTCGGCGAGACACTTCACGCCACCGCGCCGCGGCCCCAGGCCCTGGCGGCGCTGCGCGAGGCGGTTGAGACGCTCATTCTGATGGTGTCGCCGTTCGCTCCCCATACCGCCGAGGAGCTATGGGAGATGACGGGGCATGCCGGCGGCCTCGAAAAGGCGCCGTGGCCATCGTTCGATGAGGAAGTTGCCAGGGCCGATGAGATCGTCGTGCCGGTGCAGGTCAACGGCAAGGTGCGCGGTCGCCTGACCGTCCCGGCTGGACTCACGGACGCTGAGTTGCGCGAGCGCGCGCTAGCCGAGCCAAGCGTGCGGCCGCATATCGACGGCAAGACCATCAAGTCGGTCGTCATCGCGAAGGGGAAGCTGATTAATGTGGTCGTCATATAGGACGGGACTTCTGGCAGGAGTGCTCGTGGCCGCGGTGGCATCGAGCGGTTGCGGGTATGCACTCGCCGGCCGCGGTAACTTTCTGCCCAACTACATCCGGACGATCGGGATTCCGACGTTTCAGAACCACACATCGTACTTTGCGCTGGCAGAGCTCGTAACCGACAAGGTGCGCACCGAGTTCATCGGACGCGGCAACTACAAGATCGTCCCTGAGGCGACGGGCGCCGATGCCGTGCTCGTCGGCGCCGTCACGAACGTGTCGATTGTCCCCACCAGCATTTCGGCCGAGCAGCAGGCGTCGCGCTACACGATTACCGTGACCGCGAACATCGAGCTCAGAGACGTGGCGAAGGACACGGTGTTGTGGACCAATCCCGCTTTGTCGGTCCGTGAGGAGTACGACGCAACCAGCTCGATCTCGAACGATCCGACTGGAATTGTGGATCCCTCTACCTTCTTCAATCAGGAAACCAACGCCGTGGAACGCGTGAGCAGCGAGTTCTCGCGCACGGTCGTGAGCGCCATTCTGGAAGCGTTCTGATTGCCGCCCGCTTCTCCAGCTGAGGTTCGCAAGCACATCGCCTCGGGACACGTCGCCCCGGTGTACCTGATCCTGGGCACGGACGAAGCCGCAAAGATCGGGCTCGCCGGTGAATTTCTCGAGCTCGTTGATGAAGGGCTCCGCGCCTTCAACGCCGACAGGCTCTACGGCGGCGAAACCACCGCGGCCGCCGTCGTCGATGCCGCGAACACCCTCCCGATGATGGTTCCGCGGCGTGTCGTTCTGCTCGTGCATGCCGAGCGCCTACTGAATCCCAAGAAGGAAAGCGAATCTTCGTCGCGCGACCTCGAGATACTCGAGGAGTACATGAAGGCGCCGGTCGATACGTGCTGCCTCGTGATCGTTGCGGAAAGCGTTGATAAGCGCCGCGGGCTCACCAAGCTGCTTCTGTCGAAGTCGGTCGTTGTCGAGTGCGTGGGACCCGCCGACGCCGTGGAGGCGGCCAAGTGGATTCGCGATCGTGTCGCACAGGAAGGGATGACAATCGACCCTCGCGCGGCACGCCTGGTTGCCGATCGCGTCGGCCCAGACGTTGCGCGGCTGCGAGCGGACGTGGAGCGCCTGGTGCTGTACGCGGCGGACAAGAAAGCCATCACCGAAGACGATGTGAGAGAAGTCGTAGGGGCCGCGACGTCTCAAGACGACTGGGGCGTGACGCGGGCGATCGAACGGGGCGCGGCCGGCGATGCGTTGCGCGAGCTCGGCCTGATGATGGACGACGGCGCCGTGCCCTACATGATTCTCGGACAGCTCGCCTGGTTCGTCCGCACGAAGGTGCCCGCGCCCAGGGTTAGCTCCGCCGTTGAAGCCGTGTTTCGCACGGATCTCGCCATCAAGACATCGGCAGGGGATCCGCGCGCCTTGCTGGAGCGGCTGGTGGTGGAGCTGTGCGGGAGAACCTAACTCACGCTGTTTTGGAGACTCGCGCGCTCAGGCGCGACTTGTAGCGGCTCGCCGTGTTGCGGTGGATGATGCCCTTGCCGGCCATCTTGTCGATGAGCGAAATCGCTTCGTTGACGTGCTTTTTCGCCGCCGCCTGATCCTTGGCGCTCTTGGGATCATCGATGAAGGCGCGAATCTGCTTCAGGGCGCTGCGGAGCTGCGAACGATACTTCCGGTTGCGCTCGCGGTGCACCAGGTTCTGCCGGTGCGCCTTCAGCGCGGATGCGTGAGTAGCCACTAAACCGTCCTCTCAGAAAACGCTGATTTTATCACAGGGGGTGGATCGGGCTTCCGGGCGGGGTTGCGCAGCGTTGGGAGGGCTCCGCTTCGGTCGGACCTAACGTCGGCCGACTTCCTCGTAATTGCCGCTCGTGGGTTTGCTATTGGTGTATTTCACGACCGGCCGGCCATCCACAATCTCGAAGGTCTTGTACATCCGGACTCCAGGCGCAGAGCGGTTGTTTCCCCGGATGTCGTTGATCTTCAAGACGTAATTCTGGGTTTCCTTGTATGGCGGAATCTTGCTGCCGTACTTATCAACGGCCCCCGGTCCGGCGTTGTACGCGGCGAGCGCAAGCTGCTCATCTCGGTCGTAGCGGTCGAGCAGCTGGCGCAGGTACGTCACGCCCGCGCGGATGTTCTCTGACGGGTTATACGGATCGCGCACGCCGAACTGCGCAGCGGTCGCCGGCATCAGCTGCATGAGACCCATTGCGCCCTTCGGCGATAGCGCCCGGGGATTGAAGGCCGATTCGACCTGAATGACCGCACGGACGAGATCGGCCCGGATGCCCTGGAGGGTCGCGTGCTGGCGGATTAGGGGCTCAAAAAGAACGTTCGTGCGTGCTCTGGTCGCAGGCACTCCCACCCGGACAGCCACAGCCTTTGGCCCGCCGCCCTGGGGCCGGTCCGACACGGTCAGCACCCCGTTGGCATCACGCCACGAGTAGATCTGTGCCTCCGCAGGGCTGGAGACACCTACGACCGCGCAGAGCGCGACCACCGAAATGACGAATATGTTTTTCAAGATCAGTAACTTACCGGGGGGAGGCCACCATCATAGCAGCCTCCCCGCTTGGGACGCAAAACACGTCCTGTTGGGCTTATCGGCGGGGCCGGGTCACGACTTTAGGAGGGCTTCCACGACCCGTTTGGCCTCGGCAAGGGCCTCGGGAATACGGGAGGCGTCCTTGCCACCGGCCTCGGCAAAGTCCGGACGACCGCCTCCGCTGCCGCCGACAAGGGGGGCAATTTGCTTGACGATCTGTCCCGCATGGACGCGGGGCACCAAATCCTTGGTCACCGCCACGACAATCGAGAGCTTTCCGTCACCCTTGGAACCAATGACGACGACACCGCTTTTAATGCGGTCGCGATGGGCGTCTGCGAGTTGGCGCAGTTCGTCCTTGCCCAGACCCTCGGCCTGCTGGGCAACAAATTTGCCGCCGGCGAACTGCGCTTCTTCGACCGCTGCCGATGGCTGCCCTTGTTGGCTCCGCGCGCCTTCGACTTTGAGTTTGCTTACCTCGCGCGTCAGGCGCTTGGCCTCTGCTTGAAGCTGTTCGACGGTGGTGCGGGCGCGATCCGGCGTCGTGCCCAATGCGCTGGTTACTTCCTCGAGAGCCGTGCGAGTGGCTTGGTGAAGTTGGACGGCGGCTGCTCCAGTGACCGCCTCGATTCTCCTCACTCCTGCCGCGACGCCGCTCTCAGAGGTGATCGCAAAAAACCCGATCTCGCCGGTCGCGCGGCAGTGCGTGCCGCCGCATAGCTCCATGCTGAAGCCCGGAATCGATACTACGCGCACGCGCTCGCCATATTTCTCACCGAACAACGCCATCGCGCCGGAGGCCATGGCCTCCTGAGTGGAGCGCTCTTCGGTCCCCACCGGCACGTTTCGAACGATCTGCTCGTTGACCATCCGCTCGATCGCGAGCGTCTGGTCGCGCGTGACGGCGGAGGCGTGTACGAAGTCGAATCGCAGCCGATCGGGCGCCACGAGCGAGCCGGCCTGCTTGACGTGCGGTCCCAGCACCTTGCGCAGGGCGGCATGCAGCAAGTGGGTGGCCGTGTGATTTCTCCGCGTGGCGTCGCGCACGGCCTCATCTACCTCCGCGGTGATGAGGTCACGTTCCTTGAGCGTTCCGTGCGTCAGTTGAATATGGTGAAGCCGGGGAAGACCTGCTGCAATCCTGGTCAGGCCTTCGACGCTGGCCGATGCGCCCGATGCGTCAGCACGCAGCTGACCCACATCCGATACCTGTCCGCCGGATTCGACGTAGAACGGCGTCTGACCGAGCGCCGCGTAGCCCTCCGATCCCTCCGGCAACTCGCGCACCTGCCGCCGCTCTTTGTCGAATAGGGCGATCACCGGCGTCCCCTTCACCGTGGTCGTCGTGTAACCCTCGAACCGATCGCCCGCACTGCTCAGGCCCTGCTGCGCCTCGTCGGACGCGAAGACGAACTCCTGTCCCTTCTTGCCCTCGAACGCGCTTTTGGCGCGCGCCTTCTGGCGCTGGCCTTCCATCGCGCGCTCGAACGCCTCCCGGTCGACCCCGACCTGGCGTTCGCCTGCGAGGTCCTCGATGAAATCGAGCGGCATGCCGAACGTGTCGTAGAGCTTGAACGCCTCGTTGCCGGAAAGCTGCCGGCCGCTGGCCTTGGCGGCGAGCTCGATGGCGTCCTCCAGTTTGGGAAGTCCTCCCGCCAACACCGCGATGAAGCGATCTTCCTCGTTGCGGATCACGCTGACAATCGTGTTGCGGTTGGATCGCAGCTCTGGGTAGGCGTCTCCCATTTCGCGTGCCACGACATCGACCAGCCTGTGGAGAAATGGTTCGGACATCCCAAGCCGCATGCCGTGACGCATCGCCCGGCGCATGATCTTGCGAAGCGAGTACCCGCGGAACTCGTTCGAAGGGATGACGCCATCGGCGATAAGAAACGTCATGGAACGCACGTGATCGGCCACGACGCGCATCGACACATCGTCTGGTCCCATCGATCGGCCGTATTTCTTGCCTGCGAGCGTGCCGATCGCGTCGAGCAGCGGCGCAAACAGATCGGTGTCGTAGTTCGATTCGACGTCCTGCAGGACGGCGCAGATGCGCTCGAGCCCCATGCCCGTGTCGATCGAAGGCGCTGGCAGCGGCTTCAGCTCTCCGTCGGCCTGCCGATCGAATTCCATGAAAACGTTGTTCCAGATTTCGATGTAGCGGCTGCAGCTGCACTCGACGCCGCGGCAGACAGGCTCTGAGCAAGGGATGTGATTGCCGCGGAAATAGTAGATTTCCGAGCATCGCCCACACGGTCCGGTTTCGCCCATCTGCCAGAAGTTGTCGGCGGAGCCCAGCTCGGACAGATGATCGGCTGATATGTATTGCAACCAGTAGTCGCGCGCATCGACGTCGCGCGGGATTCCGCTTTCGCCTTTGAACACCGTGACGAACAAGTTCTCGCGTGGAATCTGCCACACTTCGGTGAGCAGCTCCCATGCCAACCCGATCGCGTCCTTCTTGAAATAATCGCCGAAGGAGAAATTGCCGAGCATCTGAAAGAACGTGTGATGGCTCGGCGATGGCCCGACGTTCTCCAGGTCGTTGTGCTTGCCACTGACGCGCATGCACTTCTGGCAACTCGCCGCGCGCGTGTAACCGCGCTGTTCTTTGCCGAGAAACACATCCTTGAACTGGTTCATTCCCGCATTGGTGAACAACAACGACGGATCGTCGTGCGGCACGAGCGAGGAGCTCGGGACCGTGCGGTGGCCGTGGTTCTCGAAATAGCTAAGAAACGACGCGCGAATTTCCGTC
>DATEEI010000108.1:0-6430 GCA_035281225.1 Vicinamibacterales bacterium
CTCCGGTGCAGGAAGGCACGATGGCGAGTGCGCCAACTCGCACGAGGCTGCCGAAGACAAGCACGCCGCTTGCCGGTATCGGTCTGATGGGATTGATGTCGCTAATTGGCGCCGCGGCGCTCCGCTTCCGGCAGTAACATAGGGCATAGGAGAATGGGCGATAGGTGATTGAGCGATAGGTTATCGCCTAATCACCTATCGCCCATTCTCCAATGGTGATGAGACTGCTAACCGTTCTCGTGTTGGCAATCGCTGCCGCCCAATCCAGCTCCGCGAAGGCACAACCCGATTTTTCTGCTGAGTCCGAGCTTGTTGTGCTGCACGTGGCCGTGAGAGACAGGAAAGGCGGCTATGTCGGTGGTCTAGGGCAGGAAGCGTTTCGTGTAACCGAAAACAGGCAGCCGCAAGCGATCAGCTTTTTCAATAGTCAGGATGTGCCCGTGACGGTCGGTTTACTGATCGACGCCAGCGGCAGCATGTTCCCGAACCGCGAGATGGTGATTGCGGCGAGCATGGAGTTCTCGAAAGCGATGAACCCGCAGGACGAGTTCTTCGTGCTCGGGTTCAATGAGCACCTTCACAATCCGTTGCCGGCCGACCAACCATTCACGCATCACGAACCGACATTGCGCGTCGCGCTCATCCAGGCCATCAAGGCGCAGGGTCAGACCGCGATTTACAACGCGGTCGATGCGGGCCTCAAGTACGTGAGCAAAGGTGGCTTCGAACGCCAAGTGTTGGTGGTCGTCAGCGACGGGGGCGACAATGCCAGCGCGGTCACTCGCGCGCAGGTTCTCGCGCGTGCACAGGGATCGAACGCGGTCATCTACACCATCGCGCTGGTAGACCCGATGGATCCGGAAGCTGACCCAGGGTTTCTCGAGGACTTGTCTGAGACGACAGGAGGCGTCGCCTTCCGTCCCAGGAACATCGGAGAGATTGCCGGGGTGTTCGAGCGCGTCGCACTCGATATCAGAAACATGTATACCCTCGGGTACGTCCCGTCGAGCTCCTATTCGAAGGTGGTTGCAAAAGCCGCCAGAAAGGAAGAGCTTCGCCGTGTGGCGGTAGACGTGCGGTCGCCGAGCGGCCACAAATTTGCCGTGCGCACCAGACGCGCCTACCTTGCGGGCGCGGAGGAAGTGCACGGCGATGCTCGATAATCCCGTCCGTCGCGCGAGCCCGTGGGTGCAACGGGCCCTGATTGCCGTCGGCGTTGTCTGTCTGCTGTTCTACATCATCTCCACTGCGAGCACGTGGCGCTTTCAGCGTGACGCGAAAGCTGAACTGGGGAAGATGATGAGCGTCGAGCAGCCTCGGGAGGCCGTGGAGAAGCGAGCGGCTATCGTGAAGCCCCCGCCGCTCTTGCACGGTGAGCTGATCGGACGTGTGGATATTCCGCGCCTCAGCATTTCTGCCGCCATCGCGGAAGGCGACGATGACAAGACGCTCGGAAAGGCGGTGGGACATCTGCCCGACACCCCGCAGCCGTGGGATCGGAGCGGCAACGTGGGGTTGGCGGCGCATCGAGACGGCTTGTTCCGCCGGCTCGAAAAGATCCGCATGCACGACGATGTTAGCATCTTCACGTCGCGCGGGGAGTTTCACTACCGTGTGACCAAGACGCACATCGTGAACCCGGACGACGTGTGGGTCTTGGCGCCGACGCTGAATCCGACGATTACCTTGATCACGTGCTACCCGTTCTCCTTCGTTGGCAACGCCCCGCAGCGGTTCATCGTGCAGGCCGAGCTCGTCGGGCAGCTTGCCGGATCGGCGCTTGCCGGGTCGGTGGTGCAGTAGACTTCACCGCTGCCCGTGTCCTTACAAGCGTTCCTCGAGTGGTTCACCCAGGGCGCCATTGTCCTGCTTGCCATCATCGTGATGGTGCAGTGGACCCGCTGGCGCGACCGCGTCTCGTTCGATATCTTCCTCGTCTTTGGCTCCCTCGCGATGCTGCTGATTCTCGAGCGTACGCTTCGCGTCGCTCGCATCGACGCGTTCTGGATTCGCCCCCTCGGCATCAGCGTGTTGCTCGCGCACCCGTATTTGCTGATGAGGGTCGTTTCACATTTTCGGCCTGTGTCACGCATCGTTCGGCGTGTAGCGACCCTCGGCCTGGGACTCTCGCTCGCTGCGGCCTGGTTCGTACACGTGCGATCCGCCGCGTTTGTCGTGCTTGCGTTCCTGTACGTCATCTGGCTATTGGGGTATGTCGCATGGGCGTTTCGGTTGGGCGCGAAGGCGGCGGGAGGCGTGACGCATTGGCGGATGCTGCACGCTGGGTGGGGAGCGCTGCTGCTCGCGATGGTGTTCGTGCTCACGGTGCTGACGTCAATCTTGCCTAACAGCCGCGGCGCGGCTTCGGACTTCATTCCCCTGGCGGCGATTGGCGCTGCGATGAACTACTACTTGGCATTTGCACCGCCAGCGTGGGTCAGGCGCACCTGGCAGTCCGCGGAGCTCTACGGCTTTCTCGCGGAGCGTGCTCTCTCATCAGGATCGCCGTCTCAATTCGATCTGCTCAACCGCTTGTGCGCGTTCGCAGCGTCCGCCGTAGGGGCGAAGGGTGCGTCCGCTGCGTTGTGGGACGATCAGCAGCAGCACTTGGTCGTGCACGTTAGCCGCTGGGGATATCTGGAACCAGGGCGGCCGGTGCCCGAAGGGCGTCTGCTCAAGGCGTGGTGGGACGACCGTGCCACGCTGGTCAGCGGCTTCGAGTGGGTGCTCCCGGGAGGAGCTCCGGGCAGCGTCTATGTCGTTCCCATTCCCAGCAGAGTGGGCGCGCGAGGTCTGCTATTCGTCGTCCTGCCGAAAGGTGCGCTGTTTGTGGACGACGACCTGGCGCTGCTGAGAATTTGCTGCGGCGAAACGGCCGTGCAACTGGACAACGCGCTGATGAGCGAGCGACAGCAGAAGCTGATCGGTGAGTTAGGAGAGCGCACCGATCAGCTCGTCGCGGCCAACAAAGAGCTCGAAGCCTTCTCCTATTCCGTCTCTCACGACCTTCGCGCGCCGCTGCGGCACGTCAGCGGCTTTACCGAGCTGCTTCTGAAATCCGAAGGCGCCGATCTGGATCCGGGGCGCAAGCGGTACCTGCGTCTCATCTCGGAGAGCGCGGTCAAAATGGGCGAGCTCATCGACGCACTGCTCGTGTTCTCGCGTATGGGTCGCGCGGAAATGCTCCATACGCGCGTCGATCTGAACGCGATTGTGCGAACGGCGCAGCGAGAGACGATTCAGATGGATCCCGAGCGGGAGATCGAATGGGTCATCAACCCGTTGCCCGAGGTAGCGGGAGACCCCGGCATGCTGCAGCTGGTGTTCACCAACCTGCTCTCTAACGCCTTCAAGTACTCGAGAGCGCAAAAGCCCGCGATTGTTGAGGTGGGCTCCCAGGACTGCAAATCCGGCGAGGCTGTGATCTTCGTGCGCGACAACGGGGTCGGCTTCGACATGGCGTATGCCGGCCGGCTGTTCGGCGTGTTTCAGCGACTACATCGAGCGGAGGAGTTCGAGGGGACCGGCATCGGACTGGCCAACGTCCAGCGGATCGTGGCCCGCCATGGCGGCCGGGTTTGGGCCGAAAGCGAGCTCGGCAAAGGCGCAACGTTCTTTGTCGCGCTGCCGACGGAGCGATCGGCGATCGGCGATCGGTGATCGTCCATCGTCCATCGACGATCGCCTATGGCCGATCGCCGATCCCCGATCGCCGATCATCACCCTTGTTCGACGAACACGCGAATCTTCCGCGGCCGCACGTAGAGACGCTCGCCGATTTTTGCGTCGAGCGCATCGTAGTGCTCCCGCGCGACTTCCACCTGCAGCAGCTTCCGTTCGTCGTCCAGCAGCTCGAGCCTGACGATCGCGCCGGCGAGGTTGGCGGTTTCGAGAGTCGCCCACATTCCGTTGCCGGTGTCGGCGCGCGCCACTTCCAGCTCGTGGGGACGTGCGTAGCCGGCCGCCGGTTGTGAGACGGCGCTCGCGTGCTCGGGATAATCCACAGCCAGAGGGCCGAGCAGCGCCCTCCCCTCTTCCACGCGACCGTGAAAGATGTTCACGTTGCCGAGGAAATTCATCACGAACGGGCTGGCGGGATGCTCGAACACTTCCGCGGGGCTGGCGTCCTGTTCCACGCGCCCTTCATTCATGATGACGATCCGGTCGGCGAGCTCCAGCGCCTCTTCCTGATCGTGCGTGACGAACACGCTCGTAAGCCTGATTTCCTCGTGAAGCCGACGCAGCCATCGGCGGAGCTCCTGCCGAACCTTCGCATCGAGCGCGCCGAAGGGCTCGTCGAGCAGGAGCACTTTCGGCTCCACTGCCAACGCGCGCGCGAGCGCCACACGTTGACGCTGGCCGCCCGAGAGCTGCGACGGATAGCGGTCGCCGAGATAGTCAAGCTGTACCAGCTTCAACAGGTTCGTGACCTTTGCGTCGATCGCGTCGCCGGAAGGCCGATGCGCGCGAGGCCGCACCCGGAGGCCGAATGCGACGTTCTCGAATACCGTCATGTGACGGAAGAGCGCGTAGTGCTGAAAGACGAAACCGACGCGTCGCTCGCCTGCCTGGCGCGACGTCGCGTCTTCGCCGTCGAACAACACGGCGCCGGCGTCGGGCGATTCGAGCCCGGCGACGATCCGCAGCAGGGTCGTCTTGCCGCAGCCAGACGGCCCGAGCAACGCCACAAGCTCGCCGGGACGTACCTCGAAGCTCACGTCACGGAGCGCCGCGAAATGACCGAACGTCTTACTGACGTTGCGGATGTCGATGCTCATTCGTGCACCGGCTCCATCACTTGCCTTGTCCGGTATTCGACGATGGTCTTGAGGACAAGGGTCACAATTGCCAGAAATGCGAGCAGCGATGCCACCGCGAACGCCGCTTGAAACTGGTATTCGTTGTAGAGAATCTCCACGTGCAGCGGCAGCGTGTTCGTCAATCCGCGGATGTGTCCCGACACGACCGAGACGGCGCCGAATTCTCCCATTGCGCGGGCGTTGCACAGGATGACGCCGTAGAGAAGACCCCACTTGATGTTCGGGAGCGTCACGCGAAAGAACGTCTGGAACCCGCTCGCGCCGAGCACTCTGGCCGCTTCTTCTTCCTGCGATCCGGTCGCTTCCATCACCGGGATGATTTCCCGCGCGACGAATGGGAACGACACGAAGATCGTCGCAAGCACGATTCCGGGAATCGCGAAGATGATTCGGATGTCGTGATCGACCAGCCACGGTCCGAGGAATCCCTGACGTCCGAAGAGCAGGACGAACACCATACCGGAGATGACGGGTGAGACCGCAAACGGGAGGTCGATCAGCGTGATCAGCAGTTGTTTGCCGCGGAACTGAAATTTTCCAATCGCCCAGGCGGCGCAGACGCCGAAGACCAAGTTCGTCGGCACAGCGATGGCCGCCGCCGTCAGCGTGAGCGTCAGCGCGGCGATCGCGTCGGGCTCCCTGATGGCCGCAGCATAGGCGGTCCAGCCGTGACGGAATGCCTCTGTGAATACAGCGACGAGCGGAACAGCGAGAAACAGGGTCAGAAAGGCGAGCGCGATTGCGGTGAGCGTCCAGCGAACGGTCGCCGGCTCGGTGAGGCCCCGTTTGGGATCGCGCGTTCGTCCCGTTTGCACGTGCGCCATCAGTGCGCCAGCTTCCGGCTGCTCCAGCCCTGGAGCGCGTTGACGGTCAGCAGCAGCGTGAACGAGATGAGCAGCATCACCAGCGCGATGGCCGTGGCCCCAGCGTAGTCGTACTGCTCGAGCTTGGTAATGATGAGCAGCGGTGAGATCTCGGTGCGCATCGGCATATTTCCGGAAATGAACACCACCGAGCCGTACTCACCGACCGCCCGGGCGAAAGCAAGGGCGAAGCCGGTGAGCCATGCGGGGTAGAGATAGGGCCAGATAATCCGTGTCAGCACGATCAGGCGGTTTGCGCCAAGGCTCGTCGCGGCTTCTTCGATCTCCACGTCGAGGTCCTCGATCACCGGCTGCAGCGTGCGCACGACGAACGGCAGTCCGATGAACACCAGCGCGATCGTTATGCCGAGCGGTGTAAACGCGACCTTGATGCCGTACTTCTCCAGCGGGGCTCCCAGCCACCCATTCGGCGCGTAGAGCGTCGTCAGTGTGATGCCTGCCACCGCGGTCGGCAATGCGAACGGCAGATCGATGAGCGCATCGACGATCCGCTTGCCGGGGAAACGATACCGGGCCAGCACCCACGCGACGATGAGCCCGAACACCGCGTTTACCGCGGCGGCTGCGAGCGCGGCGCCTACGCTGAGGCGGTACGACGCCACCACGCGAGGGTCGCTGACGGTGTGCCAGAGGGCGCTCCATCCCAGCGTCGCGGTCCGGGCCGGGAGGGTCAACAGCGGCACCAGAACGATGAGGCACAAGTAGAAGATTGTGAACCCCAACGTC
>DATEEI010000109.1:0-46196 GCA_035281225.1 Vicinamibacterales bacterium
GCGTGGGTTCGAATGTCGGTGTTTGCGCGGACGCGTCAGCAATCGAAAAAACGAGCGCCAGCGCGGTCAGAAACGAGCAGAAGGGCGTGATCGACATGGAAATCGCATCATAGATCACGTCGCCTTCAGATCATCTCGAGCGGTGTGTTTTTCGCCGGGACGTGGAAGGCCTGGTCCAGTTCTTTCAGCTCTGCTGTCCCAAGCTGAACGTTCAACGCACCGCGGTTTTCGCGCACGCGATCGACTCGTCCCGATTTGGGAATGGCGATCACGGCATCCTGCCTCAGGACCCACGCCAGTGCGACCTGCGCCGGCGTGGCGTTGAGGCGCCTGCCGAGTGCCTGGAGCGTTTTGTGCGTCGTGAGCTTGCCTTGCTCGAGCGGCGAGTAGGCCATCATGGGAATCCCTCGCGTCTGGCACCACGGAAGCAGCCGACGTTCTATGCCGCGCCGTGTCAGGTTGTAGAGCACCTGGTTGCTCGCAGCCGGGGAGGGCGCCTTCACCGTCATCGCCGCGAGCTCCTCCATGTCGTCGACATCGAAATTACTCACGCCCCAGTAGCGGATCTTGCCGTCGCGCTTCAGCGTGGCGAAGGCCTCCAGTGTGTCAGCGAGCGGAACGCTGCCGCGCCAATGAAGCAGATAGAGATCGAGGCGATCGGTCTTCAACCGGCGAAGACTGGCTTCGCAGGATGACACCGTGCCGCGTCTGGTGGCGTGGTGCGGCAGCACCTTGCTAACCAGAAAAATCTCACGGCGTCGATCGCCCAGCGCCTCGGCCACGAGCTCTTCGGCGCCGCCGTTCGCGTACATTTCTGCCGTGTCGATGACGGTCATCCCGAGGTCGACGCCCGTTCGAAGCGCCGCAATTTCGTCGGAGCGACTCGTAGGGCGATCGGCCATTGCCCAAGTCCCCTGACCCAGGGCTGGCACGGTTTCTCCGCCGGGTAAGACAACCCCAGGAATGTCGTTGACGCGCGTCATGCGAGTCTCTTTATAGCGTTTTTGGGTGGGCGCACGGTAGAATCCCGCCTATGAAACTTCATCGGTTCGTCTTCCTCGCGGTGGCGTGTGTGCCGGCCTTTATCGCAGGGTGCGAGCGTCGGCCCGGCACCTCTGAACAGAGCGCAACCGGCGACATCCTCGTCGGCATGTACGGCTCGTTGACGGGAGACGGCGCCTCGTTTGGGCAATCCTCCGTCGAGGGGGCCCAGCTGGGAGTCGAGGAGATCAACAACGCGGGCGGGCTCCTGGGCGGGCGGAAGATCCGGCTGCTTGTCGAAGACGATCAGAGCCGGCCGGAAGAGGCCTCGAATGCGGTCACGAAGATGATCACCCAGGACAAGGTCGTGGCCGTGCTGGGCGAAGTGGCCAGCCGCCGGACGCTCGCTGCGGCACCGGTGTCGCAGAAGTACCGGATTCCGATGATCACGCCCGCCTCGACGAACGAGCGCGTCACACAGGTTGGCGACTACGTGTTCCGCGTCTGCTTCATCGATCCCTTTCAAGGCGAGGTGCTCGCCAAGTTTGCCTACAACGATTTAAAGGCTCGCAAGATTGCCGTGTTGAGAGACGTCAGCCAGGATTACTCCACCGGCTTGACCGATGCGGTTCAGAAAACATTTACGAGTCTGGGCGGCCACGTGCTCGATCCCGTCAGCTACAGCACGGGTGACGCCGACTTCCGCGCCATTCTGACGCAGGTGCGCGCGCAGAAGCCGGATGTGATCTTCGCGACCGGTTACTATCCCGAGGCGGCCATTATCGTGCGCCAGGCGCGCGAGCTCGGCATGACCATGCCGATTCTCGGCGGCGATGGCTGGGTTGGCGATGCGCTCAAGAACGGCCGCGAGGCATTGAAGAACACATTCATCTCCAACCACTACTCGGGCGACAACCCGGATCCGGTGGTGCAGAATTTCAGGAAGGCATATCGCGCGAAGTTCAACCGCGAGCCCGATTCGATCGCGGCGCTCGGATACGACGCGGCGAAGGTGTTGGCCGACTCGATCACGCGCGCAGCGGGCACGGATGGACCAACGCTGCGCGCCGCCATCGCGGCCGCCGACGTCGCGGGCGTCACGGGCCGCCTGAAGATGAATGCGAGCCGCAACGTCGACAAGCCGGCCGTTGTCCAGGAGCTTCAATTCGTGAACGGCGATGTGAAGTACGTCTACAGGACCACGATCAGCCCGAATTAGTGGATACCTTCCTCCAACAATTCATCAACGGTCTGTCGCTCGGCGCCATTTACGCATTGATCGCGCTCGGGTACACGATGGTGTACGGCGTCCTGCGTCTGATCAACTTCGCCCATGGCGATGTCTACATGCTCGGCGCGTTCGCCGGGTACTACCTGGCGAATGCGCTCAACATGGACGCGAACCCATCCGTCCTGGGCACGATCGCCGTGACGATGGGCGCAATGGCGATCTGCGGGTTGATCGGCATGCTCATCGAGCGGCTGGCATACAGACCCGTGCGCCGTCATTCGCGGCTGACGTCGCTGATTACGGCCATCGGGGTGTCACTGCTGCTCGAGTACGGCGGCCAGGTCGTGTTCGGCGCAACGCCGCGGTTCTTTCCGCAGATGATCCGGTCCCAGACCTATTCGCTCGGCGGGGTCCAAATTACCAACCAGGCCCTGATGATCATCGTCGTCGCCGTGCTGCTGATGTTCGGCCTGCAGTTCATCGTGCATCACACGAAGATCGGAAAGGCGATGCGCGCCGTGTCGTTCAACCTCCCGGTCGCGCGGCTGATGGGCATCAACACCGACTTCGTCATCGCGTTCACGTTTGCCCTCGGTTCGGCCCTGGCGGCCGTCGGTGGGGTGCTCGTGGCGCTGTCCATCCCGCGCATCGATCCGCTGATGGGCTTGATGACCGGCCTCAAGGCGTTCGTGGCGGCGGTGCTGGGCGGCATCGGCAATATTCCAGGCGCCATGCTGGGCGGCATGCTGATCGGGCTCATGGAAACCTGGATTTCGGCGACGGCCTACTCAACGTTCCGAGACGCCGTAGCGTTCGCGGTGCTGATTCTGATTCTGCTCCTTCGGCCCGCCGGCATCCTCGGGACCTCTGTCACCGAAAAGGTCTAGCGCCGAATGAGCCTGGCCCGAAAGCTTGTCGTCATTGTCATTACGCTCGCGGCGCTCCTCGGCCTGAACTACCTCTTCGAGTATGGCTTCGGCGATTTCCAGATCAATCCGTACTATGCCCGCATCATCAACCTGATCGGCATCAACATCACGCTGGCGGTTAGCCTCAATCTCATCAACGGCCTCGCGGGCCAGTTCTCTATCGGCCACGCGGGCTTCATGGCGGTCGGCGGCTACACCGCCACTTACCTCACCGTGTACCACGGCAGGCAGATTGCGTCGTTCTTCGGATCTGGCATCACCGACCCACTGGGCTCGTCGGTTGTGATGATTCCGAGCCTGTTCGCGGGCGCCGTCGCGGCTGCGCTGGCGGGGTTGCTGGTCGGGATTCCGTCGTTGAGATTGAAGGGGGACTACCTCGCGATTGTCACCCTTGGGTTCAGCGAGATCATCCGGGTCATCATTCTCAATATTCCGGCGGTGGGCGGCGCGACCGGGTTCACCGACGCGATTCCCATCACGAACTTCTTCTGGATCTTCGCGATGGCGGTTCTGACGATCGTCGTCACCCACAACATTGCGCTTTCGACGTTCGGCCGCGCGCTGTTTGCGATTCGGAGCGACGAGATTGCGGCCGAAGCGATGGGTATCAACACGACGCGTTACAAAGTGATGGCCTTCGTCATCAGCGCGTCGCTCGCGGGCGTGGCCGGCGGACTGTCTGGCCAACTCTTTGCCAACCCGCTGAACCCGCAGAATCTGAATTTTGTGAAGTCCATCGAAGTCGTCGTGATGATTGTGTTGGGCGGCATCGGTTCGATCACCGGCGCCGTGCTCGGCGCCACGACGCTGACGATCCTTCCCGAGGCGCTCCGCACGTTCGACCAGCAGTTTCCGGGGCTGCGCATGGTGATCTACGCGCTGCTGCTGATCCTGCTGATGATCTTCCGGCCGCAGGGTCTACTCGGCCGCCGCGAGCTCAGCTTGGCCTGGCTGCGCCTTTCGAAGAAGGGTCAGGCCCGATGAAGCAGAAGGCCGCGGGGTCTGGGCCCCTCTTGCGGGTACGCAACGTCACGATGCGGTTTGGCGGACTCACGGCCGTCAAGTCGCTCGATATGACGATTCCCAGGTGCTCGCTCTACGGCCTGATTGGACCCAACGGCGCCGGCAAGACAACGGTCTTCAACGTGCTGACGGGCGTGTATGGACCGACCGAAGGGGAGATCGAGTTCGACGGCACGCACATTCACCGCAAGAAGCCTTACGAGATCACCAAGCTGGGCGCTGCGCGAACGTTTCAGAACATCCGTCTCTTTGCGGACATGACCGTGCTGCAGAACGTGATGACGGCGCACCACCTGCGCACTCGTCAGATGCTGGGAGATGCCGTCATCGGAACGGCCAGGCACCATCGGGAAGAGCGCGAGACGCGCGATCGCGCGATGGAGCTGCTCAAGATCTTCAACCTGGATCGATTCGCAGAAGAACCCGCGACGAGTCTGCCCTACGGCAGCCAGAGACGGCTGGAGATTGCGAGGGCACTGGCAACCAAGCCGAAGCTGCTTCTCCTCGACGAACCGGCCGCCGGCATGAATCCCCAGGAGTCGCACGAGCTGATGCGACTGATTCAATGGTTGCGCGACGAGATGAAGCTGACGATCCTACTGGTCGAGCACAACATGAAGGTCGTGATGGGCATCTGCGAGACGATACAAGTGATCGACTACGGAGAAGAGATCGCCATCGGCACCGCCGCCGAAATTCAGAAACACCCGAAGGTCATCGAGGCGTACCTTGGCGGCGGGTAGCAAGCCGATGCTCGTCCTGAGCAGTGTGGACGTCTTTTATGGAGGCATTCACGCGCTGCGGAACGTGTCGCTTACCGTCGGAACGGGCGAGGTCGTGACCTTGATTGGCGCCAACGGTGCGGGAAAGTCGACGACCCTTCGTGCCATCACAGGGTTGGTGACGCCAACAAGCGGGCGAGTGACGTTTCAGGGCGAGGACATCACCGGGTTGGCGCCGCACAAGCTCGTCGCCAGAGGCATCTCGATGTCTCCAGAGGGCCGTGGCGTGTTCGCGAACCTCACCGTGCTCGAAAATCTCGAGATGGGTGCCTATCTGACGAACGACAGGGCCGCGATCAAGCGGAGCCTCGAACGGGGCTTCACGCTGTTCCCGAGGCTCAAGGAACGGATCAAGCAGCCGGCGGGCACGCTCTCCGGCGGCGAGCAGCAGATGCTGGCCATGGCGCGCGCGCTGATGTCCCGTCCCACGCTCCTGCTCCTCGACGAGCCGTCGCTCGGCCTCGCTCCGATCGTCTGCCAGACGATCTTCAGCACCATCGACGAGATCAAGACCGAAGGCACCACTGTCTTGCTCGTCGAGCAGAACGCCAACGCCGCGCTGAAGCACTCCGACCGTGGGTATGTGCTCGAGACCGGCGAGGTGATTCTCGAAGGCAGCGCCACCGAGATCGCCGGCAATCCGCGCGTGAGAGAGGCGTATCTGGGGGAGTAAGTGCGGGGTGCGCGGGGTACGTGGGGTGCGTGGGGTACGTAGGGCGGAACTTTAGTTCCGCCGCCGTTTGTGTTTAATCACCTCAAACACCATCGGCAGCACCGATACGATTACGATCCCGATCGTGACGAGCGTGAAGTTCTCCTTGATGATGGGCACGTTCCCGAACAGCACCCCCGCCCCCATGCAGATGGTCACCCATGCGACGCCGCCGATGATGTTGTAGAACAGGAACGAGCTCGCGGTCATTTCCGCGGCGCCGGCGACAAACGGCAGGAACGTGCGGACAATCGGCACGAACCGCGCAAGGACGACGGCCTTGCCCCCGTGCCGCTCGAAGAACTCATGTGCCCGCTTGAGATGCTGTGGGTTGATCAGGCGGTGTGAAAATACGGGTCCTTCGCCGATGCCCAGCAGACGAGGTCCAATCCGGCGGCCGATGGAATAATTCACGGCGTCTCCCATAATCGCGGCGCCGATGAGCAGGCCGTAACAGATCCAGAGATTCAGTACCCCCGTTGCGCTCAACGCGCCGACGGCAAACAGCAGCGAATCACCCGGCAGAAACGGCGTGACCACCAGCCCCGTCTCGGCGAAGACGATTCCGAACAGGATGCCATAGACCCAGACGCCGTATTGCTGAACGAACTGAAGCAGGTGTCGATCGAAATGAAGGACAAAGTCGATGAGTTGCGACATGTAGGGGGGGGCTATTTAGCTGCGGGCGGGTCGATGTCTTTGATGATGAACAGCTTTTCTCCAGGGCTCATGAGGCCCAGCTCGCGGCGCGCAATCTCTTCGATCGCCGCCGGGTCTTCCCTGAGCCGGCGCGCCTCTTCCCTCAGCCCCGCGTTTTCGGATCGAAGCCGCCTGAGGTCGGTGGCCAGCTCATCATACTGTTTGCGCGCTCTCATCGTGGCGACCAGCCCTTGATCGCCGACGAGCGCGTCCACTACCAGCACGCAGACGACGAAGACGAACACGCCGGCGAGGATGCGGCCTCCGCGGCGTTGGGCGCGCTGGCCGGCTGAAGCATTGATGGGCTGTCGGGTTGCCATGTGGTGTTTTTCGGCTAACGTTTAGTACCGCATTCTCGGCCAAAGTACAAGAAAGAAATAGAGGGAATTCATGGAAATCGACTGTGTCATCGTCTGGACGACCGTCGGTACCCGCGCCGATGGGCAGAAGCTGGCCTCGACGCTGGTTGCCGAGGGGCTGGCAGCCTGCGTCAACGTGCTGGGTGAGATGGAATCGACCTATCGATGGAAAGGGCAGATCGAAACGGAACGGGAGCATCAGGTGGTCATCAAGACCACGGCAGAGCGGGTTCCCGCGCTGAAAGCTCGTCTGCACGCGCTCCATCAGTACGAGCTGCCGGAATTCATCGTTCTGCCGATCGTGGGGGGTAGCGAGGCCTATCTGCAATGGATCAGGGAGTCGGTGATAATTCTCAAGATTGATGGATGAGCTGACGGTCGTCTTCCGAAGCGCGTCGGACATGGAGGCGCGGGTCGTCCGGGGGCTTCTCGAAAGCCACGGCATCGAGTCGATTGTGTTGTCGGATTTGCCGCGGTCGATCTTTCCGATGGCGGTCGATGGCAACGCCGACATCAGAATCTCCGTCCGGGCCGAAGACGCCGAAGAGGCGCAGCGGCTGATCGAGAGTCACCGCGTGGACGCCCCGGGCGGGCGCGTCGTTCCGCTCCGAAATGAGTTTGCCGACCTCGTTGAGCAGGTCGGCTACACCTTCCGCGATCCCGGTCTGCTCGAGCACGCGCTGACACACACGTCTCGAGCCAATGAGGACGTCAGCGGAGGCGTCGTCGACAACGAATCCATGGAATTCCTTGGCGATGCTGTGCTTGGCTTCGCCATTGCCGACCTGCTGTTCCGCCGGTTCCCGGACCGCGATGAAGGCTGGAAGTCGAAGATGAAGGCGGCGCTGGTATCGACGACGTCCCTGGCGCGCTTGGCCGAAGGGCTGCGGCTCGGCGACCACCTGCTGCTGGGGCGTGGAGAAGAAAAGACGGGCGGGCGCCAGAAACAAGCGCTTCTCGCCGACGGATACGAGGCGCTGATCGCCGCGATCTACCTTGACGGCGGCATCGACCAGGCGACCGCGTTCATCGCACGCCAGTTCGAGACGCTTGTCACCGAAGCGGGGGCTCCCGCGGCGTCGTTTCGCGATTTCAAGTCGGCCCTGCAGGAGCGCGTGCAGTCGGCGGGTGGTCCGCGGCCGGAGTATATCGTGATTGGCGAGACCGGGCCGGACCATCACAAGACATTCCTGGTCGAAGTGCGCGTCAACGGCCAGCCGATGGCCGAGGCATCAGGACGGAGCAAGAAGGAAGCGGAGCAGGAAGCCGCGCGGCTCGCGCTGACGAAGATCTGAGGCGAGTCTTGAACAAGAGATCAGGAGTTCAGGAGATCAGGAGAGTCGTAGGGCACGGTCGTAGGGCGCAACTTTAGTTGCGCAGTCGTCCCACCATGCGCGACTAAAGTCGCGCCCTACAGTCTCCTGACTCAGTCGATTTCGATGATGCCCCAGGGTTTGCGATCGTCGTCGGTGAGCTCGCTCTCGCCGCCGCCGGCGACGACCATCGCGGGTTCAAGCTGGGGAAGGCGGTTGAGCGCGTACGACTGCACTTCGCGCGCGACGTCCTCTTCGGACGGATTCGACGGTCTGCAGTAGAGCCGCACCCACACGCGCAGGAGCGGGTCGCTGAAGCTGTACCGCTTGCGCTGCGACACGATGAGATCGACATCCTCGAGCCACGACAGGTAATCCTTCGTGGAGCCCGGCGTACGCCGGAGCCGGTGCGCCACTTCGGTCAGCGTGAGCGGCTCTTCCTGCGCGAGGATCTCCAGGATGGCCTTCAGTGCGCCATATCCGCGCGCGCGATGCAGACGCAACTCGTAGCAGGCCGCGCACGAAGAGGTGAGGCGGCCGTCGTACGAAAGCAGCGACGTGAGCGCGCTCACAGGGTCGCCAACGCCCTGCGCGTCCACCATGCGGCTCAACGCTTCGCCGATCGCCTGCGCGTATCCCACCCGGCCATCCGATAGCGCATGAACGGCGCGCGCGAGCCCATCCGACCCTGCCTCGTCGCGCAGCACCATCTGGCCGCCGTCGATTGACAACATGAGATCGCGGACTTCGGAGGAGGACAACGGTGGTACATGGATGACCTCGAAACGCGAGGTCGAATCCTTCAGAAGTCTATGAGCCCTGGAGACATAGCGTGTTGTCAGGATGAAGCGGTTCGGACTGGTGCTGAGCGTGTTCAGCAGCTCGTGCAGCGTGGCGCGGAGACCCGGAAAGCTTTCGAACGTGCGAAGCTCGAGCACTTCGTCGAGCAGGAAGGTCGCCGGCTCGTTGCCACCGCCCGCGCGCGCCTGATCGAAAAACGCGAGCGTGGCATCGAACGCATCACGCGCCGACGCGGGTTCCACGCGCTGCGGCAGGCGGAATGGCGAGGCCGTTGCGATGGCCTGATGAAACCGCTCCGGGGTCGTCGCTGCCCGCTCGATGTCGATGTGCTGGCATTGGGTGCGGCCGAGGCGGTCTCGCAAACGATACAAGAGCTGCGTGCGTCCTGTGCGGAAGTCGCCGAGCACGACCGGTATGCGCGACGGTGTTGCGTCGACCGCGGCGAGTATTCGTCGCTCGAGGGCTGGGCGGGACGCCGTCATGATTCGAGTATGCGTGACACAGATGAGAGGCGACGCGAAACGAAAGACAGAACTTAAGACCGCGCGGCTGCGTTGTCAATTTGAAAATAATAAATTATTTATTTGACATCACTTTTGTAATGTCCTTCAGACCGCTTCGGTCCTACCGCGCACGCGCGCAAGCGAACATTGTAGAATGTGTCGGCCATGAACATCGCAGTGCTCGGCGCGCAGTGGGGAGACGAAGGCAAAGGCAAGGTCGTCGATCTCCTGACGCCCCACTTTGCCGTCGTCGCACGCTATCAAGGCGGACACAACGCGGGTCACACGGTCTTCGTCGAGTCGCAGAAAATCATTCTTCGGCTGCTGCCGTCGGGGATCCTGCACTCGCATGTCACCTGCGCCATTGGCAACGGCGTGGTCATCGACCCCCAGGCGCTTTTCGTCGAGATCGACGAACTGGCAAAGCTGGGCTACGACGTCAGCACCCGCCTGCTCATCAGTGAGCGCGCCCACCTCATCCTCCCTTATCACCGAGAGCTCGATCTCTTGTCGGAGGCGAGGCGCGGAGAGCGCAAGATCGGCACGACCTCGCGCGGTATCGGCCCCGCCTACGAGGACAAGATCGGACGCCGGGGTATTCGCGTCTGCGACCTGTTCGATCGGGCAGCGCTCGAGCAGGAGATCCGTGAGAACGTACACGCCCGCAACCGGCTGATTCCCGAATCGACCCTCGATTGGCGCCCGCTTTTCGACCAGATGGTGGCATACGGCGAGCGGATGATGCCCTGGGTTGCCGATGTCTCGCTCTTTCTGGCCCGCACGCGTGCGGCCGGCCAGGCGATTCTGTTCGAGGGCGCGCAAGGCACGCTGCTCGACATCGATCACGGTACGTATCCGTTTGTCACCTCCTCGAGCTCCACGATCGGCGGCGTCTGCACCGGTCTTGGCGTGAGCCCGAAGATGATCGACGACGTGCTCGGCGTGGTGAAGGCCTATGCCACGCGCGTTGGAGAAGGGCCGATGCCGACCGAGTTGCTCGGCGAGAGCGGCAATCGGTTGCGAGACAGCGGCCAGGAGTTCGGATCGGTCACCGGGCGGCCGCGGCGCTGTGGCTGGTACGACGCCGTCGTTGCACGATATGCCGCGCGCATCAACGGGCTGGGCAGCATGGCCCTGACGAAGCTCGACGTGCTGGACGGTCTGGATGAGATCAAGGTGTGCACGGGCTACCGCTACGGCAAGGACGTGCTGGGCGAGTGGCCGGCCGATTTGAACGTGCTGGCCAGATGCGAGCCGATATACGAAACCCTGCCGGGATGGACCAGCCCGAGCGCCGGCGTCACACGCTATGAGGATCTGCCGCGCGAGGCGCAGCGTTACGTGTCGTTTCTCGAGGAAGTGTCTGGTATCCCCGTGTCGATCGTGTCAACAGGGTCGGGACGGCACGACACCATCATTCGCGAGCAATCGGCAGCCGCGGCGTGGTTCGGCGCCTACTCCAGCTGATGCCGCTTGCAAAATGCGTCGACCGCTGCTGCTTTCGCGTCATTGAACTCGATGCCGGCCCTGTACTGGGGCGTTGAGTTCGGAATCTCGAATCGCACCCACGCCACCGCCGCATTCATTCTGACGACGCCCGCATCATCGGAGAGCGTCACGCGAAGGCTCTGCTGCGGCCGCACCACAGCCGGCGAGACAATCTGAGCCCCGATCGACGACAAATCGATGAGTCCGGCTGACGTACCGTCCACCAGCGCGCTGGTGCCTTCGGCCATCCGATATCGCGGCGCGCGGCGCGTCCCGTGATAGTCGAGAGAGGCAGCAGGCACGAGTGTCGTGTCGGCGGCCGAGGTTTCTCGTACCCCCGCCGCAGCTGCCGGCGTTACAGCGGGCGTGCGACGAGGGGAGACGCGTGAGTACGAACCGTCGTGCGAGACGATGCGGATTTCGGTCTGTGCGAGACACGGGTCGGCCTTGATGCGGTTGATCAGCGCCGCGCCTCGTGATGTGGCGGCAAATAGACGTTCCAGCACGACGGCACCGGGCCGGCTCGCCAGCATCGCTTCCAGCGCCTGTGGCGCATCTCGATCGCTGAAGCTCAACACCTCGTCGGCGGCGCCTGCGCGCTCGCGTAACGCTTCCAGGAACTGCGACGCACCGACGATGACCGTGCAGGAGCTCGACGACATGAACGCGCAGTTTACTGTAAAATCCGCGAGCCAAATATGAAGCTGATCACGTGCGTCATCCGCCCGAACCAGATTGATGACGACACTAGTTCAGTAGATCGCTAGTTCACCAGTTCACCAGATCTAGATCTCTCCCCACTTCAATTTCTCTCTCAAGACTTGAAAGTACCCGCGCGCGGATGCGCGGATCAGGCGCATAGGCCTGTCGGCTCGGCGCACCGAAACGATGTGGTCGTTTCTCAGCGGCACCAGCGTTTGTCCGTCGAATGTGGCGTACACTTCGACGTCGTCGTGCACCAGCGGCTGGATGCGGATCTCGCTGGATCCGGGTACGACGACGGGCCGGTTGGTGAGCGTATGCGGGGCGATTGGCGTGATCGTCAACCCGTCAACCTGCGGGTGCACGATAGGGCCGCCCGCCGACAGGTTGTAGGCGGTCGTGCCAGTCGGGCTGGCGACGATCAACCCGTCGGCTTTGACGCGCATCATGAATTCGCCGTCGACCGACACCGACAGCGCGATGATGCGTGAAAGCGCGCCCTGCGTGACCACGACGTCGTTCAGCACAATGCGATCGATCACCCGCCGCCCTGCAGCATCGACGACCACCTGCAGCATCATCCGCTCTTCGGTCTGCGCGGTACGGTTCACGGCCGTTTCGAGCGACGAAAAAATCTCCGGTAGCGTCACTTCCGTGAGGAAGCCGAGGCTGCCGAAGTTGACGCCGAGAATCGGGATGTCAGACTTCGCTTGCGCGATACGGCCGGCGGTGCCGAGCAGCGTGCCGTCGCCGCCGAGGACGACGATCATCTCGACTTGCCGCGGCAACTCATCAGGCGTTTCTATGTCGTACGCGGCCGTGGCCCCTGCCGATTTGGCCAGCGCCGCCGTGTCCGGATCGAACACCGGCTGGATCTTGCGCGCTTCGAGCCAGGACGCGATCTCCGCCAAGTGGCTGGCCGCGCGCTCGAGCCCCGTTTTCGCAACGATGCCGACGCGACGCATCAGTGCGTGCCCCGCAAGTGCAGAAAGAATTCGCGGTTACCCGTGTCACCGGTAATCGGAGATTCGGTCATGTGTTGGCGAATCAATCCTACCTCAGTGGCTGCACGCGTCGCCTCTTCGACCACCCGCTCCTGAACGAGTGGATCGCGGATGACCCCCTTCTTGCCGACCTCGCGGCGCCCGGCTTCGAACTGCGGCTTCACGAGGGCAACCACGTCGGCGCCATCGCGCAGCAGTGACGGCACGCGGGGAAAGATATGGCGCAGCGAGATGAACGAGACGTCGATGGTGACGATGTCCACCGGGCCAGGCAGATGCGGGAGCGCCAGGTCGCGGGCGTTTGCGCGCTCTATGACGAAGACGCGCGGATCGTTGCGCAACCCCCAGTCGAGTTGCCCATGGCCGACATCGAAGGCGACGACGCGCGTGGCACCTCGCTTGAGCAGCACATCGGTGAACCCGCCGGTCGAGGCGCCAATGTCGAGCGCCTCACGTCCACCCACCGCGATCCCGAAAACGTCCAGCGCATGCGCCAGCTTGAGTCCCCCGCGGCCGACGTAAGGATGATCGGGTTGTTTGAGGGTGACATCCGCATCATCCGGTACTGGCGTGCCGGCCTTCTGCGCCGGCTGGCCGTTTACGAGCACCACGCCCGAGAGAATCAGCGCGCTCGCGCGCTCGCGCGACTGCGCCAGGCCGCGCTCCACGAGCAATACGTCGAGTCTGACTTTCACGATTGGCCGCTTGCGGGTCAGCTTGTCCTCTCGATGACCCACGACGCGATGTCTGCAAGGCGGCTGTGGCGAAGCCCGACCTTCTCAAGCGCCGCCAGCGCACTCGTATGACATTCGGCAGCGAGCGTGCGCGAAGCGGCTAATCCGTAGATTGACGGATAAGTCGGTTTGCCGGCCCTGGCATCCTTACCTGCGGTCTTGCCGAGCGCCTTCGCGTCCCCCTCGACGTCGAGGATGTCGTCGATGATTTGAAACGCGAGCCCGAGGTGCCGCCCGTACTCTTCAACCGCATCAATCGCGTCGTCGGTGCCTCCGGCCATGATGGCCCCGGCCACCGCAGCGGCGCGGATGAGCGCGCCCGTCTTGCGAGCGTGCATGTCCTGCAGCGATTGCTCAGTGAAGGTGCCGGCTGTCCCAACCGCCATCAAGTCGATCGCCTGGCCCCCAACCATCCCGCACGCGCCTGCGGCCGTCGCAACGACTTGCATCGCGCGAATCTTCCGTACCGCGAGCGCCGGATCGCGCGGTTCGGTAGACATCAGCGCGAACGCCTCGGTCAGCAGCCCGTCTCCGGCGAGGATCGCGATCCCTTCACCGTAGACGATGTGGTTTGTCGGGCGGCCCCGTCGCAACGAGTCATCGTCCATCGCCGGCAGATCGTCGTGAATCAGGGAGTAGGTATGAATGAGCTCGATGGCGCATGCCGCCGGCAGGGCGGCTGAGATCGTCAGCACGGCAGACGCGGTGTTTCCGGCGATCGCATCGGCGGCGGCCAGCGTCAGTATTGGGCGCAGCCGTTTGCCGCCCGCGTCGAGACTGTACCGCATCGCGTCGTGGAGCCCGGCGGGGCATGCAGGAGCGGCCGGCAGAAAACGCACCAGCGCCTCGTCAACCTGCGCGCGGCGTGCACCGAGATACTCGGAGAGCGAGGCGACCGGCATTACTTCAAGTCGGTGCCCGCGGGACGCAGGTCGCCGCGCTCGTTCAAAATCTCGATCCGCTTCTCGGCGGCTTCCAGCCTTGTATGGCAGAAGCGCGAAAGCTGCACGCCGCGCTCGTAGAGCTCGAGTGATTGCTCGAGGGCAAGATCCCCCTCCTCGAGCTTCTTCACGATGGTCTCGAGCTCGGCGATAGCTGCTTCGAAGTCTTTGATAGTGGGGTCCATAAATCAGTCGTCAGTCGTTAGTCGTCAGTCGTCAGAAGATGTGACGTGGCATTTTAGTTCGCCTTCCGAGAGCGTGACGCGCACTTTATCGCCCGGCTGGACCTCGATCGCCTTGCGGATGACGTGCGTGCGCGATTCGTTCCACACGACCGCGTAGCCACGGCCGAGCACCGCGAGTGGGCTGAGGCTGTCGAGTCGCGCCGCGCACGTATGCAGCCGGGCCTCTGCGCGGTGATGACGCCGGATCGCCGCAGCGCGCAGGGAATGGTCTGCGCCGACGAGCTGTGCCCGCACCGTGCCGAGACGCCGCCGGAGATCGTACTGTTCGAGTTGAAGCCTGAGCGTTTGATACGCGCGCAGTCGGCGCTGTATCCCGGCGTGCGCCGCATGGCGCAGCGCGTGCGTGGTTTCGGCGCAGTGGCGGCCGCGGATCGCAAGGCGGGCCGACCACCCCGCAAAGCCGGGACGCCGGTTCAGCTGGTGGACTCGCGATTCGAGCCGTGCGATCGATCCGCGGACGGCGCCCGTTAGCCGCTCACCGAGCCGTTCGATGTGGGTGCAGAAATCCTCTTTGCGTGCCACGACGATTTCCGCCGCAGCCGAGGGCGTTGGCGCGCGCACGTCGGCGGCAAAGTCGGCGATCGTGAAATCGACTTCATGGCCGACGGCCGAAATGACCGGCACCGGAGAGGCGACGATCGCTCTCGCCACCACTTCCTCATTGAAGGCCCAGAGGTCTTCCACCGATCCGCCGCCTCGCCCCACGATCACCACATCGATCCCGGCGACTCTGATGATGTCGGTCAGGCCGCGGGCGATATCGGCCGCGGCGCCCTCGCCTTGCACGCGCGTCGGGCGTACGACCAGATGGGCGTTCGGATATCGGCGGTCGAGCACCTTAATCATGTCGCGGATGGCGGCGCCGTCGAGCGACGTGACGATGCCGATCTTGCGGGGGAACGCGGGAAGAGGACGCTTACGTGCGCTGTCGAACAGTCCTTCAGCCTGGAGCCGGCGCTTGAGCTGATCGAACGCGAGCTGCAGTGCGCCGAGACCATGCGGCTCCATCTGCTCGCAGACGATCTGATATTCCCCCTTCGGCTCGTAGACGCTCAGCCGGCCGCGCACCACGACGTGCAGGCCGTCCTCCGGTTTGAACCGGAGCGAGCGCACCGCGGACTTGAACATCACCGCCTTGAGCTGTGCGCCGGGATCCTTCAGCGTGAAGTAGAGATGCCCGGTGTTCCACAGGCGGCAGTTGGAAATTTCTGCCTCCACCCATACCTCGGCGTACGCCGTTTCCAGCATGTCGCGGATATGAGAAGTGAGCTCGCTGACGGTGAGGACCGTCCGCTGACGTTCGCGGGCGGCGGGGGTATCGACTTGGGCCTTCTCGGGCTCAGGTTCGTCGAAGGGCAGATCAAACAGGGAGCTCATGTTCGAGTTCCTTGGCAGACAAGCTGATGCGCTGAACGGAAATGGCCTTGCCGGTGGTCTCATCGGCAGCAATCAGGATGCCGTTGAGCCTGGGATTGCCTGACGCGGTCTCCATTCGCACCGGCATCCCGCGCTGGAACTTATCGATCACGACGGCTTTTTCAACGCCGATGACGCCATCGTGCGGTCCGGTCATGCCCGCATCGGTCAGATACGCCGTGCCTCCCGGCAGAATCTGCTCGTCGGCGGTCTGCACATGAGTGTGTGTGCCGATGACGGCGGTGACCTTGCCGTCGAGGAACCACCCCATGGCGACTTTCTCGGAAGTCGCTTCGGCGTGGAAATCGACGAGGATGACGCGGGTCCGGTTGCGCAACGTCTCGACTTCCTCCAGAACGCGGATGAACGGATTGTCGAGCTCCTGCATGAAGACGCGGCCCATCACGTTGATGACGCCAACGGGCCGACCCGTTCCGGTGCGCGCGAGATAGCTGCCATTGCCAGGTACGCCAGCAGGGAAGTTGGCAGGCCGGAGCAGCCGCGCTTCCGCTCCGATGTAATCGATCGCCTCTCGTTGCGCCCAGATGTGGTTGCCCGAGGTCATGACATCGACGCCCCAGCCGAGGAGCTGATCGCCGATTTCGCGCGTAATGCCTCGACCTGCCGCGGCGTTTTCGGCGTTGGCGATGACCAGGTCCACCTCGTAATGCTCTATTAAGGAGGCGAGGCCTTTTCGGATGAGCTCCCGTCCAGGTTTTCCCACGATATCCCCGAGAAAAAGCAGGCGTAGCTCGCTCACGGCCTAAATATAAGCGAAAACTGGCCTTTCATACGCCACAAGATATATGAGTGTATAAGGCTAATATAAAATGATTGACATAGACTAAAGTATGCGGTTAGACTCTTTCCATGGCAAAACCTAACGGAAAGAAAGTTATCGGGATCGACCTTGGCACTACCAATTCCGTCGTCGCTGTGATGGAGGGTGGGGAGCCAACGGTTCTAGTCAATCAAGAAGGCTCGCGCATTACGCCCTCGGTGATCGCCATTACCAAGGACGGAGAGCGCCTAGTCGGGCAGGTGGCCAAGCGCCAGGCCGTCACCAACCCGGAAAACACGGTGTTTTCAGTGAAGCGTTTCATGGGCCGGAAGTTCTCAGAAGTGTCTGGCGACCAGCAGCGCGTTCCCTATCACATCGTCTCGGCCAATAACGGCGACGTGTGGATCGAATCGCGTGGCAAGAAATACTCGCCGCCGGAGATCTCGGCGATGGTGCTTCAGAAGCTGAAGCAGTCCGCCGAGGACTACCTCGGTGAGACCGTCACCGACGCCGTCATCACCGTGCCGGCGTACTTCAACGACTCGCAGCGCCAGGCGACCAAGGACGCCGGCAAGATCGCTGGTCTCAACGTGCTCCGCATCATCAACGAGCCGACGGCTGCCGCACTGGCCTACGGCCTCGACAAAAAGAAAGACGAGACCATCGCTGTGTACGATTTTGGCGGCGGCACGTTCGATATCTCCATCCTCGAAGTCGGGGAAGGGGTCGTCGAAGTGAAATCCACCAACGGCGACACCTACCTGGGTGGTGACGACCTCGACCAGCGCGTCATCGACTGGATGGCGGCCGAGTTCAAGAAGAGTGACGGCATCGACCTCACCAAGGATCGCGTCGCCGTGCAGCGCCTGAAGGAAGCGGCAGAGAAAGCGAAGATCGAGCTGTCTTCCGTGATGGAGACCGACATCAATCTGCCGTTCGTGACGGCCGATCAGAACGGACCTCGCCATCTCGCGATGAAGCTGACGCGCGCCAAGCTCGAGCAGCTCGTTGACGACTTGCTGCAGCGGACCATGGAGCCCTTGAAGAAAGCGGTCGCGGACGCTGGTCTCGATGCATCGAAGATCGACGAAGTCGTGCTGGTCGGTGGATCGACCCGCATGCCGAAGGTGCAGCAGCTCGTCAGGGACTACTTCGGGAAGGATCCGCACAAGGGCGTGAACCCCGATGAAGTTGTCGCCGTCGGCGCCGCGATTCAAGGCGGCGTGCTGGCCGGCGACGTGAAGGACATGCTCCTGCTCGACGTGACGCCGCTTTCGCTGGGCATCGAAACGCTCGGCGGCGTGATGACGACCTTGATTCCGCGGAACACGACGATTCCGACGCGGAAGACAGAGACCTTCTCGACGGCTAGCGACAATCAGCCGAACGTCGAAGTGCACGTGCTGCAAGGGGAGCGTCCGCTCTCGCGGGACAACCGCACGCTCGGACGGTTCCAACTGGTGGGACTGCCGCCCGCACCGCGCGGGGTGCCGCAGATCGAAGTGACGTTCGACATCGACGCAAATGGCATCGCGAACGTGTCGGCGAAAGACACGGCGACCGGCAAGGAACAAACCATCACCATTTCAGGCTCCTCGGGCCTGAGCAAGGATGAGGTGGCGCGGATGGTGACCGATGCGCAAAGCCATGCGGCCGACGACAAGGCGCGCCGCGAGGTGATCGATGCGCGCAACCAGGGCGACGCGCTGGGGTACTCGGTGGAGCGCACGCTCAACGAGCATCGCGGCAAGGTGTCGCCGCAGGATGCCTCGCGGGTCGAGCACCTCATCACAGACCTGCGCGAAGTGTTGAAGGGCGAAGACCTCGCGGCGATGAAGCGGGCCACGGAAGCCCTGCAGCAGGCGTCACACGCGATGGCCGAGCAGATGTACAAGCAGAATCAGGAGGCGCCGAAAGACAGCGCGCCGAAGGAAGGCGAGGTCGTCGACGCCGAAGTCGTCGACGCGTAACGGTAAACGGCAAACGGTAAACGTCAAGGAGGACAGACATGGCAATCGTTCGATGGGATCCATTTCGCGAGTTTGGCGGCGCATGGCTGCCGCCGGTCGACATTTACAGCACTGGTGAGCACGAGCTGGTGATCAAGGCTGAGATCCCAGGCATGAGCCGGGAGGATCTGGATATCACGGTGGAGAACTTCACGCTGACCATTCGGGGCGAGAAGAAGGCCGAGCAGACGATCAAGGACGAGCAGTTTCACCGAGTTGAGCGGAGCTACGGAACGTTCACACGTTCCTTCGCGCTCCCGCACACGATCGACGCGAACCGCGTCGAGGCGGAATACAGAGACGGCGTGCTCAGCATCAGGCTGCCACTCCGCGAAGAGGCTAGACCGAAGCAGATCAAGGTGAACGTAGCAGCGTAACCGTTCGCCGTTTACCGTCTACCGTTTGCCGACCCCTCAACGGTAAAACGGTAAACGGTGAACGGCAAACGGTTGATGTTTACAGTTGCGCAGCGTGCGTAAGTTCTTGTAACCTATACCGTTATGGAACTCGACACGCAGCCAGAAGAAGTGAAGCCAGAGGAACCGATTGAGCCGGCACCGCCCGTGTCCAATCGGTTCCTGTTCGTCGATATCGCCGCCCTGCGAGCCAAGCAGCTCCGCCGGGGCGCTCGTCCGCGGCTCGATCAGACGCCGCACGAGAGCCATCCTCAGCCGCACAAGGCCGAGCGGGTGGCGATGGAAGAGGTTCGACAGCAGCTGGTGCAGTTCGATCTGCCGGCCGCCAAGAAGCCGATTCACAATCCCGAGACGGGCATTTGACATCTGCCGACGTCATCAGCCTTGTTGTCGGCGCGCTCACCGCGATCGGCGCGAGCTCGGTCTTCATCCTCGCGCTGTTTCTCGGCTTCTGCATTGTTTTCGGGTTCACGAAGCTCCGCGTCACAACGGGGCGACGGTCGATGACTGTGAAGAGCCTCGAAGAGCGCGTCGGTCAGGGCGCCTATGTGGCGTACATGCCTCCGCAGTCCCCGCGCGGAACGATCGACGTGCTCAAGACGCCGGAATTAATTGAGCGATCGGCGCGATTGGCGAGTGGGCAATAGGAAAGCCAATCTCGCAATTCAGGTAGCCGGTCTTTCTTTCCACCACCCCGTGTCCCGTTCGTAGCTGTCGCCAATTCGCAGGAGCGTGGCTTCCTCGAAAGGCTTGCCCGTCATCTGCAGTCCGATCGGAAGGCGGTTCGGAGTGAGCCCGCAGGGCACGCTGAGCGCCGGTAATCCTGCGAGGTTGGCGCTCACCGTGAAGACGTCCCCCAGATACAACGCCAGCGGATCCTCGACGCGCTCGCCGATCTTGAATGCGGGTGTCGGGCTTGTCGGCATCACCACCGCGTCAACGGTCTGAAAGGCCTGCTCGTAGTCCTGCCGGATGAGCGTGCGTACCTGCTGCGCCTTCAAGTAGTACGCGTCGTAGTAACCCGCACTCAGCACATAGGTCCCCAGCATGATCCGGCGTTTGACCTCTGCGCCGAACCCCTGGCTCCGTGTCTTCTCGTACATCTCCCGAAGATCGCGAAGCCCCTGGGCGCGAAAGCCGTAGCGCACGCCGTCGTAGCGCGCCAGGTTCGAGCTCGCCTCAGCCGTGGCGACGATGTAGTACGTGGCGATGGCGTAGGAGGCATGCGGGAGCTCGATGTCGATCAGCGTCGCCCCTCGCGCGCGGAGCGTTTCGAGCGCGCCGTAAAAGCAGTCGCTGACCACCGCGTCGACGCCTTGCTCGAGCATCGTTCGCGGGACCCCGAGCCGAAGGCCGCGGATGTCGCCGCTCAGCGCGCCCACGTAATCGCCGAGAGGCTCCTGAGAGGCTGTGGAGTCTCGCGGATCGGGGCCGGCCAGCACCGACAGCGCCAGCGCGGCGTCATACGCGGTACGCGCGAGCGGACCAATCTGATCGAGCGAAGACGCAAACGCTATCAACCCGTATCGCGAGACGCGGCCGTACGTCGGCTTCAGGCCTACGACGCCGCACAGCGAGGCGGGCTGCCGTATCGATCCGCCGGTATCGGAACCCAGGGCGATGGGCGACATGCCGGCGGCCACCGCGACCGCTGAGCCGCCGCTCGAGCCTCCGGGGATGTGGTCCGCATTCCAGGGGTTTCGAGATGGGCCGAACGCCGAGTTCTCGGTGGACGAACCCATGGCGAACTCGTCGCAGTTCGTCTTGCCGATCACGACGGCCCCCGCGTCCTCCAGCCTGCTGACGACGGTGGCGTCGTAGGGCGGCACGAAGTGCTCGAGCATGCGTGAGGCGGCGGTTGTCGTGATCCCGCGCGTCATGATGTTGTCCTTGAGCGCGATCGGGACGCCTGCCAACGGAGCCGATCGCTGATCGCGGTCCACGGCACGTGCGCGCTCCAGCGCCTGGCCGGCAGCGACAGTGAGAAACGCTTTCAGCTGAGGGTTCCCGGCTTCGATGCGGCTGAGCGCACTCTCGCAGACCTCGACCGCTGACACCCGACCGGCTGAGACGGCGTCGCGAATGTCGCGTGCTGTTTGAAAGGGAAGGGTGGTCGCCACGGCTAGCCGAGCACGCGCGGAACGCGGAACAGGCCGGTCTGAGCCGACGGGTCAGGTGCGTTGGCGAGCGCGTCGGCGTTCGCCAGACCCGGCCGGGGTTCATCGGGACGATCGGCCGCCATTCGCGACAATACCTGCGAGGTCGGCTGTACCCCGTCGGTATTGATCCGCTGGATCTGCTCCGCATACTCGAGCACGTGTGAGAGTTGCTCGACGAAGAGATCCTTTTCTGCGTCGATGAGTTCGAGGCGGGCGAGCGTGGCGATGCGATCCACGTCGGCGCGAGTCAGCCGGTCCGGCATGCCAAATGCTACCATGCTCATCAGTGTCATTACGCCGCGCGGCTGTGGCCGGGTCGTGGTACCCGGCAGATCCGGAAGCCCTTGCGCGTGAAGTCGATGGCTACCTCGCCGCCGTCGATCGATTGCTAGTTGGCGATCCAATTGCCATCATCTCGCCGCATGCGGGCCTCGTGTACTCCGGACCGATCGCTGCGTACGCCTACAGCCTGCTCCGAGGCCGCGACGTTGACGTCGCCGTGCTCGTGGGCCCCTCTCACTACGTCGGCTTTGAGGGCGTTGCCATCTACGAGCGCGGAGCATTCGACACGCCGTTCGGTCCGATCCCTGTCGCAGAGGACTGCGCTTCGGCACTGGCGATGGCATCGCGGACGGTGAAACCCCACCCGACCGCTCACGTTCGCGAGCATTCCCTCGAGATGCAGCTGCCGTTCCTCAAACGCGTGCTGCCCGACGCCGCGATCGTTCCATTGGTGATGGGCCATCAGCGGCGTGAAACGGCGCACGAGCTTGGCGATGCGATCGCCGCGGCCGTCCAGGGACGCCGTGCGGTGATTGTGGCAAGCACGGATCTGTCCCACTACAAAAGCGCCGAGGTGGCAGCGAAGCTCGACAGCAGAGTGATACAGGAGGTGCGGCGCTTCGACGCCGACGGTCTGATGTCGTTGCTCGAGGGCAATCCGGAACATGCATGCGGCGGCGGTCCGACGGTGTCGGTGATGCGCGCGGCAAGAGCGCTCGGAGCCAAGGATGCCCGCATATTGAAGTATGGCGACTCGGGCGATGTCTCTGGTGACAAGAGGGCCGTGGTGGGCTATCTCGCCGCAGCGTTCGGTACGTTCGGCCCGGAGGCTGTGTGATGCTCGACGCTGCGGCGCGTATCGGTCTGCTGCAGCGCGCACGCACCGCCATCGCGCGCGCCGTTGGCGCTGAATCCGAGGAACGTGTCACGGAGCCAGCCCACAGATCCCAGGCACCAGTTCCTGACGACTTTCGGGCCGGTGCCTTTGTGACACTGCGCGTCAACGGTGCACTTCGCGGTTGCATCGGGTATCCGGAGCCCGATCGGCCGTTGATCGAAACCATCGAGCGCTGCGCGGTGTCGGCGGCGATCTCGGATCCGCGTTTCCCGGCGCTCAGTCGCGCTGAATGGGATGCGGTTGAGCTGGAGATTTCAGTGCTTGGACCGATCGAGCCCGTGGCCGACATTTCCGATGTGGTCGTCGGGCAACACGGTCTCATCGTCCAGTACGGCCATCGGCGCGGTCTTCTGCTGCCGCAGGTCGCAACCGAGTGGAAGTGGAATGCCGAAGAGCTCGCGTCGCAAACCTGCATCAAAGCCGGTCTTCCCAGAGACGCGTGGCAGAAGGGCGGGACGCTTTACCGATTCGAGGCGGACGTGTTCGGAGAAACGTTCATAGCAGGAGAGTAGAAGATTAGGAGTTTTTGTTACGTGTTTGCCAGAAGGCCGCGCAGAGCATTGAGGTTCATCTCGTCGAGCGGATCGATTTCGATGCGTCCGCGATCGCGCGAGTCCGTTTTCTCCGTCTCCAGGATCATCGGCAGGTGAGCGAAGCGCGGGTCGTTGAGTAGGCGCCGAAATGGCTCGAGGCCGATACAGCCCTTGCCGATGTGCTCGTGACGGTCGACCCGGCTCATGCAGGGTTTCTTCGAATCGTTCAGGTGAAAGACTTTCAGCCGATCGACGCCGATCAGGCGTTCGAACGAGTCGAACGTCGCGCGATAGCCTTCATCGGTGCAAAGGTTGTAGCCCGACGCGAGCAGGTGGCACGTATCGAGGCACACGCCCATCCGCGTTGTGTCTGTCACGCCATCGAGCATTGCGGCGATTTCTTCGAACGACGATCCCATCGTGCTTCCCTGACCGGCGGTGTGCTCGAGCAGAATCATCGTCTTACCGCTTTGCCGATCCTTCAGCACGTGCGCGAGCGCATCGACAATTAGAGAGATGGCTTGATCGACCGGCGCGGTCATCCGAGCACCGGGGTGGAGAACAACCCCCAGCAACCCAAGCGCCTCCGCCCGATCGACCTCCTCGCCAAGCGCTGCGATGGACTGCGCGCGCAGCGCAGGATTGATCGTGGCGAGATTGATGAGGTAGCTCGCATGGGCCACGATGGGGCTGATGCCTGTTTCCCGCGCCGCCTGTTTGAACGCGGCGATCTCCGTCGGCGGCAGCGGCCGGGCCCGCCATTGGCTGGCGTTTTTCGTGAAGACCTGGAGTGTGTCGCACTGATGAATGCGGGCGCGCGCGATGGCAGCAGGCAGGCCGCCAGCTACCGACATGTGAGCACCGAGACGAGGCATTCGGCGATAATACGGTATGCGCGCTGCTCTCGCTGGCCTGGTCGCCGTTATTTTTGTCACACCGTCGACCGCTAGTGCCTGGGGTTTCGAGGCTCACAAGTTCATCGTGTCGAGAGCCATCGATATCCTTCCCGAACCGATACGGCCGTTCTTCGAAGCAAACCGCGACTTCATCGTCGAACGGTCGATCGATCCCGATCTCTGGCGCAATGTTGGTTTTGCCGAAGAACCTCCCAACCATTTCCTCGATCTCGACGCCTACGGATCGTATCCGTTCAAAGATCTCCCTCGGGAGTACGACGAAGCGCTGAAGAAGCACGGGCCCGACAAGCTGAGGGAGAACGGATTGCTGCCCTGGCGCACGCACGAGATTGCCGGCCGTCTTATTCGCAGTTTCGGAGCGCTGCAACGAAACGGGCAGTACGCGCGCAGCGACATCCGGTTCTTCTCGGCGATCATCGGCCATTACGTGGCCGACGCTCATGTGCCGCTGCATTCCGTCCTCAACTACAACGGGCAACTGACGGGGCAGACCGGTTTACACAATCGGTGGGAAGACGATCTGTTCACCCGGTACCGCACGCAGCTCGTGCTCAAGCCCGGTTCACTGCAGCGGATTCAAAACGAGCGGGATTTCATATTCGAGGCGCTGCTCGAGAGCTCACAGCTTGTGCCGGCGCTGCTCGCTGCTGACAAAGAGGCGATCGGGAACCGCGACACGTACGACGATCAGTACTTTGAAACACTTTTTGCCAGGACACGTCCTACTCTCGAGAAGCGTTTGACCGACTCCATTGTCGCCGTTGCCTCGATCATCACCAGCGCCTGGGAGCAGGCCGGCAAGCCCGCTCTTGCGGCGAATGCCCCAGCGCGCACCCAGCCGCGCCGCCGAACCGGCCCCCCCGCGGCGTCGAATCCTTGATGGACGTGTATTTCCTCCCGGTCGGTCCAGACCGGTACGAGCTGTATTGCGACGAGGCCGGCGATCCTGAGGATCTCGTCGGCGACGTGCAGCCAACAGGACGCCTCGCGGCGATGTATCAGAGCTTCAAGCAGGCGCTCGCGCGCGTCGAGGAGGAGCGGCTGAGCGGCGAGAAGCAGGCGCACGAGGGTCCGCGCACCTGGACGGAGCGCATGAAGGATCGGTCTCTCCGTTGGCTGGCCGAAAAGATTGCCGAGCAGCGCCTGCTCTGGCGTCTCCGTAAGGAATCCGAGCTTGCGCTGCACTTTGCGGACGACATGAGCGAAGAGGTCGCCGTGGCGCGGGCGCGGAGCGAGTTGCAGCGCGAAGCCGATCGTCATTCGAAATGGATCGTCATCGATGGCATTCTCTTCGCCGCGTCGGGCGCCTTCTTCCTGGTTCCCGGTCCGAACGTGGTTGCGTACTACTTCGGTTTCAGGCTGGTCGGACATTTCCTCTCACGTCGCGGCGCCGTGCACGCGTTGAAGGACATTCGGTGGTCGTCGTGCCCGAGCGCGCATTTGACCCGGTTACGTCGGGCCATGGCACTGGCTGGACTCGAGCGCGAGCGCGAAGTGCACCAGGTGGCTTCGGAACTGCACCTTCCGCATCTGGCGAAATTCTTCGAGCGAATCGCCACGAAGATCGCGTGATATTCTCGAACGCGGTTAAACAATGACAGTCCGGGAGCTCGCGGAGCGGTTAGGGTGCCGGCTCGAAGGGGACGCCAGTCTGGAGATCCGCCGGGTCGCCAGCCTCGACCAGGCGGTCGAAGGCGACGTGACCTTTTTCGCGAACGCCAAATATGCGCCTGCCATGCGCCGTACTCGGGCCTCTGCCGTAATCCTCGCAGAGGATGCTGAACCGGCCCCGTGCGCCATGCTGCGCACGTCGAACCCCTATCTGGCATTTGCAAATGCGCTGCTGTGTTTCGTTCCGTCGGCTCATCCTGCGCCAGGCGTGAGTGATTTCAGTGCGGTCGCGCCGAATGCCGTTCTCGGCCGCGACGTGTCCATCGGGCCGTTCTCTTCGATCGGGCGGGGCGCATCCGTCGGTGATCGCACCGTGATCTACCCGAACGTGTGCATCGGCGACGGCGCGGTCATTGGGGACGACTGCGTGATTCACTCGCATGTGGCTGTCCGGGAGCGCATCATCATCGGCAATCGAGTCGTGCTCCAGAATGGCGCCGTCATCGGTGGCGACGGATACGGCTTTGTGCGGCGTCCCGATGGGACGCATCAGAAGATCCCTCAGGCCAGCATCGTCGTCATCGAAGACGACGTGGAGATCGGCGCCAACACCGCGATCGATCGCCCGGCAGTTGGGGAGACTCGAATTCAGGCAGGCGCGAAGATCGACAACCTCGTTCAGATTGGCCACGGGGTCAACGTGGGAAAGAACGCTCTGTTAGCGGCCCAAGTCGGCATCGCCGGGAGCACCACGATCGGCGACGATGTCATCTTCGGTGGCCAGGTGGGAGTGGCAGGACATGTGACGGTCGGCAAGGGCGCAAAGGCCGTCGGCCAGAGCGGGATCACGAACTCCGTTCCCTCCGGAGCATTCGTGTCCGGTTATCCGGCGATTGAGAACCGCGAGTGGCTCAAGGCGTCGGCTGTGTTCCGCACGCTCCCAGCTCTGCGGAAAAAAATTGCCGCCCTCGAGCAGCGGATCCGCGAACTGGAAGAGGCCGAAACCAAGCTAAGATCGAAATAGTCCCTATGAAACAGTTACTGTCCATCTTCGCCTTCGTTGCCGTCGTGGGCCTCGCGCCGCTGGACGCTGCCGTCCGCCCGCCTCGCCTCGAGTACGAGCTCATGACGCTTCCGAACGGTTTGACGATCGTGCTCTCGCCCGATCACTCGACGCCGATCGTGCAAGTGGAGCTCTGGTATCACGTGGGCTCGAAGGACGAAAAGGCCGGCAGAACCGGCTTCGCGCATCTCTTCGAGCACATGATGTTCAAAGGCTCCAAGAACGTCGAACCCGAGGAGCACGCCTCGATACTCGCCAGCGTCGGCGGCCTGAGCAACGCGTATACGAATGACGATGCGACGGTGTTCTGGCAAACGGTGCCGTCGCAGTATCTGCCGCTGGCGCTGTGGATGGAAGCGGATCGCATGGCGACCCTGCGCATCGATAAAGCGACGTTCGAGAACGAGCGCGAAGTCGTGAAGGAAGAACGCCGTCTGCGCGTCGATAACCAACCCTTCGGCAGGTTGTCCGAGATTCTCTACGACAATTTCTATACGGTCAGCCCGTATAAGCACACGACGATTGGCAGCATGAAGGACCTCGACTCCGCCTCGGTCGAAGACGTGCGCGACTTTCACCGGAGCTTTTACGTGCCGGAGAACGCGACGATCGCGATCGTCGGTGATTTTGACATGGCGCAGGCAAAAGAGCTGGTGACGCGGTATTTCGGGCGCGTGCCGAAGTCCGGTCGTGTGATTCCGCGCGAGTACCCACGGGAAAAGCCCTCAACCGCTGAGCGCCGAGTCATCGTGAACGAGAACTGGCCGCTGCCAGCGGTGATTGTGGCCTATCCGATTACGTACGACGGCCATCCTGATTCGTATCCCCTCCACCTGACGTCGAAAATTCTGTCCGACGGCGAAAGCTCTCGCATTTACCGGTCGCTAGTCTACGAAAAGCAGATCGCCCTGTCTGCTTTCGGCAGCGGCAACATCATTGAAGAGCCGAACCTGTTTTTTGCCGTCGCGCTCGTGGCGCCCGGACGTACGCACGACGAGGTCGAGAAGGCGCTTATTGCCGAGTTCGACAACCTTCGCACCTCGCCCATCACCGAGCGCGAGCTGCAGCGCGCCAAGAATCAGTTTTTTCGCGACTACATCGTCGATCGCGAGTCGATCCGCGGTAAAGCGAGCCAGCTCGCCCACGCGGTCGTCATTCACCGCGACGTCACCACCGCCGACGGCGAAGTCGAGATTTTCACCAACATGAAGGTATCGGATCTCCAGCGCGTCGCGAAGACCTACTTCACGCCGGAAAGTCGGATGGTGTTGAAGATTCTCCCGAAAGCGCCGGGGGGCCGCTGATGACGCGACGCACTGTCGCCACTTTGATCGCGGCCGCGATTGTCGTGATGCTGTCGGGGCGTACGGGCGCGCAGGTTGCGAACTGGCCCGCGGAAAGTCCTCCGAGGCCGCTCCCGTCGAGGCCGGTCAGTTTTCCACCCTACGAGCTGAGGACGCTGCCCAACGGAATGCAGGTCATCGTGGTCATGCACCACGAGCAGCCCGAAGTGACGATGCGCATTCTGGTGCGGGCCGGCGCCGCCTACGATCCCCCGGGGAAGGCAGGTACGGCCTCGCTGGTTGGTTCGCTGCTGAACCAGGGCACCCATACGCGCACGGCGCAAGAGATCGCCGATGCGATCGATTCCATCGGCGGCGCGCTCGATACCACCGCCGGCGGTGATCACACCTCGGCCTCCGTCCTCGTGATGAAGGACAGCTTCGAGATCGGCATGGATATGCTGGCCGATGTTGTCCGGCGCCCCGCGTTTGCCCCTGAGGAGATCGAGCGGCAGCGTAGGCAGGCGATTCAGAGTCTCGGTGTCAGCCTCGAGGATCCGGGGTTCATCGCCTCCGCGGTCATGAACCGCCTCATCTACGGTTTTCATCCGTACGGCTTTCCGGATAGCGGAATGCCCGACACGATGGCGAAAATCACGCGCGAGGACCTTCGCGAGTTCCATCGGCGTTACTTCGCGCCGAACAACAGCATTCTCGCGATCGTCGGCGACATCACGGCCGATGAAGCCATGGCGGCGGCGACGCGCGTGTTTGGTGACTGGCCGCGGCAGGCGGTGCAGCCGCCCACCCTTCCGGATCCTCCGAGAGCGACGCGCCGTATCGTTGTCATCGACAAGCCCGACTCGGTACAGACCGCGGTTCGTATCGGGCAGCTTGGAGTTCCACGTAAGACCCCCGATTACATGAGCCTCGATCAGGCTGTCCGCATCCTCGGTGGCGAAGGGAGCAACCGCCTGTTCCGCGTCCTGAGGTCCGAGCGGGGGCTGACGTACTCCGCATCCGCAGACATGACCACAATGCTGCTGGCGGGTGACATCGTCGCCGAAACGGATACCCGTACGGAAGCCACAGCGGAAGCCGTCCGTGTCATCGTCGACGAGTTCACGAGACTGCAGCGCGAGCGGATCGGTGACGCGGAGCTCGCCGGCGCGCAAGCCTACATGACCGGTAGCTTTCCGCTGACGATTGAGACCCCTGGCGCGATTGCCCGTCAGGTAGTGAATGCCGTGTTCTTCGATCTGTCCCTCGACGATCTCCGGACGTACCGTCAGCGAGCCAACGCGGTGACGCCGGACGATGTGCTCCGGGTTGCACGCACGTACGTTCAGCCCGAGCGGTTGTCGATCGTGATGGTCGGGAACGCGTCGGCCTTCAAAGAGCAGCTCCCGAAAGCCGGATTCGGGAACTACGAGCTGATTTCACTCCACGAGCTGGATCTCACGGCGGCGAACTTGAAGAGACGTTGAACAAAATCATGATTTCCTGCGGGGAGCCGTCTGGCGATTTATACGCCGGCGCCCTCGCAGTCGAAATTCGGCGCCGCGAGCCTGACGCCGCCATTTTCGGCCTGGGCGGGCAGCGGCTCATGGCCGGGGGCGGAGAGCTGCTCGCAGATTACCGGGGCCTCAGCGTGACGGGTCTCGTCGAAGCGCTCCGCGTCATTCCCAAATCCTTCTCCGTTCTCAACCGCCTGATCGAGTCGGCCCGCGTCGAGAAGCCGAACGCGCTGGTGGCGATCGATTTTCCGGACTTCAACTTCCGTCTCGCTGCCGCCGTGAAGAAGCTCGGTATTCCCGTCATTTATTACATCAGCCCCCAACTCTGGGCGTGGCGGAAAAGCCGCATGCGCGTCATCAAACGCATCGCGGATCGAGTGCTGGTGATTTTCCCGTTCGAAGAGCAGATCTATCGGGATGCCGGAGTGCCGGTGCAGTTCGTCGGACATCCGCTCGTCGATCTAGCGCGCGCACAGGAGCCGCGGGATGCATTTCTCAGAGAGATCGGCCTCGACGGGTCGAGGCCGATTGTCGCGCTCCTTCCCGGGAGCCGGCCGAACGAGGTCGAGCGGCTTCTCCCGGTGATGCGCGATGCCGTCAAACACGTTGTCGCACGGCGTCAGGGTGTGCAGTTCGTCATCGCGCGCGCCCCGTCGTTGGATGACCGTCTGTTTGCAGACGTGAAATGGGATCCGGTCAAGCCGGCGATCGTGCTGGCGCGAACCGACGATGTGCTCGCGATCGCAAACGTCGTCATCACGGCGTCGGGTACTGCGACGGTTCAGGCGGCGCTGCACGGCTGTCCGATGGTCGTGATCTACCGACTCTCGCCTCTGAGCTATCGGCTCGGCCGCCGGTTCGTGCATGTTGACGACGTGGCGATGGTGAATCTCATCGCGGGCCGCAGGATCGTTCCCGAATTGATACAGGACGAATGCACCGCCGAGAGCATCGCGGACGAAGCGCTGTCACTGCTGAGGGACGCGAAGCGGGCTGAGCTGATGCGCGCGGGTCTTGCAGAAGTGCGTGGGAAGCTTGGCAGTCCTGGTGCGAGCAGTCGGGCGGCCGAGGCGGTGTTGGATGTGGCGCGTTCGAAGCGCGCGCCATGACGTCGGCGGGTCTTGAACTGCAAGACCCGCCCTACAGCAGAAAGACCCGCCTGGTATTTTTGATAGGATTAGCCGGATGAGCAGTGCAAATTCCTTCAACACGCGAACGCAGTGCACGCTTGCCGGTGAGGCTGTAGAGATCTTCGCCCTCAACCAGCTCGAGCGGAACTTTCCCGGCGTCGCCAATCTTCCGTACTCCCTGAAAATCCTTCTCGAGAACCTGCTTCGCCATGAAGATGCGCGGTTCGTGCACCCCAGGGATATCGAGGCGCTTGCGGGCTGGAGGCCCGGTGCGCAGCTCCAGAAAGAGATTTCGTTCGCTCCAGCGCGCGTTCTGCTGCAGGACTTCACCGGCGTCCCCTGCGTCGTCGATCTCGCCGCCATGCGGGACGGGATGATTCGGCTAGGCGGCAATCCCGATCGCGTGAATCCGCTCCAGCCCGTCGAGCTCGTCATCGATCACTCGGTGCAGGTGGATTATTTCGCTCGGACCGACGCCTTTCAGCTGAATGCCGAGCTCGAATTTGCGCGCAATCGCGAACGCTACGCCTTCTTGCGCTGGGGCCAGGACGCCTTCCGCAATTTTCGGGTTGTGCCACCAGACACGGGCATCGTGCACCAGGTCAACATCGAATATCTCGCGCGCGTCGTCTTTCGGGAGGTCGTCGACGGACGCACCCGTGCGTACCCCGATACCCTCGTCGGCACCGACTCGCATACGACGATGGTGAATGGACTGGGAGTGCTGGGATGGGGCGTCGGCGGCATCGAAGCCGAGGCGGCGATGCTGGGACAGCCGATGTCGATGCTCATTCCGCCTGTGCTGGGTTTCAAGCTGACGGGTGCGATGCCCGAAGGCGCAACCGCAACCGATCTCGTGCTGATGGTCACCGAGAAGCTGCGGAAGCACGGCGTCGTTGGCAAGTTCGTCGAGTTCTACGGCCTCGGCCTCGCGAACCTGACGATTGCCGATCGCGCCACGCTCGGCAACATGTGTCCGGAGTACGGCGCCACGGCTGCCATGTTCCCGATCGACGAGATGACGCTGGATTACCTCACGTTGACCGGCCGGACGGCTTCTCATGTGAAGCTCGTCGAGGCCTACGCGAAGTCGCAAGGGTTGTTCCGTGAGGCAGGTTCGGAGGCCGAGTACGACGAAACCATCGAGCTCGATCTCAGCCATGTGGAGCCGAGCCTCGCCGGTCCGAAGCGGCCGCAGGATCGGGTGTCGTTGACAAAGGCGAAGACCGGCTTCCAGACGGCGCTGCCCATGATGATGGCGGAGAAAAAGGCGAAGGCATCGGCCGCGACGGCGGTCGCGGTGCTCGAGCCGCCAGGTGCATCGGACACCTCAGTCACAGAAGGCCTCGAGCACGGTGCGGTCGTCGTCGCGGCGATTACGAGCTGCACCAACACGTCGAACCCAAGCGTGATGATTGGAGCGGGGCTGGTCGCCAAGAAAGCGGTCGAACGCGGCCTCACGCGAAAGCCGTGGGTGAAAACGAGCCTTGCGCCCGGGTCGAAAGTCGTGACCGACTACCTCGACAAGGCCGGGCTGACGCCCTACCTCGACGCGCTCGGCTTTAATCTCGTGGGTTACGGATGCACAACCTGCATCGGAAATAGTGGCCCGTTGCCCGAAGACGTGTCGGTTGTCGTCGCCGAGCGGAATCTCGTCGTCTGCTCGGTGCTGAGCGGCAATAGAAATTTTGAAGGACGCATCCAATCGCAGGTCCGCGCCAATTACCTCGCGTCGCCGCCGCTCGTCGTGGCGTATGCGCTCGCCGGCCGTATGACCACCGATCTCACGACGGAGCCCATCGGCAAGGATCGAGACGGCAAAGACGTCTACCTCCGTGAAATCTGGCCGACGGAGCGGGAGATTCAGACCGCGATGCTGAGCGCCGTCAAGTCGGAGATGTTTCAGCGGCAGTACGAGAATGTGTTCGACGGCGACGAGCGGTGGCGCTCGCTACCGGTTCCCACCGGCAATTTGTTCGAGTGGGATGAGCAGTCAACCTACGTTCGCAAGCCGCCGTTCGTCGAAGGCATCAGCAGAGAGCCGGCGCCGTTGCGCGACATCACGAACGCGCGTGTGTTGGCCATGCTGGGCGACAGCGTTACGACGGACCATATTTCTCCCGCCGGATCGATTCCCGCCGATAGCCCGGCTGGAAGGTACCTGATCGCGCAGGGGGTGAACCCGAGCGACTTCAACTCATACGGCGCGAGGCGCGGGAATCACGAAGTGATGGTCCGCGGCACGTTTGCGAACATTCGCCTGCGCAACCAGCTCGCTCCAGGGACCGAAGGCGGCTGGACCGCCCATCAACCGGACGGCGAGCTGATGACGATTTACGATGCCTCTATCAGATACGAGGCGGCCAACGTGCCGCTGGTCGTGGTTGCCGGCAAGGAATACGGATCCGGCTCCTCACGCGACTGGGCGGCAAAAGGCACCTTGCTGCTGGGCGTGCGAGCCGTCATTGCCGAAAGCTTCGAGCGGATTCATCGCAGCAATCTTGTGAACATGGGTGTGCTGCCGCTGCAGTTCAGGGTGGGTGAGACGGTTGCCTCCCTCGGTCTGACCGGCCGGGAGGATTACGACATCGCGGTGGCGAACCTCCAGCCCAGGGCGACCATCACGGTCATCGTGCGGCCTCCAGACGGGGCGCCGCGCGAGATCCATGCACTCGTCCGGATCGATACGCCGGAAGAGCTCACGGCCTTCCGTCACGGTGGCATTCTTCCCTATGTCTTGCGGCAGTTGGTGGACAAGACGGACGCCTCCATGTGCTGACCAGCACCGCAATTCGAAGTCGCGCCCGTGAGATTGGGTTCGATCTCTGCGGCGTTGCCCCTGCCGAGGCGTTCCCCGAGCTCACGTTCCTTCGAGAATGGATCGATCGCGGCTATGCAGGCACCATGGCCTATCTGCCCAGGTCCGCAGAGCGCCGATCCGATGTACGCCGCGTCATGCCCTCCGCGCGCGCGGTGATCATGACCGGTGCTGTCTACAACGCCGGCCAGGCCTATTCGACCGAACGGCACGATCCGCACCGCGGCGAGGTCGCGCGGTACGCATGGAGCCAGGATTATCACGACGTGCTCGGCCGGCGGCTGGAATCGCTGATCGCCTGGATGCGAGAGCAGCAAACAACACCGTTCGAGGCGCGCGCGTACGTCGACACCGGTCCGGTGCAGGAGCGAATCTATGCGCAATACGCGGGCCTGGGCTGGATCGGTAAGAACAGCTGCGTGATCAATCCGGATGTGGGTTCGTGGATGCTGCTGGGGGCGGTCGTCTGCAGCCTGCCGCTCGAGCCCGATGCACCGGCGCTCGACCAATGCGGTACGTGCACCCTATGTCTCGAAGCCTGTCCGACGCAGGCGTTCGTGGCGCCATACGTCCTCGATGCCACGCGCTGCCTGTCGTACCTCACCATCGAATATCGCGGCTCCATTCCCGAAGAGCATCGCGAACGCATCGGGAACCATCTCTTCGGCTGCGACATCTGTCAGGAAGTCTGTCCCTGGAACGGTGCGCCTGTCGGTACGTCGGATCCCTCGTGGTCGGCGCGCGCGGATGTGAGTGTGGCGAGTCTCATCGATCTGTGGCGGCGGTGCGATGAAGAGCTCGAAACATTTATTGGCGCGACGCCGATGACACGAATCGGTGTGAAAGGCCTGCGCCGGAATCTGGCGGTGGCGTTAGGAAATTCTGCCGACCCGCGCGCAGTGGAAGCGCTCGGCGAGCGGGGCGATCGGACCGCCAGCGACCCTCTTGTCGTCGAACATGTCGAGTGGGCCAGGGCGAAGCTGGAGAGTGGCCGATAGGCGAGTGGGCGATGGCCACATCCAATCTCGCAATCCAATCCCCCAATCGCCTATCACCCAATCTCCAATGTCTGGGGCACGTTCGTGATCAGGTATTCCTCCACGTTGCCCCGGCGCTTCGCATTTGAGTTGATCGCGCGCCGGGCTGGCACTCTGTGACAGCGGAGCCCGGCGGCGGCCACGGCCTGGTGACCTTCGTACAACCTGGTGACGTCCGGGGCCGTGGAGTTGCTCAGGATGACGTGGCATCCACGAGAGGCCAGGTCGACTATGAGGTTGCGCAGCGTCTCTTGATCCTCACCCGAGAATCGTTCGGCCGTGTAACCCGTGAAGCTGGCGGTTCGGCTCAGCGGCGCGTACGGCGGATCGAAATAGAGAAAGTCGCCCGGCTTCGCCTCGCGGCCGACGTGGTCGAAGGGTTGGACCACGATCCGGACGCCCGGCGCCTGCAGAGCGGCCGACACGTGGCGAAGATTGCCGGCATCGCAGATCCGCGGGTTGGTGTAACGCCCGGCCGGGACGTTAAAGGCACCGTCGGCGTTCAGCCGGAACAGGCCGTTGTAGCCGGTGCGGTTCAAGTAAATGAACATCGCCGCCAGCTCCGGTGTGTACGCCGCGCCGCAGCGATGTGATCGCTCCGGATTGAATTGACGATCGCGCACGTCGTAATAGTGCCTGGATCCGCGGCGAGCGTGGCCGGCTGCAAGCCGATCAAGCGCTTCGATCACCTTTTCCGGCTCATCGCGCACCGCGGTGTAGCACGCGATGAGATCGATGTTGCTGTCGGCGAGCACCGCGACGTGACCCTCGAGCCGGCCGTGCGCGTGCAAGTCGAAGAACACTGCGGCGCTACCGGCAAAAGGCTCGAAATACGTGCCGAACGCGGCCGGATAGAAGCGCCGCAGCGCTGGCAGTAGCTGTCGCTTGCCGCCAGCCCATTTGAGCAGCGGCCGGGCTTCCAATCTCTGCCCTCTGCCCTCTGCCCTCCGCCCTGTCAGCGAAGCCCCGGTCAGTGCCGTCGCCCTTCAGCGAGCCTCAGTCCGACCGCCATGCCCAAGTGGAAGGCCGCTTCCTGGTTGAGCCAGACCTGGCGCGCGAGGTTGTCGACAAGCTCCTCGATGAGGTCGTGGTCCGTGTCGTCGACGAGCGCTTTCACGCGATCGACAAGCTCCTCCTGGCGTTGCACGTCGGCGGGCGCGAAAAGCTCATCTTCGAGGAGCGCGCCGAGCAGCTCGTCGTACTCGGGAGCGCATTGTTCCTCGACGTCGGAAAAGTTGGGGTAGCGGACGCGATCGCCGGGAATGTTGATGCGTTCCGCACCCGCCCGCGCCAGATCCATGAGGTCGTCGGAAGTCGCCACGAAATTCCTCCGGGGAGAAGGTACTACAACTGGTGATCGATGGATCTAAGATCTGGTGATCTGGGAACAATGCGCAAAGCTCCTCTCGCCGCCATCGTCCTCTTCCTCGCTTGTACATCCGTCGCACCTGCTTCCGCGCCTGGGGGCGCTATGGGAGGCAGGCCTGTCGGACTCGATACGATGCGTGTGGATTACTTCCACCGTGGTGGTCCACGCGGGGAAGTCATGACGCTCGATCGCGTGTCGAATGACGGGCCATGGCCGGGCAGCCTGACGCAGCTGATCGACAACACCGCGCTCGGCAAATACTTCTTCGAAGTGATCGACATCGCATCGGCCCGCGTTCTGTATTCCCGGGGCTTCGCGTCGATTTACGGAGAGTGGGAGACGACCCCCGAGGTTCGAACGACGGGTCGGACGTTTCACGAGTCGCTACGATTCCCATGGCCCGATGTTCCTGTTCGCATCATGCTGAGAAAGCGCGATGAGCGGAATGCCTTTCGCGACCTCTGGACGGCGGATGTGGATCCCCGAACCGTCAGCCGGACCGGGCCTCCACGCGTCGGCCGCGTAGTGTCGCTTCTGGGGAGCGGGTCGCCGGCGACCAAGGTGGACCTGCTCCTGATCAGCGAGGGTTACACGGCTGAGCAGCTACCGAGATTTCGCGCCGACGCATCGCGCCTCGTCGAAGCGCTGTTCGCTCTTGAGCCCTTCAAAGCCCGCCGATTGGATTTCAACGTGCGCCTGCTGGAGATCGCCGGTTCACGAACCTCTGTCGAGTTCAATATTTTCGGGATTGAGCGCTATGCGCTGACGTACGACAATCGGGCGCTCCGCGATCTGGCGGCGTCGGCTCCATACGACGCGATCGCGATCCTGGTGAACGAGCGGAAGTATGGTGGAGGTGGGATTTTCAACCAGTTATCGACGGTCGCCGCTGCGAACGGCGCCGCCGAGTACGTCTTCATTCATGAGTTTGCTCACAACCTTGCCGGACTCGCAGACGAATACGTCGGCAACGTGACGTACGAAACGGGCGCCCCGCAGAGAGTCGAACCGTGGGAGCCGAATCTCACGGCGCTGCTCGATCCGGCGGCGTTGAAATGGCGCGATCTCGTCGAGGCGGGCACGTCTATTCCGACTCCGCTCGCGCAGGCTGGCAAGGTCGGCGCATTCGAGGGCGGCGGCTACGAAGCCCGCAACCTCTATCGTCCAGAAGCAGAGTGCATCATGGGCTCGCGAAAGGCCGTTCCCTTCTGCCGTGTCTGTCAGCGCGCTATTTCCCGGATCATCGACCTTCACAGCAAGTAGCTGGTAGCTGGCAGCCGGTAGCTGAAAGCTGGAGGCTAGAAGCTGAAAGCTGGCAGCTGTTGAGGCCCGTGGCTCAGTTCTTGCGGTGTGAGGCTTTGAGGCCCTGAGAAGTGTCGGCGCGTCAGTCAGCCGCGCCGGGGATGATGACCAGGAACCGAACAGGCCGTAGCCATGAACGATGTTACCGGCGCCGACATTCTCACGCTCGTCATCCTCGCCCTGCCCGTTGCGGCCATCTCCTGGGCATTCACGCACGAAGAGCTCTTTCGCGAGATTCATGACCGCTGCGTCGAACGGGCGACCACTGCTCGAGGGCTGCTCGCCCGCAAGTTCTTTTACCTCTTGACCTGTGAGTACTGTTTCAGCCACTACGTCGCCGCAGGCATGCTTCTTCTCAGCCGCTTTACGCTGCTGTTCGATGACTGGCGGGGATACTTCGTTACCTGGTTCGCGCTCGTCTGGGTGGCGAACCACTTCATCAGCCTCTACGGGCGCCTTCGGCTCGGCATCCGCAGCGAGCGGCTGGAAATCGGTCTGAAGGAAGCGGTCAACGAACGCGCCGGCGTGTCGAAGATGGACGACCACCCGAAGGCGAAGGATCGCCGAGCGGGCTGAAGCAGCTTTCCGCTCTCAGCTTCCAGCCGCCAGTCCCCAGCCCCCAAGTCGCCCGTCCCGCGCCATGTGATAGAGTCTCGCCAAATTCCATTGCGAGCCAATTGCTTCTACGGAGGGGAGAAATGTGGCAACACAACTATGAGCCCGTGGGCGGAAGTTTGGGTTTGTCGGCGCTTGCGGCCGCGATTCCCATCTTTGTGCTGTTTATCATGCTGGGTGTCTTGCGCAAGCCGGCATGGATGGCGGCGTCCACCGCGCTCGTTTCGGCGCTAATCGCTTCGCTGTTCGTCTACGACATGCCCGCGCAGATGGCGGTGATGGCGACGCTCTACGGCGCCGCCTTCGGCCTGTTCCCGATCGCGTGGATCGTGTTCAGCTCGATTATGTTGTACCGGCTCGCGGTCGACACGGGAAAGTTCGAGATCATCAAGGACTCGGTCGGCGGGCTGACGAACGACCGGCGATTGCAGGCGATGTTCATCGCGTTCTCGTTCGGCGCGTTCATCGAAGGCGCCGCCGGCTTCGGCGCGCCGGTCGCCGTTTCGGGCGCGATGCTCGCGGGCCTCGGCTTCTCGCCGTTCTATGCCGCAGGCATCTGTCTGCTTGCCAACACGGCGCCGGTGGCGTTTGGGTCGATCGGTATTCCCGTGACGACGCTGGCCAATGTGACGGGGCTCGGCCTGCTGCCTCTCAGTGCGATGATCGGGCGGCTGTGCGCCATGATCTCCGTCATCATTCCGGCGTACCTCGTGGTGGTGATGGCGGGGCCGAAGCGCGCCCTCGAAGTGTGGCCGGCCATTCTGATCTGCGGTGTGTCGTTTGCCGGCGCGCAGTTTTACGTGTCGAACTACATGGGCCCCGAGCTGACCGACATCATCAGCTCGCTAACCTGCATCGGTGCGATGGTGCTGGTGCTCAAGTTCTGGAAGCCGCCGACGATCATGCGCCTCGAGGGTGACAAAGAGGCCACGATCGCGCCGAAGAAGCACTCCGGCAAGGAAGTCTTCATGGCATGGTCGCCGTATCTACTCCTGGTTATCTTCGTGCTGATCTGGGGTGAAGCGCAGATCAAGGCGGCCATCGATCGGGCCACGACGATAATCGTGCAAGTGCCGGGACTGCACAACATGGTGGTGCGTGTGCCGCCTGTGACCCCCGCGCCAGCGCCGTACGCCGCCAACTACGCGTTCAACTGGATGAGCGCGGCAGGCACGGCGTGCTTCCTCGCGAGCATCGCAGCCGCGCTCGTCCTTCGGGTCTCGCCGAAGCAGTTCGGCGGAGCCTTCACCGCGACGTTCAAGCAACTCAGGCTGTCGATGGTGACGATCGCGTCCATGCTCGGCCTCGCCTATCTGATGAACTACTCGGGGATGACATCGACGCTCGGTCTCGCGCTCGCAGCGACCGGAGGCCTGTTCCCGTTCTTCAGCGCTGTGCTGGGGTGGCTCGGTGTCTTCCTGACAGGAAGTGACACATCGGCCAACGCGTTGTTCGGCAATCTGCAGGTCGTGACGGCAACCGCGCTCGGGCTCAACCCGGTGCTGACCGCGTCGGTCAATTCAGCCGCCGGCGTCATGGGCAAGATGATCTCGCTGCAGAGCATCGCGGTCGCGGTGGCTGCGACCGGGATGACGACGGCCGACGAAAGCAAGCTCTTCCGCTTCACGATCAAGCACAGCATCCTGCTGATGATTGTCATGGGCATCATCTCGATGTTGTACGCATACGTCTTCCCGCAGGGAGTGCCGGTGGCGGTGCCGAAATAAGTAAGAAGTAGGAAGTAAGAAGTAAGAAGTGGGAAGGAAGAAGTAAGAAGGAAGGAGTAGGGCGGGTCCTGAACGTTGGACCCGCCTTACTTGTTTATCCCGGGAAGAATGGAATTGCCGAGATCACCGATGCGGCGATCGACACGACCACGGCGGCCAGGCAGAGCAGCGCCATGATGATGTGGTCGATCCGTTCCGGTTTGAGCGGGTCGAGACGCCGCGAGACGAGATAGCCTCCGAAGAACCCGCCGGCGTGCGCGAAGTTATCGATGCCCGGCATGATCAACCCGAAGACGCCAAGAATCACCGCGTAGCGCACGGCCTGACCGCGCACAAGCGAACTGCCCGTGCGCCGGCCGTAATAGACGAGCGAGCCGAGCAATCCGAAGATCGCAGCCGATGCGCCGAGCGTCAAGTGCGCGCCGCGCAACAACGGCAGCGGGGGCAGATACACCGCTGCCACAGAGCTCAGCAGAAAGCCGCAGGCGCCCGACACCGTGTAGATGATCACCATGCGGCCGGCGCCGAACACGTCGGCGACGACAGGGCCGAGGTCGCGCACCCACATCATGTTGAACACGATGTGGAGCAGGCTGGCGTGCAGCCAGCCTGCGCTGAGAATCGTCCACCAACGCCCGTATCCGAACACCGGTAGCCCGCCGCTGGCGCCGAGTAGAAATACGCTCTGACTGCTCGGGGAAAGCAGGTTGAGCAGGCTTCCGCCTCCCATGCCGAGGCCTTCACCCGACAGCAGCAGCGACGTGATGTAGAGCGCGCCGCAGCTCCAGATGACGAGCTGAACGAAGCCGAAATCGTTGCCGAGGCTTCGGAGCAACAGCGCGAAGCCCCACATGCCAGGATTGCGACGTCCGCAGTTGAAGCACGTGTCGTCGCGCACGCCGACGAGCGATCCGCACGAGGTACACACTACTGAGCCGGTGGTTTGTCGTTTGAACACTGGGAACAACTATACTAACGGGATGCCTTCGTCGAGAAATTCGACCATCATCGCCAATCCGAATCGCCGCAACGTCGCCATTATTGCTCACGTCGATCACGGCAAGACAACCCTGGTGGACGCCATGCTGCATCAAAGCGGCGCCTTCCGCGCCAACGAGCGCGTCGCCGAGCGCGCGATGGACAGCAACGAGCTCGAGCGCGAGCGCGGTATTACGATTCTTGCCAAGAACACCGCTGTTCATTACAAGGACCTGCTCATCAACATCGTCGACACGCCGGGACACGCCGACTTCGGCGGAGAAGTGGAGCGCACGCTGTCGATGGTCGACGGAGTCGTGTTGCTGGTTGACGCGTCGGAAGGCCCGCTGCCGCAAACCCGGTTCGTGCTCGGCAAGGCGTTCGCGCGCGGCCTGCCTCCGCTCGTCGTGATCAACAAGATCGATCGCCCCGATGCACGGGCGTCCGAAGTGCTGAACGAAATCTTCGATCTGTTCATCGATCTCGACGCGTCGGAGTCACAGCTCGATTTTCCAGTCATCTACACCAACGGCAAGCTCGGCACCGCGACGCTCGACCTGGCGAATCCCGGCGAAGACCTCCGCCCGCTCTTCGACGCCATCGTCGCCCACGTGTCGCCGCCGATGGGATCGCTCGATGCGCCTTTGCAGATTCTGGTGGCGAATCTCGACTCGAGTGATTACCTGGGGCGTATCGCGATCGGGCGCATTTTCAACGGCAAGGTGAAGGTCGGCGATGAAGTGGCGATCTGCTCTCCGTCGGCGCCCGACGCGCGCAAGGCGAAAATTACGAAGCTGTACTCGTTCGACGGGCTGAAGCGCGTCGAAATCGACAACGCGGCGGCCGGCGATATCGTGTGCCTCGCTGGCATGCCCGACATCACCATCGGCGAGACCGTCACCGAGGTCGAGCGGCAGTCGATCGTGCCGGTGGTGGCCGTCGATGAGCCGACGGTGTCGATTATCTTTGGCGTCAATACGTCGCCCATCGCGGGGCGCGAAGGGCAGTACGTGACGTCGCGGCAGGTGCGCGACCGGCTCGAGCGCGAGCTGATCGGCAACGTCTCCATTCGGCTGGAGGACACCGACAGCCCGGAGGCCATCAAAGTCATCGGCCGCGGAGAGCTGCAATTGTCGATTCTGATCGAGATGATGCGGCGCGAGGGCTTCGAGCTTCAGGCATCGAGACCTGAGATCGTCACCAAGGACATCAACGGCCAGCGAATGGAACCGGTCGAGGACTTGGTGATCGATGTGCCCGAGGATTTTCAGGGTGTGGTCATCGCGCAAGCCGGTGGTCGCCGGGGAACGATGACCAAGATGGTCAACCATGGCAGCGGGCGGGTACGCATGGAATTCCGCATTCCCGCGCGCGGGCTGATCGGATTCCGCTCGCAATTTCTGACCGATACGCGCGGCACCGGCATCATGAACCATATCTTTGCCGGGTGGGAGCCCTGGCATGGCGCGATTGCGTCGCGGGCGGCAGGGGCACTGGTATCCGATCGGGTCGGGGTAGCAACCGCGTACGCCATCGCCAATCTTCAGGAGCGCGGAGAAATCTTCATCTCCCCGGGCCAGGCCGTGTATGAGGGGATGATCATCGGCGAGAACGCGCGGGAAAGCGACATGGACGTGAACATCTGCCGCGAGAAAAAGCAGACAAACATGCGAGCGTCCAGCGCCGACGAGGCGATTCGCCTCATCCCGCCCAGATTGCTGGGACTGGAGCAGGCCATCGAGTTCATCAACGACGACGAGCTGGTTGAGATCACCCCGAAGAGCATCCGCTTGCGAAAAAGGATCCTCGCCGCGAATCAGAGGCCGAAGCGGTCCAACAAGGAAGAGTAACGCCGATGAAGTCTTGGCGCTTCGTCTGCGTGGCGCTTCTCGTGTTGACCATGCCGGTGCACGCCGATCAGCGAGGCGCCAAGCCCACGGCGAAACCTTCGAGCGGCCCGCAGTTTTTCACGACGCCCCTGACACTCGATCAGATGAAAGGCAAGCAGGCGGTTCTCGAGACCGATCTGGGTACGATCGTCGTCGACCTGCTGTCAGAGGCGGCACCGAACCACGTCGGATATTTCATCAAAAATGTCGGCGAAGGCCTCTACAACGGAACGGTCTTTCATCGCGTGATCCGACAGGGAATTATCCAGGGCGGCGATCCGCTGACACGGGATCCCTCCAAGATCGAGTCGTACGGCACTGGTGGTTTCGGAGTCTTGCGCGCCGAGAGGAACAGCGAAAAGAACACGCGAGGGGCGGTATCGGCTGTCGTGGGTGGTGGCGACCCCGATAGTGGGGGCACGCAGTTCTTCATCTGCATCGCGGATCAGCCGGGCCTTGACGGTGTGTACGACGTCTTCGGCCGGGTCAACGAAGGCATCCTCGTCGCGCAAAGGATTTCTGAGGCAGCGACCGACGAGCGGGGAAGACCGAAAGAGCGCGTGGCCATCCGTTCGGTGACGATTCGGGACAAACCTGCAGCCATGCCCGCGGCATTTTCAACGGAGAGCTCGGCCGAGCTTGGGGCCTATCGCGCGGTGATCGAGACCAGCATGGGCGATCTGACGCTCGAGCTCATGCCCGACAAAGCGCCCGAGCACGTTCGCAACTTCCTGCGGCTCGCGCAGGCCGGCGTCTACAACGGGATGGCGTTTCATCGTGTGGCGAAAGGGTTCGTGATTCAAACCGGATATCTACCGTCGAGGCGCGAGCCTCTGTCGGAGGCCCAGCAGCGCCTCGTGCGCAATCTTCAGCCGGAGTTCAACGATACGCCTCACGTGAAGGGCATTGTGTCGATGGCGCGTGGCGACGATCCCGCCAGCGCAGATACGTCATTCTTCATCGTTCTCGGCCCCAGTCCTGTGCTTGACGGTAAGTACACCGCCTTCGGTCGCATCATCGACGGCCTCTCCGTCGTCGAGGCGATTGAGCAGGTTCCGGTGACTGGAGAAGCGCCGCAGACTCGCATCGAGGTCAAACACGTCCGCGTCGAGAAGCGCCCGTAGTTGAACAGGAGATTAGAAGATTAGGAGCTGTCCGTTGGCAGCGCACGGCTTCGGTGGCCGCAGACGCGGCGCGCCGAAGGCGCGAAGCCGATGCCTCCTGATCTCCTGATCTCCTGATCTCCTGTGAAGTACAATAACGTCTCTGCGGCGCCGCGCCTCTGCGTCGAGGCAGAGGAAACCACCAAACACATGCCTCAATTTATTTACACGATGAAAGGCCTGGGGAAGGTGTATCCACCCGACTCCCAGGTGCTGAAGGACATCTGGCTATCGTTCCTTCCCGGGGCGAAGATCGGCGTCCTCGGATTGAACGGTTCCGGCAAGAGCACGCTGCTGAAGATTATGGCCGGCGTGGATCACGACTTCGTCGGCGAAGCATTCCCGGCTGAGGGCATCACGGTCGGTTACCTGCAGCAGGAACCTCAGCTCGATCAGACCAAGACCGTCCGTGACGTCGTCGAGGAAGGCGTGTCTGAAGTTCGCGCGCTGCTTCAGCGGTTTGACGAGATCAACGAGAAATTTGCGCAAGACCTCTCGCCCGAAGAGATGGACAAGGTTCTCGCGGAGCAGGCGCGCGTGCAGGATCGCATCGATGCCGCAGGCGCGTGGGAATTGGACTCCAAGCTCGAGCTCGCAATGGATGCGCTCCGCTTGCCGCCGCCGGAAGTCGCGGTGAAGACGCTGTCAGGCGGCGAGCGGCGGCGTGTCGCTCTCTGCCGGCTGCTGTTGCAGTCGCCCGACTTGCTGTTGCTCGACGAGCCGACCAACCACCTCGATGCGGAATCTGTCGCGTGGCTCGAGCGGTTCCTCAAGGACTATCAGGGAACGGTAGTGGCCGTGACGCACGACCGGTACTTCCTCGACAACGTGGCGGGCTGGATTCTGGAGCTCGATCGCGGATCGGGGATTCCGTGGGAAGGCAACTATTCCTCGTGGCTGGAGCAGAAGCAGAAGCGGCTCCAGCTCGAAGAAAAGACCGAATCGAAGCGCCAGCGGACGCTCGCCCGCGAGCTGGAATGGGTGCGCATGGCGCCGAGAGCCCGTCAGGCGAAAGGAAAGGCGCGACTCAAGGCCTACGAGGATCTCCTCGGCCAGGACACGGCTAAGCAGATCGAGAACGTTGAAATCTACATCCAGCCCGGCCCCAGATTAGGCGATGTCGTCGTCGAAGCGCGCGACGTTCGGAAGGCGTACGGCGACAAGCTGCTCATCGACGGCTTGACATTCACCCTCCCGCGAGGCGGCATCGTCGGTGTCATCGGCCCGAACGGCGCTGGCAAGACGACGCTGTTCAGGATGATCACGGGTGAGGACAAGCCGGACGCCGGCACGCTGCGCCTGGGCGAGACGGTGCAGCTTGGCTACGTCGATCAGAGTCGCGACTCTCTGAACGCGAACAAGACGGTCCACGATGAGATCAGCGGCGGTGATGAGGAGATCGTGCTTGGTAAGCGAACCGTCGCGTCGCGCGCCTACGTCTCCTGGTTCAACTTCAAGGGGCGCGATCAGCAGCGCCTCGTCGGCGAGCTGTCCGGCGGCGAGCGCAATCGGCTGCACCTCGCGAAGCTGCTGAAGGCGGGAAGCAACGTGCTGCTGCTGGACGAGCCGACCAACGATCTCGACGTCGACACCCTCCGCGCGCTCGAGGAAGCGCTTCTCGGGTTTGCAGGCTGCGTCGTCGTGATCAGCCACGATCGTTGGTTCCTGGATCGCATCGCGACCCACATGCTGGCATTCGAAGGGGAGAGCCAGGTGGTGTGGTTCGAGGGAAATTATCAGGACTACGAGGCCGATCGGCATCGTCGGCTGGGAACTGCGGCCGACCAGCCGCACCGGATCAAGTATCGCAAGCTTACGCGGTGAGGCCAGGCAGCGAGTGACTCAACCCAAGCGGAAGACGAACATCGCGAACGCCTGGGCCGAGGCCCGGGAGCTCGTGTGGGCGCATCGGGGCCGCCTGGCTCTCGGCCTGGCCTTGATGCTCGTCAACCGCCTTGCCGGCCTGGTCTTGCCGGCGACGTCGAAATTCCTCATAGACGATGTCATCGGTCAAGGACGTGCCGATTTGCTGATGCCGCTCGCTGTTGCTGCCGGGGTTGCCACGATTGTGGACGCCGTGACGGCCTTCTCGCTCTCGCAGGTGCTCGGCGTGGCGGCTCAGCGCGCGATTGCCGACATGCGCATCAGCATGCAGCGGCACATCACGCGTCTGCCGACGAGCTACTTCGATTCGACACAGACAGGCGTGCTGATCTCGCGCGTGATGAACGACGCCGACGGCATCCGTAATCTGGTTGGCTCGGGCCTGGTGCAGATGGTCGGCGGTCTCGTCACTGCGGTGATTGCGCTGGGTGTCCTCTTCTATCTGAACTGGCAGCTCACGCTGATCAGCATTCTCGTGCTCGCCGTGTTCGCGGCGGGGATGATCATCGCATTCGGCAAGCTGCGGCCGCTCTTCCGCGATCGTGGAAAGATCACCGCCGAGATTTCCGGCCGCTTGGCGGAATCGTTCGGCGGCATCCGCATCGTTAAAGCCTACATTGCCGAGGAGCGCGAAGATCGTGTGTTCGCGACCGGCATTCAGGGCTTGTTCGACAACGTCCGTAAGACGCTCACCGGAATTTCAGCCGTAACGTCGTTTGGCGGAGTCGTCATCGGTGCGATAGGCGTGGTGATGATGGTCGTGGGCGGTCGTGCGATTCTCGCCGGGACGATGACCTTGGGCGATTTCGTCATGTACATTTTCTTCGTCGGGATGCTGGCGGCGCCCCTGATCCAGATGTCGTCGATCGGCACGCAGCTGTCAGAGGCGCTGGCCGGACTCGATCGCATCCGCGAAATCAAGGCGATGGCCACCGAGGACGACGAGGACGCC
>DATEEI010000110.1:0-9275 GCA_035281225.1 Vicinamibacterales bacterium
CTCGTCCAGGAGCACGACCGCATACGGATGCTGCCGGACGGCGTCGACGAGAAGCCCGCCCTGCTCGAACCCGACGTATCCCGGCGGCGCGCCGATCAGCCGCGCCACCGCATGCTTCTCCATGTACTCGCTCATGTCGAAGCGGATGAACTCGTTGCCGAGCTGGATGGCCAACTGCCGGGCCAGCTCGGTCTTGCCGACGCCGGTCGGGCCTGTGAAGAGGAAGCAGCCCGCGGGCCGTTCGGGCAGGGCGAGCCCGGCGCGCGATCGCTTGATGGCCTGCGCGACCAGGTGCACCGCCTCGTGCTGGCCGAACACCACGCGTTCGAGCGATTCCTCGAGCGTGCGCAGCCGCTCGCGATCGGACGCGGACGCCTGCCGCGCGGGGATGCGTGCCATACGCGCCACGATCGGCTCAATGTCGGAGGCATCCACCATCAGTTCTGTGTCGGTCGCCGACGCCGAGCCTGCTTTCAGCCGTGTGACCGCACCGGCCTCGTCGATCAGATCGATTGCGCTGTCAGGGAGCCGGTAGTCGCGCAGATGCCGCGCGGCCAGCTTTGCCGCGGCGTCCAGCGCGGCGTCGGTGTACTTCACGCGATGATGGGCTTCGTACCGGGTGCGCAATCCCGCCAGAATGCGCACGGTTTCGTCGATGGAGGGCTCGTCGATGGTGATTCTCTGCAGCCGCCGCGCGAGCGCACGGTCCTTCTCGATGTGCTTGAACTCTTCGAAGGTCGTCGACCCCACTACGCGAAGCTCACCCGCCGTCAGCAGCGGTTTCAGGAGCGTCGCCAGATCCATCGTTCCGCCCGTGACGGCGCCGGCGCCGACCGTGGCGTGAATTTCGTCGATGAACAGAATCGCTTTTGGCTTCGCGCTCAGCGCTCTCACGACGGCCTTGAAGCGCTCCTCGAAGTCGCCTCGAAAGCGAGTGCCGGCCAGCAGCGCACCGGTATCCAGCGCAAAGATCTCTGCATCCTTCAATGTATCCTGCACGTCCTCGGACAGCAGCCGAACGGCCAGCCCTTCAGCCATCGCCGTCTTGCCCACGCCCGCATCGCCGACAAAGACCGGGTTGTTTTTTCGGCGCCGGCAGAGCACTTCGATCGTCCGCTGCAGCTCGTCGCTGCGGCCGATCAACGGATCGAGCAGCCCCTGACGCGCACGCGCCGTCAAGTTGGTGCAGTACGCCGAGAGCGGATCCTTCGAGGTGGACGATCCGGGGTCACCGCTCCCGGCCATCCCGTCCCGCACGTCTGTTGAGTCCGACGTCATGCCGTCTTCCGTGCTGATGGGCACCTTTGTGATGCCATGCGACAGATACTCCAGCACGTCGAGGCGCGTAATGCCCTGCTCGGCCAGCAGGGCGGCGGCGCGCGTCTGCGGCTGCTGCAACATCGCTGCGAGCAGGTCGCCGACTTGCGCCTCCTGGCGCTGCGCGCTCTGCACGTGCAGTACGGCCGCCTGCAGGGCGCGCCGGAACGCGGCCGTCTGCTCCGGCTCGCGTTCCTGTCCGCGTGGGAGCGCTTCGACCGACTCGTCGAGGCTATCGCTCACGTTCCTGCGAAGGAGAGGCAGGTCGGCGCCGCACGCGGCGAGGATGCGCTCGCCGTCCGGATCGTGGGCGAGCGCGTAAAGGAGGTGTTCGAGCGTGAGATAGGCATGACGGCGCGAGACCGCCTCGCGAAACGCGATATGGAGGATCACTTCAACCGAGGTCGAAAACATCAGGCTTCCTCTATGGTGGCGCGCAGCGGGTAACCGGCGTGGCTCGCGAGCGAGGCCACTTGCCCAGCTTTCGTTTCGGCGACTTCATAGGTGTAGACCCCGGCGAGCCCGCGCCCATTCCGGTGCACCTGCATCATGATCCGATACGCCTCGGCCGGGGACTTCTGAAACAGCGTTTCCAAGATCTGCATGACGAACTCCATGGTCGTGTAGTCGTCATTCAGCAGGATGACGTTGTAGAGGTTCGGCTCCTGTTTCTTGATTTCGACGCGTTCCTTGACCGCGCCGCCGGTCTCATTGTGGCCGTCCGCCATCGACTGCATGCTACCAGACACGCCGTCAGCATGCTCGGTCATGCTCATCCTGCCAGGCGCGACTAAAGTCGCGCCCTACAGTGGAGCGCTGTCGTAGGGCGTGACTTCAGTTGCGCATGGGCGCTCGTAGGGCGCAACTTTAGTGGCGCGAGGGGGATCTAGAGATTAGTGAGCTCGGCGGGCAGGATCGCCTGGCAACTGGGGCAGGTGACAACACGGCCGCGACGGGGCAACGTGGAGGTGAAGCTCACCTGGTCTCGCACAAGGCGCACGACGTGCAGCGAGGAGATGGCCTCTCCACAATGCGGGCATTTTACCGACGCCTCCAGGCGATAGACGGCATCCGATCGTTCCTGCTGAGTCACGAGGAGCTTTTCGGTCGATACAAACAGTTCCTTTACTTGCAGTTAACGACTCAAGCAAAATGGCCCCTTGAGCGCCTCACCGATTCAGGCGCTTCTCGAGCGTCTGTATCGGGAAGCCAAAGCTGATCGCTGGCGGCTTCCCCAGGTCGCCTTCGCGAACGCGCTCGAAAGCAGCTGCCGAAAGGCGTATCCGGACGGCGACCCCAGCTCGCGCGATCTCTCGCGCTATCTCTCATCGCTCCATCTCGAGGACCTCGCGCTCGCGTGTGCCTGTGCCGAGGGGCACGCCGCCGCGTGGGATCACTTCATCCTGGAAATGCGGCCGGTGCTCTATCGCAGTGCTGATACGCTCGATCCTTCGGGCGGCGCGCGCGATCTCGCCGATTCACTCTACGGCGATCTCTACGGTGTTGACGAGCGTGGCGCGGCGCGGCAGTCGTTGCTTCGGTATTTTCATGGCCGAAGCAGCCTCGCCACGTGGCTCCGGGCCGTGCTGGCTCAGCGCTACGTCGACCGCGTGAGATCGGCTCGGCGCCTCGATCCGCTGCCGGATGAGCTTCCGGAGGCCGCCGGGGCGTCACCAATATCGGATTCCGAGTGTGCACATCTCGTTGACGTTCTCCGTGGCGCCCTCGGTGGCGCTGTCGCGCGCCTCGCGCCGCGCGATCGACTGCGGCTCGGGTGTTACTACGCGGAACAGTTGACGCTCGCGCAAACGGGTCGTCTGCTCAAGGAGCATGAAGCCACGGTGTCGCGGCAGCTCGCGCGCACGCGGAAAGTCATTCGAGCGGACGTCGAGCGCGCACTGCACGAGCAGGGCCTGACCGACGCGCGCATCGCGCGCTGCTTCGAATGCGCGAACGAAGATGCGGGACCGATGGATCTGGCAGAGATCTTCGTCGAATCGGCCGCCCGCAAGAACTCCTCACAGGATCGTTCTATATGAAGAGAGAACCCGTGACGTTGGGACGCGAAGCGGACAATTGGCTTCATCGGCTGCTACGGCAGCGGTCTGCCAAGCCCGGAGCGGCTGCGCCGGCGGGCAACTGCCTCGATGCAGACGTGCTTGCGGCCTGGGCCGACGGTACCTTGAGCGCGAAAGAATTGGCGATTGCGGAGACCCACGTGGCGAATTGCCCTCGATGCCTGACGATTCTGGCGGCGATCGAACGGACGGTCCCGCCTGCGTCGGTACAGCCGCAGAAGCAGCATCTTCTGATTCGGTGGCTCGTGCCTCTGACGGTTGCGGCCACCGCGGTGGCGATCTGGGTTGCGATTCCGGAGCAGCAGGTGATCCCGGTGGCACGGGAGACCGCCGCGACTCGTGAGACTCCGTCGACTTCTAGTCCAATTCCCGCTCCCTCGCCTGCGCCACCTCCGGTCGCAGCACCTCGGCTGGACGCTAAGCAGGTGGAGGGGCGACAGGAGAAGGCGCAATCTCAGAGAGCGGCGAACGCCCGTGCAGACGAGGAAGCTGCGACGGATCGACTGGCGCGGCTAGAGTCTGCGTTGGCGGACAGCGCCGCCCCCGTTTCGGAACCACTTCTTGAACGTGACCGCGCGGCTGTTGGCAACAGCGCGGCGACTCCCGCCGCACCGCCAGCACCGCAGGCTTCGGCCGGCGCGCTCAGCGAAACCATCGGAGCCACGGCCCAGCGGAGGGCTTTCAGCAAGGAGTCGGTCTTTGAGGCGGTCTCTCCGACCGAGCCACTCGTGCGGTGGCGCGTCCTGTCGGGTACCGAAATCGAGCGTTCGACCGACGGCGGAAAGAGCTGGGCGCGCACGTCGAAGCCTCCCGCTCCGATCTCCGGTATCCGCGTGGTGGACGCACTCAGTGCCACCGTGACCACCTCTGACGGCAGAAGCTTTTCGACGGCCGATGGGGGCGCCACCTGGACGCCCGTGCAAGAAAAGCCGGCGGCCCCGTTCTAAGGGCAGGGGGGCATGAGCCCCCGCGACTTAGAAAAGGAGCTCATCATGTCCGCGCGCGTGTTTCTCCCGGCACTCGTCTGTCTCGTTCTCGCAGCGTTCTCCGGCACAGGCAAGCCGATCGCCGCCGCCGCCGCACAAGGGACGACGTCCCTTGACGATCAAGTGGAGCTCGCCGTCACGGTTTACAACTCCGACATCGCGCTGGTTCGCGACGTGCGTAGTCTGGATCTGCAGCGAGGCACCTTCGACCTCAGCTTCATGGATATCGCGGCCACGGTGAATCCCGCGACGGTCCATTTCCGATCGCTCACGGAGCCGTCGCGCGTCAGCGTCCTCGAGCAGAACTACGAATACGACCTGCTCGAGCCCGACAAGCTGCTGCGTAAATACGTCGGCCGCGATGTCACCCTCGTCCGGACGCGCCAGGTTGATGGCAGCACGCGGGAGGAAGCGGTGACAGCGCGACTCCTGAGCTACAACAACCAGCCGGTCTGGCAAATTGGGAACGAGATCGTCACCGGCCTCCACGCCGATCACATCCGGTTTCCTGAGCTGCCCGACAGTCTTTACACGCGGCCCACGCTCATCTGGACGCTGGACAACGGCGGTACCACGCGCCATCGCGTCGAAGCGAAGTACCTCGCGAACAAGTTGTCCTGGAACGCGGATTACGTCCTCACCGTCGCGCGCGACGACAAGGCGGCCGACATCGATGGCTGGGTGACTCTCACCAATGGCAGCGGCACGGCGTTCCGGAACGCGAAGCTGCAGCTCGTGGCCGGCGAGCTCAACCGTGTGCGCCAGTTGATGAGCGAGATGCTGAAGGAAGGCGCCATGTCGCGCCGCGACGTGCTCGCGGCCGCGCCGATGACGCAGGAAGCGTTCTCCGACTATCACCTCTACACGCTCGGCCGCAAGACGACCATCAACAACAACGAGACGAAGCAGGTCAGCATGCTGGCAGGCACCGGATTCCCGGTCGCGAAGCGCTACGTCGTCAATGGCCAGGCCTTTTACTATCACAACGCCGGCCGGCCCGGCGCGCCCATCAAAGATCAGGTTGAAGTGTTCTATCAGTTCAAGAACGAGACGAAGGGCGGGCTTGGCATGCCGATGCCGGCGGGTACCGTTCGCGTCTATCAGTCTGACTCGACCGGTGGTGTGCAGTTCGTCGGAGAGGATCGCATCAGTCACACACCGAAGGACGAAGTGTTGAACCTGAAGATCGGCAATGCCTTCGACGTCGTCTGCGAGCGCAACCAGGTTGACTTCGACAAGATCGCCACGAACGTGTACGAGGTGGAGTATGCGATCACGCTGCGCAACCGCAAGGCGACGCCGATTACGGTCGAAGTGAACGAGCCGGTCGGCGGCGCCACCTGGCGCATGCTGCAGGCCTCGCACAAGTGGACCAAGACCGCGGCCTTTGCCGCGCAGTTCATGGTGCCGGTTGATGCAGGCGCGGAAGTGGTTTTGACGTTCCGCGTGCGGGTCACGACCTAAACCTTGGGGGCGGAGCGGCAGGGTGTATACTTGAAGCCGCTCCGCTTTCTGAGCACTGCCGCCGAGCCCCGCATTTCTGCGGGCAACACGTCCCAGCCCTCACCAAAGCTTTCGCGCCTACGTGCGCACAGGTGATCCATGACAGGCATCTTCTCATTCGGCAACGTGATCGGTCTCCTCGCACTGTTGGTGCTCGGCGTCGGTATTGTCAAGGTCCTTATCGCGAGAAATCGTCCGGAGATGTCAGTGGCATCCATGCTCCGCAGCACGGACAAGGACCGGTAACCCATGATTAACCGGGCCGCAACGTCGAACGCGTTTGAATTCGTCAAGGTCGCGGCTCTTCGCACGCAGCAGCTGCAGCGAGGGTGTGTGCAGCGCGTGGCTGGGAATCACAAGAAGACCACTATCGCGCAGATGGAAATTGTGGCCGGCAAAGTGACAAGAATTCCGGCCGCCGCTGTATCCGAAGCCGTCGTCGAGGGTACAATCGTCGTACCTTGAAAGCGCCTGTCTTTGTCTCTGCCGCGGTTCTGGCGGTCTTGCTCATGGCCGGTGGAATTGGGGCGCAGGAGTTGCGCGTGCCGTTCGTCTACGTGTCCGGCTATCGCCCCGAGATCTCGATCTTCCGGCTCGACCTAAAGGCAGGCACGCTCACCCCCGTGGGGAAGGCCGCCGCGGGAACGGACCCTTCGTTCCTCGCGCGGGATCCCGCCGCCAAGTTCCTTTTCGCCGTCAACGAAACCGATCCCGGCCGAGTGCGTTCGTTCAGCATCGACCAGGCTAGTGGCGCCCTGACCCCGATCAACGATCAGCCCGCGATGGGCAGCACCACCGCGCACCTTTCGACCGATCGCACCGGTAAGTGGCTGTTCGCCGCCAACTACGGCTCTCGGAAGGCCGGCACCATCGCGTCGTTCCCCATCGCAGCGGACGGTCGTCTTGGGGCACCGGTCGACACAAGGGACTTCGGCCCCGGGGCGATGGCTCACCAGATCAGGACCGATCCGGCAAACCGTTTCGTCTTCGTGCCTCTAAAGGGCGGAGATGGTGTGGCGCAGCTCGTCTTCGACGCGGCGAGCGGGAGGCTGACGCCGAACACGCCACCGCTGGCGCCGTCTGCCAAAGGCGCAGGACCCCGGCATCTGGACTTCCATCCGAACGGCCGCTTCGTCTACGTGATCAACGAGGTCGATTTGACGCTGACCGCGCACGCGTTCGACGCAGCGAGCGGACTGCTGCGCGAGCTGCAGGTGCTGCCGACGGTGCCGACGGCGGCCGACAGAGTCGGTGTCTCCGCCGCAGACGTGCACGTGCACCACTCCGGGCGATTTCTCTACGGTTCCAATCGCGGGCACAACAGCATCTTCATCTATCGGCTGGGCGATGATGGACAGATGACCGCGATCGGCCACGAGATGCGAGACATCCGGCGACCGCGCCATTTCACGATCGATCCGACCGGAACGCTCTTGCTGGTGGCGAACCAGGACGGAGCGAGCGTGACGATCTTCCGGATCGATCAGGCCACTGGCAAGCTGGAGCCAGTGGGTCCGCCCACGCCGGTCGGCGAAAACCCATCGTTCGTCGGCGTGGTCATGCTTCCCGGCAAATAGGGCGGGCCCTGGCCGGTAGCTGGCAGCCGGCAGCTGGTAGCTGGTGATAACGACCGGAAACGGCCGTGCCGACACTACTAAATATGAGCTCAGACCGACGCCTTCTGTTGCTCGCCTTCGCGCTGAGTCTGGCATTGCTGGTGACGTTACTGTCCCAGCGCCGGATAGAGCGGCAGCTCGCCGTCAACGACGCCCATATTGCGGAGCTCCGCGATCAGATGGCTCGCAGCGTGCTGCAGGCCCGTCGCGATCGTCTGCAGCGGCCGCTGGGCACCGGCGGTGAGCTCACGCCTGGAGCTGTGGATGGGGATGGCGCATCTTCGGGTCCCATGATCGATGAAATCAAGCGCCAGCTTCAAAGCGAGATGGGACTGCTGCCGCCTCGCCTGCTCCGCGAGCGGCGTCGCAGCTTCGTCGAAGTCAACGCGACGGATGCGTCAGGTCGTCTCCGTTATGGCACCGCCGGCCACCTCGGCGGTGGGTATTTCATCACCGTCAAGCACGGCGTGATCGCCTTGAATGAGAGTCAGGACGATCGCCGTGTCAGCTCCATCACGATTCTCTACAAGGGCAGGCGGATGCCAGCCAGGGTCGTCGATAGTGGCACCGCCACCGTCGAAGTGGATCCGGGCGACTGGGCGATCCTGAGGGTCCGCGGGGAGATCGATCTTCCCGCGCTGCAGGTTGACACCGAGTACCCCTACGAATTTGCCGAACCGATCTTCCGCCTCGGTAACGATTATTCGAAGGGCATCCTTCTGAGCACCGGCTATATCGGCCAGCACATGGACAACGGGCTGATCACGTCGTTGACCGATGGACACCCAGGCGTATCCGGCGGAGGGGTCCTCGATCAGAAGGGCAACCTCGTGGGGATTCCGATCGGCCGGATGGAAGGAGACTATCGGTTCTCTTTCATCCTCCCGCTCCGGCCCGAGATGTTCCGCAAAGTGCCGGCAATCGCTACAACGTCGCGATAATGCGTCTGACCACAAACTAGACACACTGTGTAAGAGTTTCCTCGTCTCTGGTGGCCCCCGCAGACTTCCTGCCTCGTTTTTCGACGTGTCACACCAGAAATGCGATGGCCTCCTTCATGCATTCTCGAAATCGAACACTGTCCAAAAACTTTCAAGGAGGATTTCTATGGTTCGTTCGTTAGGATTTGTCGCGGCGATGATGTGCGTGGCAGCCGTTGCCTCGGCGCAGACTCCAACGCCCCCTTCAGCGGATCGCGTCGCACCAGCGGCCCCGCCGGCAGTAACGCTACCCACCACACCGCGGCCCGCGACCCCGCCGCCGTCGCAGCAGTCGGCCAAGCCCGCTGAGTCCGCGGTCGCGGCGACCACGGTGACCTACACCGGTTGCCTCAAGCCAGGAGCCACTTCCGGTACATGGATTCTCGATAGCGCCGAGTTGGCGCGCCAAGTGGGAGGGCAGGCAAGCGCAAGTGCTCCCGCTGCATCAAGTGAGAGTGCCGTTGGAACGTCGGGCATGACCAAGCCGACGTTCACGCTGAGCACCAAACCGGGCGCCGACCTGAAGCCGCATGCCAACCACAAGATAGAAGTCGTTGGCACGATTGTCCCTGCAAAGCCGACCGCGCAGGCGAGCGTGCAGACTGGTTCCGAGGCGGCCGGCGCGAGCGTCGCGACCGCCAGCGTGACTCCTGCCCGTCAGGAGTTCACGGTCGAATCGTTCAAGATGGTGTCCGCGGCCTGCCCGTAATAGGGATGAGGGATGAGGGGTGAGGGGAGAGAGCCTTCTTCCTTCATCCCTCTTCCCTCATTACTTCTTACTTCTTACTTCTTACT
>DATEEI010000111.1:0-28543 GCA_035281225.1 Vicinamibacterales bacterium
GCGCACCGCACGGCCGCGCACCTACGACCAGGTGTGCACCCTCATCGCCGCCGCGCTCGATCTCTTCACGCCAGACGAGTGCGCCAACTACGCCCGGCACTGCGGATACCGCGTTGCTACGTCGTAATGGAAAACGCTCTAATGCTGTGATCGGATGCCGCGCGCACGGCCTGGCTGGAACCGGCAAGGGCGGGCAACAGAGCGGCTGCCGTGGCGATCGAACGAACAACTCTTTTCATGAAACCTCCGGGCCGCAGAACCGCGGCGCAGGAAGGTATATCAACCGGCCGTAACGGCGGTTCGAACAGCGCGTAACCTTTCGGTGACGACGATCGACGATCGACGATGGCCGATCGACTAGAATGCAGAAGGCACAGAACTTTGGAGGAGGCTCGTGAAACAGTTTCTCGCGTGCGTCGCGTTGGCACTTCTCACTATCGGTTGCGGGGACAACGGCGGTGGACTTCCGACGGATCCCTCTCAGGTCGTCATCGCGTTTACCACGACCGACCTCGTCGTCGGCGCGGGTGCTGAGGCCGCAGCAGGTAACGCAGTGACTGTCGACTACACCGGGTGGCTCTACAACCCAGCCGGGACTGACAGCAAGGGGACCCAGTTCGACACGAGCCTTCAAGCTGGCCGTACACCTCTCCCTGTAGCGCCGCTCGGCAGCGCACAAGTCATCCCCGGGTTTCAACAAGCAATCGTCGGTATGAGAATCGGCGGCAAGCGCCGCGCATACATTCCGGCGAGCTTGGCATATGGCGCCGCAGGACGTGCTCCACAAATCCCGCCAAACGCCGCGCTGGTTTTCGAGATTGAGCTGGTATCAGTGCAGTAAGGCCTATGCCAGCACATCCTTCACCACTTGGATGCTCGGTGCCACCGGCGGCACAGGGCTTCAGCCCTGTTACGGAACGAAGGTGAATTTCGCGAGATTGGTCACGCCGGTCGCCCAGCCGAGCAGCGTGGCGCCGGGCGGGCGGACGCCCGCGCTGATGCGGACGTAGTACTCACGGTGCGGATCGAGCCGCGAGGTGCGACACAGCACCAGGCCATTCAGCGAGGTAAGCCACTTCCGCGCGACCGCTTCGTTGTCGGTGACCTGTGCGTCGACCACACGCCCGTCAACCGTGCGCGAAAGATTGTGCAGCCGCGTCAGCGTGTCGTAGCGATCGCTGGTGGTCACGACCAGCGTGGCAATCGTTCTGTCCACCCACGCCGGCACGATCATCTTCAAGTTGACGTCGTAGGTGAACGTGGTCCTGACGCCGCCGTTGATGACCTCGCGAACCTCATCGCTGTACCCGTTATCCAGATCGATGGAGACCTGCACCTGCTCGTCGCGAATGAGCGGCACGATGCGCAAGGTGCCGGCGGCATGGCCGACCGCGGTGAATGCCAGAATCCCGACCACCAACGGCAGAACTGTTTTTTTCATACTCAATACCGAATCGCAACTGCCATCGTCGCCCGCCAAAATGAAAGGGATTCGTTGCCGACGCTGTTGCCGAGCGTCTCACCTTCGCCGCGAACCGTGCTCAATCGGCGAACGTCCCAGTTCACGCCCACACGGTTGCTCAGAAACCCGGTCACACCACCGCCCACGCTCAGCGCGGGAAGCGTGCGGTGAATATCGACGGCGCCGAGCTTCCCGACCACGTCGACGTGCATCAAACCGGCGCCGCCCGAGAAATACGGCCGCAGACCGTAGCCCGCTATTCGCCTCGGCAATGCAACCACCACATGGCCCGTCAGCGTTGTCACCCCGCTGCTCAGCAGCTTGACGGCCTCCGGCGCATCGTCTCTCTCGAACATCCCGGAGCTGCGGCCGAAGTCCGCTTCGAGACCAAAGATTTCGCCGAGCCACCCGCCAGACGCCCCGAACACCACGTCCTGCGTACCTATGGCCACTTCGGGATCCTGAAACGTCGTCGCACCGGCGAACGTAAGCCCGATGAACGGCCGAACCTGCCATTCCGCCACTGCCGGATCCGGCGCCATCACCAGCAGCGCGATCGCCCATCCCGTCGCGCGCATCAGCGGGCGAACAGATTCAGGAACAACCGCGCGAACGGCGACAACGAGATGTCGCCGTTGGCCGGTGAATATAGCTTCACCAGCCCGTCGCTGTTCGCCATCAAGATCAGGGTGAGCCCACGCGAAGGCAGCGTAATCATCAGCGATGAAGACGCGTTCTCCGTCATGCCGAACTGCCAGACGACAGGCTCGGCGCCGTATTGCTGCACAAACCAGCCCATCCCGTGAGGCAATCGCACGCCATTCGATGACGGTGGAGTCCACGCTTGCGCAAGCGTGTCAGGCGTCACGAGAATGCCCTGTCGCAGCGCGAGATCGAACTTGGCGAGATCGCGGACCGTCGTGACGATGCCGCTCGACGGCGTCAGGGCGGAAGCGCTTTCCGGATACGCTGATTGCACCGCGCGACCACGATCGTCGACCACGTAGGGCGTTGCGCGCCGCTGAAGGATGCCTGCATAGCGCTCCACATCCTCAGGAAGCGGCACGCCTTCGGCCGGCGGCACGATCGTCAGGATGTTGGCGCCCGGAGCCGAGTCGAACATCGCAAGCTGCTTGAAGAGATTGGCGAGCGATTCGCGGTACGAATCGTCGGTGCACGTCCGCAGGATGCGCCAGAGCGGTTCCAAGCGCTGCGGCCGATGCGCGAAAACGAGGTTTTCTGGCGCTCCGGATGTGTGGGTCAGCAACTGTCGGATGGTGGCGTCGGGCTCAAGGCTCTCTACGCGGAAGCTTCCAATGCGGTCGTCCAGCGAGAGGCGGCCCTCTTCGGCGCAGCGGAGCGCGATCGCCGCGGTGAATACCTGCGTCAGGCCATCGGCATGGAAAGGAGTGTCGGTCCTCGTGCCGATGAACCGGCCGGTATCCTGATGACCGTAAGCCCTTTCCCAAACGATGTCATAGCTGTCGACGATGGCGGCCGAGAGCCCGGGAATGCCAGCCTGGTCGCGCAACGAATCGAGATAGGCACCGAAGACCTCGTAGACGAGCACCTGCGCGCGTGCGGGCACGCTGACGAGAAGGAACAGACCGACTGTGAGCGTAAGGATTCGAGGGTACATTCCCGAAAAACTTGCCCGCGATTGTACCGCGGAACCCCTCCTTGGGACAGGGGTTCCGCGTCAATTTCAGTTCGGCACGTAGGGGTTGGCCTTGGCCTTCCGCTCGCGCCGCGTCTTCACCCAGAGACCGCCCACCACGGCCATGGCGACAATCACGACCCACAGAAACATATAGCCTCCTCAGGGGGATACGAAATCGTGCAGCAAGGGTGCTGCCGATCGACACGACTGATCCTCTTCCTGATAACGCTCTCATTTTGAAAGAGTTGCGCCCACCATTGTTCCACCATCCACTGCCAGCGCACGTCTGAGCCTTCACGGCAGCCGCACTTTCGGTTCCGATCTTACGAAATCAGTACTGGCAGGCAGTGTTACCTTACTTACCTGTGTCCGTGACATCAGACTCGAACACGCCAAACGATCAGCCGATTGTGCTCGTGATGGATGACGAGCCGCTCATTCGCGAGGCCGCTCAGCGATTTCTCCGCAGGTCGGGATATCGGTGCGTCGAAGCCGATGGCGTCGCGAGCGCGCTCTCAATTCTGCGGGAGACTGCGGTCGTCGCTGCGATGCTCGACATGCGCCTGCCCTCGGGCGGCACAGGTCTGGATGTGCTGATCGATCTGCGCCGCCTTCCCGAGTTCAGGGAGATTCCGGTGCTCATCGTAACCGGTAGCTTTCTCAGCGACGCCGAGGTGGCAGCAATCGCGAAGCAGAAGGCGTTCGTATTTTTCAAACCTGAAGGATTCTCGACGATCGTGGATTTCCTCGATCGTCTCACGGGGCGCCACACCGGCCATTGAACTGGGTGCGATGGGTGCGACAAGTGCGGCGGAGATGCCGGGCGATCTCAGCAACGGCGCGAGCACACGCGCGCTCGTCTATCGCGCTCAGCTACAGATTCACAATCCGTCCGCGCTGATTCTTGCGCATGGTGCGGGTGCAGGTCAGCAGCATCCGTTCATGGTGAGCTTTGCGCGCGGGTTGAGCGCGCGCGGTCTCGACGTGCTCACCTTCAATTTTCTCTACATGGAGCAGAAGCGTCATGTACCCGATCGCATGCCGCAGCTCGTGGCGTGTTATCGGGCCGTGATGGCTGCCGCGCGCCAGCAGGTACCTAACGCCGACAAACGGCTGTTCATTGGCGGCAAGTCAATGGGCGGACGCGCCGCGACTCATGTCGGTGCGGACGATCCTTCCCTCGCCATACCTGGAATCGTTCTGCTCGGTTATCCTCTCCATCCTCCCGCTCAACCCTATAAGACTCGCGACGCGCAGCTTCCGAATGTGAAACGCCCAATGCTGTTCGTCCAGGGCAGCCGCGACACGTTCGGTACACCATCAGAGCTAGGTCCGATTCTCGACAGGCTCTCTCCTTCACCGGCAATACACATCGTGCACGGCGGCGATCATTCGTTCAAAGTCGCGGGACGCGATGCGAAGCAGAAGCAGGCAGGAATCTACGAGGACGTTCAAGACACGATCGTCAAGTGGATACTGTCGATTTGAACAGGAGTTGAGAAGACAATCTCCTGTGCACAACCCTCCTGGGCTCAGTTCTGGATGACGATCGCGCGGGTGATGTCGCAGGTCGCCGGCAGGCCGGCATCTCTTGGCGGCACGTTGCCGGCGTAGCAGCCAGGGATCAGGTAGAACGTCATCGGCGTCCTGGCTACCGCTGGCTCTGGTTCCGGTGTGTGAGTCCGTTTCAGTTCCCGACGCAGGACGATCGCTTGATTCGGCGCAATCTTCACGTCGAGGGTCGCTGTATCGTAGCCAGGTGCCTTCAGATCGATTCGATGCGGGCCTGCTTCGAGGATCGTACCGCGGAGATCGCCGCTGAAATCCACAGCAGTGCCGAGATAGTAGCCGTCCACGAACACATCAGTGTCGTCAGGCTTCACGTGCACCACGAGGCTGCCCTGGGCAGCCGGCTGTTCAATGGGATCTGATTGAGAGGCGGCGGGCGCTGGCGTCGGCACCGGCACGCCGACCGCATACTGCGGTAACACCATAACCCACACAGGCGACGGCGCGTGGCGTGCCCTCCGGTGACGTCTCGCAGAGTGGTGAGGCTCGACTGGCGGCTGCAAGCCGATGGGCGGAAGCGGCAGCCCTATTTTCGGCAGTGCATCGCGGTGCCAGCCATCGCCCGGCATCCGCTCGAACCCGGGAACCAGCCACGACCGCTGGGGCGCAAGCTGCCCTTGCGCCCACACCGCAGCAGGCGCCCCTAACATTACGACCAGCGCCAATGTCCCCAACCGCATCTCTTTACCGATGATAGCGCTGCCAGCTGCCAACTGCCAGCTACCGGCTACCGGCTACCGACCGGGATCCCTAGCGCCCAGGTCGCGTCATAATCGATTATGTCTCTCAGACCCGTCAAAGACGTTCGCCAGTCGGTTCCCACCATGGAAGGCGCCGGCGTCGCCCTGCGGCGCGCATTTGGCTTCGGCAACACAAGCGAGTTCGATCCGTTCCTGCTGTTCGACGACTTCCGCAATGACAACCCCGATGCGTACATCGCGGGATTCCCGTGGCATCCGCATCGCGGAATCGAAACCATCACCTACGTGCTTGCCGGCACGGTCGAGCACGGCGACAGCCTCGGCAACCGCGGCCAGATGGGAGCGGGCGACGTGCAATGGATGACGGCCGGCCGCGGCATCCTTCATCAGGAGATGCCGAAGGGCGATCAACAGGGACGTATGCACGGCTTCCAGCTTTGGTCGAACCTTCCGTCTTCGCTCAAGATGACCGCACCGCGCTACCAGGACATCGTCGCGAGCGATATTCCCGAAGTAACAGATGACGACGGCACGCGCGCGCGCATCATCATCGGCGACTTCTGGGGTCAGACCGGGCCGGTGGAGGGTGTTGCGGCCGAACCACGCTATCTCGACGTGTCGGTCCCACCAGGAAAAACGAAACGCCTCGCGGTGGACCGCGCGAACAACGCGTTCGCGTACGTTTTCGCCGGCAGCGGCACCTTCCGTGACGCGTCCGATCCGCAGGCCATCAAGACCGAAATGGTTGGGGGTCCACGCGACGGCCTGATCGACGAAGTCAGCAACCGCTCGCTCGTGCTCTTCGATCGCGGCGACGAGATCGTGGTGCAGGCCGGCGACGAAGGCATCCGCTTTCTGCTGGTCTCGGGCAAACCGCTCGAAGAGCCCGTCGCCTGGCGCGGCCCCATCGTGATGAACACGAACTTCGAGCTGCAGCAGGCCTACGCGGAACTCCGCGCCGGGACGTTCATCAAGTAAACGCCGGTTCTTTGACATTATTGTCTCCCGCGCCTTCTCTTTCCGGTGTAGACTTAATTAATTAGTTGTTGACTTGTCTACGTCCCGGACCTTCATGCGCATACATCTGATCAATCCCAGCCACGTCTCGTTTGGCGTGGCCGTCATAACCCCTCGCTGGCTCTTTGTGTTAGCGGCAGCCACCCCCGCTGAATACGGCGACCCCCTCATCACCGACGAGACCCTCGAGCGGTTCGACCCCACCACCGTCGCGGCTGGCGATGTGGTCGGGATCGGCATCCACACTGGCAACGCCTTGCGGGGATACGAGGTCGGACAGCTCGCCCGCGAGCGCGGCGCTTGGGTTGTGTACGGCGGGATTCACGCGACGCTCTACCCCGATGAGGCCATGGACCTCGGCGCTGGCCATGCCATCGTCAAGGGAGACGGCGATATCGCGTGGGGCCAGGCCATCCAGGCGTGCCTGAGGGGCGAGGTGACCGGCGAGACCAAGAAGGTCTACGAAGGCGGGAAGATCGACGCCGAGCATTTCCTGAAGGCGCGCTGGGATCTACTGCCGCCCGATCGCTACATGTGGGCCTCGGTGCAGACCGTGCGCGGCTGCCCGAAGCACTGCTCGTTCTGTTCGGTGTGGAAGACCGACGGCCAGGAGCCGCGCCAGCGGGGGGTTGATGCCGTGCTCGAGGAAATCGTCGAACTGCGGCGCCGGGGCTTCCGCTTCATCGCGCTCGCCGACGACAACTTCTACCCCGTCACACTCGAGGATCTCGAGCAGGCGTCACGCCGCGCCGACCATCATCGTCTCGAAGATCTGAAGGCGCTGCGCGCCGAACGGTTCGAGCTGATGGAGAAGCTCGCGAAGCTGCCTGAGGACATGAACTTCTTCACGCAGATCACGATGGAGGCCGCAGAGGATTCTGACTTTCTGCACGCCATGCGCAAAGCGCGTATCAAAGGGGCGCTCGTCGGCGTCGAGTCGGTGACCGAAGCCGGGCTTAAAGACGTCTACAAGGGATTCAATCTGCACGGCGAAGCGCTGGTGCAGCGACTGCAGCAGTTCAAGCAGCACGGCATTCATGTCCTTGGGTCTTTCATCTTCGGCTTGCCGAGCGATCGCGCCGACACGTTCAATGCGACTGCCGCGCTTGCGCTGAAAGCAGATGTCACCTTCGCGCAGTTCGTCATGTTGACGCCGTTTCCCGGCACGGTCGATTTTGCAAAGTGGGAGCTGGCCCAGGCGAAGAAGCCGGATGCCGAGGCGGTGGACGGCGTTCCCATCACCCGTCACTGGCTCATCCCGCAAGCACGCCGGCCGAAGGTCTACTCGCCGCACCCGACGCTCTCGCCCGACGAGATCCGCGAGCGCACGCAGGACGTATGGGATCAGTTCTACAGCCTACCGCACATCTGGCGACGCTCGCGCGCGGTCAAATCGCTCAAGAACCGCATCGGGTTCGTGCTCCTTTCGAAGCTCTACCGGCAGATGTACGCGAACACGGGCATCGCCACCGACAGCGCACGGCACGCGAAGTCCGAGCGGATGGCGAGGCTGCTGGCCAAGCCGTGCCGCCATCTCTTCATCGCAAAGCCGATGCCGGGGCTGCAGATACCGACTTAGGCGAGCTTCTCGATGATGATTCGGATGCCTTCGCCGACGATCTTCAGTTCGCGGTCGATCCCGTCAAACCGCTGAGCTATCCCATCAAATCGCTGATCCATCGCCTCGAGGCGCTGGTCTAACCCGTCAAACCGCCGATCCATCCCGTCGAGGCGCTGGTCGATCCTGTCAAATCGCCAGTCCATTCCGTCGAGGCGTTGATCGATCCCATCAAATCGCCGATCCATCGCATCGAGGCGACGGTCTATCCCATCAAACCGCTGATCCATCCCGTCGAGGCGACGGTCTATCCCATCGAGTCTTCCTTCTACCCGGTCGAATCGCTGGTCGACGAACAGGAATCTGCGATCGAGCAGCTCCGCCTGTTCGCGAAAGGCAGCGTCCAGACGACGATCCACCAGTTCCGCCTGTTCGCGAAAATATTCCTGCAGGGTTTTGTCGCCCAATCTCGCCTCGAGGATTGTGATCCGCTCCGCCAAAGACCGCTCTGCCATTCACACCCAGAGTGCGAATGCTGTGCCGACGACGCTACCATCGTCTTATAGGGAAAACAAGAACACCGAGGTCAGGCGAGGCAGTTTTTAGTAGCCGCGACAGGATGAAACGTTGCGGTTTCTTGAACGCTCACGATTGCTGTTGACTCCACAGCAAGGTAGAGGTTGAATCGTCCTGCACATGCGTCCATTAGGTTCCGTCACTGGGCGTCTCGCGGCCACGTTTCTCTTCTTCGCGCTCATCTGTCTCGCTCTTCCAGCTTCGGGACAAACGACCGCCAAACCGGCTCCGTCGAAACCGGCAACGTCGAAGCCCAGGACGTCGAAGCCGTCTACAACCAAACCAGCTGCCAAAGTCCCGCCTGCGCCGCCTCCGGCCAGCGATGTGCGATACAAGGTGCGCTACACGACCGGCGATCAGGTGACCGAAAGCCGCGCGTATTTGCACGGAACGCGCGAGCGATTCGAGCTTTCAGACATGATCCTGATCAGACAGCACGATCAGAATCGCGCTGTTCAGATCAGCCGCGCATCCAAGACCTATCTGGTCACGCCGCTCGTGGAACCGCCCGTTCCTCCAGTCAGCGCGGAGCCGGTGTCGGGACAGAAGCCGCCCGGGGTCGTCCTCGTAACGACGACGATCGTGGATACCGGAGAGCGAAAGGAGGCGTTCGGTCAGCAGGCTCGTCACGTCAAGACCATGATCGAGCGTGTGCCGCAGCCTGGAGCGTGCGATTCGTCGAAGGCGCGAGTGGAGACCGACGGTTGGTTCATCGATGTACCGAAGGCGCTCGTCAACCAACGCGATGACTTCACGCCACCTCAGGCTGCCGGCACATGTCGCGATGACATCAGAGCATCACAAAACGGCGACGCGGCTGCGCTCGGCTTTCCCATCGCGTACACGACGACATTTCTCGAGGGTACCAACAAGCCCGCTGTCATGAGCATGGAGGTTGTGGAGTTCGAGGTGACGAGGCTTGATGCCGCGCTGTTCGAGATTCCTGAGGGCCTGACTGCCGCGATGAACGCGCAGGAGCTGTCGAAAGCGGTCAGCAACGCGAACGAAGAGAAGCTTGCTGCCGAGGGACCCGCTGTACCCGACAAGAAAGCTGGCACGATCCGCATCGCGGTGCCGGACGTGATCAACAGGACCTCGCAGGAGGTGGACACGCGTGCGTTGCGCACGCGGCTGATCGCCGAGCTCGCCGGATCGAAGATGGATGCGATTCCACTCGCCGCTATGCCGCAGGCCGATCTCGAACGCCGCGCGAAAGAGCTGGGCTGCGATTTCCTGTTGATTTCACAAATCACGGAGCTGAAGGCCTCGAAGCCGGGCGGCCTCAGCAGGATGATGAAGGCGACCGCCGGGCAGTCGGATGCCGCCAAGGACATCACCGAAGCGAAGTTCACCGTGCAGCTAGTGCCGGCTGGCGGTGGCAAGGCGCGCTATTCCACCAACACGAGCGCCAAGGACGGCGGCGTCGGCTTGAAGACCGGACTCGGACTGGCGCGCGTCGCCGGCTCGTTGTATTTGCGCTACGCATCACCGCTCGGTGCGCTCAATTCGATGGGGCTGATGAACATGGGCGGCATGGGCATGCTCGGGAATCCCCTGCTCATGCAGATGTCATCCGGTGGCATGATGGGCACTGGCAGCAGCTTGGACCGTACCGCAGCGGCGGGTATGTTCTTAATGGACCAGGCGATGGCCGGAGCCTCTAGTGCGTCTGATGGCAGCCCGTCGTTCGACGCCGCCCTCGGCGAAGCCCTAGAGGACGGTGCAAAAAAAATTCTCGATAACTTGAAGCGATAGCTAGCGCCGGCGATCCTGCAGTTTGGCCAGCAAGCGCAGGATTTCCAGATACAGCCACACCAGCGTCACGAGCAATCCGAACGCGCCGTACCACTCCATGTACTTCGGCGCGCCCCGTTCGACTCCCGTCTCGATGAAGTCGAAGTCGAGCACGAGATTCAGCGCCGCGACCACCACCACGAACATGCTGAACAGGATGCCAAACGTCCCGCTGGAATGAATCAGCGGCACGTTGATGCCGAAGAAGCTGAGGATGAAGCTCAACAAATACAGCAGCGCGATGCCACCGGTCGCCGCGACGACCCCAAGCTTGAAGTTTTCCGTCGCCTTGATGAGTCCGCTGCGATAGGCCATCAGCAGCGCGCCGAGGGTTCCGAACGTCAGGAACACCGCCTGACTGACAATGCCGGGGTAGCGGGCCTCGAAGACCACTGAGATGCCGCCGAGCGCTACCCCTTCCACTGCGGCATAGAGGGGCGTTGTGATCGGCGCCCATGTCTTCTTGAAGACGGTCGCTATCGCCAGGACGAGTCCTGCGACGACCGAGACGAGAATCCACGCCGGCAAGGCCGGATCCTCCGCGCCGCGGTTCCAGATGTAGCTGGCGGTGATAAGTAGGATGAACAACGACAGCCCGGTCTTGTTGACGGTGCCACCCAGCGTCATCCGCTCCGAGCCAGCGGCAGAGGGAGCCAGAGTGAAGGTGTCGGCCCCGAGGGCCGGATTGCCCGATCTCATTGGGATAGCCATAGTGATGAGCTTAGTCTACGCTGAGGTAGGAGAGTTTAATGGCTTACAACTTTACGAAGAGCATGGGCATGACGACCCTCGCCGTCTGGCTGATCCTGTCGGGCATCGGCGGATTGGTCGTACTCCCGCTGCCGACACTGGTGATGGCTGTTCTGGCCCTCATTGCCGGCGTCCTGATCCTGCTCGGACGCTAGATCGGCGATCGCTGAATCGGCGATCAGTGTCGTTGCGGTCGCCAGGAGAGCAGGTATGGTGAGTCGCGCAGTTCCTGACTGAGGCGTGCGTGCCGCCGGCGCCAGGGTTCGAAGTGTTTCGCCATCGTATCGAGCAGACGGGCTTTGGCCGCCGACTCCTCGCCTGCCGCCGCGCGCCTGTAAAACCCCGCCCCCAGCTCTGAGTACCAGTGGATATTGTGTCGGCGGCGCATCTGATCTTCGAAGAATCCGGCCAGCAGCAGGCATTGCGCAGCGGCCGTTTCCATGATCAACGGATCGTTGAGCCCGCTCGTATCGGCGATGAAATGATCGAAGACCGCGGTGAGATCGGCCGGGGCAGACATCTGAATCTCTGAATCGACGGAGAGATGCGCGTAGTGCGCGAGCACACTGGCGTTGTAAAGAAGTTCCTGTCGATCTACGGTCGGCTCGGAGACGTCCTTCAGGTTCGTGACGAAGAACTCCAGCGTCTGACGAGAATCGCTTGCGAGCAGCTCGCCTAATGGATCCATGGCCCCCTCCCGCTAGAACTGCGTATCGGCCCGGGAAGCATCACGCTTCAGTGAGCTGACACAGACATCGCGGTGGCAAAGGCTGTGCCAGTGACTATCGCGGCGATTGTTCAGCAAGCATGCGACAGTGAACTACCGATTGGCCACTTTCTTGGATTGTCCCTGAGATCTGCGAGCGATGGTACTATTGGTTGTCCAGGGTCCCCCACGCGTACAGAGGAGTCTTCCACTATGACGTCACGTCTATTCGCTCGAGTTACCGCCCTTATCGTCCTCGCGATCGTCGGTTCTGCGCCGACCGCAGCAGCCCAGGGCATCAAGTTCGGTCCCACATTCGCCACGTTCAGCAGCGAGGCGCTGGATTTCAAGAACCGCACCGGCATCCACGCCGGCCTCTTCTTCGGAGGCAACCGCGACGGAGTTCTTGGTGTCCAGACCGAAGTTAACTGGCTGCGCAAGCGGGTCGGGGATCCGGACATCCGAATCGACTACCTTCAGGTTCCTGTGCTGCTACGTGTCAACGGCGGCTCCAGCTCATCGAGCGGCTTCGTCGGTTACGGTATCGTCGGGCCCGCCATCGAACTGAAAATTGCGGACGAGATCGAAGGGGTGACGCTGGACGATGGGTTCGAGGGGGCCGACGTCAGCCTGGTGTTCGGCGGCGGTATCGAGGTCGCGCGCATCATCATCGAGGGGCGCTACGAAAAAGGTCTGCGCCGCATCAACGACAACTTCAGGGACTTCACCGAAATCAAAAAGCAGGCGTTCACGATTCTCTTCGGCGTACGATTCAAGTAGCGACGCGAAGTAGGCCGGGTCTTGCTTTGTAGACCCGGCAGCGCGCTGAGACCCGCTTACGGCAAACGTGTAAGGACAATCCTCACCGCATCTTTGATGGCGGCGATATCGACGCGAATCGGCTCAAGCTTGGTCTCAAGCGTTCTCCAGCTTTGCATCGAGTCGGCGTTCCAGTGAGTTCTCCAGCCCCAACAATCTGACGTTCAATTTCTTCTCGAAGCTGGCGAATCTAGCGTGAAGCTTCGCATCCCATTTCTTGTCGTTTTCCTCAAAGCGATAGCTGAAGAGCCTGTCGATCAGCTCAGCCTGCTCGCGGAACTGCTCTTCAATCGTTTTGCTACCCATCTTGGCCTCGAGCGCTGCTACACGAGCCTCTAGTGAATCTGGTGTCATGGCGCGGCGACTGCCAGATGTGTACCGGCCTGAAGGTAGCATCGTCCCCGAAGCAAAACAACAAAACATCACTATCACGATGCAGATTCTGATCGGCGAGCCAGTTATCCACGCTCGAATTCCTGCGTACTCATCGCAGGCTACGGCGCAGTTTTAGTCGCAGGCTGAGGTCCAGGAAGGCCGTGGATTTTGTGGCGGGTCGGCGGCTGTGTCTATATGAGCTGGACGTGGCAGAATCAAGTGATGGACGAGCATGAGGACGATGTTGAACCAGAGGTCGACGAAGGTGTCGAGCTCGAGGCCGAGGAATTCCCGATTCTGGATGATGATGAGGATCAGGACGAGGATGAGGACGCTGACATAGACCCGGACGCGTCTGAGATCTGAGATCGTCAGTCGCCAGTCGTCGGTCGTCAGTCCCAGTCAAACAGTCGACGAGGCTGATGACTGAGACTGGCGATTGCACACTACCGGCTGCCGACCGAAGCCGTCACCACAAATTCCCCTCTGTTATCCGGCAGGTGATCGTCGTTCACCCCGAAGTACAGGCGTCCCGACACCGGCGCGCGGACTGAGCGCTGGCTGCCGATGAAGATCGGACCGTAGTTATCGATCATCGCGAGCAGCGCGCCCGCGGGTTGATTGAGAATCGGCGCATCGTTGGCCCGGCGTCCGGTTGACGAACCGGCCGGCGACGCAGTGTCCTGCGCGTTGTCGCTCAGCTGAATCGACCCGTTCGCGCTGATCGTCAGCGCGTCACCCGCTCGAACGTCGATGCCTGAGTCGGTCCAACGCCTCATGCCGTTCACGCGCACCGTACGCGACAGAGCAGGCGACGTCGTTCCTGCCGTGCCGACGGTTCCAGGCGCACCGCCTGAGGCCTCGAACTCGCGGCGCGAGAGCATGCCGTCGCGATTCAGGTCTCGGCGATCGAAGGTCGCGCGAGACCAGTGCCATTCATCGCGCGCAATCGATCCATTGCGGTCGTAGTCGAGGCCGACGAACTGATCCCACGTGTCGTTCGTGCTCTCCTGCCCGCCGACGCCTTCGAAGCGGCTGAGCACGCCGTCCCGGTTGCGATCGAGCGCGTTGAACGCTTCGGCGCTGCCGTGCCACTCATTGCGCTCGACGCGTCCGTTGTTGTTGAAATCGAGATCATCGAAGCTATCTCCCCGGTCATCGTCCCAACCCTCGCCGAGGAATTCGGCCCTATCCATCACGCCGTCTCGATTGCGATCTACACGCCGGAACGTATCGATGTCGAAGTGCCATTCATTCGCGGTGATTCCGCCGTCGCGGTTGTGGTCGAGATTGCTGAAACCGGCCGCAGTCCAGCTCACATAGCGTTCGAACCTGCCCGGAACGTGGTCGGCTTCCTCCCAACTGGAATTGCGACGGCCTCCTATGGCGACTTCCGGTCCAGCGAGCCGGCCGTCGCCGTTCCAGTCATGCACCTGAAACGATCGCGGTGAGCCCTTCCACTCGTCGCGCGAGATGGCTCCATCGCCGTTCGTGTCCATGGCCTGGAATCGCATCCGTGCCGGTGCCTGGGCTTCTGCGTCTGCTGGGGCCAGCACGTTCGGTACAACTGTCCAGAATATAGCCAGTGCGAGGAGCGAGATTGTTCGACGAAGCATGGACTTCTCCTTTCTATTTGCTAGGAACGACCGGCATCCAGTGACGGCAATGAGTGCCGGTGCAAAAGTTGTCCTGATCATGGTCACCTTCCGTTAAGCGCTTTACGCAAGATCCTTCTTGGAGAATGCAAGGGTTGCACCACACAGTGTGGGACAATGCGTGACAGGAGGGACGGCCGATGAATATCGCATTGTGGGTGCTTCAGGTTCTGTTGGCTGCAGCGTATCTTGCGCATGGCTGGATGTTTCTCTTTCCACCAGCCGAGATGGTGGAGATGATGAACGCGTCCATCAACCCGGCATTGCGACTGTTTCTTGGCGTGGCCGAAGTGCTGGCCGCGTTCGGCCTCATCCTGCCTGGCATCACACGGGTCATGCCATGGCTGGTTCCGGCCGCGGCTGCGGGGTTGATCCCGATCATGGTGGGCGCAACTTTTCTTCACATCACTCGTAATGAAATAGGTCCCGCGATCACAACGACGCTGCTGTTGATCACAGTGACGTTCGTGGCTTATATGCGGTGGAAGGTGAAGCCGATCGCCGGCCGGAATGCCGTCATACACGCGAGGTGAGACGCCAATGAATGTGCCTGTGCCACAACAACCACTGTCAGCGCCCGTCGCGGCGCCGGATAGCGCACTGGTCACCTGGACGCATTTTATCTACGCCCTGCACGCGTTCAGCCTGCTGACGGGCATCTTCACGGTTGCGTCCATCGTCGGAGCGTTCCTCACTGGTTGGCCGTCGATCATCGCCGTCATTCTGAATTACGTGAAGCGCGGCGACGTGCGCGGCACCTGGCTGGAGTCGCACTTCCGCTGGCAGATCCGCACGTTCTGGTTCGGCCTGCTGTGGATCTCGCTCTGCGTGCTCTTCATCATCGTCACGCTCGGCCTCGGCATCTTCATCGCCTGGCTGCCGATGGGACTGGTAGGGCTTTGGTTTATCTACCGCGTCATTCGAGGATGGTTGGCGCTAAATGAGGGGAAGGGGATGTAGCCGCAGCCGTGCCGACCAAAAGGTCGGCACGGCGTGCTGCGCTCTTCAGCGGCTGGGCTGCGGCACGATGCGGATGTACGGCCGCGGCGACCGCCACCCTTCCGGATAGGTCTTCTTCGCGTCATCGTCGGAAACCGAGCCGGCGATGATGACGTCTTCCCCCGGCTTCCAATTGACGGGTGTTGCCACCTTGTGCGCCGCGGTAAGCTGCAGCGAGTCAATCACACGCAGCACCTCGTCAAAGTTCCGGCCGGTGGTCATCGGGTACACGATGATTAGCTTGATCTTCTTATCGAGTCCGACGACGAAGACGTTGCGGACCGTCTGGTTGTCCGCAGCGGTCCGTCCGTCCGACGACCCTCCGATCGACGCCGGCAGCATGCCCCAGGCCTTCGAGATCGCCAGATCGGTGTCGCCGATCATCGGATAGTTCGGCGCGTGTCCCTGCGTCTCCTTGATGTCGTTCGCCCACTTCTTGTGGTTCTCGACCGGGTCAACGCTGAGGCCGATGATCTTCGTGTTGCGCTTGTCGAACTCCGGTTTGAGCCGGGCCATGTAGCCCAGTTCCGTAGTGCATACCGGCGTGAAATCCTTAGGGTGCGAGAACAGCACGCCCCAGGATCCGCCGAGCCACTCGTGAAAGCGGATACGGCCCTCGGTTGTCTCAGCGTCGAAGTCGGGAGCTATATCACCAATTCGCAATGCCATGCCATCCTCCAATTGTGTTACGACGCGCAAGGCGTCCGAGTGGATCCTACCTCACTCAAACCGGTCTTGCCACGAGCACGAAAACAGCTATCATTCCCGTTTGTCTCGCGAGACATCTCCCCCAGCCCACCTAGCAAAGGAGAGCATCATGCGTCGATCTACATGGCTGATTGTCGGACTCGCTTCGATGGCGGTCAGCGCCTCTTGCAACGCCAAAACCGTCAACGTCGAACAGGAGCGCACCGCCCTGATGGCGGTCGACCGCGAGTGGTCCCAGTCGACGAAGGATCCGGACAAGTTCGTGAGCTATCTTGCGGATGGAGCGTCGATCTATGCGCCGGGGATGCCACTCATCACGGGCAAAGACGCGATCCGAAAAACGTACGGTGAAATGGCCGGTGCGCCGGGTTTCGCCCTCTCGTGGACGCCGACAAAGGCGGACGTTGCGACAAGCGGCGACCTCGGAAACACCGCAGGCAGCTACGAAATGACGATGGCAGGCGCCACGGAAAAAGGTAAGTACGTTACAACATGGAAAAAGCAGGCCGACGGCACATGGAAGGTAGTCGACGACATCTTCAATGCCGACACCACACCATCAGCGCCGGCCGGCCCACATGTGATAATTGCCGCAAGCGCGCTCAAGTGGGGCCCCGCACCTCCCGGACTGCCTGAGGGCGCGCGCGTCGCGATCGTCTCGGGCGATCCCGGCAAGGCCGAGCCCTACGCCATCCGTGCGCAACTACCCGCGGGCTACCGGATCGCGCCGCATTGGCATCCGGCGACGGAGAATGTCACGGTGCTCTCCGGAACGGTGGCGCTGGGAATGGGCGACAAGTTCGATGAGGCGGCATTGCAGGAGCTGCCGGCTGGCGGATTCGCAGCGCTGCCGACGGACATGCGGCACTATTTCATGTCGAAGACCGCGTCCACGATTCAGGTACACGGGATTGGCCCGTTCGGCATCACATACGTGAACCCGGCGGATGACCCGAGAACGAAGAAAGCACCCTAGTCTCGGCGCGGTGCGGGAACAACTCGCCAGGCTGGATGAGCGAATCCAGCCGCGAGCCCGCATCGCGATCTAAATGATCTTCAAACAGTTCTATCTCAACTGCCTGGCGCACGCCTCCTACCTGATTGGCGACGAGACGACTAGGACCGCCGTTGTCGTCGACCCCCGACGTGATGTGCAGCAGTATCTCGATGAAGCGGAATCTCATGGCCTGACGATCCGCCATGTCTTTCTCACGCATTTTCACGCGGACTTCGTCGCGGGTCATCTCGAGCTGCGTGACTTGACCGGCGCCACCATTCACCTCGGTGCGAAGGCACAGGCCGAGTACGCGTTTACGCCGATGAAGCACGGCGATCGGCTCGACCTCGGCGGCGTGCGCCTCGAGGTGCTCGAGACCCCAGGGCACACAGCGGAGTCGATCTCGGTCCTCGTGTACGACCTGGGTCGCGACAGGACTCGGCCGCACGCCGTGCTGACGGGCGACACGTTATTCGTGGGGGATGTGGGACGACCGGATCTACGCGCATCGCTCGGGTGGTCGGCAACCGACCTGGGGCGGCTGCTTTATCAATCGGTGCGCGACCGACTGCTGCCGCTGCCTGACGACACGCTCGTGTATCCCGCGCATGGAGCCGGATCGCTCTGCGGCAAGAAGATCAGCAAGGACACCGTGTCGACCATCGGCGAACAGCGGCGAACCAACTACGCGCTTCAACCGATGAGCGAAGAGGCATTTGTCGCGCTGGTCACGGCCGATCAACCGGACGCCCCGTCATATTTCACCTACGACGCCGTGCTCAACGCGAAAGAGCACACGACGCTCGAAGATGTCCTCGAGCGGGAGCTCCGCCCGCTGCCGTTGGCGTCTGTTCTCGAGATGATCGCCAAAGGCGCTCAGCCGCTGGACGTCCGCGACCCGCGCGACTTCGCACAAGGACACCTGAGCGGGAGCATCAATATCGGATTGAACGGTCAGTACGCAACCTGGGCAGGCACCCTGCTCGATCGCAACCGGCCGATTGTGATCGTGGCGTCGCCGGGACACGAAGCCGAAGCCGCCGTCAGGCTCGGACGCATCGGCTTCGACAACGTTGCGGGCTATCTCGAGAAGGGTATGCATGCGCTCGACGACCGCGACGACCTGCTCGCGTATATGTCTCAGACGTCGGCCGCGTCGATTGGCCAATGGCTGGGCGAACCCGACGAACCCTTCGTCCTCGACGTGCGCACGCCGAACGAGTGGCAACAGCGGCACCTCGAGGGCAGCACGAACATTCCGCTCAACAGGCTCACCGCGCAGCTCGACAAGATTCCCCGCAACCGCCCCATTGTTGTCATGTGCGCCGGAGGCTACCGGTCGTCGATCGCCGGCAGCCTGCTGCAGCGCGCAGGGTTTACGCGGCTGACGGAACTAACAGGGGGAATGGGTGCTATCGCAGGCTGAAGAGCGGAACAGGAGATTGTTCTCGTGATCCGGCGAAAGCTCTACGGACGGCGGATACCGTAGATATCGACCTTGTCGCCGCTGAATGGATGGACACCGGACCGCTCGAACGTTGCCCCGATCTTTATCGCGATGCGGATGGAGGGAAGATTATCCGATGCGATCAAGCTGATGACGTGGTCGATCGTGCTGGTCTTCCATGCCCACTGCAACGTCCCCTCGCAAGCCTCGGTCGCCAATCCATTCCCACGCCTGGCACGGTGAACAATCCAACTGAGATCGATTTCCGGCCATCGCTCCAGATAATGCAGTCCGACGCAGCCGATGACGTCGCCGGTTGCCTTCTCCACTACGGCCCATTGGCCGTAACCACGAAGCTCCCAATGGTCGCGCATCCGGCTCACATTCCGCAGGGCGACTTCGATCTCACCCAGCGGAGCAACCAGAACAACCTGCTTCCGCTCTATAGCTTCAGGGTCCTGATGAATCTCCAGGAACGGCGCCGCGTCATTCGCTTCGGGCAGCCGGAGCAACAAACGCGGCGTCTCGACAGGAGCCACATCCATCAGAACGTTTATCTCCCGATCTCCGGTCTATGAAACCTTAGAGTTTCCTGATCTGCACGTTCCGGAACTTGATATCCCCCGCCATGTACTGCAGCGCGATTGGACCGCTCTTGAGCGTCGGATCCTTCGCATCGACCGTCTTCGTACCGTTCAGCACGACGATAATCTGCGGGCCGCGCATGGTGATTTCGTAGGTGTTCCACTTGCCTTCGGCATCAACGATCGCGATCGGCGGCGCGTAGTTCGGGATGCCGCCCGTACGACCGGATTGATCGGGGCGCTTGTCGAAGATGTTGGCCTCGTAGCAGGTCTTGTCGGTGATCTTCGATCCGTCCAGGCAGCGCATGTAGACGCCACTGTTGCCGCCGTTTGAGGACCAGAACTCCACCTTGAGCTCGAAGTCGGTGTAGGTGTCCTTCGAGACGAGGAATCCCGCACCGCTGCTGGCATGGACAACCCCGTCGACGAGCTGCCAGTTGGCGTTCCCGACCTGATTGAAGCTGTCGAGATTCTTGCCGTCAAATAGCGTCACCCAACCGGTGCCGGTCTGGGCGGACAGGGCGACAAGTGCCAGAACGATCACAGAAAAGCGCTTCATCGGAGACCTCCGTAGCGTAACTGGTGAACTAGTGAGTTAGTGAATTGGCGATCTACAAACGTGTCAGCGACGACGCGACGGCTTCTTATTGTTCCTGCTCCGCACACGTCGAGCCTTCGTAGTTCTTACCGATTGTTTCTTCGTGCCCTTCTTCGTGCTCTTCTTCGTGCTCTTCGTGTTCTTCGTGGTTGTCTTCGTGCTCTTCGTGTTCTTCGTGGTTGTCTTCGTGTTCTTCGTGTTCTTCGTGGTTGTCTTCGTGTTCTTCGTGGTTGTCGTCGCGCGCTTCTTCGAGTGCGTCGCGAAGAAGGCACCCTGGTGGTCGACACCGGTAAAGATCCAATCGCCGCCCGGCACTTCCATCGGTCCGTGTACGACGTTCGCGCCCAGCTCCTTCGCTACGTCGGCGGAGCGTCGCGCGTCGCGGACCATCACGTATGGAATCCACAGCGCGCGCCCAGGCAGGCCCGTCGGCGGGTGGAAGATGCCGCCGACCGGGATGCCGCCGTGGCCAAACATCTGATACATGCGGCCTTCGCCCATGTCCGTCGCGCCGGTTTTCATCCATCCGAACAGCTTGTGGTAGAAGTCCCACGCCGTCTGCGGGTTGGTGGTCAGCAGCTCGTGCCACGAGAAATCGCCAAGCTGGGGATTCTTGTACTCGGAGCGCTCGAACTGCGCGGACACGGCAAACATCGCGCCTTGCGGATCTTGCAGCACGGCCATGCGGCCGATGCTGTGCACGTCGTAGGCCGGCGTCACTACTTTTCCGCCAAGCTCGACGGCCTGCCGCACGGTGGCATCGACGTCGGGCGTGCCGATGTAGGTGAGCCAGTGTGGCGGCGGTGTAACGGCGTTCGGCTCTTCGTGAATCAGGTAGAGTCCTCCGCGCCCTTCGCGTCCCATCGTCCAGATCTTGTATGAAGGGTTCGGCTCCCAGGCGGTGGTCTTCCACCCTATCAGCTTGGAGTAGAAACGATCGGCCGCTTCGACATCGGTCGTGTTCAACTCGTGCCAGACAAATAAACCGCGGTCGGAGGTCGTAAGCATGCGCAGATTATAATGAGCAACTTCGGCGCGCGATCTGCGTCTAAAGAATTTGGTTACCCTCTTTTTGTCCTACAAGCCTGCTTACACACCAATGCAGAACCGATCGAATCGCTACTTTCTCGTTACATTGCTGCTAGTTGCAGCCGCTGGATGCGGCGGCGGCGAGGGGGCGGCTGGCGCGCCGGGAGGCGCTTCGGGGGGCCGCGCTGGCGGAATGCCGGCCATGGGTGTCCAGGTTGTGACACTCGAAGCGAAGCCTGTCGAGCAGATGACCGAATTTATCGGAACCATTAAATCGCGCCAGTCGACCACTATTCAGCCGCAAGTCGAGGGCTTCATCACCCGAATCCGCGTGAAATCGGGCGACCGCGTCAGGACAGGCGCGACCTTGATGGACATCGACTCGCGCGTACAGCAGGCGTCGCTCCAGGGCCTCGAGTCTGTGAAGTCGCAGCGCGAGATCGACGTGACCTACGCCAGACAGGAAGCTGAGCGTGCCGCACTGCTCCTCAAGGCAGGCGCGGCGAGCCAGATGGATGCCGATCGTGCGACGAACGCGCTGAAGGGCGCGGAAGCGCAGCTCCGCACGGTCGAAGAGCAGCTCCGTACGTCGCGCGCGGATCTCACCTACTACCGCGTCACGGCCCCCAGCGGCGGCATCGTCGGCGATATTCCCGTGCGTGAGGGCGATCGCGTGACAAAAACGACGCTGTTGACGACGATCGATGCGAACGTAGGGCTCGAGGTGTACCTGAACGTGCCGGTACAGCAGGCGACACTACTGAAGCAGGGATTGACGGTCCGCATCGTCGACGAGACCGGCGCGCCGCGTGCCGAGGAAAAGATCACCTTCATCTCGCCGTCCGTGGATACGGAGACGCAGACCGTACTGGTGAAAACGCCGGTGACGGTGCCAGGCACCCTGCGCACCGATCAATATGTGCGCGCGCAGGTGATCTGGAGCACGGAACCGGGGTTGACGATTCCCCTGACGTCGGTGACGAGAATCAACGGCCAGTGGTTCGCGTTCGTCGCGGAGCCCGGCGAAGGTGGCAAGGGGCTGATCGCGCGGCAGCGCATCGTGACGCTCGGCCCGGTAGTCGGCAACGACTACACGGTGATCAACGGGCTGCAAGCGGGAGAGAAATTGATTGCGGCGGGTATTCAGAAAATCAGGGATGGCGCTCCCGTGCAAGCTACCGCGAAGCCCAGCGCAGCTAACGCTACGCCCTATCGAATTGTGGGACGCGATCGATCTGTAGGGCGCGACTTTAGTCGCGCTGTGGGTGTCGCATAGTGCTTACCGATATCTTTATCAAGCGGCCGATTCTGGCGACGGTCTGTTCCATCCTAGTGACGCTCGCCGGCGCGATTGCGATTCCCACGCTACCGATCGGCCGCTATCCCGAACTGGCGCCGCCCACGGTCAACGTCGGCGCATTCTACACGGGCGCCAACGCGCAGGCCGTGGAAAGCGCCGTCACCACTCCGCTCGAGACGGTGATCAACGGTGTCGAGGGGATGACGTATATCACCTCGGCCAGCACCAACAGTGGGGTCTGCTCCATCACCGTCACCTTCGAGCTCGGTCGCGATCCCGACCTCGCGGCGGTCGACGTGCAGAACCGCGTCAACTCCGCGCTCGGACGTATGCCGCTCGAAGTGCGCACGAACGGCATCACGGTCACGAAGGGCACGGCGGGATTTCTCGGCGCCATCGGCTTCTACTCCGACAACAACCGGTACGACTCGCTGTTCATCAGCAACTACCTCGACCGGTACGTCCGCGACGCACTGAAGCGTGTGCCGGGCGTGAGCAACATCATCATCTTCGGCGAGCGTCGGTTCGCGATGCGCCTGTGGCTCGATCCGAACCGCCTTGCGGGGCACGGCCTGACCGCCGGCGACATCACCAACGCGCTGCGCGAGCAGAACGTGCAGGTCGCGGCCGGCTCCGTGGGTGCGCAGCCATCTTCCCCGGATCAGCAGTACCAGCTGAGCGTCCGCGCAGCTGGCCGCCTCACCGAGGTTAGCGAGTTCGAGAACGTCGTCGTCAAGGCCGGGCGCGACAGCGCCCTGGTGCGCGTGAAAGATGTCGGACGCGTTGAGCTCGGCGCCGAGGACTACGCGTCGCGCCTGCGCTTCGCGGGCGTTTCTGCCTCGGGCATCGGCGTGCAACTGCTGCCGTCGGCCAACGCGATCGAGACCTTCCGCGGCGTCATAGACGAGATGAACCGCCTCGACGACCAATTCCCTCCGGGACTGCGCTGGCAGCTGGCGTTCGACAACGTGACGGTCGTACGCGAATCGATCATCGAAGTGCTGATCACATTGGCCGAAGCGATCGCGCTCGTCATTCTCGTCATGTTCCTGTTCCTGCAGAATTGGCGCAGTACGATCATCCCGGCGATCACGATCCCCGTGTCGCTTATTGGCACGTTCGCCTTCGTCAAGGTGCTGGGCTATTCGATCAACACGCTCACGCTCTTCGGCATCGTGCTCGCCACCGGCATCGTCGTCGATGACGCCATCGTGGTGATCGAGAACATCGAGCGCCATATGCGCGAGTTCGGCAAGAGCGCGCATCAGGCAGCGATGGACGCCATGCGCGAAGTGTTCTCCGCGGTCGTGGTCATCGGCATCGTGCTCGTCGCGGTGTTCCTGCCGGTCGCGTTCTTCCCAGGGACGACGGGACGGATGTATCAGCAGTTCTCGATGACAATTACGTTTGCGGTGATCCTGTCGGTGTTCAACGCCGTCACGTTCACGCCGGCGCTATCGGCGATGCTGCTCGACCGGCAAGCGCATGGCCACGGCCGATTCTTCACCGGCGTCAACAAGGTGATCGACGGCGGAACCAACCTGTATGTGCGCGCGGTGCGCGGCTCGCTGCAATGGAAATGGGCAATGGCACTGATCTTCGTGCTCTCGCTCGGCGCTACATGGTGGGTCTATCGCTCGGTGCCTGGCGCCTTCGTGCCGGTCGAAGACGAAGGCTACTTCATGACCATCGTCCAGGCGCCTTCGGGGGCGTCGATCGAGTACACGACGAACATCATGACGCAGGTCGAACAGATCTACTTCAAACAGCCGGAGATCGCCGGGGTGTTCTCGGTAGCGGGCTTCAGTTTCGGCGGCGCCGCGTCGAACGGCGGCATCATGTTCGCGCGACTGAAAGGATTCGAGGAGCGCGAAGGCGACGAACACTCGCTGGGAGCGGTGCTCAATCGCGTGCGCGGACAGGCATTCGGAATTCCCGGGGCCATGGTGATCCCGGTAGCGCCTCCGTCCATCCAGGGGCTCTCGGCGTTCGGCGGCTTCCAGTTCGAAGTGCTGGATCAGTCGGGCGGTGACATTACCCAGCTTGCCGCGGTGACACAGCAGGTCGCGGCGGCCGGCAACGGTTCGGGACGCGTTGCGGGATTGTTTTCGAGCTTCACGGCCAACGACCCGCAGCTGGTGGTGACCATCGACCGCGATCGCGCGCGCAGCCTCGGCCTGCCCATCCGCGAGGTGACCGACGCGCTCGCGGTGCTGCTCGGGTCGCAGTACGTCAACGACTTCGACTTCAACAACCGCGCGTATCGCGTCTACGTGCAGGGCGATCAACAATTCCGCGCTCGGCCTTCGGATCTCAGTCAGTACTACGCGCGCACCTCGAACGGCGAGATGGTGCCGCTTTCCGCCGTCGTGCGCACGTCCGAGACGACGGCGCCGGCGGTGATCAATCACTTCAACCTGTTCCGCTCGACCGAGCTCACGGGGGCGGCGCTCCCCGGCGTCAGCTCCGGCCAGGCGATTCAGGAAATGGAACGCATCGCGCGCGACACGCTGCCCACCGGCTATTCGTTCGCATGGTCGGGGTTGTCGCTGGAGGAAATCAAGTCGGGTAACCAAGCTGTGTATCTGTTCGCGCTCAGCATCCTGCTCGTCTACCTCGTGCTCGCCGCGCAATATGAGAGCTGGATTCTACCGGTGATCATTCTCCTGGGTGTGCCGCTGGCGGTATTCGGCGCGCTGAGCGCTCAACTGCTGCGCGGGTTCGCCAACGACGTGTTCTGTCAAGTGGGTCTCATCATGCTGATCGGGCTCGCGGCGAAGAACTCGATTCTAATTGTCGAGTTCGCCGAACAGCTGCGCGCGCAGGGACGATCCATCGTAGATGCGGCGATCGAATCAGCGCGCATCCGGCTGCGCCCGATTCTGATGACGTCGTTCGCCTTTATCCTCGGTGTGCTGCCGCTCGCCTTTGCGACGGGCGCCGGCGCCGGCGCGCGCAACTCGGTCGGCACGGCGGTGGCCGGCGGGATGCTCGCATCCACCTTCTTGTCGATCATCTTTATACCGGTGCTTTACGTGATTATTCGAACGATTGCTCCTGGAAAGGTTCGCCATGCGGAGGTCGCTCATGTGTAGCCGGGTCTACAACGCAAGACCCGGACTACGAACGCTGTTGCTGATGTTGTTCGTCGTGTCCGGCGTTAGCCGGACCGTGGCTGCCCAAACAACGATGGAAGCCATCACGCTCGACGAGGCAGTGCAGCGGGCGTTGAAGAACAATCCGACCATCGCGCAGGTGTCGCAGGGAGTTCTGCGGGCAGAAGGGTTGTTGCAGCAGGCACGCGCCGCAACACTGCCAAACATCAGCGCGACGTTCACCAACGTCGTCACCGACTCCGAACGCGGGTTTGCAGGGGAGATTACGCAGCCGCGCAGTCAGTCGGCGTTCTCGGCGAACGTCGGGATGCCGATTCTCGCGCTGTCGCGCTGGGCAGCGACGACGCAGGCGCGGGATCAGATTGAGATCGCAAACCTGTCTACGGCGGAGATCCGGACGGATATCGCGGTGGCGACGGCGCAGGCCTACCTCGCCATCATCGCGCAAAAGCGTCAGGTTGAAGTCAGCCTGCGGTCGCGCGAAACGGCCATGGCGCACCTCGACTATGCGCAGCGACGACTGGCCGCCGGCGCCGGCACGCGGCTCAACGAGCTGCGCGCGGGTCAGGAAGTCGCGACCAACGAAGCGCGGCTCGAAAATGCGACGCTCGGTGTACGCCGCGCGCAGGAGGCGCTCGGCGTGCTCGTGGTCGCGAACGGGCCGGTCGACGCGGCCGGCGAACCGGTGTTCGACGTCAGCAGCCAGCTGGGTACCGTCGATGCGGAGCCGATGTGGATGGCGGCACGGCCGGACATTCGTCTCTTCGCCGCGAGCGAGCGCGCCGCCGATCGCGTCTGGCGCGACAGCTTCAAAGACTTCTTCCCCACAGGCACGGTGTCGTTCGATCCGCAGGCGCTCGCACCGGCCGGCGCCTTCAACTCGGCGAGAAGCTGGCGCTTTGTCGTGTCCTTCTCGCAGCCGGTCTTCGACGGCGGTCAGCGGCGAGGACTGAAGCGGTTCCGCGAGGCCGCGTTCAATACATCGCGCCTTGCGTTGCAGGGTCTACAGATTCAAGCGCGCTCGGAAGTTCGCCTCGCCCAGGAGACGGTACGCAGCTCCGAGCGCGCGCTTGCCAGCCTGCGCTCTGCCGCTGAGCAGGCCCACGGCGTGCTGTCGATCGTGAACATCGCCTTCGAAGCGGGTGCGACGACCAATCTCGAAGTGATCGACGCGCAGCGTCAGGCGAGAGACGCGGATTCGAACGCCGCGGCGGCAGAGGATGTCGTGCGGAGGGCGCGGCTGGATCTGCTCACCGCCCTTGGGAGATTCCCGCAATAGCCGGTAGCCGGTAAGAAGCTACCAGCTACCAGCTACCAGCTACCAGCTACGGGCTACGAACTACGAGCTAGCCCGGGGCCGCGCCTTGCGTGTTCGTGTACACCGCGTAGAGGGATTGTCCGGCCGCCATGAAGAGTCGGTTGCGCTTGGGGCCGCCGAAGCAGATGTTGGCACAGACCTCGGGCAGACGGATGCGGCCGATGAGCTTCCCCTCGGGATTCCACACCGTCACGCCGCTATAACCGACGTTGAGGCCGGCGTTGCTGCTGACCCACACATTTCCGAACACGTCCGTGCGGACGCCGTCGGTACCGCAGCGGATGCCATCGATCGTGAAGTCGGCGAACTGCCGCTGATTGCTCACGTGCGGTCCCGCACCGACGTCGAGCGCGTAGAGCGAGCCGCGGCTGCACACGTAGAGCCGCTTGTAATCGGGCGAGAATGCAACGCCGTTCGGGGTGCCGCCGAACGTTTTTTCGTCGATCACCAGGTCGACGCGGCCGCTGGGGTCGACGCGATAGATGTTGTTGCTGAGCTCGCGGCGGAGTACGCCCGATCCTGCGGGCTGCCCTACCTTTGCATTGAGCCGTCCATCCTTGTTGCTCGGTCCACCAGGCGCGTCAGGCATCCCTTCGTAAATCTGACCACCGTATGGAGGATCGCTGAACCAGTAGCTGCCATCGACGTGGCATGCGATGTCGTTCGGCGAATTGAGCCGCTTACCCTGATACGCATCCGCAATTACCGTGATCGAACCGTCGTGCTCGTAGCGGACGACACGGCGGCCGGAGTGCTCGCAGGAGAGCTGGCGTCCCTGATGATCGAACGTGTTGCCATTGCTGCTGCCCGACGGCTGGCGGAACACCGTGACCTCGCCGTTATCCTGCAGCCACCGCATCTGGCGGTTGTTCGGGATGTCGCTCCACACCAGATACTGACCTTGCCCGTTCCACGCCGGCCCTTCGCACCACATGCCGCCGGTCCATAGGCGCTGAATCGGCGTATTGCCGGAGCGGAGCGCGTTGAACGCCGGGTCGAGCGTGATGATGTCGGGATCGGGATAGGTGACCGGACTGGAGAAATCACGCGGCGGATTCGAGATGACGCTCGGCGGCTCCCGGCGCTGTGGTACGACGGGCGCCGCGGCCACCTGTGCGTGCGCGACCCTTGGTGACAACGCCGCGACACCTGCAGTAGCGCCAATCCTGGTGAGAGCTTCACGTCGAGAGATCATGGAACCTCGCTTTGGACCTTGGATTCTGGACCCTGAACTTTGGGCTCTGGGCTCTGGGCTCTGGGCTTTGGGCTCTGGGCTTTGGACTTAGGCTTTGCGCATCGCATTGTTACACTGTTGCGCATGAACGCGCACATCCTGCTCTCCGCTTGGCTCTTGGCTGTCACCCTGACGGTCGCATGTGGCTCGAATTCCGTTCAACAACCGGCCTCGCCGCCCGCGCAAACCGCCGCCACGCCTGCTGCAGCGCCGCCGCTCACATATGGTCAGCACCATCACCCAATCCGGACATCGAATGCGGACGCACAAAAAATGTTCGACCAGGGGATGGCGCAGGCCTTCGGATTCAATCACGAGGCGGCCATCAAGTCGTTCGAACGTGCAGCGCAGCTGGATCCGAGCTCGCCGATGCCGCACTGGGGGCGCGCATGGGCGCTGGGGCCGAACTATAACCTCGACATCGACGATGCGCGCGCGAAGATCGCCTACGACGCCATTGTCCAGGCGCACGCGCTGGACGAAGCCCGCGGCAAGGCCGATGACGCGGAGACCGCGTATCTCGAGGCGCTGTCCGTGCGCTACTCGGCGGACATCAAGGCCGATCGCCCCA
>DATEEI010000112.1:0-7984 GCA_035281225.1 Vicinamibacterales bacterium
TCCTGCGCTATCAGCAATCCCTTAAGAAGGTGCAGACAACCGCACAAAAATAGGGGTCAGGGAAGAGGGGTGAGGGGTGAAAAGCACCGTGTTTCTTCCCTCACCCCTCTTCCCTCTTCCCTGTACAATCTCGCTATGCAGGCTCCAAGCGCGCCGATCATGGTGGGCATCGTCGAGGAAAACGAGATCGCTGGCCTCGGCGATGTCATGGTGGAGGCCATCGGCCTGACCGGCGCGATCACGGTTGGCGCCATCCTCTTCGGCCTCGTGTTGGCCGTCCTGATCATCGGCTATCGCAAAATCAGGGCGAGACTGGAACCGGAAGACCAAGCAGACCAGACCCAACCGCTCGGGCTTACGCCGCCGGCCGGCGGGAAGTAGAACCAGAAAGTAAAATCTAGAATCTAGAATCTAGAAAGTAGAATCTAGAAAGTAGACGGTCAGCTTCTCCTTGAACGCGCGTTCACATTCTTCCTCTCGGCAGCGTTTCTTCGGGCGGTCCGCAGAGATACGGTGAAGATCGCGCACAGCTCTTTCGCCTCGTGCAACAAGTCGGGATCGGTGGCAATAGCACCGTCCCTCATGTATTCGAGCCAGCCCACGGTTTCATCCGACTCTTCGACGACGATGCCCAATTTCGCGATGAACTCCGCCCGCGAGCGGCCGCGTCGGGCGGCTCGATAGTTAGCAGCTATTCCAGTGGCGGAGCGGAGGAGCTGTGCACCAGGAATCTGGGCCTCTTGGGTTTTGGGGAGTCGACGATAGAATTGCAGCACCGCCAACGCGAACGCTGCCGCTCGACTAAGGAGATCTGCGGGTTCCACGACTCCTAGCCAAGCAACGAGCGATCCGCCAGATATCCTTAGTTATTTGGCGAGCACCTTAAGGGACGGCTGGAAGTTGGCAATTTCTGCCCGTAGATTTCACATCCCACGTTCCAGTTTCTAGATTCACTTTCTAGTTTCTAGATTCCAGATTCTAGATTACAGGCGGCTGCTGGCCTCCCAGCTTCCCCCATATCTGCGACGTGAATGCCAGTTCCACCAACGTCCGCAGTCCAACGCCCGTCGGCCCTTTCGGCATGAACGGCTTGTTCTCCTCCGCCCATGCTGTGCCTGCGATATCCATATGAATCCAAGGTAGGCCACTTGTGAATTCGCGCAGGAACAACGCCGCGGTGATGGAGCCGCCAGGTCGCCCACCGGTGTTCAGCATGTCGGCGATTTCACTGCGTAGCTGATCCTTGTACTCTTCGAAGAGAGGGAGCGGCCAGCACCGATCGCCCGCGCGCTCCGCGATCCCTCTGACATGTTCGACGAAGGCGGGCGGCGTGCCGAAGAGCCCGCTGGTGATCTTTCCCAGCGCCACGGTGATCGCGCCGGTCAGCGTCGCGAGGTCGACGAGGTGCGTCGCTCCCATCTGCTGCGCATACCACAGCCCATCACCGAGAATCAGGCGTCCTTCCGCGTCGGTGTTGATCACCTCGACCGTCTTGCCAGACGCGCTCCTCAGGACGTCGCCCGGCCTAAGCGCGCCGCCACCCGGCATGTTCTCGGCAATCGGAATCACACCGATCACCCGAATCGGCGCACCCAATTCCGCCATGGCGCTCATGGCACACGCGACGGCGGCGCCGCCCGCCATATCGTCTTTCATGCGATCCATGTCGGCCGCCGGCTTGATCGAGATACCACCTGTGTCGAAGGTGATGCCTTTACCTTCCAGCCCGAGGACGGGAGTGGCGGGTGCACCGGCCGGCTCGTATCGGATCGCGACGAGCCGCGGAGGGTCGTAGCTTCCCCGCCCCACGCCGAGCAGCATCCCCATCCCGAGACTGTCGAGCATGTGATGGTCGAGCACCTCCGCTGTGAGTCCTCCCGCGCGCGCGATCTCGGCCAGCCCCTCCGCAAATACCGACGGCCTGAGCGCGTTTCCCGGCTCGTTGTCGAGCGCGCGGGCCATGTTGCAGTGCTCGCCGATCACGCGTCCGCGTCTGACGGCCTCTCCCGCAGCTTCACGCGAGCCTTCGCGAACGACAATTCCGAGCTGCCGCAGCTCGAAGACGTCATATCCCGACGTCTTGTATCGGCCTGCCTCGAATTCCGCGAGTGTCAACCCTTCGGCGATCGCCTGCATCATCTCGGGCGAATCCAGCGGACCGTCCGCGACGAACGCGACACGGGCGATCTTCTTCTGGCGCGCGAGCAGACCGACGGCCGAAGCCACGCGTCGGGCACGGTCGACGGTGAACTCTCCCTGCAGTCCCAGCCCGGAGATCGCGAGTCGCACCGCTCGCACGCTGGAGCTCACAATAGGCGTCAGAAATGTTTCGTACAACTTGCCGCTGAATTCCTTCGAGGCGATCGCGCGGTCGATTTCCGAATTGGTGACTGCGTTCCACGCCGCCAGAGGCGACATTTGTGTTTCGAACGCGGTCACGACCAGAAGGTCGGTATCGACGCCGCGAGGATCGCCGGCGACTACGTCCATCGGCTTGGATCTTTTGGTGCGGGGCATCCGCATATTATGGCACCTTGCTCTCTTCTACTCCGGGCGGTAGGATGACACTGATGCTTCGTGCCACGCTAGTGACAGCGCTCGGTGCAGCTGCAGTGCTCTTGACGACTGCGGTGCCGGGATCTGCCCAGGTGGCGGAAGATAAGGACAAGCAGGAACCAAAGCGTCCGTCGCTGTCGCTCAAGGTAACGCCGGTTACGGGCATGGTGCCGGTGCGGGTATCGGCCGCGGCGGAATTCAAGGGCGGTGACGACGACTATCGGGATTACTACTGCCCTACCGTTGAATGGAACTGGGGCGACGGTACCGTGTCCGAGGGTTCGGCCGACTGCCAGCCATATGAGCCAGGTGTGTCGCAGATTCGACGTCGGTACTCGGGCCAGCACACGTACAAGCGAGCCGGCGCGTATCGAATCGTGTTTCGCCTGAAAATGAAAAACCGCGTGCTGGCCGTCCAAACGACAGGGGTACGGTTGCTGGGCGGGTTTTAGGGCGGCGATCGACGATCGGCGATCGGCAACGGTCGATCGCCGATGACCAACGGCAGAACCACCGGCGCCCCGTCCTCAACGCGATACGCGCGCACGTCTTCACCCATCAGCGACACAATCACATAGATAAACTCTGAGCCGCTGTTGGCTTCGGCGATATCCGTTGCGGATGGTACGGGCCCACTCGCAGGATGCGAGTGGTAGGCTCCGATGACTTCCCTGTCGTCCAATCGCGCGGACCGAATCGCTGCGAAGTGATCGTCGGGGTCGATGAGATATCGCGTCGCGCGATCGTCGATATTTCTCGCGCGCACGCTGCGCTCGATCGCTTCAGCGTTCCCGATCAAAAGCCCGCAGCACTCTCGCGGGGCCTCTTCGCGCGCATGCGCCACCATGTCCGCGATGGCTGACTTCGGGATTCTCATGGGAAGATCTTCCGTCTTTTGACGCAGAGACGCAAAGAATCTGGAAAGGAAGAAGGAGGATCGATCGACGTTCAACTCATAATCAATCCGTAGATTGAAGCCAACAGGATGCCGAGTCCCGCCCACAGCATCACGTACTTCCTCACGAAGCCGTCGTCGAGGCGTACGCGTTGGGGCTCCTGGACGATATGCGTCATTCGCGCGAGCCGGGGCCGACAATTCGGTAGGCGGTGACAGCGGGCTAACCCCGGTTTGCAGCCGGCGGCGGCAGGTGCGATCATGAGCCGCCGCGGCTGAAACCGAACGTTAGCCTCTCACACCTATGACAGCCAATACGCCACCCATCGCCCGTCTATTTAGCTTCGTCGGAGGTAGCGCAGGCCCGTGGCTCATCGACCACATGCACTGTGTCGTCGGAGAACCGATGGTCACCACCCCAAGGCTGTCCGTCATTGCTGGCCCGTCGGCGCAACCGCCATCAGGGACTTCTTGGCTCCTTCGTGGAATCACGAGCAACGAACGCTATGTCGTGCGCGAAGAGAAGGGTGCTCTTGTCAGCAAGCAGGAGGGCCTCGGCCGGAACGCATCAACCCGCGCAGCACTCATACCAATTCGCAAGAATGCCGCATGGTGGGCGCTCGCCCAAGACGAACGCCGCGAAGTCTTCGAGTCGCAATCGCGCCACATCGCAATTGGCTTGAAGTACCTACCTGCCGTAGCAAGGCGCTTGCACCACTGCCGAGATCTCGGCCCCGACGAGCCATTCGACTTTCTCACCTGGTTCGAGTACGCGCCTTCGGACGCGGCGGCGTTCGAAGAACTTGTGCAAGCTCTGCGCGCATCACCCGAATGGGAGTACGTTGACCGTGAAGTCGACATCCGCCTCACCCGCACAGAGGTCTAACAACCGGTTGCAGGCGACGCCTGTCGGCGCGCCTGAACCGGCACGTTAGCCCGATTCGACAGCCATCAGAGAAGAATCGCCTGGTCGCCGGTCTTCAGGCAACGGCTGCGTCAGTTGGCGCTGCGCCTCCGCGTCGAAATTCAGGTTTTCACCGAAAGTAGTGTCTCGCGCCAGAGGTTGGCCGATTCGAAGACGGCATCGATCGACTTCCCGGTCTTCAGGTCAGTGCGCAACTGCTGAAGCACTGCGATCAACGCGTCGAGCGCGGAGCCGATTTCGTCCGCGTTCGTTGCGCACACTTCCTTCCAGATTCCTGCCGGGCTCGACGCGAGCCGTGTCGTGTCCTGGAGACCGCGTCCGCTCAGCCCGAGGCCATCTACGCCGACAGCCTCCCCGACCACGTGCATCAAGGCGCTGACGGACAATTGAGGCAAATGACTGATAAAGGCAAGGAGTCGATCGTGTTCTTCGGGCGACAACGTTCGGGGAAGGGAGCCCAGCCCGGTCACGAAGGCGTTCAGTTTCTCCAGCGCCAGGGCGTTGTGTCCCTTGGCAGGCGTAAACAGCCAGGGCCGGCCCGTAAACATGTCTGCTCGCGCGTGCTCGATGCCCGCTCGTGCGGCGCCGCCCAGCGGGTGGCCACCGATGAACGACAGTCGCTCCGGCAGTGCGGCAGCCGCCTCGACGATCGCGCGTTTCGTGCTTCCGGTGTCGGTAATGACCGCGGCGCTCGACACGTGATCGGGCAGCTCGCGAAGGACCTCGAGATTCTGCTGAATCGGAGCCGCGAGAATCACCAGATCGGCCTCTGCCAGCACCACGGGATCGTCTGCCGCGACGTCGATCGCGTGAAGCACCATGGCCTGCTCGAGGACATCTTTACGATCGACGCCAATGACCAACGCGGCCGGCCATATCTGCCGTGCCGCTAGCGCAATCGATCCGCCGATCAACCCGAGACCGACGATCCCGACGCGTTGAAATACTGGCGGCTGCCCGGGATCTTTTTCCACCCGCAGCATCGGCAGCTGCTTTCCCTCAGGCACCCTTTTTTCCCTCTCCCCTCTTCCTTCTTCCCTCTGCCTTCTTCCCTACCTCCCCCAGCCTCGCTTGACGACCGGTTCCACGCAGATGCTGCGACCGATCGCCGGCGCAATGATGCGGAGCTCGGCCATCACGCGATCGAACTGGGCGGGGAACATCGACTGTGCGCCATCGCTGAGCGCCTTGTCCGGATTGCAGTGGACTTCAACGATGATGCCGTCGGCGCCCGCGGCGACCGAGGCCCGCGCCATCGGCGCCACTTTGTTGCGCTTGCCTGTGGCGTGGCTCGGGTCCGTGATGATGGGCAGATGACTCAGCTTCTTGATCACCGGGATCGCCGAGATGTCGAGAGTGTTCCGGGTGTAGCTCTCGAACGTGCGGATACCGCGCTCGCACAGGATGACGTCGTTGTTGCCGCCAGCGAGAATATATTCCGCCGACAGCAGCCACTCCTCGATCGTGGCCGCAATGCCGCGCTTCAACAGCACCGGTTTTCTCACGCGGCCCAGTTCGCGCAGCAACGTGAAGTTCTGCATGTTGCGCGCGCCGACCTGGTAGATGTCGGCGTAACGGCCCACGACATCGATCTGACTCACGTCCATGACCTCGGACACGAGCTTCATCCCGTGAAGATCAGCGGCCTCACGTAGCATCCGCAACCCTTCCTCGCCGAGGCCCTGGAAGCTGTAAGGAGAGCTGCGAGGCTTGAACGCCCCGCCGCGGAACACCTTGGCTCCCGCCTTCTTGACCGCGGCGGCCGTCGCGTGTACCTGCTCTTCGCTCTCGGCCGAACACGGACCGGCCATGACGATCACCTCGTCGCCGCCAATCCGCACGTCGTCGATCACGACGACCGTGCCTTCGGGCTTGAACGTGCGGCTCGCGAGCTTGTACGGCTCGGTAATGCGAATCACCTCGTGCACGCCGTCCATCACTTCTATCAATCCGCTATCCACCTTGTGCGCTCCTACCACACCGAGCACGGTGCGGTTGACGCCCGTGGATCGATGCACATCCATGCCCGCCTCGACGAGCGACGCGACCACCTTTTCGATTTGCGCTTCGCTCGCGCGCTCTTCCATCACGACTACCATGGCTTTCGATCCTCCCCATCCCCTGCTTGTTGATGCGCCGTGGCGCGCTCGATGCGGCGCGCCTCGTCGATAATGCGTTCGAACACCCGCACAATGGCATCCCCCTCGAGAGGACTGCCTGTCTGCTTACCGTGCGACTGCACGTGATGCAGCACCTCGGCCTCGCGCTCGGGCTGGTACACCTCGAGGCCAAGCGTCTTCTTCAGCGTGCCGATCTCGAGCGCGCAGTGAGCACGCTCGCTGAGCAGCTCGACCAGCCGTTCATCAAGCTGATCGATCCGCCGTCTGAGCTCGTCGATTGTCATAGGCGATCTGTGGGGCTCAACTTAAGTTGAGCCCCACCGGTAAGCCACCGAACATATGATTCTACCCTTTCAACGAGATCGGGACTGTTTCCGGCCTCTGCAATCACCCCGACGAGCCCGCTCCCGACGACCGCGGCGTCCGCGAACTTCCCAATCTGCCGTACATGTTCCGGCGTCGAGATGCCGAAGCCTAGCGCGATCGGCAGCGACGTGGCGGCCCTCATGCGGCCCGCCAACCCTTCGGCGCCATCGGCGACCGTATCGCGCGTGCCCGTGACGCCCAAGCGCGAAATGCCGTAGATGAACCCTCGACCCATTCTCGCGGCTTCGGTCATTCGTGCATCCGTCGTGGTCGGGCTCAGGAGAAAGATCATGTCGATCTCGCGTGCAGCCATGGCGTCCCTGAAGCCCTGAGCCTCCTCGATCGGCAGGTCCAACACTAGAACGCCATCCACACCCGCCTGCTTCGCCCGATCACCAAACGTCTCGACGCCCATCCTCAGCACAGGATTCGCATAGGTGAAGAGCACTATCGGTGCTTTTACCGTCGAACGAATCCGCGATACGAGGCCGAGAACACTTGAAGCGGTGGCACCGGCGGCCAGTGCCCGCTCGGTCGCCCGCTGAATCACCGGGCCGTCTGCGAGCGGCTCCGAAAACGGAACGCCGACTTCGAGCACATCGGCACCTGCTCTATCGAGCGCATGCAGAATGTCGGCGGACCGGGCGAGATCGGGATCGCCGGCAGTGACGTACGTCACGAGGCCAGTTCGCTTCTCTGCTCGGAGGCGAGCGAAGGTGTCTGTAATCCTAGATGCCAACTTCGGCACCCTTTTCCATTCCGATATAGTGCGCCACGCTGTCGACATCCTTGTCGCCGCGACCGGACAGGTTGACCAAAAGCTGAGCGTCCGGCCCCAGTTCCTGCGCGAGCGTGCACGCATAGGCCACGGCGTGAGCCGACTCGAGCGCCGGAATAATGCCCTCCGTCTTCGCGAGCTCCCGAAACGCGCCGAGCGCACCGTCGTCGCCGATCCATGTGTACTCGGCGCGCCCAAGGTCTCTGAGCCATGCGTGCTCCGGTCCAATAGCGGCATAGTCGAGGCCCGCGGAAATCGAGTGCGTGCCTTCGATGTTGCCGTCCTCGTCCTGCAGCACGAAGCTGCGCGTGCCGTGCAGCACGCCGGGCGCCCCGCCAGCAAAG
>DATEEI010000113.1:0-7812 GCA_035281225.1 Vicinamibacterales bacterium
CGCGGCCGCCTTCCCGGAATTGCCGGCGCTGCCGGGCGCGCACTTCGGGCAGGGCCTCAAGGTGAGCGCCTCGGAGGCGACGCACTTCGAGAAGGAAGTGGATCTGGCGTTCCCGGTCCCGGCGGGGGCGCCGGCCAATCCGAAGGACGCGTTCTATCACGTCTATCGGAAGTTGCAGGGCCCGAACGGCGCCGTACTCTTTGAATCGGTCGATGATGCGTTCGTGGAAGGGGAGGGGGCCAGCGCGAAGATCGTGACCGCGTCGTTCCCTATGTACGGCTACCGGCATGGATTCAACGCGTTTGACGCGCAGCATCGGCTGCAGGTCTCGGCGTTCGACGCCGGCGTGCCGGGCACCATGATGACGGCGCACATGGTGGTCCTGTGGACGCACAACGCGCTGCTGCCGGGGGCGCCGGTGCCGGGGAAGATCACCGGGCGTGTGATTCGACCGAAGTTCGAGCCAGGATCCCCCACGCCAGTCTTCGAGGGTGTCGCGGGGCTGATCGTGCAGCGCGATGATGTGAATGATCCACACGCGACGGTGGCGGTGACGCAAGCCGACGGCCGGTTTACGTTCGACGACCCGCACTTCACGACCGGCGCGTCCACGATTCGGACCACCTACAACGGCCAGACCTACACGGCGACGACGTTCGCGGTGGCGCGCACCGATTCGAAGGTGGCGACCGATCCCGCGCTGGGCGCGCTCGTCGCGCAGGGGCACTTCACGAATCTCGCGACGGCGAACATCACGCTGCCCGCGGCGGAGGCGCCGCCGCCGGCGCCGCAGGTGACGATCCGCGTGATGCGGCTGGAAGACGGCGTGCGGAAAGAGAGCAACGGCATCGTACTGGCGGGCACGCCGCTGGTGATCGGCTTTGCGACCGAGGGCACGATCAACAGCGCCACGATTCAAGGGGAAGCGCACGCCGTGCAGCGCGATCCGCTACAGGGGCAGAAGTCCGCCCTGGGGATGGATGCGATGGTCGAGTACACGGCGAGCACGCCGGGCAGTTACACGATTAGCGTCACGGCGCTGCCGCCGTTCGGCCCGCCGGTCACGGCGACGGGGAGCTTCCGCGTGATTGCGGCCGGCAGCAGCCAGCTCACATCGGTGCCGGGCCGTCCGGGCGTGATCCTCGCGCGCACGGTGCCGAAAGCGAATGCGACGGGCGTACCGGTGACGATCTTCCCGCAGGTGACGTTTACCGAGCCGGTCACGCAGATCTCGTCGGCCTCGGTGCAGCTGATCGGTCCGGACGGTATCGTGCCGGTGAAGCTCCTCGCGGTGGCGGTGGATGGCGCGGGCAATCCGTATCCGATTGACGATCTGCAGGATCCCAACGCCGTCGTGAGTTCACTCACGCTCCAGCCGACCATCGGCCTGCGATTTGGGGCGAGTTACCGACTGGTGCTGACCGATGCGATTCTCGATCGCGATGCGCCGACGCCGCAGGCGCTCACGCCGTTCGAGTCGTCATTCACGACGTTTGCGCCGGAAGATCTGGGCAGCACCGAGGAGACACCACGCGGGGCGGGCCTCGTCGTGCTCGGCGATCGCGCGTATTTGGCCGAGACGCAGTATCCCGGCGGCATCGGGAATCCGGCGCTGCAAACCGGGCAGTTGCGGACCTACGACGTGAGCGATCCGGTGACGCCGGCCGAGGTGCCGCCGCCGGTCACGATTGGCTACGCTCCCCGCGATCTGGCCGGTGAAGATCGCGGCGGGCAACGGACGCTGGCGGTCGCGACAGGTCCAAAGGCGTATTTCTTCGTGGACGGCGAGTTTATCTTCACGAACACGATCCGGAGCTCGCCGGCGACGCTGTTTGTGTACGACGCGACCAGTGACCCACCGCGCTGGGTGGGCGCGGCAACGCTGACGAGCAGTCTCGAGGACGGCGTGCCGAACCGCGTGGTCGTAAAGGATGGGCTCGCATATGTCGCCACCGTCGGCAAAGGCGTGCAGGTGGTGGATCTCGCGCAGGCGCGGGTCGGGTTTGCGCCCGATGGCTACGCGCCGGATGCGACCGCGCCCGAGCTGTTTGCGCTGCGCAGCCAGATCTTCAACAGCGGGATCAATCACACGGCAGTCGTGGCGACGGTGCCGGTCGTCGGGGCCGGCGCGGAATTCAGCGCTCCGCTGGCCGACCTCAAGGTGGCCGACCTGACGGTCGAAGAGACCGGTCGACGGCTGGTGCTGGCCACCGGCCCGCGGCCGGCGGTCGGCCTCGTCGTGCTCGATCCGCTGAGCGGGGAGAAGCTCTGGCGCAGTGAATTACTGAAGGACGGCCAGCGGCTCGATGCCGGCAGCGCCGTGGCGGTCGCCACGCTCGGCGGCCGGCCGGTCGCGCTGGTGGGTGGCACGGGGGTCGCCAACGGTGCGTCGAGCGGTGTGCTCTTCATCGTGGACTTGTCCCCGCTGGCACTCTCGCCGCGGCAACTGCCGAGCGTCATGAGCGTGCTCGCATTGCCGCATCAGGTGGGCGACATCCTGATCAAGGACACGACGGCGATCGTGTCGGCCGCTGGCGGGGCCAATGCCGGCGCGGCGACGCTGATCGATCTCACGGAGCTGATGGCGCCGCGAATTGTCGGGTCGCTCAGTGGGATTGGGAGTCGGATGGCGATGGTGGATGAGGTCCTCCTCTCAACGGAGCGGTCGTTCCTTACCGGGTCGCCCACAGCGCTCGGGGGCGTCCAGACGACAGCACTCGGGCGCATGCTGCTGGTGCAGCCGGAGAAGATCACGATTCCGTTCGATCTCAACAAGACGCTGACCGACGTGACGATCGACTACCGTGTCATCGGCGGGGGCGAGCCCGTTCGCACGATGGAGGTGCGGGTGTTGCGAAATGCCCAGATCGCGCAGCAACTCGATGCGCCGTTTGACGGCACGAAGGGCCACACCGTGTGGCCGTATGGGTCGCCGGTCCAGGCCACCGGGGACTACTTCGTCGAGGCGCGTGCCGACGTCGGCACCCCAGAGGAGTTGCTGTCCCGTAAGGTACCCTTGGACGTGACCGGCCTCGACGTCATTTTCGAGCGCGAGCGTGCGGCGATTGCGGCGGTGCTGGCTGAACGCGCCGAGCCCGTCGAAGACACGTGGGATGAGAGCGGCAAGGGGCTGGAACCGCCCGTCAATGCGTACGATCTCAAGAATTCGTCGCGCACGTTCGCGAAGTCGATCAAGACGCGCGGGGGCATGCCGCCCACGCTCCCGGGCGACTACATGCTGCTGAAGCTGCCCGCAGGCGCCGGACTGGTGTGGACGGAGACCAATACGACCACGCTGCGGAAAGAGGTGGACGATGTCACGGGCCGCGTGGAAGCGACGCTGAAAGCCACGTCAGAGCTGGCGGCGCTGCAAGTTAAGGAAGTGGTGATTACGGCCGAGTACTTTACGAGCGATCGAGAGACCCAGCCGATCAAGTTGAAGGACGCGCGGATCCACGTCATGAACACGCGGCTGAACGGGCTGCTGGCCAACATGGTGGCCGGGGTGTTTGGCCGCGGCGAGGGATTTGATGCGCGTGTCGCGGAGCTGGGCGTCGGCGTCGTGCCCTTTGCCGGCGACGTGGCGGGAATTCTCGGTGAAGTGTTTAATGCCCTCGATCCCACGACCGACGTCAGCAAGGTGAATCTGGCGCTCTCGGCCATCGGCTTCGCGACGGAGTTTACGATGGTCACCGGCCCGGCCGGTGTGGCGCTGGACAAGGGCATTGTCGTGGTCCGTCAGGGCTTGAAGCAGATTAAAGACGTGCCCGGGCCGCTCCGCCAGCTGCCAGGACGTATTTACGATCTGGCGAAGGCGCGCAACTGGGATGGCATCGCGGAGCATGCGGAAGGCGGCCTCAAGTTCGCGTGGGCCGGCGGCGGCGCGTTCGCCGGGCGCATCGTGCGTGAAGAGGCCGACCTCGCCACGTTGAACACAGTGGTCAAACGCTATAGCGACGACGTGCTCGACGTAAAATTTGTCGAGCTCCTGAAGCGCAGCGATGAAGTCTTCGGCGACCCGGATGCGGTGCGGGGTGCGGTGCGAGCGTTGGCTGGGTTGACGGATGCGGCTGGTAACGTCATTCGGCTGAGCGACGATGCGGTGGAAGGGGCAGTGAAGTTCATGGCCAGAGCAGGGGCGGATCTCACACCTGTAGTTCGGGAACAATTGCTGAGAAAGTTGGTCACTGCTAGTCCAGCGGATGTGGAACGTACGCTTGCGTTCATAAAGCAGACCGACTCCCCGGCCGTCGTCGAGGGTATTGCAAAGATGGCACGAATCGCGCCGCCATGCGCACCGTAGTGAATAGGGACTTATGACGCTACTAACCCCAAGAAATACTCTAGCCGCGAGCCTGTTTCTCTTCGCGACATCGGTTCACACGCCGGGACAAACGGTTGCCTGCGGCGAGCTAGCCGTGAATATCATGATTCGTGCAAGCCAGAGAAGTGCGAGCGCTGCGGCCACCGCGAATCGAGCCTTTGATCGTTTAGCCAGCCTGACCGACGATGCGCTTACCGGAGCCGACAAGCTGTTCTCACTCGCGGATGACCTCAGCGCCGAAACCGCCATGCGTGAGTTTTTGCAGCTACGGACCGGTCCGGAAGCTGAGGTAATTCTTGCCTTCGCGAATCGCACGCCTCAGTCGGCGCAGATTGGATTGCTAAGGGCTTCCAAAATGGCGGCCGTTGCCGGTGTTGAGCCTGGGAAAAGCGTACAGCTTCTGCTTAGTTCGGGTCGACTCGTGGATGCGGCCAAGACCGCGACGCTAAGGGATATTGGAGAGCTATCGGATCTCGGCCTAAGTGGGACGCCAACGCTTTTAAAGCGCGCGGCTGAGCAGGTGGACGAGCCAAACTTTGGCGATCTCTTCGAGATTCAAGCGAGCGCCGCGATAGCGCGAAACGGAAGCTACGGATCGTTCGTGGACGTCGCCGTTGATCGAGCGGGCCCGCCCGGTATTACCGGAGTGGACACCCTCACATCGACCCATGCGTTTCAGATCAAATCGAAAGTATCTGCAGGGCAGGTAATGACCTTGGATGACGTGCCGACATCCAAACTCCAAGAGCTCCTTCGAGATCGGAATGGTCGCGTCCCAGTGCTTGTTCATTCAAATCCAATCGACGAACCTCTTTTAGCTGCATGTATAGAGCGTGGAATTCAAACTTTACAAGTTGAGCTTGTTCGCTGATAGTGTGTGCGCGTAATGGACCTGACCGCAAGCCTGAGCGAGACAAGGGTGTTCGATGTCGTCGGTGGAGGATGTCTCACGCTTCACCGTGGTCACATTCGGTGTTCGGTTGCGTTTTCAGAACGCGTGCTTGGTCCAGCAAGTCTGATAGCGGCCGGCCGGTTGGTCGAATCGGTGCAGGCTGGCATGAACGACGAAGACGCAGTCAAGTCGTCTTTGGTAGTTAGCGACTGGGATGGTCGACGGTATCGCTGCGAGCGACTCATCACCGCGAGCAAGTTCTTTGACCTCTTACGTGTTTCCTGTCCGTTCAGCGGGGCTGCTAGTGTGTTGCTGGCTGACGTCAGATGCATCTATGAACGGCGTTGGCCACTCGCTACGGTCGGCATCGGCGGGGAGGTTTTTGCGTATCGAGGAAAGCATGTCTCCGTTCAGATCGACTTACTTGCGGCGCAGTCGCACGACGTCCACCAGTTGGTAATTCGGGTTCAGCCAACTGCAGGTGGTGCTCTCGATGACAGCGCCACGCCAGAGGTCATTGCCGTAAACGACTGGGCGGCTCGCATCGTACTGGGCCCCGTGCTCTTTGAGGAGCCCGAGACCGATCGACCGCTTGTCTTTCTGCCCCTCGACGGGTCCGGAGACCCGCAGCCTGATGTGCGGTTCACTCCACGCGCGTAGGGCATCGGGCTGGTCCAAATTCCGCACTGATCCAATCGAAGTGTGGTGGCTTTTAGCAAGATGTGAGCTTCGGGACGGCGTCGTGGCGCTACGACATGCGCGAGCCAACGGCACGAGCTCCTTCAAACGTGGTGTCGGCTGAGATACGGCAGTATTGTGATAGCGAGGGCATACTGCTTCTACCCTTGGAGCTCGTGCGGTGAGAAACGGTTCAGTGTGGTTGCGCTCCGTTCTTGTTGTCGTGGGCGAGGAACGGTATCGAATCAGTGACGGTCGGCAACTGAAACTCAGTCGAGGTGTTATACGTTGCCGCGTCTCGTTTCCTGCCGTGGTTCCCGGTGCAGCTGCAATGACTGTCCCCCGAACGCATCCGGTTTGGTCGGACGGAGGTCACGGGGAGCGGGATGAAGACCACATCGTCTCGATACTCGAGATTGCTGATCGGGACGGAAAAGTGTTCCGGTGCGAGCGAATAGTCAGCTCAAAGCGCTTCTTCGATCTCGTGCGAGTTCCTATTGGGCATGAGGTTCAAGAGGGCGCTCGTTCTGTATTGGAGAGCATCTACTGCACCTACGACAGGCGGTTGCAGATTGCGGCCGTTGGACCAGACAATCAACCCGTCGTGTACATCGGAAAGCAGCTGACGGTGACCTTTGATCTCCTTGCGCATTCTCTGGGCAACATGGACACGCTTGTCGTTCGTGTTCACCCTAAGAGAGGCCAAGCTATTGGCGGAGAGGCGCCACAGGTAGTTGCCGATACTCTCTGGTCAGCTCGGGTGGTCCTTGCTCACGACCTTCTCTCGGACATTCATCTCGGCACCGAAGAGCCGGTGTTCGTGCCGGTTCCAGAGGCATCGGATGATCCCCAGCCTCACGTTGACGCGGTCACGGAAAGTTGAAGGAGCGATCCACCCGTCGGCGCTGATCTGCTCCCGATCGCGACATGTTTTGTTATGTCGAACGCGGTATGGCCCCGATGGGAATTGGCGGGGCATTTCGCTATGAGATTCCCGGTCTCCTCACGTTCCGCCCGCTCGATTCCGCAACGTTTTGCTGTAACGAACCCGTCTACCCGGTGCGCCACCTGAGCGGGACGCGCGCGCAGGCACACCTCACCGGCGATGCGCCCATGCCATGGCGAAATTTATGCGGCGCGCGCGACGACGATCGGAAAGCGCCGATCGGGGTCGAGAGAGCCGATCTCGAGGCGCGGGATCGTCGCGGAGGATGTCGGCGCACGGGCGCGCGTGTGGGCGGGCGTCAGGCCGAGATAGATTTCCAGCGGCGTCGCGCCGCTGAGACCCGTGTGCGGTTTGTACGCGGCATAGTAGGCGAGCGCGGTCTCGAGTCGGGTGGCGAGATCGGCACGCGACAGGGGTGGGCAGCGCTTTATCGTCATGAGCATCTTCACTGTCCGCCAGAAGCGCTCGATGCGTGCCGTGGCGCCCGGCGAGCCGATGGCGCCGAACCGATGCCGAATGCCGAGTCGGCTCAGTGTCTGCGCAAACAGACGCGCGGTGAATTGTGCGCCGCGATCCGAGACGAGATACCGCGGAGGGCCGACACGTGTGACGGCGCGTGAGACGAGGCCAGCCATCTGTCGCGCCGTGGGTTCGCGTGTGAACACGCTGGCGGCGAGTGGCAGTCGCGCGTACGCATCGAGCACGACGCCAATCTTCAGGGTCTGCCCCACACGTCCATCTGAGAGACGAGATTCCGCACGACATCGCTGTAGCAGCGCAGGGGCGGCGCGGCTTTCAGCAAGACACCCACGCTCTGGCGGGTCGGCTCGGCCGTCGCGTCGCGCATCCATCGCGCAATGGTGTTGACGGACACGAGAAACCGATCCGCCGCGTCGGCCCACGAGAGGCCGTAGGTCTGCATGAAAACCAAAATGCGAAAGCGTTCCACCGGTGAATAGTGGCTGCGGTGAC
>DATEEI010000114.1:0-7025 GCA_035281225.1 Vicinamibacterales bacterium
CGCGGCCGCCTTCCCGGAATTGCCGGCGCTGCCGGGCGCGCACTTCGGGCAGGGCCTCAAGGTGAGCGCCTCGGAGGCGACGCACTTCGAGAAGGAAGTGGATCTGGCGTTCCCGGTCCCGGCGGGGGCGCCGGCCAATCCAAAGGACGCGTTCTATCACGTCTATCGGAAGCTGCAGGGCCCCAACGGCGCCGTGCTCTTCGAATCGGTCGATGATGCGTTCGTGGAAGGGGAGGGGGCGAGCGCGAAGATCGTAACCGCGTCGTTCCCGATGTACGGCTACCGGCACGGGTTCAACGCCTTTGACGCGCAGCATCGGCTGCAGGTCTCGGCGTTCGACGCCGGCGTGCCGGGCACGATGATGACGGCGCACATGGTGGTCCTCTGGACGCACAACGCGCTGTTGCCGGGGGCGCCGGTGCCGGGCAAGATCACCGGGCGTGTCATCCGGCCCACATTCGCGCCGGGATCGCCCACGCCGGTGTTCGAGGGTGTCGCTGGACTGATTGTTCAGCGCGACGACGTCAACGACCCGAATGCGACGGTGGCGGTGACGCAAGCCGACGGGCGGTTTACGTTTGATGACCCGCACTTTACGACCGGCGCGTCCACGATTCGGACGACGTATAACGGCCAGACCTACACAGCCACGACGTTTGCGGTGGCGCGGACCGATTCGAAGGTCGCGACCGATCCCGCGCTGGGCGCGCTCGTCGCGCAGGGGCACTTCACCAATCTTGCGACGGCGAACATCACGCTGCCCGCGGCGGAGGCGCCGCCGCCGGCGCCGCAAGTGACGATCCGCGTGATGCGGCTGGAAGACGGCGTGCGGAAAGCGACCGATGGGATCGTGCTCGCTGGCACGCCGCTGGTGATTGGCTTCGCGACCGAGGGCACGATTAACAGCGCGACGATTCAAGGGGAAGCGCACGCGGTGCAGCGCGATCCGCTGCAAGGACAGAAATCGGCGCTGGGGATGGATGCGATCGTCGAGTACACGGCGAACACGCCGGGGAGCTACACGATCAGCGTCACGGCGCTGCCGCCGTTCGGCCCACCGGTGACGGCGACGGGGAGCTTCCGGGTGATTGCAGCCGGCAGCAGCCAGTTGACGTCGGTGCCCGGCCGTCCGGGCGTCATCCTCGCGCGGACGGTGCCGAAGGCGAATGCGACGGGTGTGCCGGTGACGATCTTCCCGCAGGTGACGTTTACCGAACCGGTGACGCAAATTTCGTCGGCCTCAGTGCAGCTCATCGGCCCGGACGGTGTCGTGCCCGTGAAGCTCCTCGCGGTCGCGGTGGATGGCGCGGGCAATCCCTATCCAATTGACGACCTGCAGGATCCGAATGCGGTGATCAGCTCGCTGACGCTGCAGCCGACGATCGGCCTGCAGTTTGGGAAGAGTTACCGGCTGGTGCTGACCGATGCCATTCTCGATCGTGATACGCCGACGCCGCAGGCGCTCACGCCGTTTGACTCGTCATTTACCACGTTTGCGCCAGAGGATCTGGGCAGCACCGAGGAGACCCCACGCGGGGCCGGCCTTGTCGTGCTCGGCGATCGCGCGTATCTGGCCGAGACGCTGTATCCCGGCGGCATCGGGAATCCGGCGCTGCAGACCGGGCAGTTGCGGACCTACGACGTGAGCGATCCGGTGACGCCGGCCGAGGTGCCGCCAGCGGTCAATATTGGCTATGCCCCGCGCGATCTGGCCGGGGAGGATCGCGGCGGACAGCGGACGCTGGCGGTCGCGACGGGGCCGAAGGCGTATTTCTTCGTGGAGGGCGAGTTCATCTTTACAAACACGATTCGGAGCTCGCCGGCGACGCTCTTTGTCTATGACGCGACGAGCGACCCGCCGCGCTGGGTGGGGGCGGCGACGCTGACGAGCAGTCTCGAAGACGGCGTGCCGAACCGCGTGGTGATGAAAGATGGGCTCGCGTATGTCGCCACCGTCGGCAAAGGCGTGCAGGTGGTGGATCTCGCGCAGGCGCGGGTCGGGTTCGCGCCCGATGGGTACGCGCCGGATGCGACCGCGCCGGAGCTGTTTGCGCTGCGCAGCCAGCTCTTCAATGGCGGGATCAATCACACGGCAGTCGTGGCGACGGTGCCGGTTGTCGCGCCCGGTGCGGAATTCAGCTATCCGCTGGCCGATCTCAAGGTGGCGGATCTGACCGTCGAAGAGACCGGCCGACGGCTGGTGCTCGCGACCGGCCCGCGACCCGCGGTCGGCCTTGTCGTCCTCGATCCACTGAGCGGGGAGAAGCTCTGGCGCAGTGAATTGCTGAAGGACGGCCAGCGGCTCGACGCCGGCAGTGCCGTGGCGGTTGCCACGCTCGGCGGCCGGCCGGTGGCGCTCGTGGGTGGCACGGGGATCGCCAACGGCACGTCCACCGGCGTCCTCTTTGTGGTCGATCTCTCCCCGCTCGCGCGCTCGCCGCGGCAGGTGCCGAGCATCATGAGCGTGCTCGCGCTGCCGCATCAGGTCGGCGACATCCTGATCAAAGACAGCACGGCGATCGTCTCGGCGTCCGCCGGCGCACACGCCGGCGCGGCGACGCTAGTCGATCTGACGGAGCTGATGGCGCCCAGGATTGTCGGGAGCTTGAGCGGGATTGGGAGTCGGATGGCGTCTGGGAACCAAGTGCTGTTTACGACGGACCGCTCCTTTTTGACAGGAGCACCCACCGCCTTGGGGGGTGTGCAGACGATGGCCCTCGGGTCGATCGCAATCATTCGACAAGTGACACCGATTATAGCGGCGTTGGACGAGGCTGGCCGAACTCTCGAACCGATCGAGGTGAAATATCAGCTGATCGCCCCGCCGGTGGATCTGGGTCAAGGTGCAGTACGGCTGCTTCGAAACTCACAGTCGCTCGCCGTGTATCCGGTGCAGGAACTTGGAAATGGCACCTTCACCATGACGGTCCCGGCTGGCGTATTCCTGGAGACCCCTCCTGAGAGTCTTGATATCAGTATCCGAAAACCTGATGGCACGCTGACGTCACCCTTTAAGACCTCGATCAGAAACCCTGATCCAGATGTCCGAGTGGGCGTAGTTGGTAACGGCAGCCCGAACGACTTGGCGGTTCTTACATCGCTGGAGCCGTCTCTTGCAGTGCGAGGGAGTGCTCCTCGGCTAGTTACGGCTCGTGGGTCGAATCTCGCAGGCATCTCAACCATTCACGTCCGAGGTCTCGACGGGGAATGGCTACCGATCGACACGCTTTCGCGAAGCGCGAATGAGATCACCTTCAATCTCACTCCTGAAGTCCTCTCACGAGATGGGTTCGTTCAGGTTTCGGCAGCACAGGACGTGACGACAGCGCTCGCATTCCTCGTGCACTTGCCTGGTTTTCCACCGCCAGGGTCGGCATCCACCTTCTCATTGCAGTCGGCAAGTCCGGTGGAAGTGGATGTCCGGAGCGAGACGTTGCACCTGACCGGCGAGAATTTTGTAGAAGGCCTGAAGGTGGTACTCGGTCGAGGCGCGCAAACGGGTGTCGTGCTGGCCACAACCTTCCTGAGTGACACAGACATTGAAGCTGAACTTCCGACGCAATTTATTGGTCAGGCGGACGATTTGTTTGTATCCGTACTCTCTGCAGACGGCCAATCAATGGCTCAACCGATTGGCGTGCGCGCCACTGCGCCTGGTCCAATCGACCTGGCCAGTCAATTTGAAGAGAACGAAGTCGGTGTGGCAGGTGTTAAAGGGCAGGTCTTCTGGAATGGAGATGAACAGGAGCTTGAGATCGAGGGTGCCAACTTGCAAGTGGGAATGGAGGTTGTCTTTACCGCGCATCGCGGGGATGAGGTGCGCACGGCTACAGCTCTGCTGAGACCACGATCCTTCAAAGTCACCGTGCCACGTGCGCTAACTGACTATCCGACGTTCTCATTCCAGTTCGAAGGAACGACGCCAGGACAGACTCCCTTCACGAGTCCTCCGTCATTCGTGGTGCCACAGGAGCCGTTTGAAGTCCCATTCGGTGGTCAAGCGAAAGTTGTTGTGCAGAGAGACACGCTGGCTTCGAAGCTCTATCTACTTCAAGACAGACCACTCGGTCGGGGATTAGCTCGGCCGACCGCAGGCAGTATTTTGAGACGCCGATTGATTCCTGACCGAGTGGCGACGCTTTCCGTGATCGAAAATCCAATAGACGCGCGTGGGATACCCACTGTGCAAGTTGAGGTAGAAGCGAGAGAGCCGGATCCCAATGCGTTCTATCTCCGTGGCTTACGTCTCAGCCGGGATCCCGATACAGGGATTAGGTCCGGCCCGGTGACGGTCAAAGCAGTAAGTGGTCCACACTCAGCAACAATAAGAGTGGGCGTGGTCGAACGAGCTCTGGGTCAAACGAATGGTGGCCGAGACTCGGACATCGTCAAGGTCGCTAACCGGTACGGTGTGCCGCCCCAATTCTTGAAAGCGCAGGTTGAGCACGAGAGTTCCTTCAGGAGTAGAAGCTTCAGATACGAACCGTGGACAGTCGACCTGATGCACCTCAGCGGGGATTCAAGTATTCGCGATAGGAATGGAAATTCTCAGGTTTTCAATGGGAGCGCACGGTGGCTGCAGCTGTATCCCTTTGACAAATATATGATTGGAGGGCAAGTTCACAGCGCACCGAGGCCGATCACCCCTCTGTCGTTTTCGAGGGTCGCATGTGTGCCGCTTGCTGAACCGCCTTCCTGTGCCGCATCCACGCAGACGGTGTTTGCGGTTCATCCTGGCTCGCTGTACGGACGATCAGGATTACCGTCCCAATCGCGCGCTTCACGCGTTAGGGCCGTCATTACAGGGAGCGATCGAAGACTGACAGCGGAGCCGACATTCGAGGGAATGAGATGGAGCCGGTCGATGGGGACATATGCCGGGCGAGACGGTTCCCTCGGGCCCTCGGATTGGACTGTCGACTATGTGAACGGAGTAGTTCGTCTCTACCAGGCCCTTGCACCAGGAGAGACCTTAACTGTTAGCTACGAGCCAGTAGCTACTGCGGGGATCGTAACCGGAACGTTTGGCAACCCAGCGCCCGAGGTATTCGATTTGGAGAGAGTGAACGGCGTCGTCAATCTCAGCTATGCGAGAGGCGAGCCCATTGGCACTTGGTTTCAGCGGAATTTAGATCAACAAATTGCCCGTGGGCGCCCGCGGGGGAACTTCTTCGGGAATGCTTCCGAGAGCCTGACCGAGTTCGATGAGGCAACCAAATTGCCTGTCGATACTCGGTTGCACATGGCAACGGCGCAGTTTTATGCCGCGTCTTCATATGGACCCCTTCAGCTGACGTTGCTTCCATGGACAGACTCAGGAAAAAAAGAAGCATTCGATACCGTTCTGCGGGTGGAGGATGTCCCGTTGTACCAGCTAGCCAGCGGATGGGAGCAGGCCTGGGATAGAGGCCTCTCGCTTGGGGCAGCCTTCCACCGAACTATGGCTACGAACCTGCTAGGTTCGGGCCAGATTCAGCTCTGTAATCCATGTAATGCTGCAAAGTGGGAACAGTACTGGGCTCGAATCTTCTCGGAGTACAATTCGCGCGGACCAAATTATAGGATCGATGGTGGCATGAGAAGTGCGGTAATTCGAAGCGGGCGGCAGTATGAGCCTTTCTAGAATTGCGATAGCGTGCTTCGTAACCTCAGTGGTGGGTTCCGCTCAGGTCCCAGCGCCCAGGCATATTGGCTTGGTCGAGCGAGATGAAGTAGTGCGGTGTATGGGCGGCGTGCTAGGAAAGCGTGTTTTCTACGACGGCCTCGAGCGAGTCATTGGAGAGATGGCATGTCCGCGAACGCGAGCTGAAATACTCGAAGCCCTGCGCGCGCGTGATATCGCCGTCGCCGAAGAGGACGACTGGATCTTTCTGTTCCCCGGAGCACTTGGTCGACCAGATGGAACCCTTCCAGCTCATATACGTTGGAAAAGGCTTTCGATTGTGCCGATGATTGAGAATTGGCATGGAGTACCGAACTCTCGGAGGCTGACGGCCTCCGAGCAGAACCTGATTTTGGCGAAAGTGCTTGACGACGCGCGGCCGGCACCCCTGGTAACGCCGAGTGTTGCTCGTTTGGATGGTGACGCCGTCAGGGTTGAGTATCTCGTGAGGGTGCTTGCTGTGTCTCTCAAGTCGGGGCGGGAGTCGATCGTGGCTATTCTCGGAGAAGACGGGGGAGCGAATCGTGTCGTTTATGGTGTGTTGGAGAGGGAGACGTTCACTACTCGTTGGGATTCGCCGTTGTTCAAAGGGAACAAGCTTCATCTGGGGTTTCAAGACGTAGATGGGGATGGTCAGAGCGAGATATTGCTACAGGCCAGCTATGGTTTGAATCAAGACGGTAGAATGGTTTTTATTCTGGATGCAAATGGTGAGGAGTTGACCCGTGAGCTCCCCTGCGTTACAGATACTTATCAGGCGAGCGCCGCTAGTGGCTTATGCCCAATTGCAGCGGGAGATTTTGTTCTTGACGATCCGCGGGAAGGGAAGCGAGATCTGATCATCCGTCATCGACATCAAGATATCGGCTCAGATGGCTACGAAAAGACCCATCGCTACACTTTGCGGAATGGACGATACGTTCATGCAGGGGTGCTGCGGCGATAGGTCCGGTATGACCCCACTGGGAATTGGCGGGGCGTTTTCGCTATGAGATTCCCGGTCTCGTCACGTTCAGCCCGCCGATTCCGCCACGTTTGATTGTAACGAACGCGTCCACGCAGTGCGCCACCTGCGCGGGATCCGCGCGCAGACACACCTCACCCTGGTGCGCGAATGGGGTGCCGTTACGCGGCGCGCCCTGATCTGCCGGAGCGAGGACCATGGCTGGGATTCTTTGTCGCCAACGCTTCGCGGGTTTCAAGGACTGTGAATACCTACAGCACAAGGGACCGGGTCCTTACGACTGCGTGGGAGTTCTCGTGACGTGCCCCCCGAATGTGATCCAGTCGTTCATGTGACTGGCACCTCGGTTAACAATTCCTGATCAGCGCGAGGCGGCGTCAGCCGCCGAGCGCCCTCCGT
>DATEEI010000115.1:0-35731 GCA_035281225.1 Vicinamibacterales bacterium
ACCACGAAGACACGAACCACGAAGACACGAAGACACGAAGAGCACGACAAACCACGAAGACGCGAAGAGCACGAAGGTACGAAGAGCGCGAAGGCTCTATTTGGCCCCTCAAGAGATCCCGCTAGCTCGATTGAGGAGAGAAGCGCGACACCGATCTTGCGACTCCTGATTGCGACCCTTCGACGGTGATGCTCGGTCGAAAAGGTCATCGTGCGGCTAATCTGACCTTGGGCCCAGACGGTTGAAGAGCCAGCTCTTGGCATACTGCTTTTGGACGTGCTAAAGGAACCTCATTCTGGTGTCGCCAGTTACCGGCGTTATTGATGACGGTTGGCGCTATGAGGACTGGTCGTATAACTCGACCATTCGATAAACTCGGTTCTTAAATGTGACTTGATCGCTGACATTAGCTTTTCAAGGCTCTTAAGGTGAAGGCTTAGACACATTTCTGCAGCTCCCTCCTCAGAAACCAGCTTGTAACAAGGGACCTTCAGGCCGATTTGACTGAGGGTCGTTTAGAAGTATTCACAGCGGAACACATCACATGCCTAGTCGATTGAGCCAATAAGCCGTGGCAAGCAAAGCGACTCCAACCACAAAGGCAGTCGTTGCAACCTTGAAATCGTGAAATTTCTTGTTGGCAATCACACTGTTGATGTGTATTTGCTGAATAAACTCTTCGCGCCACTCCTCACCTTCTGAATCCATCTCGTTCACCCGCCGGCGGAATTCGTCCAACTTCATCGCGCCAATGTGGCCAAAGAATGTCACCGACGTAGGAGCGGGAGGTTTTCGCCCGCCGATAACCAGTCCAGCCAGCACCCCCCATATTTCCGTTTTCAAGAACCGGCCCAGATCAAACGGCGCGAGGCGTGGAAATAGAGCCTGAACATTCTTTAGAGCGCTCACACAAACAAACCCTAAACCGGCGCCGGCCACCCAGGTGACCAACGGCGACCGATTCGGTAGCCACAGGAGTACGCGTGGGCCTAAGGTTGTTGCTCCTAATGCCTCCAACGCAATTAATATATTGACCTTAGTATCCAGTCGCCATATCCACTCCTGAACACGCTTCAGGATTGACTCAAGATCACTGACAGGAAGCATGCGGAATCGTAGCATCAGTGAATGCAATTGCCGTCGAGGCGGTCGGTTGTGGATAATCTGAACGCATGCCGTTCAGAGATCTTCTTGAGTCCGAGACCGACACCTACTTTGCTCACAAGTATGAAATTGTAGAGGGTAAAGCGGTCCCCGACGTACCAGATCTTGAGTATGGTCCAAAGGGCCGGGAACTAGACCTCGCTATGCTCTTCATCGACATTCGCGAATCAACCACAATTGTTGACGGATTTCGGCGAACGACAGCCGCAAGGATGTACAAGGCGTTCCTGAATGGAGTAGCGCTCATAGCGCGCAAGAACAATGGCGAGTTGCGCAGTTTCAATGGCGACGGCGTTCTGATGGCGTTCATTGGTGACAGTAAACGGACCAATGCGGCCAAAGCTGCACTGCAGATGTCGTGGTTCTGCACCACAGTGCTACGACCTAAGCTTCAAACCTATTTCGAAAAGAACAATCAGCTATCAGACCTCGTTTTCGACTGGGGCATCGGCATTGACGTTGGAAAGGTACTTGTCGTTAGAGGTGGGATAAGAGGCGCCAATAATAATGATCTGGTGTGGGTAGGCAACCCAACTAATTACGCGGTTAAGTTATCCGGCCTTGGTAAAGGCACTGCGTATCACATATACATTTCAGATGATGTATATAAGAACATGGATAAGGGTTCCCGAATAGGCGGGGAGCCGCCACGCGACATGTGGGAGCAGCGCCAGTGGACGGACATGGAGAACATGACCATTTATCGTAGCAATTGGACCTGGACTCCATCTGGTGACTGATTCATATAGTTTGCGGATTTGACGAAGTGATTTTGATTGCTGCGACTATTTTGTTCGAGTCGCAACTCGACTCACGCCGGCGCTCTGGATTGTCGGCTCGGCAAACGATCGAAGTCGGCGTGACACGCGTCAGGGGACAAAATGCGGAGCCGGCCACCTCCGCGAGGGCCAAACCTGGCCCGAGCGCCATGACATCAACCAACAATGCCGGCGACGCATTTTGCCACGCCGAGCTTCGTGTTTGACGAGCCGACAATCCAGAGCGCCGGCGTGCGCGTCGCGACAGTCCAACTAAAGCCGGACACTACGTACGAGTTACGTGGCCTTTTGAATTCTCGCCCAGGTGTCGCGCAGGGAGACTGTGCGGTTGAAGACGAGGGAGCCGGCTCTCGAGTCTGGGTCGACTGCGAAGTAGCCGAGCCGCTCAAACTGATACCGCGCACCGGCGGAGGCAGCGGCGAGGCTGGGCTCGAGCTTCGCGGTGCGCACAACTTCGAAGGATCGCGGGTTGAGATGATCGAGGTAGTTCTCAGTCGACGCCGGATCCTCGTGAGTGAAGAGCCGATCGTAGAGCCGCACCTCGGCGTCGAGGGCGTGTTCCGCGGACACCCAGTGCAGCGTCGCCTTCACCTTGCGTCCATCCGGCGAATCGCCGCCGCGCGTGGCGGGGTCGTAGGTCGCACGAAGCTCGGTAACTGCACCTGTCTCGGGATTCTTCACCACGCCGGTGCACCTGATGAAATAGGCGCACCGCAACCGGACTTCGGTGCCGGGCGACAGACGGAAGAACTTCTTCGGCGGATCCTCCATGAAGTCGTCGCGCTCGATGTAGAGCACGCGGCTGAAGGGCACCTTGCGGGTGCCGGCCGAAACATCCTCCGGGTTGTTGATGACGTCGACCTCTTCGACCTGCCCTTCGGGGTAGTTCTCGATAACGACTTTCACGGGATTCAACACCGCCATCACGCGAGGCGCACGCACGTTGAGGTCCTCGCGAATGGCATGCTCGAGGTTCGCGATGTCGACCACGTTCTCGCGCTTGGCGACGCCGATGCGCTCGCAGAAATTCCGGATCGCCTCGGGCGTGTACCCGCGTCGTCTCAACCCAGAGATCGTGGGCATGCGGGGATCGTCCCATCCGTTGACGTACTTGCCCTGCACCATCTCGATGAGCTTCCGTTTGCCGAGCATCGAGTACGAGAGGTTCAGCTTCGCGAACTCGATTTGCTGCGGGTGGCAGGCGACGCTGACGTTATCCAGCACCCAGTCGTAGAACGGCCGGTGGTCCTCGAACTCGAGCGTGCACAGCGAATGCGTGATGCCCTCGATGGCGTCCGAGATCGGGTGCGCGTAGTCGTACATCGGATAGATGCACCAGGCGTCGCCCAGGCGATAGTGGGTGGCGCGCCTGATGCGATAGAGCACCGGGTCGCGCATGTTGATGTTGCCCGACGCCATGTCGATCTTCGCGCGGAGCACCTGCGCGCCGTCGGCGAACTCGCCGGCCCGCATCTTCGCGAACAGATCCAGATTCTCGTCGACCGATCGATGCCGGTACGGGCTCTCACGGCCGGGCTCGGTCAAGGTGCCGCGGTGCTCGCGGATCTGATCGGCGGTCAGGCTGTCGACGTACGCTTTGCCTTTGCGAATCAGCTCGACCGCATAGTCATGCAACTGCTCGAAATAGTCGGACGCGTAGAACAACCCGTCCTGCCAGTCGAAGCCAAGCCACCTGACATCCTGCTGAATAGCGTTGACGAACTCGATGTCTTCCTTAGCGGGGTTCGTGTCGTCGAACCGGAGGTTGCAGCGCGAGCCGTGCTCGCTCGCGATACCGAAGTTGAGGCAGATCGACTTGGCGTGGCCGATGTGCAGGTACCCGTTCGGCTCGGGCGGAAAACGGGTCACAACCCGGCCGCCGTGCTTGCCCGACACACGATCCTGCGCGACGATTTCGCGAATGAAATCGCGCGTGGGCGCTTCGGGGCGACTTTCGGCGCTCGGGCTGGACATGAGCCGCTAATTCTCGCATATGGCAGAATGGCAAGCCAATGCGCCCCCGGGATCCGTTCAAGCTCTTCGAACAGTGGTATCGCGAGGCAAGGGCCGCCGGCACACGTCTGCCCGAGGCGATGGCGCTCGCGACCGCGACGAAAGCGGGAGCGCCTTCGGTACGCATGGTGCTGCATCGCGGCATCAGCCGTGGCGGGTTCGTCTTCTACACCAACTACAACAGCCGCAAGTCGGTCGAGCTGATCGAGAACCCGCGCGCCGCGTTCGTCTTCCACTGGCCGCTGATCGAAAAGCAAGTGCGGGGAGAAGGGCGCGTCGAGCGATTGTCGCGCCGTGAATCCGAGCGCTACTTCCAGAGCCGCGCGCGCGAAAGCCGGCTGGGCGCGTGGGCCTCGCCGCAAAGCGAGACGATTCCGGGACGAGCGTTTCTCGAAGCAGAGTTCGCGCGGGTCGAGTCGCTCTACAGCGGAAAGGACGTCCCTTGTCCTCCTTTCTGGGGAGGCTTTCGAATCGTGACGAACAGCCTCGAGTTCTGGCAGGGACAACCGCACAGGCTGCACGATCGCCTTGTTTTTCGACGAAGAGGAAAGTCCTGGAAGAATCTTCGGCTTGCACCGTAGCAAAACCTGTCATACCGACTGTGGGGTAAACAACCGTCAGGGGCCAGTCGTTATATGCCTTTGATGAAGTCTGCTGCCGAAACCGCCGTGCCCACGTCGGATCCGTACGAAATGCGGCCCCTCGGACAGGCGCTCGATTTTCTTCGCGTCCTGTGGGCCATCAACCACGGTCTTGCCACCACGTCCCGCTACATGAAGTCCAAGCACGGCGTGACGGGGCGGCAACGGCTCATCATTCAGGTTGTCAACGAATTCTCCGGCATTTCTGCCGGCGACCTTGCGAAGGTGCTGCACCTCGATCCCAGCACGCTGACCGGCGTCCTCCAGCAGATGAGCCAGCGCGGTCTCCTGTTGCTCCAGCCGGATTCCCGCGATCGCCGACGGCTGCGCATTCAGCTCACCCCGAAGGGCCGCCGCATGAGCCATATGGCCGTGGGCGCCATCGAGGCCGCGGTATCCAGGACGCTCTCCCACGTGTCGCCCGCCAAGCTCAAGGCGACCCGCGAGGTGCTCTCGCTGCTAGCCGACAACCTCGACCGACACGCCGAAGCGGATCCGCTCGCCGATCACGCTACGTCAGCGTAGGGCCTGCCGCGCCATAGCCCGTTCGGAGATCGACAAAGGCGTAGGCGGGTTGCGCTCGGCCCGAAAGCGCGTCATCATCCGTTACACGTCCGTTGCGGCCCTGGCGTAATCTTCCTGGTGTTTGACGTTCGGCTTCTTCATCCAGGAGGTGAAGAGTGAAGTTCTATACGGTCTATCTAGCGCTGGTTTTGTGTCTGTTGGCGGGAGCGGCGTCCGCTCAATCTCAAGGAGCGCTCGGTCAAATTACAGGACGGATCGACGATCAGTCGCAGGCAGTGCTACCCGGCGTGGCCGTGAAGGCCACAAATCCGGCCACCGGACTGACTCGCGAAGCCGTTACGGATGCCGAAGGTATCTACACGATTTCGCTCTTGCCCAGCGGCACCTACGATGTAACGGCCGAGCTGCAGGGTTTCCAGGGACTCAAGGCTGAAGGAGTTGTGGTCACCGTCGGCTCGTCCATCACGGTCAACCTGGCGATGAGGGTCGGATCGGTGTCGGAATCGGTGACGGTCATGGGCCAGGCGTCCGCGGTCGAAACGACGGCGCCTCGATCGAGCGTCACGCTGGATGCCACCGCTATCGAGAAACTCCCGATTAACGGCCGCCGCTTTCAGGATCTCGTCGTACTGACGCCGAATGCGCAGGTCGATACGTCGAGAGGACAGATCGCGCTGTCGGGGCAACGCGGGATCAACACCAACGTCAACATCGACGGCCAGGACTACAACCAGCCGTTCTTTGGCGGCATCCGCGGCGGCGAGCGCTCGAACAGCGCGCCGACGATTCCACAAGCAGCGATCCAGGAATTCCAGGTAATCGCCGCCGGGTACTCCGCCGAATACGGCCGTTCCTCAGGCGGCCTCGTGAACGTCGTCACCAAGAGCGGATCGAATAGCGTGAGGGGCTCCGCGTTCTATTCGAACCGCTATGACAAGTGGGCGAGCAAGAACGTATTCGACCAAAAAGCGGCGCCCACGCAGCAGCAGTTCGGAGGCGGCGCGGGCGGACCGATTCGGCGGGACAAACTCTTTTTCTTCGCCGCCTACGAGCAGCAGGTCGTCACCGTTCCTCGAGCCGTGCTATTCGATACGCTGAGCGGGTTTTCACCGACGTCGGAGACTGCCGAGGCGTACAACTTCTACAAGCCTTTGGAAGTGCCGTACGAGCAAACGAACGACGCGATGACATGGCTGACCCGGGTGGACGCGCAGCTGAACAGCTCGAACAGACTGACCATTCGCTACAGCGGCAGCATCAACGAGGCAAAGAACGGCGTGAGCGTCGGCCAGCAACTCTTCTCGACGATTACGAACGCGCTATCGAACAACGGCACGGAGAAGGGTCATCAGAACACGGTCGTGGGGCAATGGACGCGCGCCAGCAGCTCGAGAATGCTGAGCGATATTCGCGGGCAGTTCGCGAAAGAAGTACGTCCCCGTCTCGCAAACGCCGAGCAGCCGAACCTGACGACGAACATCGGACGCACTGGGACCGTGAACTTTCTGCCGACCACTCAGTACGACTGGCGATTCCAGGGACAGGGTAACGTCGCGTGGCAACTCGGTCATCATTCGATCAAGACCGGCGCTGAGTTCAGCCGCACCTACGCCAACCAACAGTTTGCGTTCAATCAGTTCGGCCTCTACAGCATCTCTGGAACGAGCACACCGACGATTCTGGAGTTGATGTCGGTGGGCGGAACGACACAGAATCGCCTCGATTCTACGACGGTGACTTACCTTCGTCAGCTGGGCAACGGCCTTGTGGACTACTACGTCAACACGGGGGCTGTGTTCATCGAAGATTCCTGGCGGCCACGGCCCGACGTGACCATCAGCGCCGGTGTTCGCTGGGACGGCCAGTGGAACCCGACCCCTCCGACGACCAACACAGCGCTGGTCAACACAGTGCGGAACTTCGTCTTCCCCGGCGGCCGCGTCGTTGATCCAGGACAGATTCCGGACATGCCGAATCAGTGGGGCCCGCGCCTGGGGTTTGCGTGGGACCCAATGAAGGACGGCCGGATGGTCGTTCGCGGGTTTACCGGGATTTACTATGCGACGACCCCAGGCCTGCTCCTGGCCGGCTCCATGGGTAACTTCCGTACGCCCGCGGGGGATCTGTCGGTTCAGCTGCCGATTGCAGGTGGCGGCGCCAACAACACCGTCTACAAGCAGCTGCTCGCGGCGGGCATCAACCTCAACAACACGAGTCTCAACAATCTTCCGAATGTGACTCCAGAGAACATTCAGCAGATCGTGAGCGCGCTCGGCTTGAGCTTCGATCCGAACGCAGGTGTGCAGCCAATCGCCTTCGATCGGGACTTCAAGAACCCGGAGTCGTATCAGGCAGGCATTGGCGTCGAGAAGCAGCTCGGCGCCGGTTTTACGGTCGGGGCCGATTACAGTCAGGTTCGGACGATCAACCTGCAGCGCAATCACGACATCAATCTGCCAGTTCCCATCATCAGGGCGAACGATCCCGCGAAGCGGCCCTTCTTCGGCTTGCTCAGCGGGACGAGCCGTCCCCTTGCGTCGCTGGGTTCGGTGCAGCTGCGCGAATCGAGCGCGCGGTCGATGTTTCGCGCGCTCACCATTCGGACGACCTTGAAGCGCGCCTACGCCCAGGTCAACGCGTTTTACGTGCTCAGCAAGTCTCTTTCGGATGACGACAACGAGCGGGACTCCGGTGGCCCGTCAGCGGAGAATCAGTACGATTTCGGACCGGAGTACAACGACGCGCGGCTCGACCGCCGTCATCAGTTCACCGGCGGGATCGTGTTCTTCCTCCCGTATCAGGTTCAGGTCGCGAGCGGCTTCCAGCTTCGCTCGGGTTTGCCCGTTGATGCGGCATACGGCAGCGATGCCAACGAAGACCGTATTACCACCCCAAATCGTCCGTTCAGCGCGCCAGGAGTCCCCTTCAAGCGCAACGCGTTCCGGAACCGGCCAACCTACGATTCAACGCTGCATCTGGAGAAGGGGGTCAACTTTGCGACCGGCAAAACGGCTGCGATCGTGCTGGACGTGTTCAACGTGTTCAACTTCTCGAATATTCAGTACGCCGGAAGTCAAGTGCTGAACTATTGCGCCACGACGAGCCAGCTCGACTGCGGCTTCGCCGGACCGTCAAACGTCAACTTTCTCCAGCTACGGGATCAGAACCCGGCGTCGGCTCGAGCCGGTCAATATCTGCTGAACAACACTGCGGGCGCGCCGCGCCAGGTGCAGCTCGGATTCCGATACTCGTTCTAGGAAAGTTAGACCGAATTCCACGTGTACGTAGTGTCCGCCTTCAGGCGGACCTGCGCACGGTCCGGCTAAAGCCGGACACTACCTACCACAGCTGCACTAGATCACCAGGTCACCAGTTCACAAGCTCACCAGTTATGTCGCGTCCCCAATCCACTTCTTAAGCGGCTTGGTGAACATCAGGAGCACCAACCCCGTCCCAACCGAGAACATCGTGACGGCACCGAAGAGCTGCGGTAGCGGCAACGACGCAATCAGCCCACCGACGCGGCCGGCGACGAGGTTGCCGAGCGCAGCGCCCATGAACCAGACGCCCATCATCTGGCCGACATACCGGTGGGGCGAAAGCTTGGTGATGCTGCTCAGCCCGATGGGGCTCAGGCAGAGCTCGCCAATCGTGTGAAAGAAGTACGTTGCGACGAGCCAACTAGGGCTGACGGGATTCTCGAGCGTCGCGCTCATCGAAGCCCAGGCCAGCACGGCGAAGCCGACTCCGAGAAACATGAGGCCGAACGCCATCTTCGCGGGGATCGACGGATTGCGCGATCCGAGCCAGAGCCACAGAGCGCTGAACATTGGCGCGAGCAGGATGATGAAGGTCGAGTTCACCGACTGCAACCAGCTCGCCGGCATCTCCCAGCCGTTGATAACGCGATCGGTAAGTCGCTCGGCGAACAGGTTCATCGACGACCCTGCCTGTTCGAAGCCAGACCAGAAACAGGAGGCCGCCAGGAAGCAGACGGCGATGACGCCAACGCGCTTTTTTTCGACCACCGTCAAACCGCCGAAGAACGCGACATAAAGAAGAAAAACGGCAGCCAGCGCCACGATGAACACGCCGGTGGAGTCGACGAAGCCCACGAGCGTGATCTGAGTCACGCCAATCGCCTGCAGCGCGCCGAGAACCAGTGCAAGCCCGACTACCGCCTCGAGCCCCACGAACAGGCTTCGCAGTGCAGCAGCGCGCGCGACCGGCGATTTCGCCTCGTCCTTCAGCTCGCCTGCAGTGCCAAGGTGCCGTGCGCCCAGTGAGTACTGGACGAGGCCGAGCACCATTCCCACTCCAGCGGCGCCAAATCCCAGGTGCCAATCGACGTTCTCGCCGAGATAACCGCAGATCAACGGACCGAGAAAACCGCCGACGTTGATCCCCATGTAGAAGATCGAGAATCCGGCGTCGCGTCTCGGACCTCCTTCGGGATAGAGATCGCCGACCATTGCGCTGACATTTGGCTTCAGCAGACCGGTGCCAAACACGATGAACGTCAGCCCGCTGTAGAAGGTGATGAGAGAGGGGATCGCGAGCGTGAAATGGCCCGCGGCGATCGCGACCCCGCCCCAGAACACCGAGCGCCGCAGTCCGAGAAGCCGATCGGCGACCCAGCCGCCCGGGAGCGTGACGATATACACCGCCGCGGTGTACAACCCGTAAACGGCCGTCGCCGTCACATCGTCCAGCCCCATGCCACCGGTCGCGACGGCGTTGGTCATGAACAGCACGAGGATGGCGCGCATCCCGTAGTAGCTGAAGCGCTCCCACATCTCCGTGAAGAAGAGCGTGGACAGGCCGCGGGGATGACCGAACCAGCGTTCGTCAGTCATCAAAGAATCGTCAGTGGCCGCCGCGATAGGTGCTGTAACCGTACGGAGAGAGGAGAAGAGGAACGTGATAATTGCCGGCCGAGCTCGCGACGCCGATGCGGATGACGATGACGCCCATGAACGGAGGGGCGGTGAGGGTCACTCCCAGCCGATGAAAATAATCGGCCGCGTGAAACGACAGCTCGTAGATGCCAATCTCGAGATTGTCGGTGGAAACAAGCGGAGCATCGGTGCGGCCGTCGGCGTTGGTCGTGACGGCGGCAAGGAGACGCCGCTCGGCCCCCGTTACGAGGTGCAACTCTACGGCGATGCCGTGCGCCGGCGTCCCGCGCGTAATGTCCAGAACATGCGTCGAGATTCTCGCCATCTCCCCGCCAATCCTATCTCAAGTGGACGTCTGCCCTTCCACACGAAACTCACGCACACACTGACTTGAATCAATGCAGGCGGCCGATTGGCCCGAGGTCGAGATTCAGATCTTTCGGGTCGAGCTTAAACCGCTTTGCTATCAGATGGACGGTCTGCTCGAGCTTCATCAACGCAACGCCGACGTTCTCGATTTCCTCCGGCGTGAGCGTGTTCTCTTCAAGACGCCTGATCGCCTGGCGCTCCATGAGCTTGCGGATGAACTCGATGAGGCTGAGAACGAGCTGAACGACGGACCGCTGAACATCCTCGGGATTCGGGTTCCAGCGGAACGCCGGTGGCCGCGTGCGGCGAGCTTTGATTTTCTTCCTGGTCTTTTTCGGGGTCTTCGGTCGCGGCTTCTTCCTCACGCGCTGGTTCGCTTCTTGGGCGCGGCCGGGGCGGCGGCACCAATGACCTTCTTGATTTCCTTGATCAAATCGTGCGGCAGGCACGGCTTCGTAATGACGATGTCGCATCCGGCGCTCTTTGCGCTGTCGGAGTGCCCCGCCATCGCGTGCCCCGTCAACGCCACGACGGGAATGCCCTTGGTCGCAGAATCGGCCTTCAACCGTCGGGTCGCCTCCCAGCCGTCGACCACCGGCATCGAGAGGTCCATCAGAATCAAGTCCGGCTTCAGGCGCTTGGCCTTCTCGATAGCCTCGACGCCATTCTGCGCCTCGGCCACCCTGAATCCGCAGAACTTCAGGTATTCGCCGTACATTTCCCGGGCGTCGGCAAAATCGTCGACGACCAGCACAAGAGGTTCGTTCTTATTTTTGGTTGCCATCAGTGTATCCGTGGCTCATTTCTTCAACGTGCTCGGCAGCGTGAGCGTGAACGTCGATCCGTGGCCGAGGCGGCTCTCCACTTTCAACGTCCCCCTCAGCATCGTCGTCAAACGACGGCAGATTGATAAACCAAGACCCGTGCCACCGTAAGCCCGGCGCGGCGTGCTGTCAACCTGGCGAAAGTCTTCGAAGATCTTCACGTGGTCGGCCTTCGGGATGCCGATTCCGGTATCGGTGACAGTCAGGCTGACGGTATTTCTGCTCTGCAGCTGGCCTTTGATGGTGATGTTGCCCTTCTGCGTGAACTTCAGCGCGTTGCTCAGAAGGTTGACGAGGATCTGTTTCACTTTCTGGCGATCCGTGCGCATCGTCGGAACATCCGCCAGCTTGGAAATCACCTCGAGCCCCGACTTGGCGATAATCGGCTCGAGCTCGGTCGTGACCTCACGAACCAGGTCGGCCAGATCGAATGCCACCACCTGGATCGGCATACGGCCGGCCTCAATCCTGGTGATGTCGAGGATCTCGTTAATCAACGTCAGAAGATGCCTGGCGTTTGCGTCGATCCGCGAAAGATTCCGCCGCTGCGGCGCCGACAGCTCGCCCGATACGCCCTGCAAAGTCATGGCCGCGTACCCCAGAATGGCGTTCAGCGGCGTGCGCAGCTCATGCGATACGTTCGCGAGAAACTGCGATTTTGCGGCAGAGGCTTGTTCCAGCTCGAGCGCCTGACGCCGAAGCAGCTCGTTCTGATTCGCGAGCTCGGCTGTCGCGGAGCGGACTCTGCCTTCCAATTCCTCAGATGCCAGCTTCAACTGTTCGTACAGCTGGGTTCGTTCGATCGCTTCCGTCCGATCGTGAAGGATGGTCACGATCGCCGTCAGCTCGCCGATGTCCGACAGCATTTTCGCGGCGAGAGCTTCCACCGGCACCAGTTTTCCGGTGTTCGGATCCATCAGCGCGATCTCGCCGCGCCGCGTGATTTCCCAGCCGGTCGACAACAGGCCCGAGACAAACGACGTGAAGTGCGCGTCATTGGCGCGTACGATTCTTTGCGCCTCCTCGCCCGATCCCGGCACCGCGGTGAACAACCGCTCGGCGGGGTTGTTCATGAGGGAGATCTCGCCTTCCTGATCGGTCACGATGATCGGGTCGGCCACCGAGTCAATGAGCAGGTTCAACCGATCCCGCTCGGCGCGAATTTCCGACTCCGCAGCCCGCAACTTTGCGTAGTTCTCGTCGATCTGCCGCGTCGCCTGACGAAGGTCGGTGATGTTGCGGAGAATCGAGACGACGCCGGTGCCCTCGCGAGGATCGCTGACGACCGTGCTGAGCAGCTCGAACAACAAGTCCGAGCCTTCGGTCGGATCGACGAGCAGCAACTCCCTCCGGCCGGCTTCGCCTTCGCCGAGCGCCGTGCGCGAAAGCGCCGCCGAGAAAAACATGTTGTTCAACTGTACGGCGCGCCGCCGGCCTTCGCTGACATCGTCCGGCGCGGTGAACAACATCTCGGCACGCGCGTTCGCGATGATGAGCTGCCCTTCCATGTTGGTGAACAGAATCGGGTCGGTCGCGGCGTTGATGATGTTGAAGAGCAGCGCGTGCTCGCGGCGGAGCCGGGGATCGTCTTCGTCGAATGCTCTCGACGGCGTTGCGACTCGCAGCAGGCAGCGGTTGAGGGCCTCGGCGACCCACTTCACGCTCGTGGGAGGTGCCGCGATCGCCGGGCTGATGAGCATCAGACCGAGCGCCGGGTCCTCGGTGTCTCCTCCAACCTTCACCGCCGTGAAGGAACTGTTTCCCAACATCGACAGGCGCGCCGCGCGCGCACTGTGGAAGGAGACCGGGTTGCCGTTGGTCAACGCGTTGACCAGTGGATGGGTCGCTTCGTCGAGAGGGACCGAGAGTTTCCTGAACTGACGAGGCGAGACGCCTGCGCCGGCGATGCCGTTGAGAGTACCCCGAACCTGATCGGGAGCGACAAAGATCGTGCGATCCGCGCCGGCATGCGCCACGAGCCATTCAGCCGCACTCTGCGCTGCGCCTGCGGCGTCTGAGCAGCGCTGCAGGTCCTCGAGAAGTGCCAGCTTCGCGTCGGCGGATACCGCCGTGCGCGCCGCCACCGCCAGGGACACACGAGCCATCGATTGTTACGCGCGAGGGGCGCGGCGGCGACTTGGAGGCTTACGAGCGACAGGCTGCCGCGTGGGGCCCGCGTTCAACTCGGCGCGCAGCGCCGCGTTCTCGGCTACGAGATCCTCGTAGGGCCGCGACTCGAGCGCGGGCCTGGCGACAGGCACCGACTGGCCGACCGCTTCGGAATACTTGAGGTAGGTGTCAATGGATGCGACAACGACGCGCGCCTCGACCGTAATCAGGTCGATACCAACCAGCGAGACTCGAACCCAGGCGTCGATGACAATCCCCTTGTCGAGAACTCGATCGAGAACGTCGATAAGACTTGACCCGCCTGAAGCGCGTTCAACGGCCATCTAGATGCCTCCGGAGCAATGGGATCGACGCCGCCGATCCCTTTCCATGGTTTAACCGCGATCCAGCCGCTTGGCGCGCAGCCGTGGAGCACGCTGCGCAGTACCGGGCGTCGCCTCCATCTGCCGCTCGAGCCGGCGAATCTGATCCTTGAGCTTCTCGTTTTCGGCAACCAGTTCGTCGCTGCCCATCGAGAGGTGCCGGTCGTGTTTCCACCAGTCGAGGCCGATCTGCTCCGCTTTGTCGATAGAGCACACCAGCAGGCGTATGCGAATCGTCAACAGCTCGACCTCGGCGATCGAGATCTTGATGTCGCCCGCAACCACGAGGCCCTTGTCGAGGATGCGATCGAGAACGTCAACGAGCCCGCTCGTCCGGGAATGGCCGACCTGTATGGAATCGTTAGGCATAGTGATCGTCAATCAGTGGACACCGAGTATATCCCGGCGCGACTCTTGCGAACCATACCTGAGGGGCAGCCTGGCCAGCATGGTAGCAGGTAGCCGGTAGCCTGTAGCACGGAGAGAACGAGATCTCTTCCCTACCGGCTATCAGCTACCGACTACCGGCTACAAGCTAGGCCTCTGGCAACGGCGGCGGTACAGGTGCCGGCGCAGGCGCAATCTTCGGCGTGCGCTCCTGCGTCTCGATCAAGTTGTACTTCTTCAGCTTGTTGTACAGCGTTGGCCGATAGACCCCGAGAATACTGGCCGCCTTCCGCTTGTTGCCTCGCGTGCGCTCGAGCGTCTGCAGAATCGCCAGCTTCTCGATTTCTTCGAGCGTGTGATGCGGCGGGATCACGAACCCGGTCTGGTTTGGCAGACGCTCCGCATCGCGAATCGTCGGCGGCAAATCGTCCAGCGTGATATCCGTGCCCTCGGCCACGATGACCGCCCGCTCGATCACATGCTCGAGCTCGCGGACGTTGCCAGGCCAGCGATAGCGCAGCAGCGCTTTTGCCGCCTCGGGCTTGATCGAGCGGATGTTCCGCTGATGCTGTCCAGAGAAGCGATCGAGGAAATGCTCGGCGAGCAGGAGAATGTCCTCTGTGCGCTCGCGGAGCGCTGGAATCGCCAGTGTCACGGTATTGATGCGGAAGTACAGGTCTTCGCGCAGCTTGCCCTCGCCGAGCGCCGCATCCAGGTTGACGTTGGTCGCGCAGATGAGCCGGAAATTCGGCTGAATCACGCGGCTCCCGCCTACCGGACGGAACTCGCGGTCCTGCAGCACGCGAAGCAGCTTCACCTGCAGACTGGCCGGCATCTCGCCGATTTCATCCAGCAGCAGAGAGCCCCCATCGGCCAGTTCCATCAGACCGGTCTTGTCGGACACCGCGCCGGTGAAGGCACCGCGCTTGTGGCCGAACAGCTCGGATTCGATCAGCTCGCTTGGCAGCGCCGCGCAGTTGATCTTGATGAACGGGCCTTTCTTCCGCTTACTGTGCTCGTGGATGGCGCTGGCGACGAGCTCTTTGCCCGTGCCGTTCTCGCCGCAGATCAGCACGCTGGCGTCGGTCGGCGCCACCGATTTGATCAGATGGAAGAGCTGCCGCATCTTGTCGCTGCGGGCGACGATGTTAGCGAAGCTCGTGTGATCGCGCAGTTCCTCTTTCAACCGCTTGTTCTCAGCCGAGAGCTCGAGTTTTTCGGTCGCCTTGTCCAGCATCACCAGCAGAACATCGGCATCGACCGGCTTCTCGATGAAGCTGAACGCACCGCACTTCATCGCTTCGACGGCCTTTGGCACGCTGCCATAGCCCGTGACCATGATGACCTGCGTTTCCGGGCTTGCTTCCTTGAAGTCCTTCAGGAGACTGATGCCGTCGGCATCCGGCAGCATGAGGTCCATCAGCACCACTTCCGGGCGCCACGACCGCAAAATCTCGCGGGCCTGAGCAGCGTCGGATGCGGTTCTGGCCAAATCCCCTCTGGGTTCGACCAGCAACTTCAGAAAATCAGCGGTGTCCCGGTCATCGTCGATGATTAGCACGCGGGTCGCCATTTGTTCACCCCCACTAAATGTGTATTTTTTACGTACACAGTGTATTGGATATATGCCTATCTTGCATCAAATCAGGCAGTCCGTGGGCATAGTGCAGGCAGCGTGCCGTACTGAGGACAGAGGGCGTAGAAAAGTCGAAAGCAGAGGGTTCCAGGGCTATTTCTGCCCTCTGCCCTCTGCCTTCTTCCCCTTTCAGCGAAGGGGCCCTACACCCCGCTGGTCGGCCGCGGTGTGCCAAAGTCCGCGACTCCCTGGCGAGTCGGGCTCGCAAACTCAGTCGTGCTGCCGTTGCCGCCGGTGCCCGTTGCCGATTGGCGGGCCGTCTCAAACGCTTCGCGTCCGCGCTCGACGGCCTGACGGCCCTTCGAGACAGCGTTGTTGACCTGCTCGGTGGCCTGTCCGTACGCGTCATAGGCCTTGCGCCGAATCTCGCCTGTCGAATCGTAGAGAGTCTGGCGAATTTCGGACCCAGCCTTCGGCGCGAACATCAACCCGAGTGCAGCGCCCAACGCGGTCCCGCACAGCAGCCCAAGCATAAAACCGCCACTGCCTGATTCTTCTTCGTAATGTGGTTCGTACATGCCGGCTCCTCCTTCGAATGAACAAATAGTCTCGGCGTTGGTACTTCAAGTCATGTGCCACTGCCGCCGCGCCGATTTCCGCACACTGTTCAGGAAAAACCGGACAAATTCCAGACACGCGGTCCTGCTGCTGTCGTGCCGCGGACCGAACTTTGCTGTCTCTAACAAAGGGCTGTCTCTAACAAAGGGAGGACATCACGTGGATCCAAAAAGCAATCGCCGAAACCGGCTGCAACCGGGACACCGAAAGACCTGAGAGAAGCCAACGAGAACATTCGTCAGGCGCAAGGCGAGGACGCCCCAAGTCAGACGGATACAAAATCGGGAAACAAACCAGCGTTCGATCGGGATCGCTAGCGAACATCGACAAAGGAGGTATCACATGAATCTTCGATCTCGACTCGCGGCAATGTCCGCGCTCATGCTCTTCACCGCCGCCGCTCCGGCTCGGGCCGACGTCGTGCTGACCCCTTATGTCGGCTCACTCTTCGGAGGCGACGTTCAGAACAATAGGACGGCTTACGGCGGATCGGCCGCGTTCATGGGCGGCGGTGTGTTTGGAGCCGAAATCGGCTTCAACTACACGCCGACCTTCGTTCCAGAAACCTTCGCGAGTCCGAAAGTTTCGCAGGCAAGCTTGATGGGTAATCTCATCCTCGGCATTCCGATGGGCGGCGACTCGGGCCACAGCGTCCGGCCGTACATCACCGGGGGTGCGGGCCTGTTTCGTGCCACGTCCAGGGAATCGGAGTTCTTCAATCGCATCACGTCGAATGACTTCGCCGTCAACGTCGGCGGCGGCGTGATGGCGTTCTTCAGCAATCACGTTGGAGTCCGCGGCGATCTTCGTTACTTCCGGACGCTGACCAACGAAAGGGCCGGTAACGGGTTCGATTTCGATCTGGGGGAGATGAACTTCTGGAAGTGGGACGTCGGCGCAGCGTTTCGGTTCTAAGCACAACGTTGAACGGAGGGTTACGACCATGCCCCAAAAACCAAACGATCGGGACCAGCGCGTCGCATCGCCAGTTCCACAGGACCAGAACGATGAGCTCGAAATGGCTGATGACGAAGACGTGGACGACGACAATTTCGACGACGAAACCGATGCAGAGGAGGAGGATGATCTAGCTGAATAAAACGTGTCAGGGCAGAGGGAAGAGGGCAGAGGGTAGGGCAGAGGGGAAAGAGGAATGATCCTTACCCTTTGCCCTCTTCCCTCTGCCCTCTGCCCTTTCTAGTGGTGCGGCTCGTTCGACCAGTCTTTGTCTTTCTGGTGACCGAACGGGATGGCTTCCGAAACCGCCGAGAAGGACCGCCGTCCTTCTTCGACAGCCTCCCTCGCTTTGGCCGCTGCACCGCGAAGGCGCTGCAGATCGCGGATCACATCGTCCAGCCACGGCTCTGCCGAGTCCAGTAACCGGTGACCGCTCTTCGTGAGAAAGAGAAATGCGAAGCCCGCCCCAATGGCGGCGCCAGCAAGGACTTTGGAAGCCTGCGTGTGGTTGTCCACTACGATCTCCTTGGACGGCTTGAAAGCCGACACGACATGGTTCGGGTCCGCCGTGATGTTGTCAGACAACGCGTCTCCCCTGGATCAACTGCACCAGCAGCGCAATCACCGCCAGTACGAGGAGCACGTGAATGAAACCCCCGAGCGTGTAGGAGCTGACAACGCCCAGCATCCACATTACTACCAAGACGAGAAAAATTGTCCACAGCATGCTCATCCTCCGCTAAAAGTTACTGCGGCCTCAGAAAGCACGGGCTGTGCCATGCGCCTACTCGTCACCTGGCGCATCAATAGCAGACTCACAATGTCACCATGCCCGCCAGCTAAACAGACCGACGGCGGATGGTCCAGAAGCAATACATCTGTTACCGGTCGACGATGTCGTCCTTGCTGACGGTGTAGGGAGCCCTGGGCTCCGGCACTGGAGGATCCTGAACTGGAACCGGCTTGGGTTCGTCGGTAGGCGTCGCGGGGGCCTCGTCCGCGGGCTCGCGATCGCGTGGATCCGAATCGGGATTCTCTGGCGTGTTCTTATGGCTGGTCATGATCTGCTCGAGTGCAGGATCAATACCGGAGACCTAGCGCTTTGGCGTCTTTCGCCGGGTCGCGCGCTTGCGCGGTGCAGGATCGTTCATGACGCGGTCGAGTGCAGCAAGCAACACGGATAGTTTTGCGTAGATGAGATCGACGTTCGCGACTCCCAAGACGACGTCGCCGTTGACGACCACGCCCTTGTTCAGGAGGCTGTCTACGACGTCGAGAAGCGACGCTTGCTCGTCCGACTGCGTCGGGGGCTTTCGGCGCGCCATCACCTTGCGACGAAATGATACGGCGGCCATGGTCCCGTCACTTCAAGGCGGTGGCCGCGCTTGGCGAGGGCTGCGCCAAGCTTCGCCACCTCCTTCTTCCAGCGACTCCGGCGCGTCGTGGGCACGAGCATCGACGCGCCCGTCATGAAGGGCAGGTCACGCCCCGGCGGCGGAAATGTTTCCTTTCGCACTTTCGACGCCAGCCTGGTGAGGCTCCTCAACGCGCGGGTCGTCTCCTTCACTGTGGCTCGAGGTGGGACGGCCCCACGATCGTTCAAACGCTTCTTCACAACGAGGTAGTCGCGGCCGCTACGCGGCGATCGTGCCGGCTTGGCTTCCACGGCGCCGGCGATCACGCGCACACCCCATTCCTCCAGGCCACGCAATTCGTCGAACAGCTTCCGAAGGCGCGTGCGGCGGCCTCTCAGGTGCGCTTGCACCTTGTCGTCAGCAGAGAAGAGCGTGAAGAGCCTCAGTGGAACGACCGTTGCGCGGCGGAAGAAGAACTCGACGACCGCCGCGTGCGCCAGTGCATGGCGCGAGATGGCTTCGACGTCCTGGAATTCCTCCTGAAGCCGCTCGCTCGTGAACTGCTCGAGCGGGACATCGGCGACGACCGCCCAAAGATTGCGGTCGATGGGAATCAGGCGCAGAGCGCCGGCGCCGGGTATGCTGCCTGGGACGCCGCGCAGTGAGGGCGGCCGCCCCGATTGCACCACACAGAACACGTAAGTCGCAGCCTCAGCGGATGCACTCACGATGCGTCGTCATCGACGGTGATTTCCACACCGGCGATGCGATGGTCGTCATCGACGATGCTCTCCTGCGGTTGCGTGCGGGCCTTTATCTCACGGATGCGCTCGAAGACGTCCGCCTCGATCTCCGCGAACTGCGCTTCGTCTATGTCGCCGCTCTCGAGCTTCAACTGCGCCTCGAGTAGGCGCTCGCGCTGGCGCTCCGGGTCGTTCATCTCGGTGTCGGCGATCGTCGCGACCTTGTCGAGGACGAAGTGGATACCGTTAATCAGGAGGCTGTCGAGCAGAAACATCAGACGCGCTCCAGTTTGAGCCTGATGTTGACGAAGTTGTACGGCGGCCAGGGACCCGTGTACTTGAAGGTGAGCTTGTCGTGCTCGGCCGCAATGGATTTGACGCGCGAGTCGAACGCCGTCTCCTGATCGCGCGACACGAGAAACGCGGCGTTCATGATCATCTTGTCGCCAATGGGCTTGTTGATGCGCGAGGCGACGGCGACGTCCCGAAGTCGGTCGAGAATCTCGGTTCCGTATCGCTCCGAGCGTGACTGCAGCGCCGCATCGATGGCCCTGCCGTACTGCATGCGGGCGAAATACGTCGAGCCCTTCTGCAGAGCGATTTCGTTCTTGAGTCGGTGAATGCCTTCGTCTTCGTCCTCGATGTCCTTCACGACCGAATCGCGGTCCCACAGCACCTTGAGACCGAACTCCATCTTGTCGCGCATCTTCGAAAGCACGTCGCCGAAGGCATCGTATGCCGAGCGCAGCAGCTGAACGATGTCGTCGCGCGTCTTGAAGATCGTTCCAAACGACATCGGAATGACCGTGTGATCGCGCATGACGATCTCGTTGACCCGCTCGTGCGCGAGCACGTTTTCTCGCGTCGAGTCGAGAACGCCGAGTGGCACGTCGGACACTACGGCGGCGAGGTCGCGGTAATGCACGGTGTGGATCTCGGAGCCGTTGTCGCCGATGCCCGCGGCGCCGAACTTCAGCGCGTCCGCAGACTGGATGACGCAGTACACGTACTTCCCGCGACCCGACTCTGGCGGGGAATCCGCGTCCTCGTTCCTGCGGCTGACGGGCTTTTCGCGAGACGGCTTCGCCGCCGCCTTCGAAACAGGCGAGGCAGAACGCCGTACGGCGCGCCGCTCCTTCGTCTTGGTCGTTTTCTTTGCCATGTCGCGCTACGCTCCCGGGCGACGCCGGCGCGCAACCGGCCGACGCCGGCCGGCACTGTTCAGCTCGGCGCGCAAGGCCTGGTTCTCTGCCGCGAGATCCTCGTACGGCCGGGACTCGAGCGCTGGCCTGGCAACGGGCACCGACTGACCGACCGCCTCCGAGTACTTCAGATACGTATCGATGGAGGCCACGACGACACGGGCTTCAACGGTGATGAGGTCGATGCCGACCAGCGATACTCGAACCCACGCATCGATGACGATGCCTTTGTCGAGTACACGATCGAGCACGTCGATAAGACTGGATCCGCCGGAAGTCCTCTCAACTGCCATGACAACGTTCCTTCTGAAAGACGCACGCAGTCCTCACAGAACCCATCGACCGCGGCTCGCGAGTATACGCCAAATGTAGTCGTTTTGTGCCGGAACGAATCCTAACCAGGTCCCATTCCCGGCCCACTAGTGAACCGAGAGGGTTTCACTTCTGAGCCGTTCCACCGTCGCGACGAGCACCGCGGGATCGACGGGCTTGGCGAGGTGGAACTGGAACCCAGCCGCCAGCACGCGGTCGCGGTCTTCCTCAGTCGTGTAAGCCGTCAGAGCAGCCGCCGGCAGTCGGGCGACCCGTTCCATCTCCGAGCTTCGGACGTGGCGGATCAGATCATAGCCATCTTCGATGGGCATTCCGAGGTCGGCCACGAGCACGTCAACGTGCTCGCGCCGCAGTGCGACCAGCGCAGTCGACACCGAGGTCGCGACGATCACGGAGGCACCGTAGTGACGAAGGATGGCGCCTACGACCTCGCGCGCGTCCGGGTCGTCGTCCACGATGAGCACGCGGGTGCCGGCGAGGCGGGAGCGAACCTCGGCGCGCGAGGTCTCTTTCACCTCACGGACCTTCTCCACGCGCACCGCACTCGGTGCGGCCTGCAGGGGAAGGGTCACGCGGAAGGTCATTCCGGACTCGCCGTCGGTCTCCGCTCTAATCGTGCCCCCATGAAGATCGATGATGTCGCGGATGAGGCCGAGGCCCCGCCCGTATTTCGCGCGAGCTGACTGCTTGAGAGGGTCTTTCGGCCGCTGCCGGCTGAACAGATACGGCAGCGCGTCGGCGTCGACGCCGACTCCTGCGTCATGGACAGTGAGCTCCGCGATGCCTTTTTCCGAGGGCCGGAGACGAATCTCGACGGTACCTTTCTCAGGTGCAAAATGGATCGCGCTGTTGAAGAGACCGATAAATGCCTGCCGCAGTCGGGCGCCATCGGCCAGCAGCGGAGCCGGTAGCGCCTCCAGCTTGAAATCGAGCTCCACGCTCTTCGTGCTGGCTTCCTTGGCCGCATAGGCAGCGGTGTTCACCAGCTCTTTGGCATCGACCGGTGCAAGTTTCAACTGCAGGTTTCCCGATAACAACCGCCACGTGTCGACGACCTCGTTGATGAGCTCGAGCTGTTGTTTGGCTTGGCGGATAATCGTCTCGCCCGCGCGCACGTTGCCCGACTCGTTCAGCGCCTTGCGCTTGATGAGCTCCGCCCATCCGATGATGCTATTGAGCGAACCGCGCAGATCGTGTGCGACAACGCTGAGGTAATCGTCGGAAAATCCGTCGACCTCCAGGCTCTGGCGCTTGGTAGGGTCCTGACGGCGCTCGGGAACCCTGGGAGGCGGAGTGCGCGCTTTGGTTCGACCGGCCATCGCTCTCGAATTTGTGTCCTTCATTTACCTATATCACTCAAACGATCTCAATAGCTTTAACATCTATCGGTCGTTCGCCTCACTCCGATCACTCCTTCGCCGATCACCGGTCACTAATTTGAGATGGCGAGAGGAGGCGCCCCGCTGGCGCCTCCCGAGCTGTAGGTGCTCCGCGCAAAGGGGAGCTGAATGAGGAATCCCGGAGTCAATCCAGGTCAAGAGCCGAGCGTGCAACGCGCGTACCGTACAGAAACCCGCCGTTTTTCAGCTGATTTCAAAACAGGGGTGACGTGAAATCATACAGAGCGCTATTGCTCTGTCGCGCTGGCTACGTTCCGTAACGAGCGGTTGGTGGATCGCCGTTCCTGCCGTTCTTCATGACCGTACTCGCGGCTGATTTCAGACCCTGAATGATCCCCAGGATCGGCCATGTTTTCGATTTCATCGCCCCAGCTACCAGGCTGCCGGTGCCGGCGACGTGCCGTAAAGCATCGCTCACCGATTCCTGCGCGTGCTTCATTTTGTTGGTAACAGCCTGAACTTCGTCGAGAATCCCATCGACCCGCGCGTGCAATGGCGCGATGTGCACCCGCTCGACCGTTTCGACCGTTGTCATCACCTGCTTGTACATCTTGAACGCGAACACACCGGCGATCAGGATCATCAGAAATTCCAGCAGGCTGACAACAGCCAGAATCCCCAGCCAGGTATTGGTCGTCGTCAAATTCTCCATCGCAGGTTCCTCACAAAAATTTTGTTTACGACGCCAACCGCACGTTCGACGGCAGCGGGCGCAGCGTGCGACGGCGTTCCGGGCGAGCCTGCGGGTTGTTCACCTGCCGGCGTGCCGTCATGGGGCGACCCACCTCCCACCCCTCAGACTCGTAGCCGCAAAGCCCGCACTGCAGCGACAGCTTATTGGGCTCGAAATGCAAGAGGATGAGATGCCCGTGCATCCCGCACCAGACCCGCGCGAGCTGGTTCGCGATGGCAGAGAGGATTCGGGAGAAGGCACTTGGCGCGGCGACTTCGGATTTCCGCGGCGAATTGAAGCCGAAAACATTATCAATAACCATGGCAAAGCTCCCGCAGCCTTCCATAGCAAGGGACGGGCCGTCCTCCTGATGGCGCGCTCTGGCAAGGAAACCCTCGAATTACAGCTCTGTCGAGCGCGGACTTGTCCAGAAACGTGGCCAGTTGTCTGGAAAGGCAACAGAGAGGCCTAGTAGCTGATGGTGTAGATGAGGTCGACGCCGGTGGTATCGACTCTCTGGAGGCGGTGGGATCGCTGGGATCCCTCAGTAACTGTGCTGACAAGTCTCAGGAGTTCGTTGACGCGGTACTCGAGTGAGAGCTGGCTGAGCTCTGCCGATCCAAATTCCTGCCGAAACGAGACAAACAAACGGGAGCCGATCTGCTGTCCCAATGCGATTGACGGCTGACCGTTTGCACCCCCAGATGCCCGTATCTCGAAGATGTCGAGATCGAGCGCGTCAGCGATGGAGCTGGCCAGCGGCGACGCAAGATAACCCACGGCGAGCCCTCCTGCGCGTTCCGCCAGATTCAGACGCTCCCCTCCACCCAGTTGATTGATGGGCTGGTTGAAGACGATCAGCGACAACACGTCCGCTTCATCGAGCGGCGGCGTGCTGGACAGGCGCACTTGCGGCTGTCGCGCGGTGCCCCTGATGTTCACGACGGCTGTGACGCCAGAAATCACCCGTTGCGCGTCGACCTGAAGCGCGGGATCCACCGGCCTTGCGCCTTGAAAACGAATCTGACTATCACGAAGCACTTCGAAGCGGCGGCCCTGGAAGTCGTAGAAGCCGCGCACGACCGACACCGTGCCAATCACGTCCGGCTGTCCGGCGGGCGATTTGCGGATCCGCAGATCGCCGCCGACGGTGATGTTCATGTCGCCGAGGCCTATTCGCGAAAAGCTCGCGTGCATGTCGCGGCCGCGAAGGACGAGGTCGTCCGGGAGCTCCAGACGAATATCCACGGTCGCCGCATCGTACAGGCTCAACGGCGACCCGGACTCCACGACCATCGCCTCGGCCTCCGTCGCAACCATAGCCTCGGTTCGATAAGGACTTCGTCCGAGCTGCTCGAGGAGCCGATCCACCTCGAGCCGCCCGCCTTCGGCCAGAATTTCCCCGGTGACGGCCGGCTTTGCCACGTCGCCGGTCAAACGAAGGTCGGCCTGAATCTGAAGATTGCCAAGCTCGTTGTCGAGGATCTTGAATTGGTCGGCCGAGACCTGCACATTCATCTCGCCCACACTACGGCGGACTATTCCCAGCTCGCCGATCGCAACCAGACGATCCTGCCCATCGTCGCTGACCTCGAATCGATCGACGAGCAGCCTGTCGTTCTCAAACATCAAGCGGACGATCGCGTCGGTGTAGGTCACCCCGGTTGCCACGACGCTGAAACCGCCATTCGACGTTTCGACAAGGCCGTTCAGGCGGGGTGCCTCGAGCGTACCGCCAACATGCACATTGGCCTGCGCCTGCCCTGTGAGATTAATCAGCTGCGTCGTGGCCGGCTGGAACAGCGCAATGTCGATCGGCGTGCTCTTGACGTTGAGATCGAAGTCGCTCGTCCGTGTCGTGGTGCCTGGCCCGTTGGGAATCGGCGCGGTACCGACGGCCGTCAGCACCGCTTGCGGCGTCTGCTCGAGTCGCGCGTCGAGGTCGACGGCGCGGCCGGAGTAGTTGGCCTTCCCTGACAACGAATTGAATTTCACGCCCTCCACGGACCCGCCGGTCAGCGCGAAGCTCGACTGCAACACAGGATCGTTGCGGGTTCCGCGGATCTCAGCGGTGGCATTGATGACGCCCGCCAGAGCGCGATTGCCGAGCAGCAACTCATTGATGTCTTCTACCTGAACGTTGTCGAGCCGCACGTTCAAGTCATTGGCCAGGTTCGCCGATCCCGAACCGATGGCGACCGTGCCGGCCGCCGTGATCTGCTGAGGTCCGCGCCTCAGCACGAAATTCTCGATCGCTACCGAATCCTCCGAGTACCGGGCCGTCGTCTCCTGCCCAGCGGGCAGTGACCATTGTGTTTTCCCCACGGTCAGGTTCAGCGCGCGCAAATGCAGCTCGTTGTGGTCCGGATGGAACACCGCATTTCCGCCGAAGCCGAGCGAGCGGCGCTCCTCTTCGAACATCGTGCTGAACTTCAGCTCGTTCTTCTCGTACGTCGTCTGCGCAGTGACACGAGGCAGATTGCGGCCGGAAATCGTCACAAACGTTGCCGCCGTATCGGCTTCGATGCGCGCCTGTTCGACATCGAAATCGGGCAGGGTGACGGTGTACTTGCTGTTCGCGGTCAGCGCCTCTACGTTCGTGCCATAGCGCAGACGGTTGGCCCCCAGTGTCCCAGCAAGCGTGAGATTGGACGCAGGTCCGGTGGCCCGACCGACCACGTGCGCGGAGCCCGCGAGCGGCCGATTGGCGCGCTTCGCAAGGGGATCCAAATTCGTGACGGCGACGTCGTACTCGAGGTTCGACGTTCCGGCATCGCCCATCGCCAGAGTGCCGAGCGCCGTGGCTTTGACATCAGGTCCCGTCACGATCAGCTGCTTGATGTCGGCGATGCGGTTCGCAAACGCGGCGTTCACCTCCGCCGAATCGACGGCCATGCCGGCGACGGTCGAGCCGGTCAGCGTCGTCGTACCGTTCGCTTCGAGGAGCTCGATCGGACCGGCCTTCGGCATCGCAAGCCCAACGCCCATGTCGGCCGAGCCATTGAGCGTCGTGTCGGCCAGCTCTTTGCGATCGGTGAAAAGGGTTCCCGGAAGATCTTCGAACCGCCCCACAAACTTCGTGCGGATCTCGCGGCTCGCCATCTGGAAATCCACGGCGGCGCTCGGAAACCGCGCCCCCGCAAGCGTCGAATCAAGAAGCGACGCGTTGGTGCTCATGACGAGGCTGTCGGTCGTGCGGCCGCTGCCTTCGAAGGTGAACGTGCCGGTGAGCGATCCGCTCAATCGCCCCTCGTCGAGCCATTTCACCGCGAGGGGGCCCGCAAATCGGCGCGGGTTGAGTGATGCAACATGGCCGCTCGCGGAGTAGCTCAGCTCGCTGTTGCGCGACTGGATGCCGAGCAGAGTCCCCTTGCCGAAGCGGGCGCCTTCCACGATGGAGTCATCGAGATCCGCCGAGCCGCGCCAGTCTCGACCTGCCGCCTCGAACTGGTACTGGCCCGCGGCGTGCGTTTCCAGCTTCGGGATCGCGAGACGGTCGGGCAGACGGCGCAGGTCGAGGTTCTGGAAATTCCCGGCAAGCGTGTACGAAAGCGGCCGGCCCGGCGTCGCAAAGTGAAATGTCGCACGCGTCGAGACATCAGCACCGTACGCGGCGCCACTCGCATCGAACCTAAGCACGCCTTGCCCCGAGCGGCCGTCAGTGAGTCGAGGGAGCTCGTACACGCCCTGCGCGCGAACATCCGCGGCCTGGTAGTTGAGACCTTCCACATGCGGCCCGGCAAACTTGAAGTTGATTCGAGTCGGACTGAATACCCAGGTGAAGTCCGCCTGTCCCGTAACGCGTGTCTTCCACTCCACGCGGTTCAGCATGGGCGCCATATCGACGTCACGTACAGCGAGCCGTCCTTCCAGGCTCTTGGCGCCGCTGCCGAAATGGCCCACGAGCGGACCGCGCGCTGCGCCGGCCGAGGAGGTCACACTCACGTCCATCTTCAGCTCGTCGAGTGGGCCTCGCGCGTGCAGTGTCACAGCGGGCTCGAGCGCGATGGTGGCGAGCGGGTGAAAGTAGCGGCCTATCTCCGGCAACGACAGGCGGCGGGCGTCGAGGCGGACATCGAGCAGCCGTGGCTGCGTGCTGTCGCTCGACCCGTCGCTCGGAGCGTAATTGATGGTCGTAAGCAGGTTGGATCGATCCGTCTCGATGGCAAGATCTCGCGCGACGATCGACCCGCGATCGAAACGCAGCTCGCCCGCCAGCTTCCGAAGATTTGTCTCCACCGCGTGCGCCGACATCTCCCCGATTGAAACGGCTACGCCAGGTTTTTCGTAGGCGAATCGAAACCGCGCATTCAGGGTGGTGAGATCCTCCACGACGCGGTCTCGATCCTTCAGGATCACGTGGCCGTTGGTGACGACTATCGACTCCATCGTGATCGGCGGCGCGCCGCGGCCACCAGTGTTGCGCCGCGTCTTGACGAACCGGTTGAAATTCCAGCCCGTCTGATCGCGCTGAAGCAGGAGGGTCGGGTTCTCGAGGGTCATTGCATCGAGAATGAGCCCCTCGGAGATCATCGTCCACGGGCTGTAGGTGACGATCAGCTTGTCCATCGCCACGGCGGTCTGCCCCTCGTGACGGAGCGCAACGCCTTCGAGCTCCACACCGGTGAAGACGTCACCGCCGAGCCGCGCGATCGTCAGCTCGCCGTTCAGGTACTGCGCCGCCTGCGAGACCGCCTTCTGACGCAGCCAATTCTTGAACCAGCTCGTCTGAGTGACCGCAACGCCGGCGCCAAGGAGAACAACAAGAGACAGCACGGCAATCGCGACATAGCGCGAGAGCCGGTGGAGCGCGCGCAAGGCAGGGCCGCGCACGCCTAGAATGCCTGACCGATGCTGAAGTGTACTCGCCACTTCCGCTTCTCCTGAATCCCTTCAATCACGAGGCCCTCGATGGGATTGAGCTGAAAGCCGACATCGATGCGCATCGGTCCGATCGGGGTGTCATAGCGGAGTCCCGGACCTGCCGCCCAGCGCAAATCGCTCAACTGCACGTCCCACGGATCGCGCCACACGTTGCCGCCATCGACGAATGCCACCCCACTCAGTTTCCCTCGGATCCCAAACCGCGCTTCGGTTGACACCTCCATCATCGTGCGGCCTCCGATCGGGAACCCCGCAAGGTTCAGGGGACTCACCTGATAACGGCCCCATCCGCGCACGCTGCTCGACCCGCCGACGAAGTAGCGCTTGTAGAAGGGAATCTGCGCGCCATCAGAGCCGGCAAGCGTGCCCGAGCGGGCCCGGCTCGCCCAGATGAACCGCTCTCCCAGCCCGAGGTAGGTACGCACTTCGCCGTGGAGCTCGTTGTAGTTGAAGCTGCCGCCGAGCAGCGATCCCGCGTTCTCAACACGAGCGGAAACCGAGTATCCCTGTCGCGGGTTCAAAGGCTGCAACGACGTATTGCGCTCGAAATCGACCGCAAAGGCGGACAGGGTGCCGGAGCCGCGGCCTGTGTCGGGGTCGAGGCCGAGCGCGATCAGCTCTTCGCGAAAAGACTGATCGGCGAGTGCCGAGTCCGAGATCGCGTAGTCCTCATATTCTCGAATCAGCGTGAGGTTCAGCCGGTTGCGTGCGCCGCGCTCGGTGCCGACGCCGGTACGGCTGAAGTCCTTCGACAGCATCAGCCGCCCGCCGCTGCTGCGGGACTCGTACGTCGGCTCCTTCGACCACCATGTGGAACCGGTGAGCCGTACTGACAACCCGGGCTGAACGAGAAACGGCTCCGTAAAGCTGCCGCGGACGCCTTGCTCGAGCGACGACCACTTGGCCTCGGTCTCGCCGGTTCGCGCGCCGCCACCGAAGTTTACGTGGCGCCAGTTGACGCGCGCGCGCGCCTTCTCCTCCGATCCATAGCCGGCGCCGAGCAGCAGACGCCGGTGCTTGCCCTCGGCCACGGTGACGACGACCGGCACCTGTGGCGAGCGATCCTCTGGCAGGCGCGGCGTGATGTTGACGAACTGGAACAATTCCAGGCTGTAAAGCCGCCGCTGACTTTCGGTGATGCGGCTCAGCTGATACAGGTCGCCCTCATCGAACGCCAGCTCCCGGCGGATGACGTCCTCCTCAACCGAGGCCACGCCTTCGATGCTGATGGCGCCGAACGCTGCCTTCGGACCCGTATCACCGACTATCACAAGGTTGACGCGCGTGGGGAGCGAGCCTGGGCGTTCGACAACCCGCACGTTGCCATACGGGAACCCGTGATCGCGCAGCTCGGCGACCACCACGTCGTGAGACGCCAGAATCAATTTCTGATCGCGAGTATTGCCGGCCTTGATTGGCAGTTGACCCGGCAACCGCTCGAGATGGTCGGCGGGGATCGCATCGAGGCCTTCGAACGAGACGTTCTCGACCATCACCGGCTCGCCTTCGGCGATCTCGACGGTGATGTCTACCTTGTCTTTCTTCTCGTTCAGCTTCGCGTCAACCCCGACCACCTTGGCGTTCGGATAGCCGCGATCTGCGTAATAGGCCTCGATGCGCCTGACGTCGAGGTCGAACTCCTCGCGATCGAAGAAGTGCTTGCGCGACCACGGAAGGAAGCCATTCTCTCGCGTCGCGATAATCGCCTTCAGTTCCTCGCCCTTGACGGCCTTGGCGCCGCTGAATGTGATGGACGAGACCTGCACGTCGCCCGTTTCTTTGCACGCAGCGCCGGCGAGAGCGATCAGCACGGCCAGTACGATGAGGCGGAGTGACGAGCTCATGCAGCATGCCGCGGTTTCTTCTTGCCCGACTGTGCCGACCGAGCGCGCTTCGAAGCCTTGGCGTGAGCCGGCGCGCGAGCGTCGAGGCTTTGACGCAGCCGCTCCATGAGATCGACGACCTTGCCTTCCTGCGGTTCTTCACCGGGCTCCGGCAGGTTCGGCTTCTGCCCCTTCATCCGCGCCTTAATCAGCTTCATGAGGTTGTCGCGGTATTCGTCCGTGTATTTCGATGGATCCCATTCAGCTGCCAGATTGTCGACGAGCATCTTCGCCATGTCGAGCTCGGCTTTCCGTACCTTTGCAGCGGCCGGAAATTCCAGCTGCGATGTGTCGACCAGCTCATCGGCGTAGCGCAACAGCGTCAGCACGAGCGCAGTACCGATCACTTCGACCGCCGCCAGGTTTTGAGCCTCGCGAATGATGATCTTGGCGATGCCCACACGCCCCGAGTCCTTCAAGGCCTCACGCAGCAGTGCGTAGGCATGCTGGCCGCCCTTCTGCGGCGTCAAGTAATAGGGCGACTCGAAATAACGATCGTCGATCTCGTCGCCGCTGACGAAATCCATGATGTCGATGGTCTTGTCCTTGTTGAGGGCAGCAGCCTTCAAATCTTCCTTGGTCAGGACGATGAACTGCCCTTTCTCGTATTCGAAGCCTTTGACCAGGTCTTCCCAGGCGACCGGCTTACCTTCGCGCTGGCAGACGCGCTCGTAGCGTACCGGTGATTTGTCGCGCGCGTGGAGCATCCGGAACTTCGGCCGATGATCGCGCACGGCGGTGTGCAACTCAACGGGGATACTGACAAGTCCGAAAGAAATTGAGCCTTTCCAGATTGCGCGCGGCATGATTCCCTCTCCGGATCTGGTGTCCGGTTGCCATGCCGTTGCAAGGTGTACGCCGCCCTCGCACGCCCGGAGCGCCGGAAAAATGACTTGAACTAATGCAGGGAGGACTGGTAGCCGGTAGTAAGTAGCTGGTAGCCGGTAGCTGGTGGCCGGTAGCGAAAAGCTTTTGCTACAGGCCACCAGCTACCAGCCACCAGCTGACTTCAGATATTGAAATGAATCAGGTAGTGATTGCCACCGCGGTTGAGCCACAGCCGCAGGTAATCGCCGCCCTTGAGCACTTCAGTACGTGCGCCGCCTGCCGGTGGAGGCGGGACTTCAGCAACCTGCTTGATGTCGCTCCCCGGCACGATCGTCACGACTTCTCGCCCCACGACTTTGCCCCCGCTGAGGAACTCGGCCCAGCGCTCGTACTGCGGAGTCTGTCCGGGCGCCGCTGGAGCCGCCGGCGTCTCCGTGACGCGAATCTGATAGGTGCCGGCGGCGAGATCTTTGCCGTCGGCCTTGACGGCGCGCGGGATGCGCACCGATCCCAGATTCGTTGTCGTCCCTGCCATGGCAGGTTGACCCTGTCCTGCGGCTGCAGGCTTGGCCTGCGCCGACAACTCGGCCGCGGCGGCTCCGATGAAGGCGGCCATCACACAAGCCAGGCCGATGTTTACGTAGCGATTCATAAACATTCCCCCTTAGTTGCCGGCGATGAGTTGCACGGTCATGGCCGCACGGCGGTTGAGCCGGCGGGTTTCCTCTCGCGAGTTGTCGTGCTTCGGCTGTTCCTCGCCGAAGCTGACGGTCGTCAGTCGATCGGCCGCGATGCCGCTCGATGAGAGGTACTGCTGCACTGAGCGCGCGCGGCGGTCGCCGAGCGCGAGGTTGTATTCGGCCGTGCCGATGTTGCAGGTATGGCCTTCGATGCGAACCCGCAGCGTCGGGTCGGCCTTCATCGCCGCAACGGCCTGCGCGAGAATCCGCTGCGCGGCGTCCGTCAACGAGTAACGGTCGAAGTCGAAGTATACGTCTTCGAACGTAATCGTCTTGACCGCGCGCGGGACTACTTGAATGTTCACGCTGTCGGATGCCGACAAGCTGTCGGACGGGCAGGTGCCGGTGACGGTGACGGGCACCGTGCCGGGCGTGTTTGGCGCCGTCCAGACGGTGTTCTGCTGGACCGGATTCGCAAACGTGCCGGTCGGCGCGCTCCAGCGATAGGTGATGACGCAACCGATGGAATCCTTCGCGGTCGCGGTCACGTTCGAGGTCGCACCCACTTCAACGGTGCACGGGTTGCACTGCGCATCCACGGTCAGCGTATGCTGCGCAACTGGCGGTGGCGGCGGCGGTGGTGGTGGCGGCAACGGAACCGGCCGACCGGCCACTCCGGGGTGATAGCCGATGCGGAACTGCCAGCCGAACTTCGTGCCGAAGTTGTCGTCGCTGTCGATGCCCAGGTCTTCTCGATCTTCGGCCTTCGCCGACCAGTCGATGCCAGCGCCGGCGAAGAACCCGTTCCGCATCTGCCAGGTCGCACCAAACATCAACGTGGACTGCAGCGGAAGCTGAGAGGTCACCGGAGGAATGCTGCCGTCAATACCGGTGACTGACGAAGGTGCGGGAGACCCGAGCCGCGTCACCACGTCCTCGAAGTAGCGCTCGCCGAACCACTCAGTCGTGAACTTGAGCGGGCTGCGCGTCGGAAACTGGGCGCCGAGGCCAAAGCGCATGCCGCTGGACAGATCGAACTGATCCGGATCGCCCCGGTGCACGTAACCCAGGTTGCCGGAGACTTCGACCACGCTTGCGATCTCTTTGCTGACAATGAAATCGAACGCCCCGTCCATCTTGCCGGTGCCGGATCCATCATCGGCCGATCCGGTCGGCGCTTTCACCATGCCGCGGATCGCAAGGGCCACGGGGCTCTGGCGCGACTCCGACAGCAGGTTGATTTTGGCGCCGAGAAAGACGTCGCCGAAGTCGTTGCCGCTCCATCCTTGGCGTACGAACGGATAGTTGTTGTCGACGCCGCCGAAGCGGTCGCCGCCGAAGCCGAAGATCGGGCGCGTGTCACGGTCGATTCTCGTGACGAACCGCACGGCGCCAAAGATCTCTGCCCGATCCTTCACACCGAAGGCAAAGGTACCCGCGAAGTGGGAGATGTCCGTGAACCCCTGGCGCACATCCCAGTTGACGCGGTAGCCGCTCGCCGACCATGTTTTGTCGCGCAGCACTTCACCTGTTGGGACAAACCAGAGACCCGTGTCTCCATAGATGGTTGTGGTGGCGGGACGCACCGTTTCTTCCATTCCCGCTGGGGCCTGGGCGCGGGCTTCGCCGGTGACTAAAAACAATGCACCGACAAGCGCCAGGATTCCGAATCGTCGCGACATGTGTATCCTCCTGCAGGGTATTTCACGCATATAGGCCAAATCCGAGTTCCCCCTTTGCACAAGGCGTGCCGGGGTCAAATCATAACAGGGTGAGGAGAACAGTAGATATGTGATAGCACATTGTCCTTCTTGCCTACACCCAAATCAATCCCCTTTCGCACGGATCTTTCCTACCTTCCGCTCCAGGTCGTCGTGCAGGCGCTGCATCTGACGCCGATAGTCCCCTTCGGCCTGCTCGCGCTCGGCCGGATCGGACACAGTCCCCATCTTCGCGCGGTGGAGGATCTCGAGCTCGGCTACCTTCGATGCATGCAGGCTGCGTGCTTCTGCAATGTCGGACTTCTGCTCGTCCGTGACCGGCATCTCGACGACCCCGTTGTCCGCATCTTTCCTACGAAGGCGCTCCATCGCAAGTTCCAGCGCGCTTTTAGGTTTCTCCTCGCCGCTCATGCTGCCCAGTCTAAGACAGAGTCCGGTCGATTTGACAGAATCCAGCGACGCTGGGTATAACTGTCAGGTCTTGAAGTTCTCTTCCCTGCTCCGCCGCCGCGCGACCTCGACCGCCTGTTGTCGATGCTCGTGTATCGTGCCGGCGGCAACCAGGTAAAGATCTTCCTCGCAATCCTGTAGTCTTTTTCCTCCTGGCAACCCGTCGGCCGACCGTGTTCACCCTGCAGACGTGTGTACGTCTGCGCCGGCACATCGTGCTCAGGAGAATCGACTCATGACTTCGAGATACATTGCCGCAGTTGGACTAGCTGCGACGACTGCCCTCTTCACCGCGGAGGCAAACGCCCAGACAGCGCCGCTTCCGAAGCCCGCGCCGCCACCTCTCGCGCGCTGGTTCGAGCTGCAGAATGCGACGCTGAACCTTCGATACCGCTTCATCGACACGACGGCCGGCGCCGTCACCACCAATCAGCTCCAGCATCGCGAGACCCTGAGAGCGCGGGTGAAATTCGACAAATCGGCGCGATACACCCTGAACGTCGGGCTGTTCACCGGAACGCGCTTTACCAGTGGATGGGACAACACCGGTTGGGGCATCAACGACGCGCAGAAGAACCTCGCGTTCAAGACCATCTACCTCGCCGCCATTCCGTTTGCCGGGGTCGAAGCGCAATACGGCGGGCTCTACATCATCAAGGGAGAATCGACCGAATTGACGACGTACGATGATGACGGCTACGTCATCGGTCAGCGCGTCAGCGTAAAACGGCCGGCGCGGTTCTTCTTCGACGAAATCTCTGCGACCCTCGGCTACCTTGCGGCCGATCCCCGCGAGATTCCGATCAGCAAGCGCACCAAATACCTGAACGATGAACCGAACTACCGCCACTTCTTGGTGGACAAGAAAATCGGGAAGCGGGCCGGAATCTCGGCCGACTTCACATATGCGGCGGGCGCCAGGACCTGGCGCGAGGGCCTAAACCTGAAGACGCCCGAGCTGCGCCTCGTCGACACGATCATCTTCGAGAACTATCAGCGCGTGAATCAGAAATCCGATCGCGGATTCGCGCTCACGCTCGATAAAGCATTGAACAGAAAGCTGAGCGTCAACGCGGGATATGCGTCGATCGATCCGAACTACGGCATCCTGAATGCCGACCGCTTCCACATCGGCAATCGCATTTTCGCGATGGCCATCTACAACATCTCGCCACAGTTCATCGCATCAGCATTCATTACCAGGGCAGTGGGCAACGACGTCCCACTCCCGCAGCGGACGCTATCCAACATCGTGTTCACATACAACGCCCTGCCCGACCTCAAACGCACAGGGTTGTTCTAACCGCACTCACGCATCGAGGAGCATTGACATGTCCCGCAACCTTGCAAGGCACGCCGTCTTGGTCGCCGCGCTGGCATTGTTCGCCGCCGCGACCGCGCAGGCGCAAACCACACTGCTCAACGCCTCCTACGACCCGACGCGCGAGTTGTATCGCGCCTTCAACGAAGCCTTTGCGAAGTACTGGGCGACCAAGCCGGGCGCAACGAAGATCGCGTTCCGCCAGTCGCACGCGGGCTCGGGCGCTCAGGCTCGCTCGGTGATCGACGGCCTCGAAGCGGACGTCGTGACGCTCGCGCTCGCCTACGATGTGGAGGCGATCTCCAAGGCCGGCTTGATCACGCCTGGCTGGATCAAGTTCCTGCCCCACAACAGCGCGCCCTACACGTCGACGATTGTGTTCCTCGTCCGCAAAGGGAATCCCAAAGGCATAAAGGATTGGAACGACCTGATAAAGCCTGGCGTGCAGGTGATTACACCGAACCCGAAGACGTCCGGAGGCGCGCGGTGGAACTATCTCGCGGCGTGGCAGTACGCGAAGGCGCAGCCGGGCGGCAGCGACACGAAAGCGAGAGACTTCGTCGCGGCGCTCTTCAAAAACGTGCCGGTCCTCGACTCGGGCGCGCGCGGATCGACGACCACGTTTCTGGAGCGCGGTATCGGTGATGTCCTGCTCGCGTGGGAGAACGAGGCCTACCTTGCGCTGGCCGAAGCCAAGGACAAGGTGGACATCATCGCGCCGTCGCTGAGCATTCTCGCGGAGCCGTCTGTCGCCGTGGTCGACAAGGTGGTCGACCGGCGTGGGACACGAGCCGTGGCGCGAGCGTACCTGGAATACCTATATTCACCCGAAGGCCAGGAGATTGCGGCCAAGAACTACTACCGTCCGCGCGATCCGAAGGTAGCGGCGAAGTACATCACATTCGCCAAGGTAAAACTCTTCACGATTGACGAGGCCTTCGGCGGATGGAACCCCGCGCAGAAAACGCACTTCGCCGACGGCGGGACGTTCGATCAGATCTACAGACCTGGAGGA
>DATEEI010000116.1:0-44867 GCA_035281225.1 Vicinamibacterales bacterium
TACGAGGGGTAGACCTCGACGATGTCCCCTCTGACCCTGAAGACGCCGCGGTTGAACTCGTGGTCGTTCCGCTCGTACTGAATCTCTACGAGCTTGCGCAGAATCTGCTCGCGGTCGATGCGCTGCGCGCGCTCGAGCGGCAGCATCATCCCGTAATAGGCCTCGGGCGCGCCGAGGCCGTAGATGCACGAGACGCTGGCGACGATGATGACGTCGCGCCGCTCGAACAGCGACCGCGTGGCCGACAGGCGCATGCGGTCGATCTCGTCGTTCACTGTGGCCTCCTTCTCGATGTACGAGTCGGTGGACGGCACGTAAGCTTCCGGCTGGTAGTAGTCGTAATAGCTGACGAAGTACTCGACGGCGTTCTCGGGAAAAAACCGGCTGAACTCCTGATAGAGCTGCGCCGCGAGGGTCTTGTTGTGCACCATCACGAGCGCCGGCCGGTTCACCTCGGCAATCACCTGCGCCATCGTGAAGGTCTTGCCGGATCCCGTGACCCCAAGCAGCACCTGGGCCTGATCGCCACGCGCCAAGCCGGCGACCAGCTCCGGAATCGCCCGTGCCTGGTCTCCCTTCAGCTCGAAATCCGAGACGAGTGTGAATTTATCGAACAGCGACGGCATACAGAGGCCGGGAATTTCGTCTCCGGCTGAACTGCTAAGCGTACTACAACTTCCTGCGGTTCTAGGTGCGGGGTTCTGGGTGCTGGGTTCTGGTTCTGGGGTTCTGGGTTCGGAGGCTCGGTGCTGGGTTCGGTTGCGTTGGCAAGGCCCGTGCACGGCGGCGTGCATGGCTGGATTACGAAAGCCCGAAGACTTCGACGTTTGGAAGCTTGCCTGGGAGCTCAAGCAGCGCGTGTACGCATTTACTGCGACGTTGCCCGCCGCGCGGGATTTCAAATTCTGCGAAGACATCCGACGCGCCACCCGGTCCGGGCCAGACAATATTTCTGAGGGTTTCTACCGATTCAATCCGAAAGAATTCCACCGATTCCTCAACGATGCGAAAGCCTCTCTCGGGGAAGTCAGAAACCAGCTATTGCACTCCAAAGACGAGCGCCACTTCTCTGATCACGAGTTTAGAGAGATGTTCCACCTGGCTAATCGAGCGATCGGCGCTGCCACGCGCCTCCAGGCATATCTACGCACAAGCCCGGTGACATTTGAGCCTCGCCCGCGACCACGCCGAAAATCCACACACTCGGAAACCCGCGAACCATGAACCAAACGAACCCCGAACCAGCACCCAGAACCGCAGGTTCACCGCCTCTTCTTCCCGACCACCTTCCTCGTGTTTTGCCACGCCAATGTGAGCGCCTCGCCGACAGTGTCCTCATCAGCGGCACTCAAGATGACGCGCGTGTATCCGGAGCGGCCCCAGGCGCCGCTCTCCGGCGCGAACATGTCGGGATACTCATTTACGAAGTCCTTCTGCTGAACGGGTGTGAGCTTGACCATCCCGAACTGATTCTTGGAGTGGATTGAGGCGAAGATCCGTTTGTCGACACGAAAATCTGGGTGGGCCATGTGAGCTCCTTCAATGGCGCCTTCCAAGGCCAGTGCAATACGACGAAACACTTTCGGCGTCATCATCTCGTCAGCGGCAGATCCTCAAACACCTCAACAATGAAGGTATCGACGTTCTCGATCATCTGCCCATGACGCCCCGAATGCACGCCGGTCTGGATCACATGTTGAAACGGCAGCGGGAACTGCTCGGCAGTGAGAGCGATCACTGCATGAAAGGGGGCGCGCGTCACCGGGCCAAGGTCCGTCCGATGCCGAAACAAGGTGTAATCTTGAAGCAACTGCCTTGCCTTCAGATCTCCGAGACACTCATGCACTTTCGCGAGCGCATCAGACTCGACCGTTCCGGGCTTGAAAGAGAACCACACGTTGTAGTGAATCATTCACGTCGAAGCCGCACCACCGAACTCAGAACCCAGAACCCCGAACCAGCACCCAGAACCTTAGAACCCAGTACCCAGAACCGCCGTGTCACTTCACCGGCGCAAAGTATCCTTCGCGGGTGCGAAGCTGCAGACGATCCGACGTCGGCCTCTTGAGTCTGATGTCCACCTTGCGCCACTTGCCGTCGCGAACAAGATTTGTCGGCACGTACCCCAGCGTGTATTGCGCGTGAATCTCCGCGGCGATACGGCTGTACATCGGATCGAGATCTTTCATCGTCGATGGAAACACCGCTCGGCCGCCCGTGAGACGCGCAATCTCGATCAAGCGGCTCTGCTGCATCTGCCTCGACGAGCCCCCGCCTGTGAAAAAACCGATGGGATACACGGTCACATCTGATCCTCGCAGCAGACGCAGCGTATCAGTCCACGTCCGCGAGCTGGCGGTATCACCGCCGTCCGTGTACACGACGAGCACTTTCCTGCCCGTCTGGTCGAACGCGCTGCCCAGATACACTGTCAGCGCGTCGTAGAACGCCGTCCGTCCCGTCGCCTTGCTATTGCGGATTCTCTCAACCAGCCGCGGAAACTCGGATTGCGCGAACCGACCGGCTCGAACATCCTCGGAGAACTCCACGAGCGTGAATTCGATCGCGTGCGGAAACGTGTTGAGAAAGCGGATAGCGGCGTTCCGGGAGAACCTGAGGTCGCGCTCCATGCTCTCGCTGATGTCGAACAGCAAGCCGACGTGCAGCGGCTCGGCGTCGCTTCCCGAACCGGCGGTGAAGTAGGTCACGGCCTGCAGGGCGCCGTCCTCGCGCACTTCGAAATCGTCGGCTGTCAAATTCCGCACAGGTTCGCCCGCGCGGTTGAGAACCGTGACCCCAAAACCGGCCACATCGACGCCGGTCCTGTACGAGAACTGCCCCGCCATCAATGCGGCCGAGCAGGCGCTCAGCCCGGCCAGGGTCAAAGCGACGATGACAGGTACGGACCGAATCATAAGAGGCGTATAATTGTTAGTTTACAGCGACAGCGCGGGGGCGCTCCGGATCAAACATGAGGTGTCTGGCCGTTTGCCAAGACGAGCTGGTTATCAGGATGCTCGACCAAATCCTGGCGCCCAGCATCGAGGTCGAGTTCCTGGTGGAGAGCCGCCCGCTCGCGCGGAAGCTTCAGGCCGCGAGTCTGCCGGTCGCCCAGGGCGACATTCGCCGCACCGATACCTACATCAAGGCCGACGTCTCACCGCAGACCTGCATCATCATCGAAGACACCGGGAGCCGGTACCTGCCGAAGGTGATCGATGCCATACGCGACGCTGGAGGATCGCTGATTTACGTCCTCGGCGTCGGCTCCGCCGATCGCGAGAAGCGCGCAGAAGCGATCCGCGATCAATTTCCTGACGTCTCGTATCTCTCGCTGTCGGAGCTGTTCGAAGCACCCTTGCTGACGGAGTTCAGCCGCGCGTTGACACGCGCGCGGGTTCAACAGTACCAGCGCTACCTGGCCGACGCGGATCGCATCCTGATCCTGCTGCACAACGAGCCGGATCCCGATGCGATGGCCAGCGGCCTCGCCTTGCGCACAATTCTGCACCGCACGAGGGCGACCGCGGTCATCGCTGCGCTCGAGGGGGTGACGCGCCCCGAGAATGTCCGTATGGCGCACCTGCTCGACATCCACGTCGAGATGGTGACGCCCGATGCGTACGACGAGTTCGACCGCATCTGCATGGTCGATGTTCAGCCCCATTACTTCCGCGGCCTCGACCGGGTCGATCTGGTCATCGATCACCATCCAGAGCAGCCCGGCTACAACGCGGTCTTCAAGGACATCCGTGAAGACTTCGGATCGACCTGCACCATTCTGACCGAACACCTCCGGGCCATCGATGCGAGCATCTCCGAGCGCACTGCGACGGCCATGCTGTACGCCATCAAGTCGGACACGCTCTTCTTCAATCGGCAGGCGAACCGCTGCGATATCGAGGCGTTTTCGTACCTGTATCCGCTGGCCGACGCCAACTTGATCCGGAAGATGGAGGGCGCGGAAATCACCATGGAACGCCTCCAGCTGATTACGAAGGCGACCCAGAGCGGACGGATGGTCGATCAGGTTTTTTCGGTGTTTATCGGCGACGTGCCGAGAGACGACGCCATTCCGTACGTCGCCGATTTCTTCCTGCAGCTCGAGGACGTGCGATGGACACTCGTCTCGGGGATCGTCAACGGCTCATTCGTCATGTCGGTGCGCAATCTAGGCTATTCGAAGAACGCCGGCGATTTCGCGCGGCGCTACTTCGTTGACATCGGCTCGGCAGGCGGGCACCGCGCGATGGCCAAAGCCATCGTGCCGCTCGAGCGGTTTGAAGCCCGATTCGGGCCGGTCGGCGACGATCTCAGCGAGCGGATGATGAAGCTGTTGCAGGACTTCTTGCAGGACACGTCAGAAGAGAAAAAGAAGAAGGAACCGGTTCACTCGTAGCCCACCACAGGTTCCACGAACTGTTTGTACGCATCTTCGTATCCCCTATCGATGAGCTCGCCCAGCGTTAGACCTCGATCGGATCGCTCGTCGTAGCCGCCCGAGAAATCGAACGGGCCGATGGGATTGTGAACGGGCTGGATGAGAAACAGGCCCTTGAACCGTTTCCGATGAGACGCGATGGCGTCGCGCATGGCAGACGTTTCGGCAGCGGCGAAGTGTTCGGCCGCACGAGAATTGAGGGACCCGGCCGGCCTGGAGAGCCGATGAGGCGCGGCCCGATCGGAGTCGGCACAAACAGCGATCACCTGCTCGACGCCTGCCGCCGTGAGCTCGTCCAGCAGCCGCGCGACCGCCGCGATGCGATCGCAGGTGCGGTGCGTCTCCCCCTTCCAGTAACTTTCGGGCGAGAAGGCGACGAGGTGCGGCTCCGTCAGCACCGGCAGGCTGATCGCACCGGATAGCGCTTCGAGGATCTGACTTCGGCCCACGCCCGCCAAATCGATCAGGTCTCCGCGGCTCCGCTGAAAATACGCCGCCCGGCGGTCTTCCCGAATCGCCGCAAATACCAGATCGCCGCGCGTCTCGAGATCGAGCGTGGCCACGATGAGCTCCCGGAAGCCGGGCTGACCGAGATTGTCCAGGAGCAGTTCGGTGTAACGACGGCTCAGCTCCGCCGGCGGAGGTTCCTGCGCGTGCACAGGGCCGCAGAAGAGTTGCCAGAGCGCAGCTCGAAAATGCGTGAGACCCGGCTCTGCGCTCCACGGAGATCCGATCAGGCGCGCCCACCATTGGCCGCGATCGCGATGTGGCTTGGTGGGATCCGCCTGCAGGCGGACCGCCGACACAGCGAGTACGCCGAACGCGCCGGCCAGACATAGCGTCATCAGCCTTGGTATGACGGTGGGCAGCGCGCCAGGGGCAAATGCAGCGCGGATGAGATCGGCGTACGCGGCGGCGAGCCGGTATCCCTGGTCAACACTGACCATCTGAACCAGGAAGCTCAGCGGGTACGCAACGAGGCCGGTTGCGAGCACGAGGAGCGGAACGGCGAGAATCGCCACCGCGAGCACCGCCAGCGCGGCGGCCCACTGCAGCGGCGGACGCCAGCAATACATGCGGATCGCCGAGCGCCGGCGCCAGATGCCGGCATCTTCCCACGTCTTCGATGCCGCATCGATCGCCGCGAACATGGCGCCGACGACGCCGACGCCGCGCCCAGTGACCACGTCGATCTTGACGCCGGCTTCCTGCAGCGCGCGCAGCACACCCGCATGGTATGCCCCGCCGGTGCCGGTGCCGCTGAGAAGAACGGCGGTTCTCAGCTGTGGAGAATAGCTCACGCCTCGTCGTGGATGGTGACGAGCTTGATAATCTCGAAGTTCCTGGGACCGTTGGGAGTAATAACCTTGATCTCGTCGCCTTCGTTCTTGCCAACGATAGCGCGGCCGATCGGCGAGCTGGTAGAGATGAGGCCCTTGGCGGCGTCTGCCTCTTCAGGCATGACGAGTTGATACGTAATCGCCTCGCCGTTGTCTTCGCGAAGGTATACGGTCGATCCGAACGCGGCGCGATCGTGCGGAATCTTGTCCATGTTCATGATCGAGATTTCGGCGATCCGCTTCTTGAGCATCGAGATGCGCGCGTTGACGATGCCCTGGCGATCCTTCGCGGCCTGATACTCGGCGTTCTCGCGCAGATCTCCGAGCTCGCGTGCCCGCTGAATTTCCTTCGGCAGGTCGTGGTGCAGCTCGTGCTCGAGGCCAGCGACTTCGTCCTCGAATTTCTTGAGTATTTTGGCCTTCATCCGCCAGGAAGATCCTAGCACATCTGTTATGCTCTGCAGATGACTGGAGCACCGCACTCCAGCGTCAAACGCTATCGCGAGCTTGCTCGCACTCCCACGAAACACGAACGCCAACGCGAGCTGCTGCTCGATGGTGCTCACCTGCTTGTTGAGGCCCGTGCTTCTGGCCTCGTCGTCGAGAGCGCGGCGTTCGAACAGCGCGCGCTCGAAGATGCCCTTCTTCGTCGACTGGCCGAACAGCTGGCCGCTGAAAGCACGGACGTCTTCATCGTGTCGCGAAAAGTGATGGCGTCGATGAGCCCGGTGAAAACGCCTTCCGGCGTCGTCGCGATTGCGCGCAGGCCGGTGACGTCGCTCGACACCGTGCTCGCCGCACCTCAGTCGCTGGTGGTGGTGGCGCACGACATACAGGATCCAGGAAACGTCGGCGGTATCATGCGCACGGCCGAAGCCTCTGGTGCGACCGCGTTCGTGGCAACGGCGGCGACAGCCGATCCGTTCGGATGGAAGGCGCTTCGCGGGTCGATGGGCAGCGCACTCCGTCTCCCGATCGCACGGGCCGGCCTTGACGACACGCTGCGCGCGCTTCGCACGGCGGGAATCACCACAACAGCATTGGTTCCTCGTGACGGGCTGACATTATTCGGTACCGACTTTCGCGAACCCGTAGCCCTCTTCCTCGGCGGCGAAGGACCCGGCCTGCCCGACGAGGTCTCGAACAAGATGGATCGGCTCATTTCTATTCCGATGCACGCACCGGTGGAATCGCTCAACGTCGGCGTGGCTGCCGCGCTCGTGCTCTACGAAGCGTTCCGACAGCGACAAGTATAGGGCGCGACTTCGCAGGTGTAGGGCGCGACTTTAGTCGCGCAAATACTTATGAACTTGTTCGACGACCCCGACGCCGACGTGGTCTCCGTCAACACCGCCGGCACCCCGCTCGCCGAGCGAATGCGCCCTGCGACGTTCGACGAGTTCGTCGGGCAAGAAGACGTGCTCGCGCCTGGGCGGCCGCTCCGGGAAGCTATCGAGCGGGACCGACTCCAATCGATCATCCTGTGGGGACCGCCGGGCACCGGCAAGACCACGCTTGCGCGATTGATTGCCAACGCGACACGAGCGCGATTCGTGTCGTTCAGCGCCGTGATGGCCGGTATCAAGGAGATCAAAGAGGTCATGGCGGTCGCCGAGCAGACACGGCGCCAGCTGAAGCGGCGCACGATCGTGTTCGTCGACGAGATCCACCGGTTCAACAAATCGCAGCAGGATGCCTTTCTGCCACGCGTCGAAGCTGGCGACATCGTTCTGATCGGCGCCACGACGGAGAACCCTTCCTTCGAAGTCAACGCAGCGCTCTTGTCCCGATCGAAAGTCTTCACGCTTCGCGGGCTCAACGAAGAGGAGCTCGTTCGCATTCTCGAACGCGCGTTGACGGACAAGGAGCGAGGCCTTGGCAACGAGCCCATCGAGATGGGCGACGGCGTGCTCCACACGATCGCCCGCTTCGCGAACGGCGACGCCCGGGCGGCCCTGAATTTACTCGAGCTCGCGACCGCCGCTGCTCCTCGTGCGGCGGATGGTGCGACCCGCAGGCTCGACCTGGACACCTTGCAGCAATCCGTCCAGCGTCGCGCGTTGCTCTACGACAAGAGCGGCGAGGAGCACTTCAACATCATGTCGGCGCTGCACAAGTCGATGCGCAACAGCGATCCGGATGCGGCTGTGTACTGGCTGGCCCGTATGCTGGAGGCGGGCGAGGATCCGCTGTACGTCGCTCGGAGGCTGATTCGTTTTGCGTCGGAGGATATCGGCAACGCCGATCCGCAGGCGTTGACGGTGTCTGTGGCCGCCAAGGAGGCGGTACATTTCATCGGCATGCCTGAAGGGAACACGGCCCTTGCGCAGGCGGCGATCTACCTCGCCACCGCGCCGAAGAGCAATGCGGTGTACGTTGCGTATAACGAAGCGTCCGAAGACGCACTCCGTGAGATCGCAGAGCCTGTACCGCTGCATATTCGCAACGCTCCCACCCGCCTGATGAAGGAGCTCAACTACGGCAAGGGCTATCGCTACGCCCACGACGAAGCTGAGGGCATCGCCGACATGGACTGCCTGCCGCCCTCGCTCGCCGGGAAGCGGTATTACCAACCCACGGGACGGGGCTTTGAAGAGACGATTCGCCAGCGCATTGAAGAATGGAAACGGTTACGCCACAAATCCTAGAGGCCACGACGAGCGACGACTTCGCGCTGGCGCGTGAGTTGTTCGAAGAGTATGCAACGGCCCTCCAGGTCGATCTTTGCTTCCAGAACTTCTCCGCAGAGCTCCAGAGTCTGCCGGCAATGTACGGTCCGCCGGCAGGTGCACTGCTCATCGCTCGCGATGGTGAAGCCGTGGCGGGATGCGTTGGGTTACGGCCACTCCGAAGTGAAATCTGCGAGATGAAGCGGCTCTATGTGCGGCCAGCCTTCCGAGGGCGGCATCTTGGACGCCGGCTTGCGGTGGCAGTGGCCACGAAGGCACGGCAGCTCGGCTACCACACCATGGTGCTCGATACGCTCGCGTCAATGCAGGCCGCGCATACGCTCTACGTCTCGATGGGCTTCAGACCAGCCGAGTCCTATTACGCGAATCCGCTTCCAGATGTGAAGTACCTGGCTCTCGACCTCCAACGAGTCATCGATCCATCTTCGTGAGCTCACAAGCTCTCGAGCTCACCAGTTCACCAGTTCACCAGTTACGGGCTCTTACTCCCCACCCGTCTCACCATCAGCCAGCCCACCAAGAACATGACGACCCCCGCATAGAACGGGTTGGGCGCGGGCCCCATGGGACCGGCCAGGAAGATATCGAGCAGCAGCACCCACATGGCAAAGGCCTGCAGCACACGCCCGACGTAGTAGACCGCCGCGCTCATTCTCGGGCTCATATCCGCTGGAAATTCTTCTCGATCTCGCGGCGCGTCAGGCGCAGCATGACCGGCCGGCCGTGCGGGCAAATCGTGGAGTACGCGGTACGGCGGAGCTCATCGAGAATGTGCAGCATCTTCTCTTGCGTCAGGGGGTAATTGGCTTTGACGGCTGCGTGACAGGCGGTCGTTGCCGCAATCTGGCGTAGGGCGTCGCCGACGTTTCGGCCGCGGTCCAGTCCTTCCAGATCCTCCGCGAGCGCGCGTATCGCCGTGACGGCATCTTCGCGGCCCAACAACGCGGGCACGGCCGTCAGACGAAGGGTCTCTCCTCCAAAGTCGTCGACGGCAAATCCGAGTCGATCCAGATCGGACGCATGGCCCAACAACGCCTGCCGGCCTTCCGGGGAAAGTTCCACCAGAATCGGTTCGAGCAGGCCCTGGCTGTCCAGCCGGCCGGCGCTGAGCCGCTCCATGACGCGCTCGAACAACACGCGTTCGTGCGCGACGTGCTGATCGATAATCGCAATGCCGTCCGCATCCACCGCGATGATGAACGTGTCGCGAAACTGGCCGAGCGGCATCATCGGCTTGATGAGGTCGGTGGGTGCAGGAAAGAAATCTGGTGGTGCATCAGCAGGGATGGCCGACCTGAAGGCCGGCACGATGCCCACCGCACCTGGAGCACCCGTCGCACCTATCGCACCTACTGCACCTGTATCCGCCCACCGGCTTGGGTACATCCCGCCGCTTAATACGTTCGGGATCGATTGCGCAATCGGACCAGGATCGCGATGACCCTCGGGTAACAACTGCAGCTCCGGCACCGCACCCTTTCCGATGGCATCGGCAATGGCGTGCTTGACGGCCTCGTGAACGAACGACTGATCGCGAAAGCGCACCTCCGCTTTCGTTGGATGCACGTTGACGTCCACGCGATCCGCGGGGATTTCGAGAAACAGATGGACCTCGGGACTCCGCTCTTTGATCGAAGCGTTGCTGTACGCCTCGATGATGGCGTGCGCGATCGTCTTGTCCTTCACAATACGGCGATTCACGAAGACGTTCTGCGAGCCCCGCGTCGGCCCCTGCTCGGCGAGAGCGGCGACATACCCTTTGATGCTGAAGCCGTTCAGGCTCTTCCCCACCGGCACGAGGTCTGGGCGATCGCCAAATACCTGATACAGGCGATCCTCGAATTTTCCAACGGCTGGCCAGTTGAACACGCTGCGCGGCCCGCTGGTGAGCGAGAAGCCTACCTCCGGATACCCCAGCGCGAACTGCGTGACGACACGAGACACCTGCGTGGTCTCGCCGGTGTCGGTCTTCAGAAATTTCCGGCGGGCCGGAAGGTTGTAGAAGAGATCCCCAACTTCGATCGCCGTCCCTTCGGGGCACCCTGTTTCCTGCACGGCAGCCACGGCGCCACCGTTGACGCGAATCTCGGTGCCAGCGATGTCACCCCGCAACCGGCTCTTGAGCACGAAATGGGAAACCGACGCGATGCTGGGAAGCGCCTCGCCTCTGAAACCGAGCGTGCTGATGGCGGCCAGGTCGTCCGCGCGTTGAATCTTACTAGTGGCGTGGCGTTCGAGCGACAGGCGCGCATCTTCCGGGCTCATCCCGTCTCCGTCGTCTTCGACCCGTACGAGGCGCTTGCCGCCCATCTCGACATACACCTGAACGCGGCGGGCGCCCGCGTCGATCGCATTTTCGATCAGCTCTTTGACCACCGAGGCGGGGCGCTCGACCACTTCGCCGGCGGCGATTTGATTGGCGAGGTCGGTGGGGAGGAGTGAAATGCGCCCCATAGGCTCTGGGCTTTGGACTCTAGGCTCTGGGCTCTAGGCTTTGGGTCTGGTGACGCCCAGAGTCTAAAGCCCAGAGCCACCAGCGCTAGTCACCAACTTTGACCGACAACGCCGCTTGTGCCGCCGCGAGTCGCGCAACCGGGACCCGATACGGCGACATGCTGACGTAGTTCAGGCCGACCTGTTCGAAGAAGTGAATCGACGAAGGATCGCCCCCATGCTCGCCGCAGATGCCGAGCTTGAGGTCCGGACGGGTCTTTCGCCCCTTCTCCACCGCGATGCGCACGAGCGAGCCAACGCCGACGGTGTCGATGGTGCTGAACGGATCCTTCTCGAGAATCTTCTTGTCCTGATAGGCGCCGAGGAACTTGCCGATGTCGTCGCGCGAGAACCCGAAGGTGGTCTGCGTCAGATCGTTCGTGCCGAACGAGGAGAACTCCGCCTCGGCGGCGATCTCATCAGCCGTAACAGCCCCGCGCGGCACCTCGATCATCGTGCCGACGAGGTAGTCGATCTTCACCCCGAGCTCCTTCATCGTCTCGGCGGCCACGCGGTTGACGACTTCCTTCTGATCGCGGAGCTCCTTCACGTGCCCGACCAGCGGAATCATGATTTCGGGAACGACCTTCAGTCCTTCCTTCTTCAGCTGAATGGCCGCTTCGATGATGGCGCGCGTCTGCATCTCGGTGATCTCCGGATAGGTGATCCCAAGACGCACGCCGCGGTGGCCGAGCATTGGATTGAACTCGTGAAGCTGTTCGACTCGAGCGAGCAGCTTTTTCTTCTCGTCGAGCTCGCGCTTGTCGCCATTCGTCGCTTCGAGCTTCGCGACCTCGACCATCAGGTCCTCCCGCTTCGGGAGAAATTCGTGAAGCGGCGGATCGATCGTCCGGATGGTCACCGGCGACCCCTTCATGGCCTTGAACACACCATAGAAGTCGGAGCGCTGCATCGGCAGCAGCTCAAGCACGGCTTTCTTCCGATCGGTCACGTTGTCTGCCAGGATCATGCGCTGGACGATCGGCAGCCGGTCGTCGCCGAAGAACATGTGCTCGGTCCGGCAGAGGCCGATGCCGCGTGCGCCGAACGCGTACGCGAGCTCTGCCTGATCGGGTAGGTCAGCGTTGGCGCGAATACCGAGGCGGCGCACTTTATCGGCCCATTCGAGCAGCTTGCTGAAGCGCTGATAAATATCCGACTTCTTCGGATCGAGCTGGCCGTTGACCACCTGCAGAATCTCGCTGGGCTTGGACGCCATCTGCCCAAGCTTGATCTCGCCCTTGAGCCCGTCGAACGACACGAATTCGCCTTCTTTGACGACCTTTCCGTCGACGGTGAACTGCTTGTTCTTCTCCGAAATGGTCAGCGTGCCCGCCCCGACAATCGACGGCTTGCCCATCTGACGGCCGACGACCGCGGCGTGCGAGGTCATACCCCCGGTCGCCGTCAGAATGCCCTGCGCCACGTGCATGCCGTGGATGTCGTCGGGAACCGTCTCCTTGCGGACGAGGATGACCTGCTTCCCGTTGCGCGTCCATTCGACCGCGTCATCGGCTGTGAAGACGACCTGGCCCGAGGCCGCACCAGGCGAGGCTGGCAGCCCCTTTGCGAGAACCGGAATCTTCGCCCACTCGTTCTGATCGAACCCCGGCGACAGCAACTGCGAGAGCGCTTCAGGATCGACGAGCAGTACGGCGTCCTTCGGCGTCACGATCTTCTCCGCGACCAGATCGGTCGCGATGACGACAGCCGCGTAGCCCGTGCGCTTGCCGCTGCGGGTCTGCAACATGTAGAGCTTCTCGTCCTGAATCGTGAACTCGAAATCCTGCACGTCCTTGTAGTGCTTCTCGAGCCTGGTCGTGATCTCGCGCAGCTGTTTGTACGCCTTGGGCAGCACCTTCTCCAGCTCGCGGATCTGCTGCGGGGTTCGCACGCCGGAGACGACGTCCTCACCCTGCGCGTTGATGAGAAACTCGCCGTAGAATTCCTTCGCACCGGTCGCCGGGCTGCGTGTAAAACCCACGCCGGTCGCGGAGCGCTCGCCGGTGTTGCCGAACACCATCTGCTGTACGTTCACGGCCGTGCCGATGTAGTCGGGAATGTCGTAGATCCGCCGGTACTCTTTCGCGCGCGGGTTCTGCCACGAGCGGAAGACCGCGTTGCGCGATCCCTTCAGCTGCTCGATCGGATCCTGCGGAAACGGCTTGCCGGTCTTCTGCTGAACGATTTGCTTGTAGCGCTTGATGACGTCGCGAAGCGCGGCTTCATCGAGGTCCGTATCGGCCTTCACCCCGCGCTGCTTCTTCACCGCATCGAGCTCGTGCTCGAACGTGTCCTTCGGAATCTCGAGGACGACGGCGCCGAACATTTGAATGAAGCGGCGGTAGCTGTCGGCGGCGAACCGGCCGTTCCCCGTCTCCTGCTTCAGCGATTCGACGGTCTGGTCGTTCAGCCCGAGGTTGAGAATCGTATCCATCATGCCGGGCATCGAGAACTTCGCGCCCGAACGGACCGACACCAGCAGCGGCTTCTTCGTGTCGCCCAGCTTGCGGCCGGCCGACTTCTCGAGCTTGCGCAGGTTGTCGATCATCTCCTTCTCGATCGCGGCGGGAATCTTGCCTCCTTCTTTGTAGTAGATAGTGCAGACGGGGGTAGAGATCGTGAAGCCTGCGGGTACGGGCAGCTTCGCGTTCGTCATCTCCGCAAGGCCCGAGCCCTTGCCGCCAAGCAGGTCTTTCATGCTGCGGTCGCCGTCCGCTTTGCCATCACCAAAGTAGTAGACGTATTTCTTCAACGCGGTCTTCTTTGCAACTTTCTTCGCCATTTCGATTGTTACTCCGTCTCCGACACAATCTCGGAAATGTCTGCGATACGTAAGATTTGCTGTTCAAGGCGCTTCATGAGGCGCAGGCGGGCCTTTCTCAAGGCCAGGTCTTCTACCATCACGAAGATTTCGGTGAAGAATCGATCGACCGCGGGACCGAACTGGGCTGCCTCAACAAATGCGCGGCGCAAATTTTCCCCTGATTCCAGCACGCTGTCAATCGCGGGGGCGCGGCGCTCGAGCTCCTCCAGGAGGGCGATTTCGGCCGGTTCCTTCAATAACTGCGCGAGCGGGGCATCGGCCTTCGCCGCGGCTGTGTATTCGGCGTCGGGAAGCTCACGCGCAATGTTCTTGACGCGCTTGAACGCGACCGCCAGCTTCTGAAAATCAGGGGATACCGTGAATTCCGGCAGCGCTTCGAGGCGCTTGAGCGCGTCGAACGGGCTCAGCTTCGCGTAGCCGCCTTCCTGCAGCACCGCACGCACATTCCGCACGTCGAATCCCCTCTGCTCGAGCACATATCGGTACCGATCGAGGAGAAACGCGTCCATCGCCTGCCGGTTCTCTGCGGGCCACTGATCCAGCGGGGCAGAAGACGAGGCCACCTGAGCCAGAAGGGTGTCGAGTGATGGCCGCGCACTCAGGCCAGTGAGTAAGGTCAGGTCCACGAGGACCTTGAAAATCCCGTGCGCTTGGCGCCGCAGACCAAACGGATCGCGCGACCCCGTCGGCTTCTCACCGGCGAAGAACATGCCGACGACCGTGTCGAGCTTGTCGGCCAGCGACACCGCCGCCCAGACGACGGCCGCATCGCCGAGCTGCTGCCGTGACGGCGGCGCATCGGCGCCGACCGAGTCTGGCAGGTAGTGGTAGTACATCGCCTTCCAGACGCGCTCGGGCTGCCCCTCCTCGCGTGCGTAGATGCCGCCCATCACGCCCTGAAGTTCCGTGAGCTCGGCCACCATCTCGGTAGCCAGATCGGCTTTGGCCAGACGACCTGCGGTCGCCGCGGCATCGGCCGCCGCTGGTGACGCCAGCGCTTCTGCCGCAATCCACCGTGCCAGCCGTTCAATTCGCTCCGCCTTCTCGAAGTAGGTACCGAGCTTCTTGTGGAAACGGATCGTCTTGAGCCGCTCGATGCGCGCGTGGAGCGGTACGGTGCGGTCGGCATCCCAAAAGAAGCGCGCGTCGCGCAACCGCGCGCTCAACACACGCTCGTAGTTCCTCGCGACGTTCTTCTCGTTGCCGGCATCGGTGTTCGTGACGACCAGAAACGCCGGCTTGAGCTGCCCGGCGTCGTCCACCACCGGAAAATTGTGCTGGTGATGAATCATCGTCGTCGTCAACACCTCCTCCGGAAGGCTCAGGAACTCCTTTGAAAATGTTCCGGCCATGACGGTGGGATACTCGATGAGGTCTGGTACTTCGTCGAGCAGCGTGGAGTGATGCGCGGCTGCGCTCCCCACCCTTCCGCCGAGGCTCCGAGCCTTGGCTTCGAGACCCCGCGCAATACGATCCTGACGCTCTCGTCGATCGAGGATGACGAAGTGCTCCGCCAGACGATCCCTGTAGTCGTCGAACGTCCGCACCTTCACCGCCCGCCCGGCCCGCCCGCTCGTGGTGAGGAAACGATGCCCGTAGGTGACGGCGGCCGACACGATCTCCTGCACGGTCGACGATTCGGCCAGCTCAGTTCGACGGATCGTGAACGGTACGACTCGCCCACCGTAGAGATAGAGAATCCAGCGGATAGGACGGCCGAAGAGCAGATCGCCCTTGCCATCCTCCAGGAACGCGTCCCAGTGCATCGCCTTCGGGAAGCTGAACGAGCGCAGCGTGGCGGCGAGCACATCCGGCAACACATCGACGGCGGCTTTCCCGCGTTGATGCTTGCGATAGCCGAGATACGCGCCTTTCGGCGTCTCCACCGGCTCGAGCAGCGCGACGTCGATGCTGTTCTTGCGTGCGAACCCCACGGCGGCGGGCGTCGGCGTGCCGTCAGCACCGAATGCCGCCGCCACCGGCGGACCGGTGATCAGCTCTTCAAGATCGGCCTGGCGCTCGGCGATCTTGGCAATCCGGGCCGTCAGCCTGCGCGGAGTCGCATAGCCTTCGACGGCTGCGTCTGGAGGCAGGCGATGCGCGCGCAGTGCGCCGTCAAGCCCGTCTCGAATCTGCCGCGTCAGGGCCGGCAGCCACGACGCAGGCAGTTCCTCCGTTCCGATCTCCAGGAGAAGCTCGCGTTCCATGTTAATTGGGGTCTGACCCCTTTTTCGCCACGTAGTCCTGTGCGATCGCGATGGCCATCTGGCGCACTTTCAGCACGTACGCGGTGCGTTCGGTCACGCCGACGCTGCCGCTCGAGTCGAGGATGTTGAAGACGTGGGAACACTTCAGCGCGTACTCGAGCGCCGGCAGAATCAGCTCGCTCTTCAGCAGCCTCTCGGACATCCCATAGTATTTGTCGAAGAGATCGCGATGGAAGGCCGCGAACTCCTCGCGCGACATGCCATCGACCTGGCCGTACACATATTTCGACTGCTCGATCTCTTCGCGAAGCCGCACGTCGCCATATTTCACGCCGCCGCCCCATTCGAGATCGAAGATGTTGTCCACTTTCTGCAGGATCATGGCGATGCGCTCGAGCCCGTAGGTGAGCTCCGCGGCAATCGGCGCGAGGTTCACACCGCCGACCTGCTGGAAATAGGTGAACTGCGTGATCTCCAGGCCATCGAACAGCACCTGCCAACCGATGCCCCACGCGCCCAGCGTGGGGGACTCCCAGTTGTCTTCTTCGAACCGGATGTCGTGGGCTCGAGGATCGATGCCGACCGATTCGAGGCTCTGCAGATAGATCTGCTGAACTTCATCGGGTGCCGGCTTGAGGATCACCTGAAATTGGTGATGCTTGAAGACGCGATTCGGGTTCTGGCCAAAGCGTCCATCATCGGGACGTCGGGACGGCTGCACGTACGCGACACTCCACGGCTTGGGCCCGAGCACACGTAGCAGCGTTTCGGGATGAGACGTTCCCGCTCCGACTTCCAGATCGAGCGGCTGCTGAATAATGCATCCCTGCGACGCCCAGAAGGCGCTCAATTTCAGAATCAAATCTTGGAAGGTCACGAGCGGGTCATTTCCTTCAGCACCTTCAGCGATCGCGGCTCGCGCTCGAGATGTATCGCCATCACGCTGCGATGCAGCGCCTCGAGCTCGCGCAACATTTCGCGGCGAGCCGGCACGGTGGCCAGATCCTGCGGCCTACACTTGCGAGCTGCGGCAAGAAACGCCTGCGCCTCTGGCGACAGACCAGGCACGCGCCCCGCCGGGTACACACCCTGCAGGCTCAGCAGCCAAAATTCAAAGTATCTCGTGAGCGGTTCAGGAGGCACCCCTGACGCCAGCGCCTCGACCATCGACACGCCAAGGCGATAGAGCCGCTCGTCCTCGTGTCCCTCAGCAGCCCATTCGTCGATGAGCTCGGCAAAGTACGTCGCGCAACCCAGCCCTTCGATCGTGCTGTTGGACAACACCGAGCACGACGACTCCGAATAGTTCAGGCTGACGAGCTCGCGCCGTTCCTTCTCGAAATATGCGACCCGCACGTGCGTCAGCGGCTCGAGCGCCCCGACGAAATTCGACTTCTGCCGCCGCGCGCCCTTCGCAACACCTCGTTTCTTGCCACGATCGCGCGTCAGAAAGACCACAATCCGATCCGCCTCGGCAAGTTTGTAGGTCCGAAGGATGAGGGCGTCGGCGCTGTACAGGGGCATTCGGCCCCTTATTCTACCCCGCGCCTTGCACGTAGCGGATGTAGAGCGTCGCGAGGCCAAGGAACGACGCAAATCCACATACGTCGGTAAATGTCGTGATGAAGACGGCCGACGCAAGCGCCGGATCGATCTTGAGCGCCTTCAGTCCCAGTGGGATCAGCGTTCCTACAAGCCCAGCCACGAACAGATTGATGATCATCGCCATCCCCAGGATGACACCCAACCGGAAATCGCCGTTCATCAGCCATGCGACCAGCGCGGCAATCGTACCGGTGACGATGCCGTTGCCGATGCCCACCAGCAAGTTCTTGACGAGCGCCTTCCGCGAATTGCTCCAGGTGAGCTCGCCCAGGGCAATACCGCGAATGATGACGGTCAGCGTCTGCGTTGCAGCGTTACCGCCCATGCCGGCCACAATCGGCATGAACACGGCGAGGGCCACCCAGGCGCCGATCGTCTCCTGAAACACGCCGACGACTGCGGCCGCGAGGAACGCCGTTGCGAGGTTTACGATCAGCCACGGCATCCGCTTGCGGAACGACTCGCTCGCCGGGGTGAACACGCGCTCGTCACTTGACACGCCTGCGAGTCGATATAAGTCCTCGGTCGCTTCGTCCTTGATGACGTCGATGATGTCGTCTACGGTGATCACGCCGACGAGTTTGTTCGCCTCGTCGACGACGGGGATGGCCAGCAGATTGTAGGACGCCACCAGCCGCGCGACCTCTTCCTGGTCCGTGTCGACGCGCGCGCTGATCGGATCGGCGGTCATGATCCGCTTGAGAGGCGTTTCGGGCGAGACCAGAAGCAGCCGCCGGAGGGACGTGACGCCCACCAGGTGTCCCCGTCCATCGACGATGTAGAGGTAGAACACCATCTCGACGTCGCGGGAGCTTTGGAGCGCCGTGATGGACTCACCCACCGTCATGTCTTCGGCCAGCGCGAAGACATTCGGGTTCATGATGCGGCCCGCCGTCTGCTCGGGATACTCGAGCAGGTTCTCGACTTCCCCAGACTCCTTCCGTCCCATCAACTCGAGGACGGCGGTCGACAGCTCTTCAGGCAGATTGTCGATGACAGCGGCCGCATCGTCTGACGGCAGCTCCTGCACGAGTTTGGCAATCTCTTCAGCCGAACGGCCGGCAAGCAGCTGCGCCCCAACTTGAGGACCGAGCTCGCTGAGCGTCTCCATCGCGAGCCGGCTGTTGCGCTCGACGAGGACCGAGAAGGCGGCCGACCGATCGCGCTCCGTCAGCTCGCCGAAAATCTGCGCGAGGTCTGCCGGGTGCTGTTTCTGGAGGAGATTAGAGAGGTTTGCCGTCGCGCCGACCCTGAGAAGGCGCTTCACCGAATCGAGAACGAGATCGACCTTGCGCTGCGGCGGCATACGAACCCGTTACTGTAACATGCTGAGCCGATAGAACATTGGAGAAATGTGCGATGGGTGATTGGGCGATTGGTGGGAAATATTGCGATCTGGCTAACAGACCTCACCCACTCGCCGATCATCTCTCGCGCGGTTTGACGCCGAGGCTATCCAGAATCCGTTCGTCCTCGCGCCACTGCTCGCGCACGGCGACGCGCAGATCGAGCCACACGCGGGAGTGGAAGAACTTCTCAATCTCCTGGCGTGCGGCCGTGCCTATTTGCTTGATCATCTCACCGCCGCGGCCGATGACGATCGGCTTCTGCGAGTCGCGTTCGACGAGAATCGTGGCGTAGATGCGCGTCATGTGGTCGTCGTCGGTCGGCTCCTGAAACTGATCGATGAGCACGGCCGTCGAGAACGGCAGCTCGTCGCGAGTGAGGCGCAGCACCTGCTCGCGAACCATTTCTGCCACCATGGCACGTTCGGGCTGGTCCGTCAGGTAGTCGGCAGGAAACAGCGGCTCGCCCTCTGGCAACGCCGCCAGAATCACTTCTTCCAGGTGCGCTACGTTGTCACCGGTGAAAGCCGACACGGGCACGATCGCGTGCCAGTCCCGCTCCTTACTCAACTGGTCGATCACCGGCAAGAGTTTGTGCTTCTTGACGAGATCGATCTTATTGAGAACAAGGATCGTCTTCGCCTTCGTCCCTTTGACGAGGTTGAGCAGGTAGCGAAGTCCGGCGCCTGGGCCCTCCGAGATGTCGAGAACAACGCCGACGACGTCCACTTCCGCCAGCGTCTCAACCGCGGTATCGACCATGCGTACGTTCATCCGGTGCAGCGGCCGGTGAATGCCCGGGGTGTCGACGAAGACCGCTTGTCCCGTCGGATAGTTCTTCACCCCCATGATGCGCGTGCGGGTGGTCTGCGGTTTGTCGGAAACGATCGCGATTTTCTCGCCAACGATGCGGTTCAGGAGGGACGACTTCCCAGCATTCGGACGGCCTACCAACGAGACGTACCCCGATTTCATCGATTGGTTGCGGCGGCTCCTCCACCCCGCTCCACGCCGCTCGCCTGCGTCCCTCGACGCTGTTCGGGACGCCCCGAGCCGTTGTCGAACGGTGGGGCCAGATCGGCGCGCGAGATGCGGACTTTGCGCACGCGACGGCGTTCCGCGTCGATGACCTCGACATGAAGACCGTCGATGTCGAAGGCTTCACCGATCGCCGGAACGTGGCCGAGATGGCTCAACAGGAATCCGCCAACGGTCTCGAAACCCTCACGCTCGATGGGCACGTGCAGGCGGTCGGCAATTTCGTCCACGTCGGCGGCGCCGCTGAACACATACGACCCGTTCCCCTCGTCCACGACCGGTTCGGCTTCGACGTCGTACTCGTCGCGAATCTCGCCGACGATTTCCTCGACCAGGTCCTCGAGCGTCACGAGGCCGGCCGTACCGCCGTACTCATCCACGACGATGGCGCTTTGCATGCGCTGGTTCTGAAATTCTCTGAGCAGCTCGCTGACGAGCTTAGTCTCGGGTACGTAATACGCGGGGCGCAGATGGTCCGTAATCGGCTGGCTCCCTTTGTTGTCGCCGAGCAGCACTAGATCCTTCACGTAGACAAACCCGAGGATGTTGTCGAGGTTGTCGCGGAACACGGGAATGCGTGAGTATTCCTGCTCTCGAAATAGCGCGCGGAGGTCGTCGAGCGTCGCGTCGGCGTCGATCGCGACGATATCGGGCCGTGGTTTCATGACCTCTCGCACGAGCGTATCGCCGAAGTCGACGATGGACTTCAGCAGCTTGCGCTCCTGCTGATGCCCTCTCGTCGGATCGCCGGCGTTCACTACCGCGCCATTGATCACGTCTCCATCGTCGTTCACCTCGTCGCGATTCACCGAAACCGGCGCGGTTCCATCGTGGCGCTGATGATTCAACAGATGGAGGAGTCCTCTAGTCAGGGGTTCGATGGGGCGACTGATGATGCGAAAGCTCGGCAGCAACAACTCCAACACGCGCTCCGGATCTTTCGACACGATGAGGAATGGAATCAGGAACTCGCACACCGCGCCGAACGCGATCATGGAGACGGCGAGCAGGACCAGAGACTGCGGCCCATCGATCCCAATCAACCGAGCGAGGAGGAGCACGGTGAAGCCCTCTATCAGCCCCAACAGGGTCCTCAGCGGCAGGAAGAGGAGCAACGGTTCTTGCAGGTAGCGCTCGAGATCGCGTGCCCGGCCGCTGCCTTCGGCCAACAATCGAAGGGATACCCGCATCAATGCGTTGAATGCCGCCTGGATGGTGCCGAAATACAGGGCACAACACGCGAGGAGGAACAGCGTCAGCGGAATCATGAAGAACGTGCAATCAGCCCAAGAGGCAGCCTCGCCTTCCGTCTGAGGCGTGCCTCGACACGGGCCATACGCCCGCCATCAGCATGATGATCGTAACCGAGAAGGTGCAAAAGCCCATGTAGGGCAAGCACCCTAAGCTCAGCGGCCGCCGAATGCCCCAGAATTCTGGCCTGTTTTCGCGCGATTCCGCGCGCGATCACAATGTCGCCAAGAGGAGGCAGGCCCAGAGGCCCAGCCGCACGTAAGTAGGCCGGGTCTTGCTTTGCAGACCCGGCACTTGCCGGAAACGCCAGGACATCTGTGGCCCGATTGATACGCCGGTATCGACGATTCAATGCTTTCACTTTCGTATCCGGCAGAATCGCGATCGTGACCATCCCTCGGGCTGAACGCGGGGCGATACGGCTCAGCCACGGTCCAAGGGCCTTCGCGCCTGAGCTTCGACGGCCCTCTTCGACCACGCTCACCTTTAAGCTCAGACCTGACCACCTTTGCCGGTAAACGACTCGTAGGCCTTCACGATCTGCTGGACGAGCTTGTGGCGCACGACGTCCCGATCGTCGAAGTGAATGAACGCGATCCCTTCGACCTTCGAGACCACCTTCATCGCTTCAACCAGCCCAGACACCCGTCCCGACGGAAGATCGATCTGCGTGATATCGCCTGTCACCACAGCCTTCGAACCGAAACCGAGGCGCGTCAGAAACATCTTCATTTGCTCGGAGGTCGTGTTCTGGGCTTCGTCGAGAATAACGAACGCGTCGTTCAGTGTTCGACCGCGCATGAACGCGATGGGAGCGATCTCGATGGTGCCCCGCTCGATCAGCCGTTCGGCCCGCTCGACCTCGACCATGTCGTAGAGCGCGTCGTACAGCGGGCGAAGATACGGATTCACTTTCTCCTGCAGGTCGCCAGGGAGGAACCCCAGCTTCTCGCCGGCCTCAACGGCCGGGCGCGCGAGGATGATGCGACTCACGCGCTTTGCCAGCAGAAACGACACAGCCTGCGCCATCGCCAGATAGGTTTTGCCGGTTCCTGCCGGGCCGATGCCAAAGACGATGTCGTGCTGCTCGATCGCGTCGAGATAGCGTCGCTGATTGACGGTCTTGGGCGCAATGCGCTTCTTGCCCGACTGCGTCGGCGTGCTCTTCAGAAAATACTCGCGAAGGTCGATGTTCGAATCGCTCGCGATGAGCTGTGCGGCGGTCTTGACGTCGCCGTTCGAGACACGGAAGCCCTCTTGAAACAGCGCGCCGAGCTGAGTCAGCAGGCGCTCGACCTTGATGACGGGGGCGGGCGGCCCGTCGATGATCACGTCATGCCCCTGCGTGCGGAGCCGGACGCCAAAGTGCGTCTCGAGATACTTGAGGTTCTCGTCGTACGTGCCGAAAAGCGTTTCAATCCCTTCTTCGGGAAGCGTGATTCTTGCCACCTGTCTCTAGTATCCCCTGTTATTTCACGCGTTTCGGATCCCTAATCTGTATATGCAGCTCACGCAGCTGCTTCTCCGACACTGGCGACGGCGCCCCCATCAGCAGGTCTTCCGCATTCTGCGTCATCGGAAACGCGATGACCTCGCGGATGTTCGGCTCCCTCGCCAGCAGCATGACGATTCGGTCGATTCCAGGCGCCAGCCCTCCGTGCGGCGGAGCGCCGTACCGGAATGCATTCAGCATGCCGCCGAATCGTTTTTCCACCTCATCAGGACCGTATCCGGCAAGTTCGAATGCCCGCAGCATGATGTCGGGGCGGTGGTTGCGAATGGCGCCGCTCGATAGCTCCACGCCGTTGCAGACGATGTCGTACTGATAGGCCTTGATCGTGAGCGGGTCCTGATTGTTGAGCGCGTCGAGGCCTCCCTGCGGCATCGAGAACGGGTTATGGCTGAATGCCACCTGACCGGTCTCGGGGTCGCGCTCGTAGAACGGAAAGTCGGTGATCCAGCAGAACTTGTAGGTGTCTGCTTCGATGATGCCGAGCTCACGGCCAAGATGGCCGCGCAGCCCATTCACGGGCGCCCCGACTTTGCCTGCGTGCTCGGACACGAAGAAGATGGCGTCACCTGTCTTGGCGTTCGTGGCCTTGGCGAGCTCCGCGCGCTTGTCGTCCGACAGAAACTTCGCGATAGGCCCCTTGGGCTGCTCTGCCAGCACCAGATACGCCACGCCCGCCAATCCGAGCGACTGTCCCACCTCACCAGTCTTGTCGAAGAAACTGCGGGACTTCTCAGCAGCGCCTGGGGCCACGATGGCACGTACGACGTTGCCCGCGGCGACAGAATCGGCAAACCTCGTGAACCCCGAGTCTCGGAAGAGCTCCGTGACATCGACCGCACGAATCGGATTTCGCAGGTCCGGCTTATCGCTCCCGAATGCCGTCATTGCCTCTTCGTAGGGAATGCGCGGAAACGGCGGCGGCGTGACCGTCCACTCCGAGAACTCCGAAAATAGCTCCGACAGCACCGGCTCGATCGCCGCAAACACATCGTCTTGCTCGACGAACGACATCTCGAGATCGAGCTGATAGAACTCGCCCGGCGACCGATCGGCCCGCGCGTCCTCGTCGCGGAAACAGGGCGCGATCTGAAAGTACCGGTCGAAGCCCGACACCATCAGGAGCTGCTTGAACTGTTGTGGCGCCTGCGGGAGGGCGTAAAACTTGCCGGTGTGGAGACGGCTGGGCACGAGATAATCGCGCGCGCCTTCGGGCGAGCTCGAGGTGAGGATCGGTGTCTGATATTCGAGAAATCCCTGCTCGACCATCCGTCGCCGGATGCTGGAGATTACCTTGGAGCGCAATACCACATTCGCGTGGATCTTCTCGCGCCGCAGATCAAGAAACCGATAGCGGAGCCGCTGTTCCTCTGGAATCTCCTGCGTCCCTGCGACCTGAAACGGCAAAGTCTCCGCAGCCGATAGCACTTCGAGCCGATCGGCCACGACTTCCACATGCCCGGTCGGCAGCGCGGGGTTTACGTTCTCGTCGGTTCTCGCCAGGACCTTCCCCGACACATGGATGACGCTCTCGAGCCGGACACTCTCTGCTGCCTTGAACGCGTCGGAGTCTGGCGTGAACACGCACTGGGTGATGCCGTAGTGATCCCGGAGATCGATGAACAGAAGCTGTCCGTGATCCCGCTTCCGGTGGACCCAGCCGGATAGCCGCACCTGCTGCCCGACATGCGCCGGGCGCAGCTCGTCGTTTCTCTGAGTTCGATACTTGTTGCCTGCTGTCACGTCATCCTTAAAGGCTCGCGGGGCCCCACCCCCGCTCGCTAAAGACCCGACCGCTCGCGCTACGCGCTCGGGTCGGGCTAGTCGGTTAGAGATCGCTTGATAAACGCGGCGGCCTGGTCTCTCGGGATAGTCTCCTTGGTTTTAGCCGCAACGTTTCTCACGGTCACAGTTCCGGCGGTCACTTCGTTGCTGCCCAGAATGGCGATGAACTTCGCGCGACGCTGGTCGACGTACTTGAAGATCTTGTCCATCTTCGTCACCACGTCCGGATAGAGATCGACGCGGAGGCGCTCGGCTTTCCGGAGGTCCGTCGCGGCTTCTATGGCCGCCGCCTGCGCATTTTCGTCGATGGCAGCCACGACGACGTCGACGAACGACTGATTCACCTCTGGAGGAAACATGCCCCGCTCGTGCATCGCCACCAGTATCCGCTCGAGCCCAAGCGAAAAGCCGCAGGCCGGCACCTCACGACCGAGGAACATGCCGATGAGGTTGTCGTATCGGCCGCCGCCGCCCAGACTGCCTGGGAGATCCGGCACGGTGATTTCCATAATTGCTCCCGTGTAGTACGAGAGCCCACGTGCGAGGCTCGGATCGATCCGCACGTGGCCGGCTGCCGGCGTAGACTGGGCCATCGACATGATCGTCGTCATAGTCTCGACCATCTCCGCGCCACCGAGGAACCTCTGCAACCGGTCAAGCACGCCTTCTTCCTTGCCCCCACCAGTGAAGAACTCCATGCATCGCGCCGTGGAGTGGGCGTCGATTCCGCGACTCTCGAATTCCTTCATCACACCTTCGACGCCGATCTTGTCCAGCTTGTCGAGCGCCGTAAGTGCCTCGGTGTGACCGGCAGCGGGAACACCTGCGGTCGTCAGCAATGCTGTCAACAGACGCCGGTCGTTCAGCTTCACCACAAAATCCTTGAAGCCGAGGCGGGTCAATACTTCACTCGCAGCGGCCAACAGCTCGACTTCTACCAGAACCGACGTCGATCCAATCGCGTCGATATCACACTGATAGAACTCGCGGAACCGGCCGCGCGCGGGGCGTTCGGCCCGCCAGACTGGCTGAATCTGATAGCGCTTGAATATCCTGGGGAGCGTCGCCTGATACTCGGCCACCACGCGCGCGAACGGCACGGTCAAGTCGTAGCGCAGCGCAAGATCGGCCTGTCCCGAGGCCTCGTGCTCGCCTCGCTTCAGAATCTTGAAAACAAGCTTGTTGCCTTCCTCGCCGTACTTGCCGAGGAGCGTGTCGATATTTTCGGCCGCCGGCGTCTCCAACGGCTCGAAGCCGTAGCGATCGTACACCTCGCGGATGATGCCAACCACGTAGTCGCGGCGGCGAACGTCTTCGGGCAGAAAATCGCGCATTCCGCGCGCGGGCTGCGTCGACATCATTCGGCGGACATGTAGTCTTTGCGGTAGCCGATGTAGCGCTGCGCGTAGTCCCGGATGGTCGCTACTTCCTTGTCGGTCAGCTCCCGCTTGATGGCGGCCGGACGGCCCATCAGAAGCGAGCGCGCAGGAAACTTCTTTTCCTCGGGCACCAGCGTGCCGGCCGCGACAATCGAGTCCTCGCCAATTTCAGCCCCGTTCAACAGCATCGCTCCCATGCCGATCAACACGCGATCGTGAATCGTGCAGCCGTGCAGGATGGCCGCATGTCCCACGGTCACCTCATGCCCAATCGTCGTCGCATGCGTGCCGCGCATCACATGAATGACGGTCCCGTCCTGGATATTCGTGCGATCGCCGATCCGGATCGTGTTGACGTCGCCGCGAATGACGACGTTCATCCAGACACTGCTCTCTTCGCCAATCTCCACGTCCCCGATGACCTGAGCACTCTGGTCGACGAACGCGCTTGGATGGACTTGGGGAAGAACGGACCGGAACGGGCGGAGCACGGGGGGAATTATATCTTGTGGGGCTTTGGGCTCTGGACTTTGGGCTTGGGCGGGGACGAACCCAGGGCGGCGGATCTTGAACCGCAAGACCCGCCTACACCTAGCCTAGAGCCTAAAGCCCACAGCCAAAAGCCTAGTTGGTGCTCTGCGCCGCCCCTGCCCCGCGCCTGGGCGATGGCCCACCTCGGAACGTATACAGGTAGTCCCGGATCGCACGGATCTGCGTATCCGCGTCGCCACCAAGCTGTGGGAACGACGACTTCGGGTACGGCGGCGTCGGCCAGAACTGCGGCATCCTGGTGCCAGGCTGAATCCTCGATGGATTCCGCAGCCAGTCGAGCACCCATTCGGGCTTGAGCCGTTCGTGGGCCATTCGAAGATCGGGCGCAAGGCTTGCGCGGTCCTGATCCGGTCGAATCGCGCCCAGCACGTGGCACTTCTGGCACTGCAGCAGTTCGAACAACTCGCGCCCGGGCGCAGCCATCTGGGTCAGCTGCTGATGATCGTAGGTCCGGAACTGCTCGGTCGATCTCCCGGTCGCCTGGAAGTAATTGATGATCCCATTCCAGCGCCTGTCGTCGAGTCCGAAGGTCGGCATACGCACGTCGAGCCAGGGTCGTATCGTGATCGGTCCCTGCAGGAACGCGTAGAGCCAGTCCGGTTGAACCTTTGCCCCTTCCGGGGTCAAAAGAGGCGGCGCGAGGCTGGCATCGGCCACAAGTGTCTTGTAGTCGCCGCCGTCGCCTTCGATCTCGTGGCACCCGACGCAGTTCTGCCGTCGGACGAGCGCGCGCCCGTTCACGGTGAAATCGCGCATGGCGGTACGCGGCGGCAGCGCCGACGCAGGCTGCACCTCGCGCTGGAAGCTCATGATGGCCGTCTGAAGGCGCTCGTTTTCCACAGCGTTGAAGCGGAAGTCCGGCATCCGCAGCTTTTCGAGTGGCTCGAGTACGCGGCCCTGATCGAACGAGCGCGGGTCCTTCAGCTTCTGATGGAACCACTCCAATTTCGAGTGTGGGATATCGACGAACGCGAAGTCGAGGCGCGTCACAAGCTTGCTGCCCTCTTCGGATAGATCGACGCCAATCGGCTGCGTGGTCTCGAAGCCCTTGATGTCGTGGCAGCTGAAGCAGCCATAGCGCGCGATGACGCGCTGCCCGAGGTCGAGCTGTTTCGCTGTCGTATCCATTTTCGCCAGGCGTCCCTGAGCCTCGGCGAGCGGCATCAGATTGCGCAGGTAGTCGAGCAACACCGCATCGACCTGCGCTTGAGTGGGCGTGACCGGCGCCGCAGTTCCAGCCGATCCAGTGAGCGTCGTCAGATACGTCGCGACATCGGCAACCTGGGCATCAGTGAGCCGCAGATCCGGCATGTACGTTGCTGGGTTGTAGTGCTTAGGATCGCGAACCCAGTTGTACAGCCAGGTGTACGTCGTCTTGCTGCCGACACTTTTCAGCGGCTGGCCGAAAGTGCGTCGCGGGCCAGCAGCTGCGCGATCGTTCTCATCGACGATGTGGCAGCCGAGACAGCCTATCGAGCGCACGATCTGCTCGCCGGCCTTCGGGTTCCCTCTCGGCGGCGACGCGACCGCAGGCGTGTATGTCTCACTGTTCGCGAAGAGATACGCGACCGCCGCGTTGATCTCAGCCTCGTTACGTGGATGGTCTGCCGGAGAGTTGGTGTTCGAGTTGTACCAGACCTTCGGCATCCAGGTGACGTTCTTGATGGCGTACGGATCACGCACCCAGTTCTTCACCCAGTCCTGTGTCAGCTTTCCGCTGATCTTCGTCAGGATTGGTCCGGGCTTCCGGAGATTCTCAAAACCCTTGGTCTTATGACACGCATAGCAGCCGGCGCGCTCGTACGTCGCATAGGCCACGTTCAGGCGCGGCGCCTGGGGCACGTAGACTTCCTGGCGATGACACTGCTGGCACGACGCTTCCGTCATGTTCGTCGGCAGCATCGGGTAGTCCCACATGTGCGGCTCGTGCCAGTGATACTTCTCTTCCCATTCCTCGCGCTGCTTTGGATTGCTCGGGTAGTGCGACGCGTCGTTGAAGCCCGTCGATCCTCCGAGACCCTGATGGCACACGGTGCAGCCCGTCGTCGCCAGCGGATGGGGCGAGTCGCTACCCACGTATGCCTGTAGATTGGGATGCGTCCGGAACGGTTGCGGATACTTCTCGTACCCCCTGCGATCGATGGCAAGGTGGCACGTCGTGCAACGATCCATCTTCGCCACCCTCGCAAAGTTGACGTCGTCAACTACGTTGGGCGTGACGACCTGGCGAACGGTCAGGGTCGGGGCCATGAAGTCCAGCAACGGCGCGTTGCGGAAATAGTCCTTCACCAGGCTCGGCTCGATGTTCGCGACCACTCGCTGAAGACGGGTCTGCTCGAAGTTGATCTGCGTGAGCTCCTTCTGCAACCGGCCCACTTCCGAGGTGAACTTGCCAAGTTCGGCCTGGAGCGCGGCGCGCTCGGCCTCAACCTTCTGCACCTCGAGGTTCAGCTCGTTCAGCCGCTGCGCTTCTGCCTCGATTTCCTTCTGTCGCTCGCCAACACCTTCAGGATTAGCCGTGCGCGCCGCCTCGAAGGCGTAGCGATTGACGTCGTAGGTCGCCTTGGCAAACTGCGCGCTCTTGTTCACGCGATAGAGGCGCGCGTCGACGTCGCTCAGCTGTCCGTTGATCTCGTCGATACGCTGCCGGTTCGCCTCCATCGCCTTTTCAGCCGCCGCCAGCTGCTGCTGCAATGCCGGGAGCTTGGCGCGCTCGGGACTCTTCTGAGTCTGCGCGAGCTGAGCGTTCGTCACTTCCAGCTCCAGTTGCGTGAACCGGCGCTGGGTGTTCTTCCATTCCCGATCGAAATCGTCCCAGACCATCCAGATCGTCGACACGAAAAGAAAGATGCTCGAGGCGGCGAAGACGACGTTCAGGAAGTCGATGTTATAGGCGTGCCCGACAGCCTTTTTTTCAGCCATAGCGTCTCAGATATTGAAGAAGATCTCGGGTATCGCCACGATGTACTTCAGGTTGAAAATCCACCGAAGCAGCATCTTGATAGGCAACGACATCATCATCAGGAACAAGAACACGGTCACGTAGAACCGCGGCGCTCCGAGCTTGTCGTAGTAGGTTTTGAAGCCGCGTTTTGCCAGTAACGGCGGCAGAACCGCGACGTAAATCAGACACAGGAGGATGCCGGGCAGCTCACGTACTACGTAGTTCGAGGGCAACCCGCCACCAAGCATGCGCACCCAGAAATATTCGGACAGGTCGACGTTCGTCAGCGCCTCGAGCTTGTGCGTGTCCCAGTATTCGAACGGTCCGAAAAAGTTCCAGTTCGGACCCCGCAGGAACGTACCCAGGACAATGAGCGATGACCACAGGATGACGAAGCCGAAGAGGAAAAGCGTGATCTCGACCTTGCGTTCGACAAACGTGTAGTAGCCGTTGCCCTTGGGATTCTTGTCGATATAGGGAATCGCGATCAGCCCGGCGATGATCAGGCCGGGCAGCACGACGCCGGCGAGCCACGGGTCGAAGTACACGAGCATTTCCTGCAACCCGAGGAAGTACCACGGCGCTTTCGAGGGATTCGGCGTTACAGCGCGGTTCGCGGGCTGTTCGAGTGGCGCCTTCAGCAGGATCGACCAGACAATCAGCACGACCGAACAGAGAATCAGCGAGATCAGCTCGGTGTAGACAAGGTCGGGCCACACCCAGACGCGGTCCGACTCCGCCTTTTCAATCGGTCCATCACCCTTCGCGATGCGCTGGTCGTTGAGGACGGCCTCGCGCATGGAATACCAGGTAAAGAACACCAGCAGGAAGATCAAGCCGACGATGGGCACGTTGTCGGGCTTGGTGATGATGAGTTGGAAGTTCGGATCGAGCCCTCCGAGCGCGAAGAACAGCGTCAGAAAGATCAGCACCCCGTACCCGACGGCTTTCGAGATGAAGACTTCTCGCTTCCAGACCATGAAAACGAGGGACAGCACCATCAAAAAGAAGTACAGCCGCGGGTCGGCGATAACGTTGAAGATTCCCTTGATGAAATCCATAGTTGCTGCCCTACATACAAATAAAGGGGTCAGACCCCTTTATTTACATCGGTCCCGAAATGCCGCCGTCTTTACGCACCCGCCAGAAGTGCACCGCCATCAACACGGCAATCGCCAGCGGTAGGCCGACGCAGTGCAGTACGTAGAACCGCAGCAGCGCGCCCTCGCCGACGAACGTCCCCCCGAGCAATGCGAATCTCGCGTCGTCGGCGGCGTGAATCAGCTTGACGTCGCCGAGCGCGAGAAGCGCCGCACCCGGACCTTCGTGTCCCAAGAACGGTGTCGCGCGCGCCATGTTCGAACCGACCGTGATCGCCCAGATGGCCAGCTGATCCCACGGCAGCAGGTAGCCCGTGAACGACAACAGCAACGTGAGCACCAGCATGATGACCCCGACGCTCCAGTTGAACTCGCGCGGCGGCTTGTAGGATCCGGTCATGAAGACGCGGAACATGTGGAGCCATACCGTGATCACCATCGCGTGAGCACCCCACCGGTGCATTTCGCGCATGATCCCGAGCGGCACGTGCTCGCGCAACCCGACGATGTCGTTGTAGGCGTACTCGAGGGTCGGCCGATAGTAGAACATCAACAGCAGACCCGTCAGCGTCAGAGAGAGGAAGAGGAAAAAGCTCAGCCCTCCCATGCACCACGTATAGCGGAGTTTCACGCCGGACTTCCTGATCCGCACCGGATGCAGATGCAGAAAGATGTTCGACAACATCACGAGCACGCGATTGCGGTCCGTGTTCGGCCGCTCGTGCCGGAAGACCGACGTCCAGACCTGCGTCTCCGTTAACCAGTTCCAGAAGCGCGTCGCCGGGCCTTCCTGCGGTTTAACCGTTTTTGTCTCGGTTGCCATAATTTTCAGAGTCTCAAGAACGCTTCGGGATCAATCCACTGGCCCAGTTCGTGCTGAAATTTCCGACTCTTGTCGATCAGAATCTGACCATCTTCGGCGAGCACGATTCGGTTGCGCTCGAGCGGGCGCGGCGCCGGTCCTTCGAAGTTGATGCCGGTCGGACGGAACCCGCTGCCGTGACAGGGGCATTTGAATTTCAACTCGGCCGCCAGAAAATTCGGCGTGCATCCGAGGTGCGTGCACGTGGTGTTGAGCACGTAGAAGCCGCTCGCACGATGCACGATGTCGTCGTTGGTCCGGACAATCCAAACGCCATTCGATTCCTTGAACCGCTCGTCGACACCCACACCGAAATCGGCTGGATAGCCGACCTTGAATTGCTGCGGCGGCTCGTTGAGCACATTCGGAAACATGAAGCGGCCGGTCGCCGCCAGCGCGGCTGCAGATGCCGCCGAAAAGGCTCCCCACGCCATCACCAGCCACACGCGCCGCGTGACTAGTGGCGAGCTGTCATCAGGGTCGCGCGAGCTCACTTTGGCCGCGGTCGCCGCCGCCGTCGTCGTTTTTCCCGCGAGATCAACCGCGGGTGGAGTTGCCTTTACAGGCGCGACCGGTGGTTTGGGCGCAGCAGCTGCGGCGGGTCCAACAGGTGCGCTGGGTGCAGGAGGTTTTGTCTCGTCAGCCATTATCGTTTGCCGTTAAGCCGTTTATCGTTGGCCGTTTGCCGTTGACCGTTAGCCGAGCGTCTTCAGGGTCTCGACCGCTGCCTGCCTGACCTTCACGTCCTGGTCGCCGGTGCTTAGTGCTCTCACTTCAGCTGACAGCGTCGACTCTTTCAGCGCGCCGACGGCGCGCAAGCCGCTGATCATCACTTCGCCGACCGGATCGACTTCCTCGCGTGCCCGCTGCTGCCTCGTGACGTTCCGCTCGACGTAGGCGCGGTCGAGCATACGGCGCAGCACAGGTACGCCCTCGTGCCGCTCATGCCGGGCCAAAGCGATGGCAGCGTTCCACTGGACATCAGGCTCTGCGTCATCGAGCGCCTTCACCAGAGTCGAGACGCCGGCATCACCGGGAATCGAACCGAGCGCATACACGGCCATCTTCCGAACACCAGCATCGCCTGACGTGTACATCCGCTCGATGTCCGGCACCGCCGCCACATCACGTGTCGAGCCCAGCGCCCAGATAGCGCTGATGCGCGTCTGGCTTTCCTTGTCGCTCAATGCGTCGATAAGGAGCTGCCGCGCGTCGGGCGGAATCGGCGGCGTCAGCCGTCCGAGCGCCAGCGCCAGATATTGCCTCACTCGCGGGTCGTCGTCACTCGAAGCCGCAAATGCCTTGGTCAACTCCGGTGCCAGCGCCGCTTCATCCTGCTTCACAAACGCAGGATCCGACATCAGCCGCGACAACTCGTAGGCTGCGGGCCACTGGCGGTTTGTGCCGCCCGATCGAATATCTGCAAGGTACTCCGCGGCGGTTCGATCCTCGCGGAGCAGCCCGCGAAAACCGATGTACACCAGCACCGTGGCGCCGACGACGAGCAGTGGGATGAGGAAGAACTGAACGGCGATGGCGGGCGCTTTGGCCTGCGTGAGCGCGCCCGCTTCTCGCTCGACTAATTTGTCCATTTAAGCGCGAAACGGAACCCTGGGTTGTCCACCTCGAGAATGGCCTAGGTTATATACGTACGTACAAATTACGTCAAATTTTTGGAAGCGTTACGCCCACCTGCGCCTGGTATTTCCCCTTCTTATCCTTGTACGACATCTCGCACGGCTCGTCGCTTTGGAAGAAAAGGACTTGCGCGATCCCTTCGTTGGCATAGATCTTCGCCGGCAGCGGTGTGGTATTGGAGATTTCGAGGGTCACCGTCCCCTCCCATTCCGGCTCGAACGGCGTGACATTCACGATGATGCCGCACCGCGCGTACGTCGATTTTCCAAGGCAGATGGTCAGCACGTCGCGCGGAATGCGAAAGTACTCAATCGTCCGCGCAAGCGCGAACGAGTTGGGCGGGACGATGCATACATCGGTCTTCAGGTCGACGAACGACCGGGGGTCGAAGTTTTTGGGGTCGATGACGGTGTTGTTGATGTTCGTGAAGATCTTGAATTCGTCGGCGACCCGGATGTCGTACCCGTAGGATGAGACGCCGTACGAAATGGCGCTCCCGCGTACTTGACTGTCGACGAACGGCTCGATCATGTTGTGCTCGCGAGCCATGCGCTTGATCCAACGGTCGCTCTTTATCGTCATCTTTGATCCGGGTGCCCCTACCCCCCGGCAGCCTCGCTTCGCTTGCGAGGCCCCAACGCCCCGCGCCGCTTCGCTCGAGTCACCGGCGGAAGAACATCATTAGGAGCGTGAACAGCACGCTCAACAGAATCGACGTCACAAGCGGGAAGTAGAACGTCACCGGCCCGCGTCGCACTAGAAAATCGCCCGGAAGCCGGAACAGCGGAACGCCCGCCCACACTAGCAGGCCGATCGCCATCAGAACGGCCCCGCCGATAACCAGGAGCTTGCCCACACCGTTCACCGTTGTCCGTTCACCGTTGTCCGTTTACCGTTCGCCGCGTTCCGTCCGGTGAACGGTAGACGGTCAACGGTGAACGGCTAGCGGTCCACCAGCTCTATCCCGGCGAAAAAGTAGCCTATCTCGAAGGCGGCGGTTTCCGGGGCGTCTGAGCCATGTGTCGCGTTCTCGCCAATCGAGCTCGCGAACTCCTTCCTCAGCGTGCCCGGATCCGCTTTGGCGGGATCGGTCGCACCCATGAGCGTGCGCCATTTCTTGATGGCATCAGGCGCCTCGAGCACCATGGCAACAATCGGCCCCGAGGCCATGAATTCGGTCAGCCCCTTGAAAAACGGGCGCTCCCGATGCACGGCGTAGAAGCCCTCGGCTTCCTTTTGAGTCAGCCGAAGAGTCTTCATGGCACGGATTTGGAATCCTGCCTGTTCGACGCGCTGAAGAATCTTGCCTGTATACTGCTTTGCCGTGGCGTCCGGCTTGATGATCGCAAAGGTTCGTTCCATAGAAGCGGCCAATTATACAGCCCTTCGACTTGGCGCACACTCGCGGAGCTCGCTCAGGACAAGGAGACAACGATGAATGTTCAGCCAGCGCTCCCCAAACCGACTGACCCGGATCAGGACAAAGGGGCGGTCGAAGGTGACCACGCAAAGGACAAACAGCAGGGCAATAGGAACGCGCAGCGCGCGCTGGATAAGAACGGTATGCCGAAGGATCGCCTCGCGATTGCCGAGGACGTGATCGGCGCCAACGCCGACAAGACCCAAGGGTAGCCTATCGCAGCGACTCCATAATCTCGTCAAGGGCGGCCTTGGGCGGACGAGTGCGCTCCAATGGCAGGCGCGCGAGCGGCTCGTCGACCACGTTGAGCTGACGAAGGAAGTCGTCACGATCGGGCTCGATGTAGATGATACCGGTCGCGAACTCGCCACGGCGCGATGCCTCGTGCAGCACGCGCATGGCGGCCATCTTGTCCGTCGGGTCGTACGCCTCGTCGAGCTTCTTCAGCAGCAGTCTCGACCCGTCGTGCATCTTCACTTCCTGGGTCGTTCCGGGGTCGTAGTCCACGGTAATGTCTTCGAAAAACGGGACGAAGCTCACTTCCTCGAGCGGGTCGTCGTGGTCCTTCACATACGAATAGCTCTTCGTCGACCCTTCATGGTCGTTGAAGGTCACGCAGGGGGAGATCACGTCCAGCATGACGGTGCCCCGGTGACTGAGCGCAGCCTTCATCAGAGCCAACAACTGCTTCTTATCGCCGGAGAACGACCGTGCGACGAACGTGGCGCCAAGCTGGATAGCTAGCGCGCAGGTATCGATCGGCGGCAGGTCATTGACCACGCCATTCTTGAGCTTTGAGCCGAGATCGGCGGTCGGCGAAAACTGCCCTTTCGTCAAGCCATAGCAGCCGTTGTCTTCGATGATGTAGATGATTGGCAGATTGCGGCGCATCAGATGCACGAACTGGCCAATCCCGATGGCACCCGTGTCGCCGTCGCCGCTCACGCCAATCGCGATGAGTTTCTGGTTGGCGAGCATCGCACCGGTGCCGACCGACGGCATGCGCCCGTGCACGGCGTTGAAACCGTGCGCTCCACCGAGGAAGTAAGCCGGGCTCTTGCTCGAACAGCCGATGCCCGAGAGCTTGACCACATGCCTGGGATCGATGCCCATCTCATAGAAGGCGTCGATGATGCGCTCCGAGATGGCGTTGTGGCCGCAGCCGGCGCACAGCGTCGTTTTTCCGCCTTTGTAAATCTGTGGCTCGAGCCCGATGCGATTCACCTTGATTGGGGTCGCCATATATTTTTCCCTCTGCCCTCTGCCCTCTGCCGTCTACCCTATCCCTACTCGCCGCCCGTCATCGAAGACGCCGAAGCCGCCGTGTAGCGCTTCGCCACTTCGAAGCCCTCCTGCGCCAGGATGTCGTCACTCACCGTCCGCGCGTCGATCGGCAGTCCGTTATAGTGCAACACGCTGCGCAGCTTCGCGCTGCGCTCGGGCGACAGTTCCAGCTTCAGCAGCATCGCAAGCTGAGCATCGCGATTCTGCTCCACGATATAGATGCGGTCGTGGGCGTCGATGAAGTTCACCATATCCTCGTTGAAGGGATAGGCACGTACGCGAAGGTAGGACGTGCTCACGCTCGTCTCTTCCAGTAATTGATCGCGGCTCTCCGTAATGGCCCAGTGCGACGTGCCATAGCCGATGATGCCAATCTTTGCGTCCTTGCTGATCTCGACAACCGGCGCGGGAACGAACTTGCGCGAGGTCTCGAACTTCCGGGCCAGGCGATCGACGTTGTTGACGTAGTCATCCGGACGCTCGCTGTACTGCGCCTTGTCGTTGTGGCCCGACCCGCGTGTGAAAAACGCCGGAAGCCCGTCACCCGGAATCGTGCGGTAGGCGATGCCATCGCCGTCCACGTCCCTGTACCGTCCCCACTCGCCAAGCTTCTTCAGCATATCGGCCGTCAGTACCTTGCCGCGGTCGATCGGCTTGGTCGGGTATTCGAACCCGTTCGACATCCAGTTGTTCATGCCGAGGTCCAGGTCCATCATCACAAAGATGGGGGTCTGAAAGCGCTCTGACAAGTCGAACGCCTGAATGGCGAGCTCATAACATTCCTCGACCGAGCTTGGAATCAGCAGAATGTGTTTCGTGTCGCCGTGTGAGAGGAATGCGGTGCTGAGAAGGTCGCCCTGCGCCGTCCGGGTCGGTAACCCTGTTGACGGCCCCACGCGCTGGACGTCAAAGATAACGGCGGGTGTTTCCGCGTAGTACGCGAGGCCGGCGAACTCCGACATGAGCGAGATGCCGGGGCCGGAGGTTGCGGTCATCGCTCGCGCGCCAGCCCAACCGGCGCCGATGACCATGCCGAGGGAGGCAATCTCATCCTCGGCCTGCACGATGGCGAACGTTGCCTTACCTGTCTCCTTGTCCATGCGGTATTTCCGCATGTAGCCGATGAGCGACTCGCACAGTGAAGACGAGGGCGTGATGGGGTACCACGCGACGACTGTCACACCGGCCAGCATGCAACCAATGGCGGCCGCAGAGTTCCCCTCGATCAGAATCTTGCCCGCCGTCTCGTTCATTCGCTCGACGTGAAACGGGTCTTGCTTCGTGAACGTCGCTTCAGCGAAATCCCAGCCCGCTTTCAGCGCCGCCTGATTCAGGACGACGGCCTTGGCTTTCTTGCCCATCTGCTTGGTGAGTGCCTGCTCCATCAGGCTCATATCGATGCCGAGCAGCTTCGCGAGGACGCCGTCGTAAATCATGTTGCGGACGAGGCGACGCAGCTTGGCGTCGGGGCAGACCGCCGTCACCAGCTTGTCGAAGGGCACGGGATAGAACGTCAGGTCGGAGCGGAGCGCGTTGAGCTTCAGCGGCTCGTCGTACACGACGGCGGCGCCGGCTTCGAGCGTCATGACGTCTTCCTTCGCCGTTTCCGGGTTCATGGCGACGAGGAAATCGACTTCCTTTTTGCGTCCGACGTATCCGCGTTTACTGGCGCGGATGGTGTACCAAGTGGGCAGCCCCGCGATGTTCGACGGGAACATGTTCTTGCCGGACACCGGGATTCCCATCAACAGGATTGAGCGGAGCAGAACGATGTTGGCGGTCTGGCTTCCTGACCCGTTAACCGTGGCAACCTGGATGCTGAAATCGTTAACGATCCTCGTGCGGGACGGACTGGTCTTCTCCTGCGAAACGACGTCGGTCGGTGACATGCCTGGTCCTTAAGTGGTTTGGAATAAAAAGCGGCTTCCCAACCAGAGATTATACCGCCAAACCGCTCAGAGCAGGCTCTTTACAGCAGTTCCGATATCTGCCGGGCTCTTCACAACCGTGACGCCCGCCGCGACGAGTGCCGCCATCTTTTCCGCCGCCGTTCCCTTCCCCCCCGCGATGATCGCCCCCGCGTGCCCCATCCTGCGCCCAGGAGGCGCCGTCTGGCCTGCAATGAACCCGACCACCGGTTTCTTGAATGACTTGCTGATGTAGAGCGCCGCCTCTTCTTCTGCCGTGCCGCCGATTTCGCCGATCATGACGACGGCGTCTGTTTCGGGGTCATCACCAAAGAGCTTCAACACATCGACGAACGATGTGCCGATCAGTGGGTCTCCCCCGATGCCGATGCACGACGACTGCCCCATGCCCAACTGCGTGAGCTGGTGAATCGCCTCGTATGTCAGCGTGCCGCTCTTCGACACGATGCCGATGCGGCCCTCGCGGCAGATGTGACCTGGGATGATGCCCGCTTTGGCTTTACCAGGCGAGATCGCACCAGGGCAGTTCGGTCCGATGACGCGCGTCGACGTGTCCTTCAGATACGTGAACGCGCGCATCATGTCGAGCGTGGGAATGCCCTCGGTAATGCACACGACCAGGCGCAACTCGGCGTCGGCGGCTTCCATCACCGCATCGGCCGCGAAAGCCGCCGGTACGAAAATCACCGACGTGTTGGCGCCGGTCGCCTTAACGGCATCGGCCACGGTGTTGAAGATCGGCCAGCCCTCATGCGACGTGCCGCCCTTGCCCGGCGTCACACCGCCGACCACTGTGGTGCCGTAGGACGCCGCCTGCTTTGCGTGAAACGTGCCCTCTTTGCCCGTCAGACCTTGAACGATGAGTCGAGTCGATTTATCTAGGAGGATTGCCATATGTCAGTCATCAGTCTTCAGTCATCAGTCGATAGTGATCAGTCCAAGTCAAACAGTCCACAGTCTCAGTCATCAGTGGGCAGTCGTCATCAGTCCGCAGTCCTCATCATCAGTCCCTCTGTGCTTCTGCGGCCAACGACTGAGACTCCCGACTCCAGACTGAGACTGTCGACTGACGACTCGCCAGGCGCGAGCCGGGTCACCGGGCCAGTTCGACCACCTGGCGAGCGGCCTCACCCATGGAGTTGGCCGTCGTAAAGTTCAGTCCGCTCTCCTTCAACAACCGTTGCCCTTCCTCGACGTTCGTCCCCTCCATGCGGATGACGATGGGAACGCGAACGCCGAGCTCCTGGACGGCGGCGATGACGCCGGCCGCGAGGATGTCGCAGCGCAGAATGCCGCCGAAGATGTTGATGAAAACAGCGCGAACGTTCTTGTCCGACATCAGGATCTTGAAGGCGTTGCGAATCTGCTCCTTGTTCGCCCCGCCCCCCACGTCCAGAAAGTTCGCTGGCGAACCGCCCGCCAGCTTGATGATGTCCATCGTCGCCATCGCAAGGCCGGCGCCGTTGACCATGCACCCGATGGTTCCCTCGAGTCGGATGTAGTTGAGGCTGAATTTAGACGCCTCGACCTCGAGCGGGTCCTCTTCCTCGAGATCGCGGAGCTCCTTGAGCTCGGGATGGCGTCCGAGCGCGCTGTCGTCGAAAGTCATCTTGGCATCGAGCGCGAGCAGATCGCCCGTCTTGGTGACGATCAGCGGATTGATCTCGAGCAACGACGCGTCGGTCCCCACAAACGCGCTGTAGAGCGACGTGAGCATCTTGCCGAACTTACCGATCTGATCCCCTTCCAGACCGAGCGCGAACGCCAACTTGCGCGCCTGAAACGGAATGAGCCCGGTGCCCGGATTGACGTACTCCTTGTGAATCCGCTCCGGTGTCTTCTCGGCGACCGCTTCGATTTCCATGCCGCCGTCCTGGCTGGCCATGATGACCGGCCGACCGGCAGCGCGATCGACCACGATGCCAAGATACAGCTCGCGCGCAATCGGCAGACCCTCTTCGATCAGCAGGCGGGAGACGGTGCGGCCTTCTGGGCCGGTCTGGTGGGTGACGAGATTCATCCCGTGGATTTGACTCGCGAGCTTCCCCGCTTCGTCCGGGTTTGCGGCAAGCTTGACGCCGCCACCTTTGCCGCGCCCGCCCGCGTGAATCTGCGCCTTGACGACAACCGTGCCGCCTCCGAGCCGTTCCGCAACCGCGGATGCGTCTGAGGCCACGAACACGGCTTCGCCCGCCGGAACCGGCACGCCGTACTCTGCAAGAATCTGTTTGGCTTGATACTCGTGAATTTTCATATGAGGGAAACAGTGAATCGTATCGTTCGCTGTTTGTCTGCGTCAAGCAGTTGCGAATAGAATTCACCACATGACGACCCGCCGGAGGCTCCTCGGCTCGCTGATTACGACCAAGTTGATCGTCGGCGTGACGGGAATTCTGTTGTTCGCGTACTTGATCCTGCACATCGCCGGCAACCTGATGGTGTTTCTCGGACGCGACAAGTTCAATCAGTACTCGCACGCGCTGATCAGCAATCCGCTCGTCGTTCCCGTTGAAATTGGACTGGTCGTCGTTTTCCTGATTCACCTCTTCAAGGCCATCGGGATGACGGTAGGAAATCAACGCGCCAGGCCGGCGAAATATGCCAAGAAGGAATGGGCGGGCGGCACCAGCCAGAAGAGCCTCGCGTCCTCGTCGATGATCCTGACCGGCCTCGCCCTCTTGATCTTCGTCCCGATTCATGTGCGGATGTTCAAGTACGGCGCGCATTACGACTACGGCAACGGCGTACGCGATCTCTACAGACTCGAAATGGAGAATCTCAGCTCGCCGGCCGGGGCGGGTCTCCACATTCTGGTCATGGTGCTCGTCGGGCTGCACCTGTGGCACGGGGTCGGAAGCTCTTTCCAGTCGCTCGGCCTTAGCGGGCCGCGCTTCACGCCGCTCATCCGAAGAGTCGGAAAGGTGTCTGCTGTGGTGATTGCGGGCGGGTTCATCATCATCACCCTGTGGGTGTTCCTGGTGGCAGGTCGATCATGACGCCAACCCTGGATGCAAAGGTCCCGAGCGGCCCCATTGCCGACAAGTGGGAACGCCGGAAGTTCGAGAACAAGCTCGTCAACCCGGCGAATCGCCGCAAGTACGAGATCATCATCGTCGGTACCGGGCTGGCCGGGTCGTCGGCAGCGGCCGCGCTCGGAGAGCAGGGCTATCGCGTCAAGCTCTTCTGCATCCTCGACAGCCCGCGCCGCGCGCACAGCATCGCGGCACAGGGCGGCATCAACGCGGCGAAGAACTACCGAAACGACGGCGATAGCACTTATCGCCTCTTCTACGACACCGTCAAGGGCGGCGACTATCGAGCCCGCGAGGCGAATGTCTACCGTCTTGCGCAGCTCAGCGTCGACATCATCGACCAGTGCGTGGCCACAGGCGTGCCATTCGCGCGCGAATACGGCGGCTTGCTCGACAACCGGTCGTTCGGAGGCGCGCAGGTCTCGAGAACGTTCTACGCGCGCGGGCAGACGGGCCAACAACTGCTGCTCGGTGCGTACCAATCGATGCTTCGGCAGGTAGATGCTGGCAACGTCACGCTCTTCCCTCGTCGCGAGATGCTCGACCTCGTCCTGATTGACGGCCAGGCCCGCGGCATCGTGACCAGGAACCTGATTACGGGGGATCTCGAGCGGCACGAGGGCCAGGCGGTGCTCCTCTGCACCGGCGGGTACGGCACGGTTTACTACCTCTCGACCAATGCCGTGAACTCCAATGTGACGGCCGCCTGGCGGGCGCACAAGCGCGGCGCGCTCTTTGCCAACCCCTGCTTTACGCAAATCCATCCTACGTGTATCCCGGTGAGCGGCGATCATCAGTCGAAGCTCACGCTGATGTCCGAGTCGCTCCGCAACGATGGGCGCGTCTGGGTTCCGAAGAAGAAGGCAGACCGACGGCCGCCCGATCAAATTCCAGAGGGGGAACGCGACTACTACCTCGAACGCCGCTATCCGAGCTTCGGCAACCTGGTGCCTCGCGACGTCGCATCCCGTGCGGCAAAGCAGCAGTCGGACGAGGGGAATGGCGTCGGCGAGACCGGCCTGTCGGTCTACCTCGATTTCAAGGATGCGATTGACCGGCTTGGCATCGAGGTCATCAAAGCGCGATACGGGAACCTCTTCGAGATGTACGAGCGCATCACGGCTGAGGATCCGTACAAGATGCCGATGCGCATCTACCCCGCCATCCATTACACGATGGGCGGTTTGTGGGTCGACTATAACCTCGAGAGCACGATTCCAGGCCTGTTCGTGCTGGGCGAAGCCAATTTCTCCGATCACGGCGCGAACCGCCTCGGCGCCAGCGCGCTGATGCAGGGGCTCGCGGACGGATATTTCATCGCGCCATATACGGTGGCGAACTACCTGGCGGGGGCGAAGCTCCCGAAGGTCGCGACGACCCATGACGCGTTCAACGAGGCCGCCAGCCACGCACAGGCACGCATCGATACCGTGCTCGGCATCAAAGGCAAGCGGACCGTCCGGCAGTTCCACCGGGAGCTCGGGCACATCATGTGGGACTACGTCGGCATGGCTCGAAACGAATCGGGGCTGCGTGAGGCGTTACAAAAGATTCGCACCCTTCGCGGCGAGTTCTGGCAGGACGTCGTGGTGTCTGGCGAGAAAAGCAATCTGAACCCCATGCTCGACTACGCGGGCCGTGTGGCGGACTACATGGAGTTTGGAGAGCTGCTGACCCTGGATGCGCTCCATCGCAACGAATCGTGCGGCGGGCACTTCCGCGAGGAGTTCCAGACGCCGGACGGCGAAGCGCTTCGCGACGACGAACGCTATAGCTACGTCGCGGCATGGGAGTTCGCCGGCGTCGGGTCGGAGCCGACACTCCACAATGAACCCCTCACGTTTGACGAGGTGCACCCTACACAGCGGAGTTACAAGTGAGCGGGAAAACGATTACCGTCAATTTGAAGGTGTGGCGCCAGAAAGCCAAGGATCAGGCCGGACGCATGGTCGACTATCTGGCCAAGGATATCTCCACGGATATGTCGTTCCTGGAAATGCTGGACGTGGTGAACGAGGACCTCATCCGTAAAGGCGAGGACGCCATCGCGTTCGACTCGGACTGCCGCGAAGGTATCTGCGGCGCGTGCGGGTGCGTCATCAACGGCGTTCCTCACGGCCCTGACCCGGGTACCACGACCTGCCAGTTGCACATGCGGCGGTTCACGAACGGCCAGACGATTACCATTGAGCCTTGGCGTGCCAAGGCGTTTCCGGTGTTGAAGGACTTGACGGTGGACCGGACGGCGTTCGACCGCATTGTCGCCGCCGGCGGCTACATTTCAGCCGGGGTCGGCGGCGCACAGGACGCAAACAACATCCTTGTCCCAAAGGACATCTGCGACGAAGCGATGGACTCGGCCGCGTGCATCGGCTGTGGCGCCTGCGTGGCCGCCTGCAAAAACGCCGCGGCGCACCTCTTTACCGGCGCCAAGGTCACACACTTGGCACTGCTCCCCCAGGGCGGACCCGAGCGCGAGCAAAGGGTCGTGCGGATGGTCGAACAGATGGAAGCGGAAGGCTTCGGAAACTGTTCCAACGAAGGGGAATGCGAGGCCGTCTGCCCCAAGCTGATCCCGATTTCGAACATCGCAAAGATGGTCCGCGAGTACACCCGTGCGGTGTGGGCCGGCGTCACATCTTTATAACGTCCACCAGTTCCTTGACGGCTGCGGCGGACTTCATCAAGGCCGCGTGCTCGTCTGCATCCAGCTTGATCTCAATGATCTGCTCCACTCCACGCGCGCCCAGCTTGGTCGGGACGCCGAGGAAGTGCCCCTTCACGCCGTACTCCCCATCGAGGTAGACCGAGCACGGGAGTATCTTCTTCTTGTCCTTGAGAATCGCCTCCACCATCTCGGCCGCTGATTCTCCCGGCGCATACCACGCGCTCGTGCCTACAAGCTTTGTAATCTCCGCGCCACCATCAGCCGTCCGTTTACAGATGGCATCGATTCGCTCCTTGGAGAGCAATTGGGTAATTGGGATACCAGCCACGGTCGACAGGCGCGGCAGCGGCACCATCGTGTCGCCGTGCCCGCCGAGCACGAACGCGTGAACGTTCTCGACCGACACCTTTAGCTCTTGGGCGATGAACGTTCGCATGCGGGCAGAGTCGAGCACGCCGGCCATGCCGATGACGCGCTCGCGCGGGAAGCCGCTCAGCTTGTAGACGGCCTGACACATCGCATCGAGCGGATTGGCGACCGGCACAATGACGCAGTTCGGCGAGTATTTCACCACCTGCTCGGTCACCGATTTCATAATGTTGAAGTTAACGTTTAATAAGTCGTCACGACTCATGCCAGGTTTTCTCGGAACACCCGACGTGATGACGACGACGTCGGAGTTGGCGCTCTGGGCATAATCCGAGCCGCCGATGACGAGACTATCGGAACCGAGAATCGGGCACGTCTCGAGAATATCGAGCGCGACGCCCGCTGCCTTCTGGTCGGCAATGTCAACGATCACCACGTCAGCCAGTTCTTTTTCCGCGACGCTGCGCGCCACTGTCGCGCCCACGTTTCCCGCGCCACCAACGACTGTCACTTTACGATTCATGAATCAATGCTCCTCGAAAGACGTTCACCGTTCTCAGTCAACCGTTTGCCGTAACGGAAAACGGACAATGGTAAACGCGTTTAGGTCAGTCCCCATCACGCACGAAAAAGTTCTTCACAGAAAGTGTGGAAAACCCTGTTGAAAAGATCCATCAATTGCGCATCGCGGTTCAACAATCCGAATGAATTAGCGGATTGCACCATCGTAGTGCGGTTCACAGCAGTGTGAACCGGTCGGTACAAGCCCACGGATTATACTGTAGGCACTTCATGAAAATTGTCATCGCCGACGGGCTTCCCGCATCCGCAATCGAAACGCTGAAGCAGCCCGAGTGGAACATCGACAACCGTCAGGCGCGTTCGGCGGCCGAGTTGACCGCGGATCTCAAGGACGCTGACGCTCTTGTCGTTAGAAGCGCGACGAAAGTGACGCGCGAGGTGATCGAGGCTGCGCCGAAGCTACGCGTCGTCGCTCGAGCTGGCACGGGAGTTGACAATGTCGACGTCGCAGCTGCCACTGCTCGTGGCATCGTCGTCATGAACGCGCCAGGTGCCAACAGTGTGAGCGTCGCGGAGTTGGCGATGGGCTTGATCTTGTCGATGGCGAGACATATTCCGGCCGCCGACGCATCGATG
>DATEEI010000117.1:0-166141 GCA_035281225.1 Vicinamibacterales bacterium
ACGAGGAAAGCAGCGGAAATGTGTTCGCCGATCTCGGTCTGCCGAACCCAGAGCAGGAACTCCTCAAGGCAAATTTGACCGTGCAGATTTTCCGCGCGATCAAGGCGAGGAAGCTCACGCAGGCCAGAGCAGGAAAGATTCTCGGGATTCCGCAGCCGCACGTATCGGATCTGATGCGGGGTCGCGCCCGCGCGTTTTCCACCGAGCGCCTGATGCAGTTCCTGGCGGCACTTGGACATGACGTAGAGATTCGCGTGAAGAAAACGCGCAAGGAGCACGGGCAGGTGTCCGTCGTGGCCGCGTGAAGCGCCACATGGCCCAGCTCAGCGTTTATTGTCGTTGACAGAGTGAACCGGCCGTTTTAGGCTCGGAGTATCTCGCTGTGGCCGTCCTGGCCACCCCTCCACGTCGCCCGACGTTGGAGCTGTTTCCACTCATCGCCCTGAGGGCCATGTAACAAAGGAGCATCGTATGACGGGGAGTAGTGTGTCCGTCGACCAGCCGCCCACGGCAGAACCACCGTGGACGCCGCGGCTTTCAAAGCCGCGCTGCCACCGTGTACGCGAACTCATATGCGCGTACCGACCTGTGCGCGACCGAGAGGGCCGCATCATCAGCGTCTCCTCACTCGCGCTGAACACCCCGCAAGTTGCAGCGCAAATCATTGCGCCGCTCCTCGCGGATCAACCTGTGGAGATGTTCGCGGTTGCCTGCTTGTCGGCTCGCAATCGCATCCTCGCTTGGCATGTCGTCTCGCGAGGAACTCGGTCGAGCACACCGGTATCAATCCCCGACGTGTTCGTACCGGCATGCGTCACCCCGGGCACCGTGTCACTGCTGGTCGCACACAATCATCCGTCCGGCGATCCGACGCCGAGCCCGGATGATGTCGCTCTCACGGCGCGCCTCGAATCTGCAGCCGCCGTGCTCGACTTCTCGCTGGCCGATCATCTGATCGTCGGCGAAGACCAGCAGTACTACAGCTTCCGCGCAGCGGGCAGGCTCGGAGCCACTCCGACTAGCCGCTGACGGTCCTTCCGCCGTCGGGTCCAGCCCACGGCGATCTCCTTCCACATTCGGGTCAGACCCCAGGTCGCCCGCGCCCTTCGCGAGGCGTGTCTCGCGATTCCCGTCCGCGCCACACGGCCCGGGCGGCATTCACCGGAGGTGTATCCATGCGTGAGTACAAGGAAATGTCGATCGACCTGATCGACGAGTCAGACAACATCCGTCGCAGCTTCTCAGAAGAGAAACTGCAGGAGCTTGCCTCCAGCATCCGTCAACGGGGCGTGCTCAAGCCGATCCTCGTGCGACCAAACGGGGACCGGTTCAAGTTAATCGATGGGTGGCGACGGCTGTCCGCCGCAAAGCTGGCGGAGTGCCGCACCATTCCCGTTCGCGTTCGCGACATCGACGAGAACGCGGCCGAGGAAGAGATGATCATCGCCAACCTTCATCACGAGGACGTGACCCCGCTCGATGAGGCGACCAGCTATCAGGGGCTTCTCGACAAAGGTCGAACGGTCGACGAGCTGGCTGCGAGACTCGGAAAACCCAAGCGATACATCTATCAGGTACTCACACTGAATCGCTTGGTACCGGAGGCGCAGGATCTCCTTGCACGGGAAATCCTGCCTCTGAACTACGCCATGAAGCTGGCGACGGTGCCAGTGGATCGGCAAGCCGAGGGTCTCGAACGCTGCTTCCGTCCGCTGTTCGGAAAGGAAGAACGTCGGCGTGATCAGCTCGAACCGTTGGCCGAACTCAATGCGTGGATCGAGAAATCCGTTCGACTCGATCCACGTAGTGACGATGCAAAGGTGTTGTTGCCGGAGTTGGCCGACCAAGTCGCGGCTGCGGAGCAGGAACGGGACGCGGGAGTCCTGGCGGTGTCTACGCTGCATTTCCACACCGACCGCACCGATCCGAAGCCAGTCCTTGCCAAGAGCTGGAAACCAGCCGAAGGCAAGGAGCGCTGTCCACACGCTCGCCCAGCGGTGATTGCCCTTGGTGAGGGCCAAGGGACGTTTCTGCACGTCTGCATCGCGAAGAAGACCTGCCAGAAACACTGGGGCAAGCCGAAAGCCGAGAAAAGCGCGATCCCCACGGACGCGGAGATCGAGGCTGATGCGGCGCGAAAACGGCAGGAAGCCGTATGGGCGCGGCAACGTGCCGCCGAAGAGCGGTGGCGTACCGAACTGCGGTCTCGCGCTCTGCGCCTGATCGCATCACGAACGGCGAAGCTTCCGTGGTCGCGTGGCCTCATCGCCACGCTGCTCGACGAGTTGAACGTCGACGCGACGTTCACTGAACTCGTTGGGCGGCCAGCGGGACTTGCGACACGCAAGTACCCGCAGGCGATCGCTGTTGCTCTCGCACTCCGTCACAGCTGGCGACGTGAGGAGCTGGTGAAGTTCGCGAAGCGCTTTGGTGTCAAGTTGACGGTCAAGGACCTGAGCGAAGCCGAATCGGCTGAGAGTTCCGACGCAGCTGCAACAGATGCAGATGTTAACGGAGCGTCGCAAGCATCTGTTCACTGACAGATGACGGCGTACGAAGCGAGACCCCGCGCATACGCGTGGGGTCTCGCACTCACCGGCAGGCTCGCGGACACTGAAGTGTGTCGCCCTTGACCGGCTCAACGAGAAGCCGACCGGCCCACCGCCCTACGTTCATCGAGCCGATGCATCAACCCGAAATTGGGGGGGGGCGACGCTAGTCGATCAGCCGAGGAAGCATCACACACGCGATCGCCAGATGAAATATCAGTCGGCAAGAACCTTCGGCAGGCATAGAATCGCCCGATGGCGCACCACGCCGTCTATCGCGCGATTGTCTCTGCGGTCACCGACGGCACTCTAAGAGAGCCGTTTACTAAGGGCGAATTCCGCGCGGCGTGTCCGGGCTTCGGCGGCGGCACTTACAACGCCTTCCTCGACAAACACAGCGTACGCAATCCCGGTCGCGCAACAGAACTCTTCGTCCGCGTAGCGCCGAATTCATTCAAGCTACTCCGGCCCCTCAAATATGGGCTGGATGCAATGCCTGGTTCTGAAACTGGACGCCTTTCCCAATGAAGCGCTCACTGCTTGAAAGAGCGAAACTCGCCAGGCGAATTTCCGAGACGCCACCTGATCCTTCATGGGAGCAGTTTCGGCGCGATTGGACCGCGTTTAACGCGATCTACACCGGAACGAAGCGGCCTGGTGATTCCGAAGCCGGGATGGTAAATCGTGCAATCCTGAAGTTCTTCGACGACGCTGCCGCTTCAGCTTGCCTCAATGACATCCCGGCGGATGCGGTGAAAGCATTACTGCGGCTTCCGCCAGGCGACGATCGCTTCACTCCAGCTGACCCCAAATATCGCGCAAAAACCAAGGCGCTGGCCGCTGTCTACGCCTCTGGCGCCACCGCGCCCGAGAAGCTGTCGGCGCTCATGCGGGTCGTGTATCAGGTCCGGTCCAACATGATTCATGGTGAGAAGGACCCCGATTTCTGGCGCGACAAGTCACTAGTCGCCGCATGCGCGCCGATCACGAACATGTTCATTCGGCACCTTACGAAGAAACTCGGAGCGTAAAGCTCGTCGTCTGCTCTTCGCGCGCATCTCTTCCGCGTCGTTACCTCATCATTTTTGTTACTCTTTGATTATTGTTTTTGGTTGACACGATAAATCGTTCGATCTAGCCTAAAAATATCTCGCTGTGGCCATCCTGGCCACCCCTCCTCGTCGCCCGACGCAGGAGCTGTTTCCACGTCACGCCCTCAGGGCCTGTAGCAAGGAGCACCATATGACCGGGAGAAGTGTGTCCGCTGTCACGGCGTACACGGCTCACCGGGAATGGGCCTCGCGCCCACCCGATGAACGGTACGCCAGCGTTCACGCGCTCTACGAAGCCGCTCGCGCACGCCGCCAGCGGATCGACGAGCGCACCATCGATACCGGCGAATTCAAGACCGAGGCGGACGACACCGACGATCTCGTCATTCGCGAGTCGTCGGGTCGCACCGCCGCTCTGACGCACTGGAGTTTCGGCCAGCTCGCGACCATCGCCGGCGCGCCGCCAACCTACCTTCGGACGTTGCCCGCGGAGATTGCGTCCAGCGCAATCAACTACGGGCTCCAGCGGCAGCAACGCGATGAGCATCAACTGTTCGTCGAGCGCTCCGCACCGTGGACCGTGCACGCGATCACATCACCGCGCTATGCACGCGTCCATCATCACGAGCTCGCCGGCCGGGTGCTCGACCTCATGGCCCTGCACCCGGCATGGCGCCTCCCGCTCGGATACAAGGACGGCGAATTCGGCGCTGAACGAGTTCCGTCAGGCGCCTATTTGGGAGACCGAGACATGTTCCTGTTCCTCGTGGACGGCAACCGCGATCTCGACGATCCCACAGACCGCACCCACGCCGGTCTGTTCCGCGGATTCATTCTCCGGAACAGTGATGTTGGTGCCGCCGCCCTCACCCTCGATGTGTTCCTGTTTAGAATGGTGTGCGGGAACCACATCATTTGGGGCTTTCAACACGTGGCCGGCTTCCGGCGCCGGCATGTCGGGGCGTCGATTCAGGATGCGTGGACTACGTCGCTTGACGGCGTTCGCGCAACCCTCGATGCCGACACCGCGAACGATCGCACCCTGCTCCTGCGGGCCACCACCCAGGAGCTCGGATCCACGCGAGACGCGGTGCTCGAGACGGCCGTTCGGCGAACCGAAGTTTCGCAGAAGCAGGCCGCCGAGGCGTACACGTTGGCGGAACAACACGAGACGAATCCCCGTTCGATCTGGGGCTATGTGCAGGGACTGACACGTCTCAGTCAGCGCACGCCTTGGCAGGATGGACGTTTCGTTCTCGATCGCGCCGCCAGTCGTCTCCTGACCACGGTTCACTAACCCTGGTCCCTGCCGTGCGGGCACATCCCCGCGCGGTCCTCTCACTCACACACCGCTAACCCGCGCGGGCGGCCCAGGCCCTCCGCAATTGTCGGCACGCGCTCGAACGTCGCGCGTGCCGGACATTCGTGGAGGTGCAGCCATGCGCGAGATCCGTTGCGCGGTCGTTGACATCGACCGTTACCTCGAAGAAGCCGCCAGAGCCAAACAACAACACGACGCCGAGCGATGGCGAGAGGAGCTTCGTCCGCGTGCGCTGCGGCTTTTCGCCGCACGCACAACGAAGCTGACGTGGTCTCGCGCGCTTCTGAAGCTGATCGTCGACGAACTCTATCCTGACGATCTCTTTACGGAGTTGATTGGCAATCTCGATCGCGTGCCGCGCCGGCAGTGGCCGCGCGTGCTCGCGATCGCGGTCGCGTTACGCCATAGCTGGCGGCGCGACGGGCTCGCCCGTGTCGCACGGCGACTCCGCGTCTCACTGGCGACGAAGAGCAATTCTGCGGCTTCTCGTCGCCAGTCCAGACGATCTCACACCCGACCATCACAAAAACGATTCTCTGGCTCGCCTCGGCCCCGTCAAGGCTCTCCGCTTCGCTTCGACCCCGCGAGGCGGGGCTCACGGCCTTGACGGGGCACTCGGTCGAGCCATGTCTCGGCTCTTACGTGATGGTCGGGCAGTCATGAAGGACGTTCGAGAAAGGAGAAAGCACATGCATCAACTGTCGATCACGCCAAGCATCACGGTGACGATCGGCCGCCACACGCGACAGTACTTCGCGTTCGTCACCACAGCCCCGGCCAGCCTCGATTCGCCGGCGACGGTCACCCTTCATGCGGGACCGTTCGCCGACGTTGTCGGACTCGCCGCAGAACCGATTACACACGATGAGTTCCGCGCGCGAACACCAGCACGCCTGGTTCTTGTGGAGGCGCTGGAACTCGCTTGGCAACGAGCCAAATACCGCGGACATCAGCATCTGTTGTTGCCCGCTGATCCTGGCCTCGTCGGCCTCAACACGCTGCAGCTCTGGCTCTGGCAACGCCTGCAGACATCGAACGCCAGTCCGGTCGCCGCATGACTCCCTCAATCCATACGTCCGCGTTAACCGCTCGCCGAAACGGTGAGCTTTTCAGGAGGTCACATCATGGTGGTCAAAATCGTTCCGAACGAAAAAGGCAACCCGCCCGCCAAACTCGCGGATGCCGAGCTGCACTTCACCGAAGGCGTGCTCGAAGGTTTGAAGCTGATCGGCTTCGCCGTGTGGCAGCAACGCACTGGTGCGGGCCGCAACGTCACGTTTCCCGCGCGCCAGTACTCCGTTAACGGTGAGCGTCGCAGCTTCGCGCTGCTGCGCCCCGTTGGCGACACGAGCGCACAGGAGCAGGTGCGCGATCTCGTGCTGCAGGCCTATGCCGAGTACGAGGTGAGGGCGACTGACGAAGTCGCGTAGAGCAACCAGGGAACCCGGACATCGCCAGTGTGGCGGTGTCCGGGACACCGGGTGCAGTCGAGACATTGTGCCAAGTCTCTCGCTGGGTGATGAGTGAGGGTTAAAATGTCGTCAGGCGAACGATCGCGGCGGCGACGGTTGAGCGAACGCGCTCAACGTGACGGCGCGAACACTCCGACCGGACGGTGCGCAGACGAAGCGCTGCGATCTCTCGTGCGAATCCTTGCACGTCAGGCGGCGCAAGAGCTCTTTGAGCAGTCATGCGCGAACCGCAACACGGAGAACACCGCCGAGGACGGCCGGCAATGAAGGTTGCTCTTTACGCTCGTTACTCCTCCGACAACCAGCGCGATGCCTCCATCGCTGATCAGATTCGCATCTGTCGCGCGTTCGCCGAACGCGAAGGCTGGAAGATCGCCGACGAGTTCCATGATCACGCCATTTCCGGGGCTACGTTGCTTCGACCCGGCTTTCAGGCGCTGATGCGTCGCGCGCTCGAGCGCGAATTCGACATCGTCCTCGCCGAATCGCTGGACCGCTTCAGCCGAGATCAGGAGGACACCGCCGGCCTCTTCAAGCGACTGACATTCCTTGGCGTGCGAATCGTGACTCTCGCCGAAGGAGAAATCACGCATCTACACGTCGGGTTCAAGGGGACGATGAACGCGTTGTTCCTGAAGGATCTAGCAGACAAAACGCGTCGTGGCCTGAGAGGACGAGTGGAAGGCGGAAAGTCAGGGGGCGGCCTGAGCTACGGATACAGGGTCGTTCGGTCGCTAAGTGGTACCGAGCTGACAACTGGTGAACGCGAGATTGAGCGGGCCGAAGCGGCGGTCGTTGAGCGGGTCTTCAGGGAGTTCGTTGGCGGAGCGTCGCACAAGCAGATTGCGAAGCGTCTGAACCGCGAAGGCATCAAGGGACCGTTCGGCGCGCTTTGGAATCCCAGCACAATTTACGGAAATGCGGCGCGCGGAACTGGAATCCTGAACAACGAACTATACGTCGGGCGGCTGGTCTGGAATCGTCTGCGCTACATCAAGAATCCGGATACCGGTCGACGAGTGTCCAGGCTGAATCCGCAGTCAGAATGGATCACTAAGCAAGTGCCGGAGTTGCGGATCATTTCTGACGATTTGTGGGCAAGTGCGAAGCGGCGGCAAGAGGCGACACGACGAGTTCTCGCTACGTCCACGAGTATCGTGCGGGCACGTAGGCCCCGGTACTTGTTCTCCGGCCTGACGAAATGCGGCGTCTGTGGCAGCGGTTTCGTGCTCAAGTCGCGGAATCGGCTCTCGTGCTTCGGAACACACGACACCGGGGTCTGTTCGAACCGTCTGACGATTCGACGTGACGAAGTCGAGTCCCGCGTTCTGCACGCACTCCAGGAAAAACTGCTTCGGCGAGATCTCTTTGAGGAGTTTTGCCAAGAATTCACGCGCGAAATGAATCGGCTTCGAATGGCGGCGCGGGCCGGCGTCACTGCAGCGGAGCAGGAACTTGGGCGCGTCGAGGCCCAAATCGCAAAACTGATCCAGGCACTCAAGGACGGTGTCCCGGCGAGTCTCGTCAAGGACGAGTTGATCGCGTTGGAAGCCAAGCAGTCGGATCTCCGCGGCCGCCTCGAACGAGCAAGTGAGCCGCCTCCCTTACTGCACCCGAACATGGCGGACCTGTACCGCCAGAAGGTCACTCAACTCGCTGGGGCCTTGGCGCACGAGGAAAGCCGCGTAGGAGCCGCCGAAGCGCTGCGAGGGCTAATCGATGGCATCACTCTGACTCCGGACGGAGGAGAGCTCAGAATCGAACTACAGGGCAACCTGGCGGCAATGCTCCGCGCAGCCGAAGCCTGGAGCGCCGATGGCGCGAAGTCGCCGGATGACGACGACCTCGTGCAGATAATGATGGTTGCGGGGGGGGGATTTGAACCCCCGACCTTTGGGTTATGAGCCCAACGAGCTACCGGACTGCTCCACCCCGCGACATGTGTGAGGAACGCTCTTTGCGGACCGATCTAACCCTACAAGATTAGCACGGAATACGAATCGCGGCCGGGCTAAAGCCCGGCCCCACGTACCCGTCGCACCCGTCGCACCTCGCTCGGGGTGGTTTGGTAGACTGCGCTCACAACATGGAAGACGTGAGCGCACCTGCGCAAACGCGGCCGCGAATTCGGGCGCTCGCCGTGATCGGCACGGTCGCCGGCGTGCTGCTCTTCATCTACACGCTGCAGACCGCCGGTCCCGCGGAAATCCTCCGCCAACTTCGCCAGATCGGCGTCGGCTTCATCGTGGTGATTGCGCTGTCGGCGATCCGGATGGCCGTGCGCGCCAAAGCCTGGTCGTTGTGCATCGAAGAGGCCGAACACTTCACCTTCGGACAGGCGCTCAAAGCCTTCGTCGCGGGCGATGCGGTCGGCAACATCACACCGCTCGGCCCGCTCGCGAGCGAAGGCACAAAGGCACTGCTAAGCCGGCGAAATCTCGCAACCGCAGCCGCCTTCTCCTCGGTCGTCCTGGAAAATATCTTCTACAGCATCACCGTTGCCATCATGGTGATGGTCGGCACGCTCGCCTTCCTGCTCGGCTATCGCCCGACCAACACAGCCCTGACGATCGCGCTCGCCCTCGCCGTCTTCGCGCTCGTTGCGGTGGTGGTGGTGTGGTGGCTCCTGAACAGTCAGCCACGCCTGCTCAGCCGCTTTCTCACGCACGCAGCGGTCGCGGATGCGGAAGACAGGGTGTTCCGGTTTGCAACGTCACGCAAAGAACGCGTCGGCCGCATTCTGCTGCTGCAGTTTTCGTTTCACGTCGCCGCGGTGCTGGAGATCTATTTTCTGCTGATGCTGCTCGTGGGCGGGGGTGGTCAGACGCTGCTCAACGCGCTGATTCTCGGCACGGTCGAGCGGCTGATCACGATTGCCTTCAAGTTCGTGCCGCTCCGCCTCGGCGTCGATCACATCGGCGCGGGATCGGTGGCGAGCCTGCTCGGCATCGGCTCGGCGACAGGGATTACGATCGCCACGGTCCGCACGGCCCGGAACCTGTTCTGGGCGGCGGTTGGGTTGATGCTATTGGTGGGGACGAGACGAAGAAATGGACGATAGCGGATTGACGATTGACGATTGTCGATCGCCTATTGCCGATCGCCGATCGACGACGCGCCCTACTTCTCCGTCGCCGCCCGCTTCGCCAGATCCGGCGTGATCGTCCAGTAGTGGATCGTCGCGCCGTCCACGGTGAGCGTCTGCTCCGGCTTCCAGTCGTCTCCCATCGCGAAGTTGTGCGACACGATGCGCGTGCCCGGCTTCAGGGTCGTCCAGAGAATCGGACGCAGCTTCCGGTTCAAACTCGGCAACAGATACAACGCCACGACGGTTGCCTCGCGGAGGTCGGTCGTGAACAGATCCTGATTGAGAATCTTCACGCGATCGCCGACGCCGGCCTTCGCCACGTTCTCGTTCGCTTCGGCGACGCGCTTGGGATCGATGTCGATGCCAACGCCCCGGGCGCCGCGGAGGGCCGCTGACACGACGATGCGGCCGTCACCGCAGCCGAGGTCGTACACCACGTCGCCGGCCTTGACGTTCGCGACTTTCAACATTGCGTCAACGACGGTTTGACGGGTCGGAACGTAAATGACATCGGGCGCTCGAAGGCCCTCCTGTCCGGCCGAAACCGGACCGGCGGAAGCCGTGCTGAGTCCGAACACAAGGACCACAACAAACGCCTTTGCAAGTCTCGAGCGCATGGATACCTTCCTTAAAAATCATTGTACACTGCACCGTTGGCGTCGACGTCCAAAGCCGGTTTCTCCCGCTGGTTCTTCGAGGGTACGCACGTCGAGCCCGTCGGTCCGCATTCCAAGCCCGCGCACACGGCCGCATGGTGGCGGGTCATGTGCCTCACCGGCGTCGATTACTTTTCCACTCTCGCGTATCAACCCAGCATCGCCTTCGCCGCTGCCGGCGTGCTCTCCCCCATCGCTACGCTCGTGCTCGTGCTGCTGACGCTCGTCGGCGCGTTACCGATGTACTATCGCGTCGCCGAGGCCAGCCCGCACGGCCAGGGCAGCATCCTGATGCTCGAGGCGCTGTTCCCGCGCTGGAAAGGCAAGGCGGTCGTTCTCATCCTGCTCGGCTTCGCGGCCACGAGCTTCGTCATCACCATCACGCTCTCGGCCGCAGACGCCACAGCGCATCTCATCGAAAATCCGCTGATGCCGCACTGGCTGCACCATCCGGTGCTGGTGACGCTGGCGCTGCTCTTCGTGCTCGGCGCCGTCTTCATGCGCGGATTCAGCGAAGTCATCGGCATCGCCGTCGTCATCGTCGCGATTTATCTCGTGCTGAACACAGCAGTGGTCGTGACCGGTCTGCGGCTGATCTGGGCACACCCCGAACTGCTGGGGAACTGGCGCACCGCACTATTTGCGCAACATGGGAGCCCAATGCTGATGATTGGCGCCGCGCTGCTCGTCTTTCCAAAGCTCGCGCTCGGCCTCTCGGGGTTCGAGACGGGCGTCGCCGTCATGCCGCTCGTGCAGGGCGATTCCGGTGAGACGGACGAACAGCCGACCGGCCGCATCCGCAACACGAAGAAGCTCTTGCTGGTGGCGGCGCTGATCATGAGCGTGCTGCTCATGCTGAGCAGCATCGTGACGACGGTGCTGATTCCTGCTGAGGCGCTGATGACCGGCGGGCCCGCGGAGGGGCGTGCACTCGCCTTTCTGGCACACGAGCATCTGGGTACGGTGTTCGGCACTATTTACGACGTCAGCACCGTAGCCATGTTGTGGTTCGCCGGAGCGTCGGCGCTGGCAGGTCTGCTCAACCTCGTGCCGCGCTACCTGCCGCGCTACGGTATGGCGCCAGAATGGGCCCGCGCGAACTGTCCGCTCATCGTCATCTTTACGCTGATCACGTTTGCCGTGACGATCGCGTTCGACGCGGACGTCAACGCGCAAGGCGGCGCCTATGCCACCGGCGTGCTCGTCCTGATCTGCTCGGGCGCGGTCGCCGTCGCGATCATGAAGTGGCAGCAGCGCCATCACTACCTGCGCTACGGGGCGATCGCAGCGATCTTCGTCTACACGATGCTGGTGAACATGGCCGAGCGGCCCGAAGGTCTGAAAATCGCCTCCATCTTCATCGCCACGATCATCTGCACGTCGCTCATCTCGCGCGTGCTGCGCTCCACGGAGCTTCGGGTCGTCGGCGTGAGGCCGGACGAGTTGGCGTCGAGCATTATCGAGTCCGCGGCGCGGTTCGGCCCCATCCGCATTATCGCGAACCGGCCGGATCAAGGCGACCGTGCGGAGTACGAGAGCAAACTGAACGAGGCGCGCGATTCACACCATCTGGCGCCAAACGAGCCGGTGCTCTTTCTGGAAGTCCGGCCAGGCGACGCGTCGGCGTTCAGCGAAGTGCTTCGCGTGGAGGGCGCAGACGTGGAGGGATTCAAAGTGCTGCGCTGTCAGAGCCCGGCCATTCCGAACGCCATCGCGGCTCTGCTGCTGTACCTCCGCGACACCACAAAGGTGATTCCCCACGCGTACTTCGGATGGACCGAAGGGAATCCGATCGCGTACCTGCTGAAGTTTCTCGTATTTGGTGAGGGAGACACCGCGCCAGTCACGCGCGAGGTGCTGCGACAGACAGAAGATGATCCGAGGCTGAGGCCGCGGATACATGTCGGATAGCTTCCAGCTGCCAGCTTCCAGCTTCCAGCTGCCAGTGCTAGCTGCCAGTGCTAGCTACCGGCCACCAGCTACAGGCTACCAGCGGTAATAATATACTTGACTGACCACATGGTTTCTGCCATGATTCACGCATGGCTGAACCACGCACTCTCCAACAGGCGATTCTGTTCTTCGCGCATTACGACAACTGCCATCGGGCCGTCAGCGAAATCCGATGGCCCGATGGGGTTGTCAAATGCCCGACTTGCGGCTCGAACCATGTGACCTATCTGGAGTCGGCCCGCGTCTGGAAGTGCTACGCCAAGCACCCTCGCGCTAAGTTCTCCCTCAAGATCGGCACCATTTTCGAGGACTCCGCGATCCCACTGCAGAAGTGGTTGCCCGCACTCTGGCTGCTCACTAACTGCAGGAACGGGATCAGTTCGTACGAATTGGCCCGCGCCCTCGGCGTCACTCAGAAAACCGCGTGGTTCATGCTCTCGCGGCTCCGTATGGCCTTGCAGAGTGAGGACGGCGGCAAGCTGGACGGATGCGTTGAAGTCGATGAAACCTTCATCGGCGGCAAGGCTCGCAATATGTCCTTCGCCAAACGTCGCCGCATGGGTATCTCGCAGGGCACTTCGATGGCCGGAAAAGTTGCGGTCCTCGGATTGCTCGCACGGCACGGCAAAGACGGGCACAGCACCGTCAAGCTGCAAGGACTGGACGGGCGCAAGAAGCGGCATCTGCAAGACAACGTGCGCCGGTTCGTGGCCAACGGTGCCACCGTTCACACCGATGAACTGTTCTCGTATCAGGGATTGGATCGGCACGGCTACGTCCACAACGTCATCAACCACGCGGAGAAATACGTTGACGGCCAAGTCCACACCAATGGTATGGAAAACTTCTGGTCGCTGTTGAAGCGCACCCTGCGAGGCACCTACGTGAGCATTGAACCGTTCCATCTGTTCCGTTACCTCGATGAGCAAGCGTTCCGATTCAACAAGCGCAAGCTGACTGACGCGGCGCGGTTCGTGCTGGCGTTGAATGGCATCATCGGAAAACGTCTCACCTACAATGCGCTTACCGGTTCGGAGTTACCGCAAACGTGCTGAAAAAGCCAACCCGCAACTCAGACGTGGCCGACGTGCCCGCCGATAGTCCATCGGGCACAATGGACCGATTCAGTCAAGGACTCAGACGCGTTCTAGGCGCACCTAAACCAAAACGCAGACCAAAGCACCGCCGCCGTCGTCGCTAGCGTTCCAAAACCGATTCCAAGGACGCCAAAAATACGCGGGTGTCCGCGTAGTAATTCGGATACGCTGCGCGCAAAGTCTTTGCCGATGGAACCCATGCAAGAACTGCATCTAAGTGTTTGGCGCGAGGAGATTGCTCTATCGCGGCGTTGGCCGCAGCAGCTTTCATCCTGTCCGAGAATCCAGTCACCTTTATCGTGTTTCTCTCAACATCAAGAATCAATAACAGCCACTTTGCTCCTTTTAGATTGCGCCGAGGCAATGTCTTTAGAGCTCTCGTCCACGCCTTAAGGCGTTGTTTCACTCGAAGCTCCTTAGACAACGCGCGTAACTCTTGAACGATTTCGTGGCTTTTCTGAGGCGTTCCAGGTATTAGCGGTGTGCCCTCAACAAGGGCGAACGCTGATCCGGAAAGCGCGAAAAAACGCCGCCACATTTCTGGACCGCCGCCAAACTTCAAGGGCTTCCGCGTAAAGGTGGTGACCGTCTCTACCGTCGTAGCAAGCGTATGTTGAAGCTGCGTACGGAGTTGAATCTCGATTCGATTGCCGCTCCATTGGTCATGCTTCTCAAAGCGCGGACGATAACGACCCACCACATGGATTCCACGGTAACCATCAGCCTTCGGATTCCGGATATAGTCGTAACACTTCAGCGAATTGGCGATCTCCTCGTCAAAGAGACCCTGTTCAGATGACCCGCGGTATAGATCGAATACCCGGTAAACCGATTCAACATCAGCCATGATCGCGCGACATCCGCCCAAGTCTTGCATTTGCGAAAGTTGCATGGCCGGTTCTCGCACGAGCTTGTTTAGGATCGACGGCATTCGCTTGACGCGTTGAGCAATTAGCGATTCTGACTGCACTTTACGAGCGCGATGCGTCAGACCCATGCGAAAACTTAAGAGCGGCATCGCATGAGAAGAACGCCAGTTTGAGCAAATTCCCCAGGCGTTGCCAATTTTGTTCCGTTCGTCTTCCGTCATGTCCTGCATACGACGGATTTCGAGATTACCCCACCAATTCCGCAAGGTTGTTCCGGCTCTATCGATTTCTCCCTTACTGTGATCGCGCGAAACCCATTCAGCCATGTCGTCCCAGCCCTCACCATCTTGAGCGATTGACGGCAGTGGCCGGAGTACCTTCTGGCCAAAGATTCGTTCTGTTTCCCGGAACATTGGACACTCCAAGATTCCGGGTAACGAATAGACTTAACGGTAGCCGTGCGGTAACGGTCAGTCAAGTATATTGTTACCGCTACCAGCTAGCTCGCGCAACCCTGCTTCCACGTCCTTGAGGTGCACGCGGATGACGCGGCGGCCGCGAGAGGTGAGCACTTCGAGGTCGCCGAGGGCCTGAGCGAGCTTGATGGTGCCGAAGCTGTACTTCTGTCCGGGCACGGACACGTCCTCGCGATCGTCGCAGGTAATCATGAGAAACACGCCGGTGTTTGGTCCGCCCTTGTGTCCCTGGCCCGTGGAGTGAAGATATCGCGGGCCGAATCCGACGCTGGTCGCGACCTTCTTTCGATCGCGTACGCGCATCCGGATGGCTTGAAGTGCATCAACGTGCGCCTGATTCATTTCGATGTACGCCAGCAGCGCGACGTAGTCCCCTTCCCGCAGCTGGTTCAATAGCGTACCGACCGATGCCGCATCGGCGACACGCGTGTTCGATGGCAAGCTCCCCGTCCTCTCGTAATCGGACGCGATTCGCCGTGTGACCACCTTGGTCGATTCGACATCCGGCTGATCGAACGGGTTGACCCCAAGAATGGCGCCCGCCACCGCGGTCGCAAACTCCCAGCGGAAGAACTCGGCTCCGAGGGCGTTTCGATCGGCCCAGTCGATGCGGATGACGGGATGGCCCGCGCGCTCGAGGCTCAGCACGACAGCATCGGTCTCTGGATCGGGCGCTCCAGCAAGACGAAGATGAACGAAGACGCGATCGCGCCCGTAAACGTCGGGTGTCCCGGGTGTCTCCCCCTCGATCGGCAGAATTCCCTTTCCCTCTTTGCCGAGCGATTCGGCGACGAGCTGCTCCAGCCAGACACCGAACCCGGCGAGACCCGCGGGTGCAATCAACGTCGGCTTGTCGCGGCCGTGCAGGGCGAGCTCTCCGAGGAGAACGCCGAGCTCGAACGCCGAGTTCTCCGGGCCGTCCGATGCACAGCGGCGAGCCATCCCTTCGGCAGAGTCAAGGAACGCTGAGACGTCGATACCGATCAAGGCCGCGGGAACGAGCCCGAAATTCGAGAGAGCCGAGTAGCGCCCGCCGACGCTCGGCACGCCGTCAAAGATGTCGCGAAAGTGTTCCCGCACGGCGATGTCGTGCATCTTCGATCCGGGATCTGTCGTGAGCGCGAATCGCCGGCCGGCTTCGGTCGCGCCCAGCTTCTGGACCGCGCGGTCGAAGAAATATTGCTTGAGGATGTTCACCTCGAGCGTGCTGCCCGACTTCGATGCGACGAGAAATAGCGTGCGCCGAACATCGATGGCGCGTTCGATCGAGAGGATCTGCCCAGGGTCGGTGGAATCAAGCACGTGCAGACGCGGATAACCCTCGGCACGGCCGACGATCGACTGAATCACTTCGGGCGCCAGGCTCGAACCGCCCATGCCGAGCAGCACCACATCCTGCACGCCCTCGGATTTGATCTCGGCGGCGAACCGCGTCACTCGAGAGAGCGCCGATCGGTCCTGCGCGGGCAGCGTCAGCCAACCAAGCCAGCGGTCTTCGTCGGCGCCGGTCCAGACCGTCATGTCGCGGGCCCAGATGCGCCGCACGACGTCCTGCCGTCGCATGTCGGCCATGCGAGCGGTCACCTTCGAGGCGAGGTCAGCAGGGAGACTCCAGGTGAGATCGGATTTGGGCATTACGCGCGCATTTCAACGGGTGGTCGCTGCCATCGCGACCGCTTCAGCGACAGCACCAGACGAAAGCCCAGCAGGATGACGACGATCGCCGCGTAGACAGCAGGATGCAGCGTATCGGCTTTCACCCGCCACCAGTAGTGCGTGACCCCCGCGATTCCGGTCAGATAGATCAACCGATGGATCCGCTGCCAGTTGCGGCCGCCAAGACGGCGGATCCATCCCTTCGTTGACGTCAGCGCCAGAGGAATCATCGAGAAGAACGCGATGGAGCCGACGGTAATGTATGGCCGCTTGGCGATGTCTTCCCAGATCGACGCGACCAGATTGCGCAGCGTGCTCACGGCGACGAAGCCGTCGGGGAAATCCAGGCTCGCGAATCGATCGCCGACAACGTATGTGAGGAAGTGCAGGGAACCATAGAAAAACGCGAAGAGGCCGATCATCCGCCTGAAGCGCACGAGCACGTTCCATCCACTGACACGCCGGAGCGGCGTCAGCGCCAGCGTCACGACGACGAATCGCAGCGTCCAGATACCGGTCTCGTTGGTGACTTCGGTGAGAGGGTCCGCAGTGAGATCGCCAGTGAACGCGCGCCAGACAAGGTAACCGAAGGGAACGAGGCAGGCCGCAAATACGAGGGGCTTCACCACCCAGCGAATCCGGGTCTCGGCGGACATGCTCAGTAATTTCTCTTCAGGTCCATTCCGGCATACAGCGACGCCACCTGGTCGCCGTACCCGTTGAACTTCAGCGTCGGGCGCATCAGGAATTCGCCGATGCGGCGCTCGCGCGCCTGCGACCAGCGAGGATGATCGCGTTCCGGGTTCACGTTCGAGTAGAACCCGTACTCGGCTGGGGCGCTCCGCTGCCAGGCGGTCATCGGCTGACGGTCCGTCAGGCGGATTCGCACAATCGATTTGATGCTCTTGAACCCGTACTTCCAGGGAACGATCAGTCGGAGCGGTGCGCCATTCTGGTTGGGCAGATACTCGCCGTACACGCCGACGGCCAGTATCGTGAGCGGGTGCATCGCTTCGTCGAGTCTGAGACCCTCGACGTAGGGCCAGTCGAGCACCTCCCGGCGCTGGCCGGGCATCTGCTGAGGATTGAACAGCGTCGTAAACTCGACGAACTTCGCCGTTGTTCCCGGCTCGATGCGCTTCAACAGGTTCGCCAGTGGAAACCCCACCCACGGAATCACCATCGACCAGCGCTCGACACAACGCAACCGGTAGATGCGATCTTCGAGCGCGTGCGGTTTGATGAGATCTTCGAGTTGATACTCGGCCGGCTTGGCAACCAGCCCGTCAACCTTGACCGTCCACGGTTTGGTCTTAAGGGTGTGCGCGTTGAGGGCAGGGTCCCCCTTCTCCGTGCCGAACTCGTAGAAGTTGTTGTAAGTGGTGATGTCCTGGTACGCGTTCGGCTTCTCGCCCTTGCCCCAGCCCGAGTCCTGAATCGGACCGGCAATCTTCACGCGCGGCCACGACTGCGCGTTGGCTTGCGTCGCGCCCAACGTGCCCGCTGCGGCGCCGATCGTGCCCATCGCTGCCGCCTGAATGAACTCGCGCCGGCGCAGGTACACCTTCTGGTCGGTGATTTCCGACGAGCGGACGTCGGAAGCGCGTTTCAGGAGCATAGAGTCATTATACGAGTAAGGAAGAAGTAGGAAGTGAGAAGTAAGAAGTAAGAAGGGAGAAGGGACTAACTTAGGAACTTGGCGGTCTCTTCCCAAATAAAGGGAAGGCTCTTCTTCAACTGGTGGTCATCGTCCAGCATGTGGAGAATCGCGGATGGCTGCGCCATAGCAAATTTCTGCACCACCGCGGGGTTGACTGATTCGTCGGCGCGGCCCTGAAAAATCAAGAGCGGCTGCTCGAGCCGCCTCGCCGCAGCGTGATACCGGGCGGCGTCTTCATAGAAACCGAACCGCAGTTGGCGGGGCTCATCGTAGGCATAGTGGAAGATCTCGACTTCCCCGTTCTGACGCCACGCGGGAACCCCCTGTGGACCGAGATCGCTCCAGTTCTCCCACTCCAGCTCGACCGCTGGCGCGAGAAGCACGACGCGGCTGATCGGATGGCTTCCCCTGCCCACCTGCCGTGCGGCCGCTTCCACAGCAACGAATCCGCCAAGACTTGATCCGATGAGGAAGATGTCACCGGGCGGCAGCGCAGCAATGCCGTCCTCCAGCTGCTGAAGCATCCGCGAGATAGTCAGCGTCGAAAAATCGGGCTGGTTGAGGTCGGGACAGTGCATTCGCACGCCAAGCTCGGACAGGCGCTCGCGGAAGAACGTTGCCTTCGTCGACTGCGGCGACGAAGCAAACCCATGCACGTAAAACCCCTCACCCCTCACCCCTCTCCCCTCTCCCCTCTCCCCTCACAGAAGCCGCTGACACCCCGGCCTGCAGCGGCACGGGATCTTCCCTTCACCGTCGGTCATGTAGTCGTAGGTCAGCTCCTCACCTTTGCGGATATTCCGCGCGGCGCAGATCCAGATGACGTCGCCCACGATGTTGACGTAGCAATTCCCTTTACAAGAATGGTTGATGAAGCGGGCAATGTTGCCCCCGACCAGTGCATCACGCACCCAGCGGCGGTTGATTTGAAAGCACCAGATGGCGCCGAGCTTCATGTACCGGCCCTCGCGCTTGAGGCTCACCTGGTGGGAGATCTTCTCCCCCGCGTAGTCGATGATGCGCTTGTTCTTGTTGATGGGTTGGGTGGCGAACACCCCCCAGCCGTGTAGCTTCGAACGACGACGTATGATCATGGGACCCTGTTGTGAGAAGCCGCCCGACAGGCGGCACTACATGGTACAGTGTTTAGTCCGCGGAGTGGACTGCGGAGCCTCAAGGAGTGGCATGGAAGGTATCGTCAAGGCGTGGGGCAAGATCCTGGCAGGCTATCAGCCGAGCCTTTCAATTGAAATTACGCGTGAGTGCCCGCTCACCTGCCCCGGCTGTTATGCATACGGCGGCGACCACCTCGGCGGCGGCGTCACACTGCGGGAGCTGCAGGATTTCAAGGGACAGCAGCTCGTCGACGCGATGTTCGCATTGCTCGACAAACACAAGCCGATTCACGTGTCGATCGTCGGCGGCGAGCCGCTCGTACGGTTTCGCGAGCTCAACGAGATTCTCCCGCGGATGGCCGAAATGGGGATTTACACCCAGCTGGTCACCAGCGCGGTGCGGCCCATCCCTATCGAATGGGCGGGACTGCGACGCCTTCAGCTCGTTGTCTCAATCGATGGGCTGCAGCCCGAGCACGACGAACGGCGAAAACCAGCGACCTACGATCGCATCCTGAAGCACATCGAGGGGCACGACATCCGCGTGCACTGCACGGTGACCCGCCAGCAGGTGCGGCGCGATGGCTATCTCGAGGAGTTTGCGAAGATCTGGTCGGCGAACCCGGCCGTGTCGCAAATCTGGATCAGCCTCTATACGCCCCAAAAGGGCGAGATTTCCGCTGAGCGCCTCACGAGAGCGGATCGGGAAAAGGTCGTGAGAGACCTGTCGGAGATCCGATCGAAATACCCGAAGCTGCGCACGCCGAAAGCCATGCTCGATTCCTACGTGCTGCCGCCCCATTCGCCCGAGGACTGCATCTTCGCGAAGACAACCGCTTGCGTATCGTCGAACTTCGAGAAGCCGATTACGCCCTGTCAGTTCGGCGGCAACCCCGACTGCGCCAACTGCGGCTGCATCGCGTCGGCAACGTTGGCTGCCGTCGGCCGGCACACGCTCCCTGGCGGCATTCGCGTCGGCAAACTATTCGACGCGTCGTTCGCAATCGGCGCGCGGGTGCGCGCGGTACGAGAAACGCTGAGCGCGAGTCGTCAGACTTCAGTCGTCAGTCGGCAGTGATCAGTCGTTAGTCTCAGTCGTGAGTCAACTGTCTCAGTCGGCGGTCGGCAGCCACAGTCGTCAATCATCAATCACCAGTCGGCCGGCCATCTGTTGCAGATGCCGGCCTTTTCGACTGACGACTGCTGACTGAGACTGTTGACTATCGTGACTGAGACTGACGACTGATCACTGACGACTACCGACTGACTCGTCGACTCGTGTACGAGTTGACGAGTCGCGTCAGCGCCCCACCCGCAGGCGAATCCCTCCATTCACCAGCCTCGGCGTTCCGTTCGTCGTCGGATTCGTGCCTACGTAGTAGGTCGTCCCAAACAGATTCTGCACGCCGAGAAACGCATCGACGTTGCGGTTGACCGTACGCGAGACCGTCAGATTCGTGACGTTGTACTTGGGCAGGCCCACTTCCCGTTTGTCGGCAATCGCCGGGAAGATCGCCGCCGTGTTCAGGTCGTCGTCGAACTGATGGCCGACGAACTGGTTCTCGACGGCGACATTCAGGTAGCGCGGGTTCGTGTAAGTCACCTGGAACGACGCGCGATGCTTCGGCACCTCTGCAAGGTACTTTCCGGTGAGATCGTTGCCCGCAACGTCGATCTTCGACTCGTGTACCTTGGCGATGTCGAACACGTACGCGGCAGACACGCCCCAGTGTCCGTTCACACGATATGACGCATCTGCCTGGAACCCCGAAATGTTCGTGCTGCCGAGGTTCTGCAGCTGCCGGCACGTCGGCACGCCCGCACAACCAGGCGTGATCGGCACGTTGTTCACAGCGGCTGTCACGTTGGCGATCGGATTGTTCACACGGTTATTGAAGAACGTCCCGCGAACCGTCACTCGATCTGTCGCCGCAACGGTGATCCCAGCTTCTTCGCCAGTGAGCCTTTCTGGACCGAGGGTCTCGTTCGCGAGCGTGAGCACTTGGCCGACGCGGAACGGGCTGTACAGCTCCTTGAGCGTCGGCGCACGAAATCCCTTGCTGAAGCTGCCCCAGACCGACACTTTGGGTGTCGCACGATAGAGAGCGGCTACGCGCGGGCTGATCGCAGTATCGGACTTGTCCGGCAGCGACTCCCTGTTCGCCGTCGTCGGCAGCCCGGTCGCGATCGTGGTCTCGCGATTGTGCGCGTCGGAATTGTTCCAGTTGTCGATGCGTGCGCTCAACGTCAGCTGCAGCTTTGGCGACACTTCGATGAGATCCTGGGCAAACACGCCAAAGAACCGCTGCGTGCCGCCGGCGACGCGGTGAATGAGCGCCGTCAGCCCGGTTGGCGCCGCATAGGTCAACTCGTCGCTGTCGCCGTCGATCCAGCGGAAATCGGTGCCAGCCGTGATGACATGCGCCCGATTCCGCAACTGGAAGGGGCGGGACCACTGCATCATCGCTCCGAACGCGTTGGTCGGTACGTTCTTCTCGAGCGACAGATTGCTCAGGCTGCGCGCCGGCACCGCAATAGGCACGGCGAACGTGTTCTGGAAGAAGTCTTCGTTGTCGAAGAACACGCGGCCTTCGACGTTGCTGCCGTTGGCAAACCTCAACCGCACGCCGCCGTTGCCGTACTTCCAGCTCGTGTCGTTGACCTCGCCGATCTTTCCGTTGTTGCGCTCCTCGTCGAACATGCCCGCGCGCAAGAAGAGGTTGACCCGATCCGTCGGGTTGTAGTCGAGCTTGGCGCTGACGTTCTGGTAGCGGACGTTGGCTTCGTTGTCGATTCTGCCGCGCTCTTCCTCCGCGACGATCGTGTAGCCATCGGTCTGCAGCACGGTGGCGTCGAAGGTGACGCCGAGCTTGCCCCAGACATCGCTTGCGAAGAGATCCATCTTCGGCGTGGATCGGTTGCCGTACTGCGGCTTGAAAATGAGCGTCCGCGGCGTCGGGCGATTGGTGACGATGTTGATGACGCCGCCCATGGCGTAGTTGCCATAGAGGCTCGACGTGGCGCCGTCGATGATTTCGATGCGCTCGGCATTCATCATGGGCACTCGCGTCCAGTACACCCAACCGCCGAACGGATCGTTGAACGGGATGTCGTCGAGCATCACGAGCGTGCGGCTGACGCCGCTCGGGCCGATACCGCGCAGCGACACGCCCTGGGCGGTCGGGTTCGCGGCGAGGCTGCTGGTCCGCCGGAACAGGCTGAACGTCGGAACCTGCCGCAGTACATCATCGGCGACGACCGCGGGCGACCGCTCGATCTGCGCGTTCGTCACGACGTTGACGCTGGCTGGTACATCGGCGATGCGCTGTTCTGATCTCGTCGCGGCGACGATGAGTTGCTCGGTGTAGCCTCCGGGCCTGAGCCGGACTTCGATGGACTGGGTCATCTCCGTCGTCAAATCGGCGGCGACATTCTTCACCTCGAAGCCCGAGGCCGAGACGCGGACGGTGTACGCGCCGGGCGCGAGCCCCACGAGCGAAAACCGCTCGTTCGAGCTCGCGGCCGTCCGGCTGAAATTGCCGGCTGGCAACATCGCCGTGACGCGCGCACCGAATACGGGCAGGCCCTGCTCGTCGAGCACGGTGACGTCGAGGCGGCGATCGGCGGCCGGCGTCTGCGCGAGTGCTGGCGATGCCAGCACGGTGAGGCACACAACCATCGCCAGAAGTACTGAACTTCTCATCTGAAAATTCCCCCAAGAAAAAAGAGAGTTCAGACTATCACAGGGCTACGGCGAGCCTCGCCGTAGTGCGCGGGAGCAAACCGCGCAGAGGCGGGTTACGATACGATCTCCGGAACATTCGTTGGCTCAGGCGCAATCCTCTCTTCCTCCGGTCGACACCAACGGGATCTCTCCTCCCAAGGGACTTCGGCGTCTTGCCGCTGCCCTGCACCATCGCGATTTTCGCGTCCTCTGGTTCGGGGCGTGCGCCTCGAGCATCGGCACGTGGATGCAGAGCCTGGCCGAAAACTGGCTGGTGCTGTCGCTGACCGCGTCGGCCTTTTACCTCGGCCTCGACGCCTTCCTGCAGCAGCTCCCCATCATGCTCTTCACGCTGATTGGCGGGGTCGTCGCCGATCGCCACGATCGCCGGCTCACGCTGATGACCTCGCAGTGGGTGCAGCTCGCCACGGCCGCAACGCTTGCGGTGCTCGTCTATTTCCGCCTGATCCAGGTCTGGCACATCTTGCTGCTCTCCTTCATCACCGGCACGGCGCAGGCCTTCGGCGGACCGGCCTATCAGTCGCTGATTCCCTCGCTCGTCGGCAAACAAGATCTGACCAACGCCATCGCGCTCAATTCCATCCAGTTCAACGTGGCGCGCATGGTGGGCCCGCTGCTCGCGGGAGCCACGCTCGCTGGGTTCAAGCGCGCTGGCGTCGAAGACATGACGGCCTTTGCCGCCTGTTTCGCCCTCAACGCCCTCTCCTTTCTCATCGTCATCGTGTCGCTGGTGTCGCTGCACATCAAACACCTGGCCGCGCGGCACACATCCAACATGATGGCCGAGCTCCGTCAGGGGCTCTCATACGTGCGCGAAGAACGCAGCATCATGGCGCTGATGGTGCTCGGCGCCACGACGACGTTCTTTGGGATTCCGATGATGACGCTACTGCCGGTATTCGCGAAAGACGTGTTCGGATCGGACGTGGAAGGCTACAGCGCGCTGCTCGCGTTTTCGGGAGCGGGCGCGGTCGTCGGATCGATGGTCGTCGCGTGGCTTGGCCGCTTCACGCGTATGGGGCTGACGACGTTGCTCGTGCAGGTGGTATTCGGGGTGATGATCACCCTCCTGGCGCTGAATCGATCGCTCTATCTCAGCTACGCGCTGCTGTTCGTGAGCGGGGTGGCGCTGATGATCGTGCTGTCGTGCATCACGTCGCTCGTGCAGCTGATTGCGCCCAACGAGATGCGCGGCCGCGTGATGAGCATCTATCTGGTGGCGTTTCGCGGGGGGATGCCGCTCGGCAGCCTGGTCAGCGGCTACCTGGCGAGCGTGACATCTGCGCCGACGGTGCTGGTACTGAACGGCATCGCGATGCTGCTCGTGAGCGCGTCGTTCCTGCTGAAGAACAAGGAAATCAGAGCGTTGTGATCCAGTAAATCCCCAGCGAGAGCGACCCGAGGGCCGTCACAGCCGCCGAAAAGCGGGCGACGTGGCCGGTCATGCGGCGATCGGCAAGCGTGTGGGCGAGCACGATGCCGAACAGCGACATCGACATCAGAATTCCCAGCGCGAAAATCGTGACGAGAAATAGCAGCGCGCCGAAGTGCTGCGCCCCGCCCGTGGTGTTCCAGAGCGGCAGCGAGAGCATCAGCGCGCGCAGGCCGCTGATGGCGAACACGGCGCCCATGACTCCCGGCAGCATGGTGTGGATAGTGGGGCGATGCGAATGCTGCCGCCCGACGTGCAGATGCCAGTGGCTGTGCGCATCCTCGCCGCTGCCGTGTACATGCGCGTGCACGTAGAGCCGGCCCGACACGGTCAACCAGCCGACGATCAGACCCAATGCAATCAACAGACAGCCGCCGATGAGCTCGCCGCCCTGCTCGAAGCGCGCCGGGATCTGCCAGCCAAAGAACAACACGAGACCGGCGCCGAGCGCCAGGAGCAGCGCATGGCCTACGGCAAATCGCAGCGCGAGGCCGAACGCGCGCGCATATCGCGCGGGGCCGAGCGGCGTGGCAAGTGACAACGCCGCGATCGCCATCAGATGATCGGCGCCGAGGCCGTGAACGAATCCGAGCGCGAGCATGGAGCCGGTGAGCACGTCGGTGATTATAGTGGGCTTTAGGCTCTAGGCTTTGGGCTCTCTCAATTGCTCGAGCGAATCTTGCGGCCCAGCCATCGATATCCAGGGTGCACGGACGGGGTGAGCTTCCGGTGGACAGCGATTCGCCGGAGAAGATCGGCAAGTTGGTCGCACTCAGCGGGCGTGAGCGGCGCGCAGATCAACCGCTGGTGTTCGTCTGCGAGCGAGCGGATCTCACCAAACATACGTTCGCCCTCGGGCGTCAGATGGAGGGCATAGAGACGCCGGTCGCTCTCGCTCCCGCGCCGATCTATGTATCGACGATGCTCGAGCTCATCCAGTAAGGCGACGAGACGACTGGGGTGCACTTTCAGCACGTCCGCCAGATCTTGCTGGCTGATTCCTGGAGAGCGGTTCAGCATCCAGATGATGCCAGCATGCGGCGACGCTAGATCCAGAGGCGCGAGGAGGTTGGCAAACACCTCCGCTGAGTGCCCGCCGACTTGCGACAGCAGGAACGCCGTATTCGGCGCTAGGGGAACGGGCTTCTTAGCGTGCTTCTGTCGCGGCATTCCGACCTCACGATTCGATTCGTTTATATCATGAATGATTGACGTTTATCATGGTGCATCTCGAGCACGACTTTCCCATAATCGAGAGATGCATTTCCAGGATGGCCCCGAACCGATCGACCGCCGCACGCTGCTTACCAGGGGCGGCGCCGCACTCGCAGCGCTCCTCGTCACCGGGTGCTCCAGAAACGGCCGGCCAGAATTCTCCGTGGACGGTCTCGAGCGGCTGCGCTCCGGCCTGCAGCGTCACATCGCTCAGAGCTTCGCGCCGGGCGTCGTCGGCCTCGTCGCACATGGCGAGATCGCCGATTCGTTCGTGCTCGGCAAGACGGCGTTCGCCGGTGGTCGTGACATGCGCCGCGACAGCATCTTCAGGATCGCCTCGATGACAAAGGCGATCACGGCCGCCGCGGTCATGATGCTCGTCGAGGAAGGCAAGCTGACGCTCGACGAGCCCGTCGATCGCCTGCTACCCGAGCTCGCCAACCGACGCGTGCTGCGATCGATCGACGCAAACGTCGATGACACGGTGCCGGCCAAACGGCCGATCACGATCGAAGACCTACTGACCTTTCGTTGCGGACTGGGGATGGTTGTAGCACCGCCGAATCGTTATCCCATCCAGAAAGCCATCGCCGCGCTCGGCGTCAACGGCGTCGGGTTCGGCCCGCCGGATCCGGCCATGCCCCTGGACGGCGACGCCTGGATGCGGAAGATCGGCACCCTTCCGCTCTTTGCGCAGCCGGGCGAGGAGTGGTTGTACACGGCAGGCTCGAACATTCAGGGCGTCCTGGTCGCGCGTGCCTCGGGCCGCCCGCTGTCGCGCTTCTTCGACGAGCGGATCTTCGGGCCGTTGGGGATGAAAGACACCGCATTCTTTGTCATGACTGCCAAGATCGATCGACTCGTGCACGCGTACCGCCCGCAGATTGGCGCGCTCGTCGTGTCCGATGAACCCGCGACCGGTAAGTGGAGCCGTCCGCCCACGTTCGAGCAGGGGGACGCCGGGCTGGTGTCCACGGCTGACGACTATCTCGCGTTCGTACGCATGGTACTCGCCAACGGCCGGTACCGCGGACAAACCTTGCTTACACCGGCTTCGGTCAACGCGATGACGACCAATCACCTCACTGCTCCACAGCGTGCCGGCGGAAAGGAGATTCTCGGTGGCCGAGGCTGGGGCTATGGGATGTCGGTCGTCACCGACACCGTCTCAGGTCGGCCCACTCCGGGCTCGTTTGGCTGGATTGGAGGCTTCGGCAGCTCGTGGGTGAGCGACCCTTCGAAGGACTTGACGATGATCCTGCTGACCCAGCGTGAGTTCGTCAGTGCCAGCGGTGATCCCATCCATCAAGAGTTTCAGAGTAATGCGTATCGAGCGCTGCGGTGACGCAGCGTTGTGATTGCCATGAATAGTGAAGCAACAAACGCTCGCCGGTTTCTGCCGCCGCGCTGGCGTCACGCCCTGCTGACCGCTCACATCGCGATGTCTGTCGGTCTGCTCGGAGACTCGGCCGGATTTCTGGCGGTTGCGATCCGCGCCGCCCGGACTAGCGATCCGATCTTGAGGAATGAGCTGGTCGAGGTGTTAAACATGTTCAGCCTCGTGTTCGGCATTCCCTTGAGCGTCGGGGCTCTCGTCAGCGGCATCGCTCTCGGTTTGGGCACCAAGTGGGGTGTGTTTCGCTACCCATGGGTTGTGGCGAAGTTGCTCATCATCGTATCGGTGATGCTCGTGGGTAGCTTCGTCATCAGCCCTGCTCATGCCGCGATGCTTCAGGGCCGCGAAGACGCGGCTGCGAACTTGATTGTTGCTGCAGCCTACGATGTGGTGGCCCTCGGCGTTGCCACCTGGCTCTCCGTCTTCAAACCTGGCCGCGCCTTCCGTTCGACAAGGCTGACAAAGCAGGAGACTGCCTAATCATGCGAAAGATCATTGGGGCCGTTTTTGTTTCCCTAGACGGCGTCATGCAGGCCCCCGGCGCTCCCAATGAAGATCCCACCGGTGGCTTCGAGCTCGGTGGTTGGCTGCCGCAATTTTTCGATGAAGCGGTTGGAAAACGTGTGGACGCGCTCTTCGACCGAGATTTCGATCTGCTCCTTGGGCGTCGCACGTATGACATCTTCGCCGCCTTTTGGCCCTTTGCGGAAGGCGAAGAAAAAGCGCTCGGCAAGAAGTTCGATCGTGCAGCAAAGTACGTGCTGACGAACGGTGATGGCCCCCTCGATTGGGAGAATAGCCATCGCCTAGCGACTCTCGAGGATCTCGCTGCGGTGAAACGGGGCTCCGGTCCCGACCTGATCATTCAAGGAAGCGGGACACTCTACCCGCAATTACTAGATAGATGCTTACTAGACGAGCTGGTGCTCATGACGTTCCCCGTTATCCTCGGCTCCGGAAAACGCCTATTTGGCGATGGGACACCCGCTCAATCCATGCACATGAGTGAGCATGAGGTCACCTCTGCAGGAAATATCATCGCCACTTACAAACCACATGGCGACGTGAAGCCCGGTAGTTTCTCAACCACACACCCCAGTGCGGCCGAGCTCAAACGTCGCGACAACATCGCAAAAGGGACTTGGTGAACCCAAAGCCCAGAGCCCAGAGCCCAGAGCCCAGCACTTGCCATAACGAATCCACGCATGTATATTCATAGATATGAAGGCGGCCGGCGATCTATTCCGCCTGCTGGGCGATGAAATCCGCTTGCGGCTGCTGCGCGTGCTTGCGGGTAAGCACGGGCGGTTGAACGTGACCGAGCTGACGGCGGTGCTCGGCATCGCGCAGTCCGGAGTGTCGCGCCACCTGAAGCTTCTGAAGGAAGCAGGCCTCGTCGTCGAAGAACGCGGCGGCGGTTTTTCGTTCTACCGGCTCGCGCCTGCCCTGCTTGACGGCGGATTCGGCGGCATGTGGGGAGCCTTGCAGGCCCAATTTGCCGACGCGGCGAACACCCCCGCGGTGCGCGCTGACGAATCGCGGCTGCAGGAAGTCATTCGGCTCCGGAAAGAAAATTTCGCCGCGCACGGGTCCGACCATGCGCAATTCGTGCCCGGACGCAGCTGGGCCGCCTGGTCGCGCGCGTTGGGTCTGCTTCTGCCGTCAGTGGACGTCGCCGACATCGCCTGCGGCGAGGGATACTTGTCGGTCGAGTGCGCGCACTGGGCGAAGCGGGTGATCGGCATCGATCGAGCGAGCGACGTGCTCGAGCGCGCGAAGGCGCTGGCCGATCGACGGGGAGTGAAGAACATCACCTGGAAGCGCGGCGACATCGAAAAGCTGCCGCTGAAACGCGCGAGCGTGGACGTCGCGCTGCTCTCGCAGGCGCTACATCATGCGGCCAATCCGTCGCGCGCGATCGCCGAAGCCGCGCGCATTCTCCGGCCGGGAGGCAAAGTCGTGATGCTCGATCTGCGCGCGCACGATCAAGAATGGGTGCGCGACCGCGTCGGCGATCGCTGGCTGGGCTTTAAAGACGAACAGCTCGCGCAGCTGCTGACCGGCGCAGGCCTCCGCGACGTGACCGTCCGCGTCGGCGCGCGGCTGCCAGGCGATCCGTTCACGGTGTTGATTGCGGGGGGCACTAAATAGGCTTTGGGCTTTGGGCTTTGGGCTTTGGGCTCTAGACGCTGGACCTTGGACTCTGGACCTTGGACTTTATGAGCATCCGCGATCGCCTCGAACACCTACTTGCCCAGCGCATCCTCGTTCTGGATGGCGCGATGGGCACGATGATCCAGCGCCATAAGCTGACGGAAGACGACTTCCGCGGCGAGCGGTTCAAATCGCATCCGAAAGAGCTGCGCGGCAACAACGACATGCTCGTGCTGACACGGCCCGACATCATTCTGGGCATTCACGAGCAGTACCTCGAGGCGGGCGCCGACATCATCGAGACGAACTCGTTCAGCGGCACCACGATCGCGCAATCGGACTACGCGCTCGAGCCGTTCGTCTACGAGCTGAACGTCGAAGCGGCCAAACTGGCGAAGCAGGCCGCCGACAAATGGACGACGCCTGAGAAGCCCAGGTTTGTTGCCGGTGCGCTGGGGCCCACGAACAAGACGCTCTCGATCTCGCCCGACGTCAACGACCCCTCGTTCCGCGCGGTGACCTTCGATCAGATGAAGGACGCCTTTGCCGAACAGGTGCGTGGGCTCATCGATGGCGGCTCCGACGTACTGCTAATCGAGACGATCATCGACACGCTCAGCGCGAAAGCTGCGCTGCTTGCCGTGTCAGAAGTCGATCCCGAGGGCAAGGTCCCCATCATTCTTTCTGCCACCATCACGGACCGCAGCGGACGAACGCTGTCGGGCCAGACGATCGATGCCTTCTGGGTGTCGGTGATGCACGCGCATCCCCTCGCCGTCGGCATCAACTGCGCGCTCGGGGCCCGCGAGATGAGGCCGTATCTCGCGGAACTGTCGCGCGCCGCCACCACGTTCGTGAGCTGCTACCCAAATGCCGGGCTGCCAAACGCGTTCGGGCAGTACGACCAGCACGCACCGGAAATGGGAGAGCTGATCCACGACTTTGCCGTTAGCGGCTTCGTCAACATCGTCGGCGGCTGCTGCGGCACGACGCCCGATCACATCCGGGCGATTGCCAAGCAGGTGTCTGCCGCTCCACCACGGAAAATCCCGACACACGACGGCCGGCCGTCGTTCAAGTCGCCACACACGCAGTTCTCCGGCCTCGAAGCGCTGGCGATCCGCCCCGACAGCAATTTCCAGATGATCGGCGAGCGGACGAACGTGACCGGTTCGAAGAAATTTCAACGGCTCATCAAGGAGGGCAAGTTCGGCGAGGCGATCGACGTGGCGCTCGAGCAGGTGCGCGGGGGCGCGAATCTGATCGACGTCAACATGGACGAAGGGCTGCTCGATTCCGAGCAGGCCATGACGCATTTCCTGAATCTGATCGCGACCGAGCCAGAAATTTCGCGGCTGCCCATCATGATCGACAGCTCGAAGTGGTCGGTGCTCGAGGCCGGTCTCAAATGCGTGCAGGGCAAGCCGGTCGTCAACTCCATCAGCTTGAAGGAAGGCGAAGAAGATTTCCTGAAGAAGGCACGGCGCGTTCGCGAGTTCGGCGCAGGGGTCGTCGTGATGGCGTTCGACGAAACGGGCCAGGCCGACACCGTCGCACGCAAGGTGGAGATTTGCTCGCGCGCCTACAAACTGCTGACGGAGAAGCTGGATTTCGATCCGACGGACATCATTTTCGACCCGAACATCCTGGCCATTGCGACCGGCCTCGAGGAGCACAACGAGTACGCCATAAACTTCATCGAGGCGTGCCGGCAGATCAAAGCTGCGTGCCCCGGCGTGAACTTCAGCGGCGGCATCAGCAATCTGTCGTTCTCGTTCCGCGGCAACGACGTCGTCCGCGAAGCGATTCACTCCGCGTTCCTGTTCCACGCCATCAAAGCCGGCCTGAATATGGGCATCGTGAACGCCGGCCAGCTGATTCTGTATGAGGACATCCCGAAGGATCTGCTCGAGCAGGTGGAAGACATCATCTTCAACCGACGCCCGGATGCGACGGAGCGGATGGTCACGTTCGCCGAGACGGTCAAGGGTTCGGCGACCAAGCGCGAAGTTGATGTGAAATGGCGCGACGCCACGGTGGAACAGCGGCTATCGCACGCGCTCGTTCATGGCGTGCTCGATTTTCTCGAGACGGACCTCGAGGAAGCACGGCAGAAATACGCGCGTCCGCTCGAGATTATCGAAGGCCCCCTCATGGACGGCATGAAAGTCGTCGGCGATCTGTTCGGGGCCGGCAAGATGTTTCTGCCGCAGGTCGTCAAGAGCGCGCGGGCGATGAAGAAGGCCGTCGCGTTCCTGATGCCCTACATGGAAGAGGAGAAGGCCCGCGCGCTGCTCGCCGGCACGGTGACGCGCGCCCAGGGCAAGATTTTGATGGCCACCGTCAAGGGCGACGTCCACGACATCGGCAAGAACATCGTCGGCGTCGTGCTCGGGTGCAACAACTACGAGGTCATCGATCTCGGGGTGATGGTGCCGACCGACAAGATCCTGCAGACGGCCATCGACGAAAAGGTCGACATGATCGGGCTGAGCGGCCTCATCACGCCATCGCTCGACGAGATGGTGTTCGTGGCGAGTGAGATGGAGCGCCGTGGCTTTTCGCTGCCGCTGCTCATCGGCGGCGCCACGACGAGCAAACAGCACACGGCGGTGAAGATTGCACCGACATACCACAATGCGACCGTGCACGTGCTCGACGCGTCGCGCGCGGTCGACGTGGTGTCGACGCTGCTGAGCGACGACAGGGCCAAAGGTTTCGACGCCGAGAACAAGAAGAATCAAGCGGTGATTCGCGAGCAATACGCGAGCCGCGTACGCCGTCCTCTGCTTTCCTACGGCGCGGCACGCGGAAACGCGCCCAAGCTGGAATGGAACGACGTGCCGGTGCCCTCGTTTACAGGAAGACGGCTCCTGGACGACGAACCGCTGGCGGACATCGCGAAGTACATCGACTGGACGCTGTTCTTCACGACGTGGGAGCTCAAGGGATCGTTCCCGGCCATTCTGACGCACCCGCAGTACGGCGCGGCCGCGACCGATCTTTACGCGCAGGCGCAGGCGCTGCTGGGCCGGATTGTCGAGAGCAAGCTGCTGCGCGCGCGTGGCGCCTACGGATTCTGGCCGGCCAATAGCGATGGCGACGACATCATTCTCTATACGGACGATGCGCGCAGGACCGAGCTGATACGGTTCAACATGCTCCGCCAGCAGGAGGCGCTGCCGAGCGGCCAGCCGAATCGATCGCTGGCCGACTTCATCGCTCCTCGTGCGTCTGGCGTGGCCGACTATGTGGGTGCGTTTGCTGTGACGGCCGGACTCGGCGCCGACGAGCTCGTCAAGCGATACGAGAAGCAGAACGACGACTACCGGGCGATCATGGTGAAGGCGCTCGCCGATCGCCTCGCCGAGGCGTTTGCGGAATACCTGCACGCCCGCGTGCGGCGCGAGTGGGGCTACGAGGTCAGCGAAGCGCTCACGAACGACGATCTGATCGACGAGAAGTACCGAGGCATCAGGCCGGCGTTCGGCTACCCGGCCTGCCCCGATCACACGGAGAAGATCAAGCTGTTCGATCTACTGGCTGCCGAGCGCGCCGGCATCACGCTGACCGAGAGCTGCGCGATGACGCCGGCGGCGAGCGTCAGCGGGCTGTATCTCAGCCATCCACAGGCGCGCTACTTCATGCTCGGACGGATAGGCCGCGACCAGCTCGAAGACTACGCCGCGCGCAAGGCGCAGGGCGTTGACGACACCGCGCGCTGGTTAGCAGAGCATGTCGATGAGCGCGAGACGGTGACAACGTAAGTAAGAAGTAAGAAGTGAGAAGTGAGAAGTGAGAAGTAAGAAGTAGGAAGTATGGAAATCTCAGTCGACTGTCCTTACTGCGGCGAACCTCTCGAGCTGTCGGTGGATCCGAGCGGCGGGTCCGTTCAAAAGTACGTCGAGGACTGCGCCGTCTGCTGCCAGCCGATGGAAGTGATGGTGGAGATCGAAGGTGACGAAGAGGCGTCGGTGTCGGTCAGAAGGTTTGATGACTGATCGGCGATCGTCAATCGGCGATCGGCGATCTATCACCCCTGACGTGCCCATCTGATGAGCGTCGCCAGGTTCGGCGGGCGGCCGTGCATGAGCAGACCAATCTTGAAAACACGCGACGCAAACCAGAGCGCGCCAGCCGCGGCGGCCATTCCCACCCCGATCGACAGCCAGACCTGCCACATCGGCGGCGGCGCTGTCGACGTCATGCGGAGCAACATTGCGAACGCGTTCATCGGCGGCAGGAAGCTCAGCACGATGGCAAACGTCGAATTGGGATCGCGTGAGATCTGGTACCAGAACAGCCATGGCAGCATCATGCTCAGCGTGATGGGCGTCATCAGCGCCTGAGCTTCGCGCAACTCGTTCACCGCAGAACCGACTGCCGCCATCACTGATCCCATCACGAGGTAGGTAATCAAGAAGAAGATCAGGAGATAGACCAGCAGCGACATGTCGAGCAACCCGAGCATGGCCATCGACACAAGGCTCAAGACGCCGACGGATGTGTAGGTCAACAGAATCACAAGGCCGACCGCCATCTGTCCAAGGATCTTTCCGGTCAACAGCTCCCAGGGCGACACCGCCGACAGAATGACCTCCATCGTCCTGCTCGACTTCTCCTCGACGGTCGTCGTCAGCAGATACTGGCCGCTGCTCATCACGGACATCATCAGGAGGAGCGCGAAGATCATGGGAATCATGCCCGAAAGACCTGGCGAGATCTCCGACTCGCCGGTCTCGGTGACGGTAATCGAGCGGGTGCGCTCGACGGTTGTCAGCACATCGATTCGCTTCGGGTCGAATCCCGCAGCACCCACCCGCGCACTCACAATGGCATCGTGAACGGCGTCCCGGATCTCGGACTGCACGCGGCGGTCCAGATTCGCTCTCACGAAGAAGTCGTACGTGCCGTACTTGTCAGGCTCTGTCGCAACGATCGCGTTCGCGTGAACGACAACCACGCTCAGTTGCTGATCCTCACCTCGCGGACCGTTGAGGTGCGCTTTCTCTTGCGTCAGCGCGCTCGCGGGTCGCTCGATGACGGCAAGGTGCGGCTGTTCGCCCACCACTATGTTTTGTGCTGTCGCACCACCCGATCCCGATACCAGGCCAGCCATGGGACCGGAGGTCATCCGGTTGAGCGCCGCAGCGCGACGTTCAGCCACAGCTTCGGGACGGAGATACTCGCGCACTCCGGCGTGGACCTGGCCCGTCGGGTCGATCACAGTAACGCGTCCGCGCACGGCCGGCGCCTGATTGTTCGTGAAACGGGGGAACGCGACCAGGACGATGGCGTAGGCGACCAGCGGCAGGACTACCGCGATGATGAATCCCTTCGTGCTGACCGTGGCCAGAAAATCACGAGCCGCGATGTGGAAGATCGTTCTCATGCGACCAGCCGGATGAAAATCTCGTCGAGCGAGGGCCGCCGCAGCTCCAGCCTGGCTGGGGCCATCGCGACTGCCACGGCGCGCATCATGCTGGAGGGCTCGGCGTCTTCGCGTAGATCGATGCGGTACGCTCCACCGTCACGCGTGACGCTCGCCACGCCGGCGACACCCTCGAGCGGCGTCACGTCCGCTCCGCGCTCGAACGGCTCGAACATGAGGGCGCGGGGATCGTATCGCTGCCGAATCGACGCCAGATCGTCGTCGAGCACTTTCTCTCCACGGTGCAGCATGAAGATGTGATCGCAGATTTCCTCAGCCTGCACCATGACGTGCGTCGAGAACAGAATCGTGGCTCCTCGACGATGCTCGGCAAGGATCAGATCGCGCAGCAACCGCATATTGACGGGGTCGAGGCCGCTGAAGGGCTCGTCGAGGATCAGCAAATCCGGCTCGTGCATGACGGCAGCGATGAGCTGCACTTTCTGAAGCATGCCCTTGGACAGCTCTTCACACTTCTTGTCCTCCACACCGTGCAGGCCCACCCGCTCGAGCCACGCGGCAACTCGCCCCGCAGGAGAATCGTTCACGCCCTTCAATCGAGCCATGAACGTGAGGAACGCCCCAACCCTCATCTTTCGATAAACGCCGCGCTCTTCCGGCAGATACCCGATCCGATCCTTCGCATCGATGGCGCTGGGCCTGCCCAGCACCGACAACTGACCGCGATCGGGAAATAGAATCGACATGATCATGCGCAAGGTCGTCGTCTTGCCGGCGCCGTTGGGTCCGATGAATCCGCAGAGCGAACCCTTAGGAACGTCGAGATCGAGCTCGCGCACGGCGACCGTCGAGCCGAAGCTTTTTGTGACGCCTTTAAGGGATATCGCAAGGTCGGTCATCTCTAGTTTGCTTTCCCCTTCGTGCTCTTCGTGCCTTCGTGGTTATATCTTCGTGGTCTTACTTTCGTGTCTTCGTGTCTTCGTGGTTCCGTCAAGCCCTACGTTCTGAACACGAAATAGACCGCGCCCATCACGCACAGCGCCGCCCAGAGGTAGTCGATCTTGAACGGCTGCTTCATGTAGACCATCAAAAATGGCACGAACACGGTCAAAGTAATGACTTCCTGCAGGATCTTGAGCTTCGAAAGATCCATCACCGTATGACCGATCCTGTTCGCGGGCACCTGAAGCATGTACTCGAAGAACGCGATGCCCCAGCTCGCAAACGCCGCGATGTACCAGGGCCTGCCACTCAGGTTGCGCAGATGCGCATACCACGCAAATGTCATGAAGATGTTCGACAACGTCAGCAGGCCAATTGTCGTAACCACAACTCGCATCCGTCCGACTCCCCTTCGTACTCTTCGTGCCTTCGTGGTTATGTCTTCGCGGTCCGCCCTTCGCGCTCTTCGTGCCTTCGTGGTTCTACCAATAGCGGATCGCGATGCCCGCTACGACGCCTGCGAACGTGCCCAGCCCCAGCTCGAGCCGTGAATGCCGCTTGAGCACCAGCCGGGACCACGCCAGCGCGGGCAGGACGAAGACGAGTAGATAGCCGACGTTCGATCCCATTAGCGCCAGCGTCGTGGCGGCGAGCGCAGCGAAGGCCATGTGCAGCGATACCTTGATCCATCGCGTTGCCACTGCGCACACCGCGAGCATCCCCATGGTCGCGGCGACGCCGCGCACCATGAACGACTGAGACGGGAGCACCATCACGTACGCCAGCAATACCACGAGCGCGACGGCCATCACGAAGTACAGCATCGGCCGCTCCCGGCGATTCGAGGCGTCCACGTTCTCCCAGGCGCCGCGGCGGACCTGCCGAATCATCAATACCGCGAGCGGCACCACCGTGAACAGCACGACCAGGGTGACGCTGCGAACCGCTGCGGCCCTGCTCTGCCTCGCTGCCGCCGCCGTTCCCACCATTACTCCCACCATCACAAATGGGTGCGCGATGATGGAGAGCCAGCGTGCGAGGGAGTCTGGGCTCTGGGCTTTAGGCCCTGGCCGATCGACGATGGCCGATCGCCGATCGCCGATCACACATCCAGCTCCTCCGCCTCATCCGCCCGTTCCATGATGAAGCGGAAGCGCGCGCTGGCGTCTTTGCCCATCAACTCGTTGATGACGCGGTCCGTCACGATCTGATCCGAGATGTCCACCCGCAGGAGCCTGCGCGTCTTGGGATTGAGCGTCGTTTCCCACAGAACCTTCGGCATCATCTCGCCCAGACCCTTGAAGCGTGTGATCTCGGGCTTGCCGCGGCCGTTCCCGTGCTTCTTCAAAATCCCATCGCGCTGACCGTCGTCGAGCGCCCAGAAGGTCTCCTTGCCGATGTCGATCCGGTACAGCGGCGGTTGCGCCAAGTAGACTTTCCCTTCCTTGATGAGCTGCGGGATGTGCCGATAGATGAACGTCAGCAACAACGTGGCGATGTGATTGCCGTCGGAGTCCGCGTCTGCCAGGATGATCAATTTGCCGTAGCGCAGGCGTGACAGGTCGAAGTTCTTCCCCAGCCCGCAGCCGATTGCCGTGACGAGATCCGACAGCTCTTTGTTCTCGAGCACCTTGGCCAGCGACGCGCTTTCGGTGTTCAGCACCTTGCCGCGCAGCGGAAGAATAGCCTGGCGCGCGCGATCGCGCCCCTGCTTGGCCGAACCTCCGGCCGAGTCTCCCTCGACGATGAACAGTTCCGAATCAGAGCGGCCTGATCCCGTACAGTCGCTCAGCTTCCCGGGCAGGTTGAGGCGGCCCGACGTCGCGCTCTTGCGTGTGACCTCCTGCTGCGCCGCGCGGCTCGCCTCGCGGGCGCGAGCGGCAAGAATGATCCGCGCGACGATGGCTTCGGCGACGCTGATGTTGTGGTTGAGCCAGTGCTCGAGCCCCGGACGCACGAGCGAGTCGACCGCTGACAGCACTTCGGGGTTGTTCAGCCGGTCCTTCGTCTGGCCCTGAAACTGAGGCTCCTGGACGAAGACGCTGAGGACACCGGTCAGCCCCTCGCGAATGTCTTCCGCCGTGATCGTCGCGCCTTTCGGCGACAGGTTGTGCGTATCGATGAAGTTCCGCATCGCCTTGCCGAGCCCGGCGCGCAGGCCGTTCTCGTGCGTGCCGCCGGAGGCGGTCGGAATGCCGTTCACATAGCTGCGAATGTGCTCTTCCGTCGATTCGGTCCACTGCAGCGCAAGATCGAGGCGCAGGCCGTTCTGTTTCTCGAGTGAAAACGCCGCGTCGTGAACGGCTTTGGCGTTGCGCTCGCCGACAATCTTCTTGAGGTACGCGAGGAGCCCGTCGGTATGCTCGAAGGTGTCTTTTGTCTTCTCACCCTCGTCCTCGAACGTGATCTTCAGGCCCTTGTGAATGTAGCTGGCCACCTCGACGCGCTCGCGGATGGTCGGGGCATCGAGCTCGATCTTCGGAAAAATCGCCGGATCCGGATGGAAGAAGACCTTGGTGCCGCTACCGCGTGCCGAACCGATCTTTTTGGGCGGGCCAAGCGGCTTCCCCTGCTTGAACCGCTGCTCCCACTCCGCGCCGTCGCGCCGGACGGTCGCGACGAGCTCCTTCGATAGGGCATTCACGACACTGGCGCCGACACCGTGAAGTCCTCCAGCGGTCTTGTAGTTCCCGTGGTCGAACTTGCCGCCCGCATGCAGCACCGTGAAGATCACTTCGATCGCGCTCTTCTTGCTCGTCGGGTGCTTATCGATCGGAATCCCCCGCCCATCGTCCTCAATCGTGATGGACGAACCGTCCTTGTGCAGGGTCACCCAGATGTTCGACGCGTGGCCGTTCATGGCTTCGTCGATGGAGTTGTCGAGAATTTCCCAGACGAGATGGTGCAGCCCTGCGGTGCCAACGCCGCCGATGTACATGCCTGGCCGACGGCGAACCGGGTCCAGACCTTCGAGAACTGTTATGTCTTTAGCGGTATATGCCATTGAACGTTGTTCAGGACCTGATCGGGACTAAAGGCGGCTCGATTGTACCAAACAGCAAGCCAAAGTACGAGTAGGTCTCGTTGGGCACATCGATTGCACTATGAACTCTGAATGATGAAAACCGATTTGGAAAGGATGGAAACCATGCGCTTTACATTCTCAGCAGGCATTGCGTTGATGGCTCTGTCTGCCGCTGGCGCTTCCTCCGCTCAAACGCGCTTCGAGGGAATGGACCGGAACAACGACGGCACGATCACTCGGGCCGAGTGGCGCGGCAACGACCGCGCGTTTCGCAACCAGGACTGGAACGGTGACGGCGTGCTCTCCGGCGACGAGGTTCGCCCTGGTGCGCGGCGGCAGAACTGGAATCAGGATTGGAATCGAGACGGGATCGTGGATAACCACGACACCCAGATCGCACAACGCTTCCGCGGGTACGATATGGACACCGACGGTCGCGTAGCGACGATCGAATGGCCAGGCGACCAGCGGCTGTTCGCGAGGCTCGACACCAACCGCGATCGGTACCTGACCATCCAAGAGTACACGACAGGCGCAGGCTTTCGCCTCGATTCGCAGGGCGGACCAGCGAACGTCTTTTCCAGCGTCGACTCGAACCGAGACGGCTGGGTCACGCGAAACGAATGGAACATGGGGCTCGCCGACTTCAACCGGCTCGACAGCAACAGCGACAACCGTATCAGCCGCTACGAGTTCGAGAACGTCACGTCTTACAGCCGCGACGATCCTTCGTCCTACTACGACCGGTTTGCGACCGTCGACGTGAACCACGACGGATGGCTGACGCGATCGGAGTGGCGCGGAAGTGAGACGGGGTTCACGCGTCTCGACGCCAATCGGGACAATCGGCTGAGCCGGCCGGAGTACGACGCGCACGTGCCGGCGGCAACTGCGCCTTCCGGTTCGACAAACCGCAGCGACGCGTGGCGGACGGGATACAACCGCGGCCTCCAGGAAGGACGCGTCGCGGGCCGTGAAGACGTCGTGGGCAATCGGGGCTGGGATCTCGACGGTCAGCGCGAGCTCGAGCGCGCCGACTCTGGATACACCCAGCGGGTCGGCAGTTTGAGCGACTATCAGGCGGGATATCGCGAGGGGTTCCGGAACGCGTATCGCGAGGGATTCTACTCAGCTCGCAAGGCACAATAGAATCACTCGGTGGTGGCGGGGCTTAGGCCCCGCCCTACGATGGTGACAGCACGGGTAGCTCAGGCATCACCGGCAGGACGCGCGTGAACTCGCCGCGCTGGAGGAGCTCACGTCCGCGTCCGCCTCGGCTCGTCAAACTGTATTTCCCCGTACTGATCGTCTGCGCCGCCCCGCGCGTTGTCTCGACGGTCAACAAGTCGCGGTCTCCGCTCGACGCCACAAACCCAAGCACGCGGTCTTCGTCCTTGCCGAGCTTGATCAGGATGACGCCGCGTCCCGGCCCAGACAGGAAGTTCACCTCATCGATCTTGCACAGCAGAGCACGCGCCTGGCGTGTCGCTGCAATGAGCACCTCTGTCCCTCTGACAATCGAGACACCTACGACCTCGGCACCTTGCCCCACCCGGGCGAATCGGCGGCCGGCGCGCGTGCTGACTTCGACGAACGGCTCCAGGCTAAAGCGAAGGCTATAGCCATCGGTGGTGACGGCGACCGCGTGTACGGGCGGTGCGTCCCCTTCCTTCTTTGCTTTGATGTGCGCCGCCACCCGCGGGTCGAGGCTCGCCGCGGCCACCACCCGTTCCCCGTCTTTGAATTTGAACAGGCTCTGCATCGGCTCGCCGTAGCCCGTCGATGCCGGCACGTCGATGATGCGCGTGGTGTAGGCGCTGCCGAAATTCGTAAAGAACGCAACGGTCGCGCGCGTGCTGCCGGCAAGTACGGCGAGCACGGAATCACCTTCGCGGAGCCGGGTCGTCGAGAGGTCCTTCACTTCTTTCTGCCGCTTGACCCAGCCGTCCTGCGATACGATGACGACGTTGTCTTCTTCGATGATGAAGTCGTCGGCCGTGTACTCGACGGACGCTTCCGCCTCGATCAACGTCCGGCGCTTGTCCGCCTTCGCGTCACCGTAAGTCTTCTGGATCGTTTCCAGCTCCTCCCGAACCAGGGTCCAGCGGCTCTCTTCGTTCTTGAGCAGCGTGCCGATCTGCCTGGCCCGCTTGCGTTTCTCCTCGAGCTCTTGCTGGATGACGAGAATCTCGAGCCGTGCCAGCCGATAGATCTTCAGTTCGAGAATCGCGTCCGTCTGCTCGGCGTCGAGGCCGAACCGCTTCATGATCTTCTCGGCCGCGTCGGCTTTGCCGTCGGATTTCCGGACGATGCGGAGCACTTCGTCGAGGACGTCGAAGATCTTCTCGAAGCCGTCGAGCAGATGGATGCGCTTCTTCAACGCCTCCAGTTCGTGCTCCAGCCGGGCGGTGACGACCTCGAGCCGGAAATGCAGGAAATGCCACAGGATCGATTTCAGATCGAGCCGCTCGGGCCGTCCAACTTCCGGGTTCTCCGTCGGGATGAGGCACGTGAGGTTCACCGGAAAGGTAATCTGCAGCGCGGTGTGCTTGTAGAGGTACGCCATCACCATCTTCTCATCGGCGTCCTTCTTCATCTCGAGCTCAACGCGCACGTCTTCGGTGGAGACGTCCTTGACATCGAGGAGCTGTGGAAGCTTGCGGCGCTCGATAATCTCGCCGATTTGCATGACGAGCTGCGACTTGTCGACGGTGTACGGAATGCTGTCGATGTTGATCGTCTTCGTCGATCGCGCTTCGCCGCCGATGTCCCACGTCCCGCGCAGGCGGATGCTGCCGCTGCCGGTCTTGTAGATCGCCTTGATCTCGTCAGGCGAGTTGAGGATCTGGCCACCCGTCGGAAAATCCGGCCCCTTGATGAAGCGGCAGAGCTGCGCGTTGCCGAGCTCGTCGTTGTCGAGCAGTTTGATGAGCGCGGTACACACCTCGGCGAGGTTGTGCGGCGGGATGTTGGTCGCCATGCCGACGGCGATGCCGGTGGCGCCGTTGATTAAAAGGTTCGGCAACCGTGCCGGTAGGACCACCGGTTCGGTCTTGGTGCCGTCGTAGTTCGGGCGGTAGTGGACCGTATCCTGCTCGATCTCGCTCAGCAGCTCGTCGCTGATCCGAGTAAGGCGGCACTCGGTGTAGCGCATCGCCGCGGCGGGATCGCCGTCAAGCGATCCGAAGTTGCCCGATCCGTCTACGAGGGGATATCGCAGCGAGAAGGGCTGCGCCATGCGCACGAGCGTCTCGTAGATGGCCGCATCGCCGTGCGGATGGAAGCTGCCCATGACATCGCCGACGACCTTCGCGCACTTCCTGTGCTTGGCGTCGGCCGTCAGCCCCTGCTGCCACATCGTGTACAGGATGCGCCGCTGCACCGGCTTGAGCCCGTCCCGCACGTCGGGCAGCGCGCGCGAGGTGATCACCGACAGCGCGTAGTTGAGGTATCGCGACTGCGCGGCTTCGTGCAGCGGCACCGCACTATCGCCCGCGCCGTTCCCGCCCGCTCCAGTCGTCTCTACGGGCGTGTCGAAATCGAAGGTGTTGTCGGCTGGTTTCTTCCGCTTTGGCATGATGGTGGATGGGCTCTAGGTTGGGCTTTGGGCTTTGGGCTCTGGGCTCTGGGCTCTGGGTAAGTCCACTGGCTTGCGGGTTGCCAATCAGCGAAGACACGCATGAGCCGAGATCATCGAAAGCTTCATGTTTTCACAGAGGCTGACGAACTCATCGCAAGAGTGTACGCAGAAACCGCCACCTTTCCTCCCGAAGAGCGTTTTGGTTTGTGCACTCAGATTCGTAGAGCTGCGATATCGGTCGCGACTAACATCGTCGAAGGATGCGCTAGACGGAGCACCAAGGAGTATCTCCAATTCGTCAATATTGCAACCGGTTCCGCCGCGGAGACGCTGTACCTGCTGGAGTTGTCCCATCGGCTCGGCTTCCTGAAGATAGAAGCGTACACGCGCATGTTCCCGAAGTACACCCAGTTACTCAGAGGGCTGAAGAAGCTGCTCAACTCCCTCGACGGAGAGCCGTAACTCCAGCCCAAAGCCTAAAGCCCAGAGCCGAAGGCCCCGTCCGCAGCCCAAAGCCTAGAGCCCGAAGCCTGCAGCCCCTCTCAATCCCCCACCGTCACCACCGTCCGCATGCTTCTGTGCGTGTCGAGCACTTCGGCGCCGAGCTTCTTGCCGAGATACACCTTCGACTCGCGGTTGTCGCGATGGGGCTCGTACTTGACGACGTCGAAGCGCAGGTGATCGAGGGTGCCGCGCATTTCGTAGAAGCGATTCTTGGTCTTGACGAGGATCTCGTCGAAGCCGTGCTCGATGGCCCAGGCCTCCTGCTGTTCGGTCAGCGCACGGAAGTGGCCCTGACCGCGCCAGTCGCGGCGCGTGCCGCCGATCCAGGTGTAGAGAATCCTGCGCCCGTCAAAGTTCACGTGATCGCGCAGCCTCTCGACAAGGTCGGCGAGCTTCGGGTTGTCTTCCTTTGCCCGGATCTCGTGCGCGACCTTGTACGACACCGGCACAACCGCCCCCGCATCGTGTGGCAACGCGGCAGTGGCCATCAGAATCAGATGGTCGCGGTTCTTGAGGCGGCCTACAATCTCGGAAGAGGTCTTGCGACGCTGATACTCGCCGAAGAACTCCTCGATGTACTCGATCTCCAGCGCCCCCTGCTCGAGCGGATACTGCGTAATGCGATGTTCCATTCAGCTCCCAGCTGCCAGCTCTCAGCTTCCAGCTGCCAGTTCCCAGCCACAGCTGCCGGCTACCACGGGGAATTATAGTGCGCGCGTTCGCCGGGTGTTCCCGGCTGTTCACCGAAAAGCCCTCCTGGTGAGCAGACACGGCATGTAGGATTCGCAACTGGAGGACGCAATATGTCAGTGGACGGAACGCGCGTACGGATCACCCCAAATCTTGCCTATGGTGTCTGCCTGGTCATTCTCGGCAGCGCGCTCGTGCTCGATCGGCTGCGGCTGATCGAAGCAGGCCAGATTCTTCGATTCTGGCCCTTGGGGCTGGTCTTGCTTGGCATCACCCTCGTGATTCAATCTTTTCAGCCCGTCGTGGCGACGGCGACCACCCAGAAGCGGGATGGCTTCAACCCTGGCCACATTGTTCTTCTGGCGATGGTCGGCCTCTTCGCCTCACAGTTTTTTCATGGCGGCGGCACCCTCGTGCGCGCCGACTCGAGCAACAGGGCCAGCATCCTTGCCATCATGGGCGGATACAAACAAGTCATCAGTGCGCAAACGTTCCGCGGCGGTGAGATCACCACTGTCATGGGTGAGGGCGACCTGGATTTGCGCAACACGAGTATCGCTTTGGAAGACACGCCCGTTGTCGAAGTGTTCACACTGATGGGCGGCGCCGTCATCCGCGTTCCCGAAGGGTGGAACGTGGAATCGCGCGTCGTATCGATCGCCGGCGGAGTCCGGGACCGCCGTACCGGCCCTCGCGACGTGCCGGGAGCGCCGCGGATCATCATTCGAGGCTTCACCTTTATGGGCGGACTCTCAATCAGGTCGTGAGGTTCCCTGCCGGAAAGGCTTATATGCCACCAGAGACACGACCCAACCTGACGCCCCAATTCGTGATGGGCGTCTGCCTTGTACTTTTTGGCGTTCTGCTCACGCTGGATCGACTCCAGATTCTCGACGGTCAGACAAGCCTGCGATTCTGGCCCGTCGTCCTTATCGGTCTTGGCGCATGGATCGTAATCGAGAGGCGCGACACCGGATGGAGCCTTCCTGGCATCATGATGGTCGGCGTGGGTTTTCTGCTACTGCTAAATGCGTTCGGCGTGCGCGTGCGATTCTGGGAGCTATTCTGGCCGCTCATCATCCTGCTGGTCGGCGTACGCCTAATCGTGCAATCACCAGGTCGCCGGCCGACGTCCTCCGCCGCTGGAAGCGGCACCGTCAACATGTTCTCTGTGCTCGGAGGAAGCCAGCGCAGCAGCAACGACAAGCCATTCCGCGGTGGAGAAATCACCTCGATCCTCGGAGGCACTCATCTGGATTTGCGCCAGGCCACGATCGAGCCAGGCGGAGAGGCCGTCATCAACGTTTTCGCGATGATGGGTGGCCACGAGGTCTGGGTCCCATCGGGATGGACGGTGGCGTCAGAAGTGATGCCGCTCCTCGGCAATGTCGAGGACAAGCGGCTGCCAGCCCTCGATCCAACGCCCCGATCCGCTGCCGATACCGCCCCGCGTCTCGTTCTGCGCGGCATCGTCATCATGGGTGGCATCACGATCAAGAACTGATGCACCCAATTCTCCAGGACCGGCGCCGGCTCGCCGTGTATCTGCTCGGCTGGCTCCTGATCAGCTTGCTGCTCGCTGTCGGACTCCAGTCCGACGCCGACTGGACGACCGCAATCGCGTTCCTGACACCATTGGGGCTGGTCTACGCTTTTATCGGACTCTCGTCGTGGTACCTCTGCCGTGCATTTCCGATCGAAGCAGGTTCCAGTCTGTGGAACCTCGTGGTGGTGCAGATCGCTTCGGCAACAGCCGCCGCCACGATATGGACGGCGCTCGGATACATCTGGGCGGGAACACTCGATGCGTTGATGACCGGCCTCAACGCACAGCCGTTCTACATCCAGCAGCGCCCGTTGCTGTTCGTGGTCGGCGCCCTGCTCTCCTGCCTAGCGGCAGCCTGTCACTATCTGCTGATCGCGTTTCAGACATCGCGCGATGCGGAGACCCGCGCATTCGAGCAGACGCTTCTCGCACGTGAGGCTGAACTACGAGCACTGCGGGCTCAAATCGACCCGCACTTCATTTTCAACAGCCTGCATTCGATCAGCGCGCTTACGACAGCGGACCCGACCGCTGCACGAACCATGTGCCTCTTGCTCGCCGACTTTCTGCGGGACACCCTGCGCCTGGGATCGAGCAGCCGGATTCCGTTCGCCGACGAGTGGTCGCTGGCGCAGCGATTTCTTGCCATCGAGCAAGTACGGCTCGGATCGCGCCTGCGGATCGCTGGTGAGACCGATGCGCAGACGATTGGCTGTCCGGTCCCACCGCTGTTGCTGCAGCCGCTCGTCGAGAATGCCGTCATTCATGGGGTCGCCCAGATGGTTGAAGGAGGCACCATTCGGATGACGGCTCGTCTCGACGGATCCACACTGACCGTAACGGTGGAAAATCCCTGCGACCCCGAGCGATTGCGAACCCGCGGTGTTGGCCTCGGCCTCGAGCTGTTACGGAAGCGTCTCGCGACCGAATTTGGTGTGTCTGACGCCGTTCGCGCCGAGGAACAGTCCGGGCGGTTTCTGGTCGAGGTGCGAATTCCACTCCCGGCGGCCATCCCCACATGAGCGAGCCCCAGCCTCACACCATCCGCGTCGTGGTCGTCGATGATGAGGAGCTCGCGCGGCAAATTCTGCGCGAATGGCTGGCGGAGCATGCCGACGTCGAGATTGTGGCTGAATGCGCCAACGGGTTTGAGGCGGTGAAGTCCGTGACGGAACTCAAGCCGGATCTGCTGATGCTCGACATCCAGATGCCCAAGCTCGACGGTTTCGACGTGCTCGAGCTGGTTGGCGGGGAGCTCCCCGTCATCTTCATCACGGCCTACGACAGCTACGCCGTTCGTGCCTTTGATGTGCACGCCGTGGATTATCTGCTGAAGCCATTCAGTGCCGACCGTCTGGCCGAAGCACTCGAGCGCGCCCGGATTCGAATCCAGTCGCGGGACCTTCCGCCAGTGAAAGACTTGTTGGCGGCTTCACGAGCAGAACGCATACCTCTGCAGCGGATTCTCATCCGCGAGCGTTCAGAAGTACATGTCGTTCCCGTCACGAAAATTGACTACATCGAGTCACAGGACGACTATGTCGCCATCAAGTCGGGCGGGCGAAGCTATCTCAAAGAGCAACCGCTCGCCGAACTGGAGGCGCTCATGGATCCGTCTGCGTTCGTGCGGATCCATCGTCGCTATATCCTGAACCTCACGCGGCTGGCGAAAATCGAGACGGGGGTAAGCGATAGCCGAATCGCGATCCTGACGGACGGCACTCAGCTCCCGATCAGCCGGGCGGGTTACGCGCGGCTCCGGGCACTTCTATAAGAAAAAGCCCCGTGCGGTCTCCCGCACGGGGCTCAGTTCAAGATCACCAGATCTCTAGCTCACTAGTTCACAAGTTACAGGGAACCCTCAACTACTACGCTTGTTCGCCGCTCGGGGCTACAGACGTCCGTCCGCAATCCTCACACTGCAGGTAAATCACCGGCAAGCTCTCGGATCGCCCGATAATCCGTGCGGCCAGCATTCCGCACCTCGGACAAACCACACCTACTGCTGCATTGGGTCTTCGTGCCATAACCGTCGCTCCTGACTCGTTAGACGCTCAATCGGGTCTAACGGTTTCCTCTCCCGCGTCTATGCCCGCGCGGGCTGCTGCCTACTATAACGGTCGTTGCGGCTAAAGTGGACCAAAAGACACACGGAATGGTCGATTTCACACAAAAGTGTCGTTATTTGAGTCAATCAGACCGCAGAAACCGCCGATTCATGCCGTATCTGTTTCTCATGCAAAACGGCGCCCCGGTCTGAGTCACCGAATCCCAGGGTCTCAGGAGGGGCCGAGAGCCAGTAGGAATGCGTGGCTGGTATGGGCGTTGCTGCTACAAATCAGGGGGAGAACGCCATCATGGGCCCATCCATCAGCCTGCTCAACCGCGTAAAAGCAGAATTCATCGAGATGCCGGGATTGCGTCTGCGCGTCGAGCAGGCACAACGTCTCTGGAACATGGATCGCGCGAGTTGCGAGCAGCTGTTGAGATCGCTCGTCGACGCGAAGTTCCTGGACTACGGTCCCGACGACGCGTACGGGCGGATCTAAGGCTCGGTGCCGGGCGCGCTGGCAATCGCCTCGCGAAGGCGCTGCACGGTCTCCGGCGATCCGCTGAAAAGTCCTTCTGGATACTTCTTGTGCTGCAGGATCTCCGCGTAGATCGGTCCCGCTTGGTACAGGTTCAGGCCGAGCCCAGCCAGGTACTGCAGCCGCAGGTCGCGATCGCGGTTGATCTGCGCGTCGGCCAGATACGCCTTCATATCTGATGCGCGACCAGCGTAATTCGCGAACAGATCGACAGCCGAGTAGATGCTGATTTCCCTGAGCGACTCCTTGACCGCTGCATACGGCGGGCTGTTGAGCCGCGCCTCCCACTCGTCGACGTTGAAATGCGGCGGGTCCACGGTCCCCATCAGCACCGTGTCGTAGCCCCGGCCCTGGTGCGTGTTGCCCCAGATGACACCGTTCGGAAAGACCTCGAAGAAGGTGCCGATCTCGCTCTTCACCGCTTCGGGCGTGCTCTCGTAGAGCTGTACGAACAACGTGACGGCGCCGCCAGGATTGAGCTTCGACTTCGCGAGCTCGAAGAACTCCCGCGTGTAGAGCGTGGCCGCGCCCTTGACCCACGGGTCGAGCGGGTCCGACGTAATCGCATCGAACTTCTCGTCGGTCGTCAGCAAAAAGTGCCGGGCATCATCGATGATCACATGCGTCTTCGGATTGCGGACGACGTGGAAATTGTGCTCGCCGAAATGCTCCGAGACGACGCGCGGCACGAGCGGTTCGATCTCCGCGATGATGAGCGACTCGACGTTCTGGTCGATGCTGACCGCGCCCGCGGTCGCGCCGGCACCGCACCCGATGACGAGCACGTTCCTGGGGCTCTTCGGCGCCAGCGTCGTGAAGTGCCCCAGCATCCGCTGCAGTCGCATGTCCTGCGGCTGGCTCGACGCCTGCACTTTACCGGCGTTGTGATAGTTCATGACGCCCGCGCTCAGGCGCGACACCGCCACCGACGAGCTCAGCCCCTCGCCCACGTAAAAGATGTCTCCCTGCTGCCCCATCCACGTGGCGGCGTAGCGGCCGTACGCCACGAGGATGCCTGGAATCGGTGGAACCGTACGAATAAGAAACGCCGCGACGCCGAGCGCGAACACGAGCGCGACGGGCGCCACCCGGCGTAGCGGCCGCTGCTGCGGCGCCGGGCCAAATTCCGCGGGCACGAGAAGCATCAGACCGGACAGGCCCGACACGATCATCAGCACCTGCTGCGCACGCTGCGATCCGAACCAGTACACGAGGACTAGGCTCGCGATCACCGACCCGACAATCGCGCCAACGGTGTTCGCGGCATACACCCCGCCGACGAGCCTGCCGGGATCCTGATCTCTCCGGGCAACGGCGGCTAGTGCGAGCGGAAAACTGGCGCCCCACAGAATGGGGGCCGGCAGTACGGCCCAAAACGCGCGCACGAAATCGAGCTGGAAGTTGTACCAGATGCTGCTCGTGATCGAGGTGTTGATGGGCCAGTACGGAAGCGACTCCATCAACATGTACGCGCTCCACGCCATCGCGCCCACGTTGAGAAGCTGGCACCAGCCGAGCGCCACGCGCGGCCGTTCCACGCCCTTCGCGACGATCGATCCAAGGCTGCTGCCGATGCCGAGACCGATCAGGAAGACGGCGAGGATCAGCGAGAACGTGTACGTCGATGCGCCAAAGAGCAGACTCAACAGGCGCGTCCAGATCACCTGCGCGGCCAGAGCGCAAAATCCCGACAAGCCGATCGCGATGTAGACGAGCTTCGCAGACGTCTGGGGGCTGGAGGCTGGAGGCTGGGGGCTGGATGTCGAATCCACAGCGCCGGACGTCACTGGTGTTCTTGATGCGACGAGCAGACCGAGGCCGCCGACGACGAAGTTGATGGCTGCGGCGACGTAGGTCGCGGTGTTCATGTCGAACACACGCAACAAGTAGAACCCGGCCAGCAACGTACCGACGACCGCGCCGGCGATGTTGCCGGCGTAGAAGAACCCCAGCCACGACACGCCGGTCGGGGTGGTCTGCACCCATCGAGCGACGGCAGGAAGCGTGGCGCCCATCGCGAAAGTCGGCGGCAGCAGACAGATGCTCGCCGCCAGCCCACGAAGCAGATAGCCGGTCACGCCGTACCCGCCCCACGCCGTGTACACGTAACCCACGAACGGCAGCACGAGCAGCAGCAGCAGGCCGATCACGCCGATTGCCATTTCGAGCGCCGCGTAGACCTTGAGCGGATGATGGTGAGGGGAGATGAACCGTGGGAGCAGGAAGCTTCCCACGCACATGCCGCCCATGAAGGTGCCCAGCAACACACCGATGGACACCGATGACGAGCCGACGAACAGCTCGAGCATCTGAAACCAGACGATCTCGTAGATCAGCGCCGCGCAGCCACTGCCGACGAACAGCAACAGCAACACGGGAAGCCATTGATCGGGTGCTTCTGATGCTGATGGGGCGCCCTGCTCCATCCCCTTCAGGTTCTTCCCGCCAATACTTCGGCGATGTGCACCGCGCGCCTGTCAGTGTTCTGTGCGATCTGCTCCCGGCAACTGAATCCATCGGTGACGATCACGGTGCCGGCTTCGGCGGCGCGGACGGCCGGCAGCAAGGCACGTTCGCCCAGCGTTTGCGCGACGTCGTAGCTCTTCTGTTCGAACCCGAAAGGACCGGCCATTCCACAGCAGCCAGAATCGAGCACCTTCACGTCTCCGCCGGTCGCCGACAAGATCGTCACCTCGTCTTTGATGTTGAAGATCGCGCGGTGATGGCAGTGCATGTGCACCAGCATTTTCTGAGGCCGCTGCACCGGGCTGTAATGCGGAGCGTGTCTCACCAGAAACTCGCTGAGCAGGACGGTCTGCCGCTTGAGCTTGGCCGTCCGCGGATCCTCCGGCATCAAATTGACAGCCTCGTCTCGAAAGACGCTTGCGCAGCTCGGCTCGAGCACGACAATCGGCGTATTCGCTGCCAGTTCTTCGGCCACCGCATCCATCGCGTCGCTCAAGTATTCCTTGGCCTTGTCGAGCATGCCGAAGTCGTAGAGCGGCCGCCCGCAGCAGACATGCCGTTGAAGCACCTTGACGCGGAACCCCGCGCTCGACAGCACGTCGTACGCGGCTTCGGCAATGCGCGGCTGAAAGTAGTTTGTGAAGGTGTCGGCCCACAGTAAGACGTCGCCATGAGAGGCGGCGGCAGCTCCTTGCTTTGCGTACCAGTCGCGAAACGTGCGCGGGGCGAACTGCGGCAGCGTGCGGCTCGGATGGATGTGCAGCACCGATTTAGCAAGGCCGGCGGTCAGCGGAAAACGCGCGAGCGCATTCGCCAGCCCAGGCGTGTGCGACGCCATGCGCGCCCATCGATCGATCTGGCCGAACGCGTAGGCGTAGAGCGGGCGCGACCGGCCTTCGTAATAGTGAGCGAGGAACTCGGCCTTGTACGTCGCAAGATCCACATTCGTCGGGCATTCGGTCTTGCACGCCTTGCAGGACAGACAGAGGTCGAGCGCGTCTTTGACGTCTTCGTTCTTCCAACCGCCTTCCAGCACCTCTCCCTGCAGAAGCTCCCACAGCAGATGCGCGCGCCCGCGCGTCGAGTGCTTCTCTTCGCGCGTCGCCATGTAGCTGGGACACATGACACCGCTGTCCTCTTTACGACATGCGCCGACGCCGACACAGCGCAGCGTCGCGTTCGCCAAGGACCCATCGTCGTTGGGAAAACGGAAGTACGTTTCGACTGCTTTTGGACGGTAGTCGGCGCCGAGCCTCAGATCGGCGTGCGGCTCGCGGGCATCGATCAGCTTTCCCGGGTTCATCCGGTTCTCGGGGTCCCACAGCCGCTTGAACTCGCGGAACGCCCCCATCAGCTCGGGGCCGAACATCTTCGGCAGCAGCGCCCCACGCGACTGTCCGTCGCCGTGCTCGCCTGAGATCGATCCGCCGTGGGCCGTGACGATGTCCGCAGCGCGATCGACGAACTCCCGGAACTTGAGGATGCCGGGCTCGGTTTCGAGGTCGAAGTTGATCCGCATGTGCACGCAGCCGTCGCCGAAATGACCATAGAGCGGGCTGTCGTATTCGTACTCGCGCATCAACGTGAAGATCGCGCGCAGGTACGACCCTAGGCGATCGGGCGGTACCGCGGCGTCTTCCCAGCCTTCCCAACCGGGTTTCTTTCCCGGCTGAATGGCGACGGCGCCCAGAGCTGATTCGCGCACGTGCCACACCTGCGCCGCCTGGTGCGGTGTGCACACCATGTAATTCGGGCGCTGTTGGAGCGTCGCCAACCACGCGCCGAAGCTTTCGGCCTGGGCGTCGGCCTCCTCGCTCGTCCATGCGCCGAACTCGACCAGTATCGTGCCGTTGCCTTCGGGCAATACCTTCAGCTCGTCCAGCCGCATGCCTTTGGCGCGCAGCGAATCGGGGATGGCGTTATCGAAGCCTTCGAGACCGATCGGCTTGTGCGTCAGGATGCCGGGCACGTGATCGGCGGCGATGAAGGCATCGGGAAAGCCAATGCAGACCAGACGCCGAAACGGCGGGCTCGCGGTCAGGCGGAGCGTCGCTTCGAGGACCGTAACGCACGTCCCTTCGCTGCCAACCAGCGCACGCGCGACGTTGAAGCCGTTTTCCGGCAGCAGCTCGTCGAGGTTGTAGCCCGACACGCGGCGCGGAATGCGTGGAAACTTCTCGCGGATGAGCGGCGCAAAGCGATCGCGAATCGATTTGAGGCCCGCGTAGATCTCTCCTTTGCGGCCGCCGGCGGCGATGATCGCCGCCAGCTCGGCGTCGCTCGTCTTTCCTACCGTCATCCGAGTACCGTCGTAGAGCATCACCTCGAGCTCGTGCACGTTGTCGACGGTCTTGCCCCCCATCAGCGCATGCACGCCGCACGAGTTGTTGCCGATCATCCCGCCAAGCGTGCATCGGCTGTGCGTCGCGGGATCCGGTGCAAACGTGAGGTGATGCACCTCAGCCGCATCGCGCACGCGATCGAGCACGATGCCCGGTTGCACGCGCGCAACCTGCGCGGCCGGGTCGAGCGAGATGATGCGGTTCATCTCCTTCGAGAAGTCCAAGACGACCGCGACGTTGCAGCACTGTCCGGCCAGACTTGTACCTGCGCCACGCGGGAGTACTGGCGCACCAACCGCACGACACGCCTCGAGCGTCGCCGCGACGTCGGCCTCGTCCAGCGGAACGACGAGGCCTATCGGAATCTGGCGGTAGTTCGACGAGTCCGTCGCATACAGCGCGCGAGTACCCGCGTCGAAGCGCACTTCGCCGCGAACGGTCTGCTTGAGCGCGCGCTCTAGAGCATCGCTGGCCGAAAATTTATCGCGCGCGTGCGCATGAGAGCTCGGCTGGGAATGAAACGTGAGGACTGACACCGAGGGGCTCCTTCGTGATTACTTCCAGACGGCTTCGATCGCGTCGAAGCGCGTCTTGCCGATGTTGGTGATGGTGTGGGTCAGCGGACCAGTATGCCAATCGAAATCGCCGGCCTTTACGTCCAGACGGCGGGCTTGCTCACCCGGCCGCTCGATGGAGATCACGCCATCGTGCGCGGCAATCCACAGACCCGAACGCGGACGCGTGTAGCGTCCCGTGGACTGGCCAGGCTCCAGCATCAACCGCTCGATGTAGACGAGCTCGTTGTCGAGCGCCGGCTTCACCTGGTAGCCCGTTGGCCTGGGTGACGCGCGGAACGACCCCGCCGGCGACACCGCGTCGCGGCCTTGAATCTGGACGGTTATGTTGCGAAACGTCGTGGTACCGACATTGCCCACTCGATGCGTCACGACCGGCGAATATCGGACTTCGGCGTCAACCGTGTTGATGGGGACGAGGTCAGTCGTGCCGAGAGTCAGACCAACGAGCTGCGCCGAGCCGATCGAAATCCAGAAATAGGGATTCTCGTGGATATGGAACAGCGTGCTGTCGGAAGGCGGTACGGTGACGTCGAGGATACGGGCGTGGGCATTGTCGAGCTTGACGAAATGATGCGGCTCGCGAATCGCCGGGACCTGATACTCCGGAGTGGGCACGCCCTGGCCCATCACGCCGCACGTGAGCACGACGATGACGGCCGCGAGCACATGAATTGTCTTCACTGGGACGGGAAGGATACCACGGTGGTGCGGCGGGCCGCTGACCACACAACCGGGTGGTCAGCAGCGCGCGGACGACAGCTCTTACGCGTAGGATTTTCTGCGCTGACGGACCGCCGCCGCCGTTCTCATCTTCGGAATTCGCTCATCCGATTTCTTCGCACCTGCCACCGAGGGCCCAGGCTTGCGACGCTTCTTGCCGGCGGCATGGGCCGGATCGGCGCGACGTGTCGCAACGGCCGAGGCGCCCTTCTTCTTCCGGTTCTTCTGTGTGGCGCGACCCACGCGCGCGGCCGACATGGCGCTCGACGCAGTGCGACGCACGGTCTGGGTGAAACTCGCGACGGTGCCGGTCGCCACCTTGCGGCCTTTCTGGGCTCCGTCCGTCAACGTTTCCAGCATGTCGGTCGCACCGTCGCGCACGCGCGTCAACTGGTCCGCGAGCGTCTGACGATGCAACCACGCCTCCGCGGTCCCTTCGATGGTTCCCGCGATGCGGCCAAGCTGTTCGGCCAATGCAAGGGCCTGCTGACCAAGATCCGATGCGTTCTTCTGCTCTGGTATCGCCATGAATCACTCTCCTCCAAACTGTTTTTCAGAGCAAGAAGGGGGCCAACCGCGTATAAAATAACCCCCATGCGCATGCGAACTGTCCTCGTCCCTGTCCTTGCATCGTTGATTCTCACCTACGCCCTGCTCGCTCAGGCGCAGCGCGGCGGAGGGCCCATGACGATGCCGCCGGTGCCTGGCTCGCTGCCGTCGCGCAACTTCGTGAAAGTTGCGGAGGGGGTGTACCTCGCCACCGGGACCGGCTCGATGACGACCGTCAGCAACGCGGTCGTCGTCGTCAACGACGAAGATGTACTCATCGTCGATCCCGGCGTCACGCCTGCGGCTGCCACGGCGTTGGTTGCCGACGTGAAGACACTCACGAACAAGCCGGTCAAGTACGCAGTCGACACGCACTACCACTACGATCACGCGTTTGGCAATCAGGTGTTTGGTCCCGACGTCACGCTGATCGGCCACGAGAACACGCGGCGCCGGCTCATGGGCCCCTCGTCGCTGAAAGAGCGCACCTACCTGACCAACTCCACCGCCTCCATCGCGAATCGCTTTAAAACGCTCAAGCAGCAGATCGCCGAGGCGACGGATCCGCAACAGCGCGCGATTCTCGAGCGTCAGCTCGCCATCCATCAGCTGTACGCCGACGAGCAGCCGAAGATCACACCAACCCCGCCCGACACGACACTGTCGCGCGACATGACGCTGCATCGCGGCAGCCGCGAGATCCAGATCCGCTTTCTCGGTCGCGCGCACACGGACGGCGACGTCGTCGTGTTTCTGCCGAAGGAACGCATGATTGCCACCGGAGACATGATCACGGGCTCGTTGTCGTACACGGGCGACGCCTTCATGCGGGAATGGCCGGCGACGCTCGAGCAGGTATTGACGCTCGATTTCGACACGGTGCTTCCGGGCCACGGTGCCGCGTTCAAGGGCAAGGACCACATCCGGAATCTACAGGCCTATTGGCGGGATTTCTACGACCAGGCGATCGCGTTACGGAAGCAGGGCGTGTCGCCAGAAGAGGCCGCGAAGCGTATTGACCTGACCAAGCACGCTGGTGCGATTCCCGCAGTAAAGACGCCGGGCGTCGACGTTCGAGGTGTCGATCGTATCTACGACCTCGAATCGAACCCCAACGCGCCTGTGCGGTAGTGATCGATCCGGTTCTGGGTGCTGGGTTCTTGGTGCTGGGTGCTGGTTCTGGTTTCTCGATTCTAGTTTCTAGTTTCTAGATTCTAGATTCTAGATTCTAGATTCTAGATTCTAGCTTCTAGCTTCTAGCTTCTAGCTTCTAGATTCTAGATTCCAGTTTCGCTTCGTGTCTTCGTGGTTCTCATGCCTTTCGTGGTTCAAACATCGCCTTGTAGTGGCGATACCAGTCGCTCTGAAAACGCTCATCGGGATCGTACTTGCGCTTCAGCCGCAGGAACTCTGGAAGCTGTGGATAGCAACCCTCGACCTGATCGCGCCGCGCGTGACGGTGATACGTCAGATAATATCGCCCGCCGCGTTTCATGCCCATGTCAATCAGGTCGCGGAAGGCCTGTCCTGCCCGCCCGTTGCCTTCCGGTGTGTGGATCGTGTGCAGATTGAAGATGATGCAGGCGTACGGCTGCGTTGCCCACGCCAGAAAACTCTCGTCATCGCGCTCAATGAGACGAACGGTCCCATAGACGATCGGCACTCCGTTGGTCTTGAACACCTTCGCCGTTTCTGCCATGAATGACGGCAGCTCCGGACGCGGCACGTAGATTTCGGTAATCATCTCCGTCGCGCGTTCCTTGGCGCCCAGTTGCTTGTCGAGCCGCACGTGATAGTCGTCCAGATACGTGCTCAGCTGATGCGTGTCAGACCAGTAGATCTGGCCCGATGTTGACAGGTAGTACTTCGCATACCGATCAAACGCCGTCGCTTTGTTGTTGTGCGCCAGCAGCAGGAGGGCGTGCCAGTCCTCGTCAACGAGCTCCTGCTGCCCCGCCGGCATCGATGTGGCCGGATCGACAGGCCGGTAACACGAGAAGACCCCTTTCCTCAGAAAGTCGTTCGACGTCTCATCGACGGAGAACTGAAAGTCGCCGAACATGAACCCGTCGGCAATCCGTTGCTCGAAAGCTTTCGGCAAATCGTCGATCGTACGGACTTCGACGACGCGTTGAATCTTCTGGCGCGGGATGAGGCGCAGCTTCACCGTCGAGATGGGGCCGAATAGGCCGTACCCACCGATGGCCAGTCGAAACAGCTCGGCGTTTTCCGTACGGCTGCAGGTTCGCGCCTTCCCCTTCGCGTCGACAATGACGAACGACTCCACATCCGCGATGAAGGGCTTCATCTTCAGACCACGGCCGTGCACGTTCGCGGCAAGTGCTCCACCAATCGTCAGCCTGTCCGCGCCGGTCTGCTTCTGTGCGATACCCCATTGGCGAGGGCGTCCCCTCTGAGCCTCGAGCAGATAGTCGATCAACGCGGGCCACATGATGCCGGCGTCAACATCGACAATGCCCTTCGCGCGATCGAACGAGCGGACGCGATTGAGCGTTGTGGTGTCGAGCATGACCGCGCCTGTGGCGAACTGCTGGGCGCCCATGGCGTGCCGTCCGCCCGCGATGCAGACTGCGCGCCCGTCGCGTGAGGCCCTTCTGATGGCGCGCTGCAGCGCGCGTCCGGAGCTCACCGGCACGACTTCCTGCACGCGCGTGGGGTTCAGCTGAGAGTGAATGTCGTTGACAAGAACGCCGGTGTCCGCGACCTGGCTCCAGGTGGGCGCCCACGCCATTAAACCGGTGGTCTTTAGGAACGTTCGTCGATCGAGCGCCATCATGTCCTCCGGTCTGCATCCCGCAAACGACGGCCGCCCTCATAGAGCAGCCACACCGCGCCCATCTGCACGACGTGCATCAGATCGTTGTGATTGAAGTGCTTGTGAAGGCGTATACCGCTCTGTTGGAGCCCCGCCGCCACAATCGAGATCAGGATACCTCCTGCAAGAAACCGACGATGGCCGTCTTGGCCACGAACGCGATTGGCGGCGAGGAGCACGAGCACAAATAGTAACGTGGAGCCGTACTCACAGATGACGTACACGAATGCGTCGTGCGTCATCATCCACCAGGAATAGACCATCAGCTTGATGGCAGTCAGGACGATGATCGCGCGGCGTGTGGTACCGGCGAAGGCGGCCGTCACCGCGGAGGCAATCAGGAGAAAACTGGCGACGCCCATCGCCAGCGTCGTGATCGTCCATAACAGGGACGCGGACCATGGCGCTATGGTGGGACCAAAGCCGTGATAGGTTCCGCCCGCGAAGCTTCCGACCGCCGTTGCCGCCAGCGCCCCCGCCCAGTACCGGATCGCCGCTTCTCGTGGCGCGCGGAGAACGAAGAGTCGCCACGTCAGCACCGCCGTCACTCCACCCAGGAGATAATCGGTAATCAGCGTGCTCGGCTCGGAAATGGCCATGCTCAGCGGCACTCGTCGCCCTTCACGCCCCCCACTATGGAGGCTTGACTCAGCGAGCAAACCAGTGTAGCCTTTAATCCGGATTAACGGATTGAAGTCGCCCGCCATCCTCGATCACCTGTCGGCCCTTGCCGATACGACGCGCAGCCGCATTCTGCTGCTGCTCGATCGGCACGAGCTGACGGTGTCCGAGCTGTGCGGCATCATGCAGCTCCCGCAATCCACGGTCAGCCGCCATCTCAGGGCGCTGTCCGATACCGGATGGGTCGCCGCGCGCGCAGAGGGAACGAGCAACCTCTATGCGATGACCCGCAACGATCTCGACCCCTCCGCGCGCCGTCTCTGGGCGCTCGTTCGCGAACAGGTCGGTCCGGAGCCGGCCGCTATTCAGGACCAGCGCCGGGTGCAGACGGTCCTGGCCGAGCGGCGCACGAAATCGCAGGAATTCTTCTCGTCTTCCGCAGGACAATGGGATCGACTGCGCGACGAGCTCTTCGGCGAGCGATTCCATCTGGCCGCCCTGCCGGCGTTTGCCGATGCGGAATGGATCGTCGGCGATCTCGGCTGCGGCACGGGACAACTGGCAGCCGCGCTCGCGCCGTTCGTGCGCCGGGTGATTGCGGTCGACGCATCAGCGGCGATGCTGCAGGCGGCGAAGAAGCGGCTGCACGGAGTCGACAATGTCGAGCTGCGGCGCGGCGATCTCGAAGCTCTGCCGATCGACGACGCGCGACTGGACGCCGTCACGATGGCGCTCGTGCTGCATCACCTGCCGGAGCCTGACAAGGCGCTCGGCGAAGTCTCACGAGTGCTCAAGCCCGGCGGCCGGGTGTTGATCGTCGATATGCTGCCGCACGATCGTGAAAGCTACCGTCAGCAAATGGGCCACGTGTGGCTCGGTTTCTCGGATGAGCACGCCCGGCGAATCCTGGATGAGAGCGGATTTGCCGATATTCGGATTGTCCCGCTCTCGCCCGACCCGAAATCCAAAGGGCCGGGATTGTTTGTCGCAACGGCTAAACGGCGCAGTTAAAGCTGCGCCCTACAGGAGAACGCACACATGGCTACTGCAACCCAGACGCTTCACCCCTTCGCCGCGGCCAAGGCCGCCGGTCGAGAGCCGTTCAAAGTACGAGATCTGGCGCTCGCAGAATTCGGACGCAAGGAGCTTCGACTCGCCGAGCAGGAAATGCCGGGTCTGATGGCGCTCCGCAAACAGCACGGCGCGAAGAAACCGCTCGCGGGCGCCCGCATCATGGGCAGCCTGCACATGACGATTCAGACGGCGGTGCTCATCGAGACGCTGACCGAGCTGGGTGCGGACGTGCGCTGGGTCTCGTGCAACATCTTCTCAACGCAGGACCACGCGGCCGCTGCGGTCGTCGTCGGACGGCCCGAAACGGGCGGCACAGCGAAAGACCCGAAAGGCACGCCGGTATTTGCGTGGAAGGGGGAAACACTCGACGAGTACTGGTGGTGCACGAGTGAAGCCCTCGAATGGCCGGACGGCAGCGGCCCGACACTGATCGTGGACGATGGCGGCGACGCGACGCTCGTCGTGCACAAGGGCGCCGAGTTCGAGAAGGCCGGCAAGGTCCCCGCGTTCAACGCGGACAAGGATCCCGAAGAGTGGGGCGTCATTCTCGACTGCATCAACACGTCGATCGCGAAAGACAAATCGCGCTGGACGCGGCTCGCGTCGGGCATCCGCGGCGTCAGCGAAGAGACGACGACCGGCGTGCATCGGCTCTATCAGATGATGGAAGCCGGCACGCTGCTCTTCCCTGCCATCAACGTGAACGACTCCGTGACCAAGAGCAAGTTCGACAACATCTACGGCTGCCGTCACTCGCTACCCGACGGCCTCGCGCGAGCGACGGACGTGATGCTCGGCGGCAAGGTCGCCGTCGTGTTCGGCTACGGCGAGGTCGGCAAGGGCTGCGCGCAGGCGCTGCGGGGCCAGGGCGCCCGCGTCATCGTGACGGAGATCGATCCTATCTGCGCGCTGCAGGCCGCGATGGAAGGCTATCAGGTGGCCACGCTCGAGGACGTCGTGGACAAGGCCGACATCTTCATCACGGCGACCGGCAACCACAACATCATCACCGTTGATCACATGAAGCGGATGAAAGACAAGGCGATCGTCGGCAACATCGGCCACTTCGACAACGAGATCGATATGGCGGGGCTCAAGAAGTTCCCCGGCGTCGAGCGGATCGAGATCAAGCCGCAGTACGACGAGTTCCGCTTCCCCGACGGCCACAGCGTGATGATTCTCGCCGAAGGCCGCCTGCTGAACCTCGGCTGCGCCACGGGCCACCCGAGCTTCGTGATGTCGGCGTCATTTACGAACCAGGTGATCGCACAGCTCGAGCTGCACGCCAACACCGGCAAGTACGAAAAGAAGGTCTACATGCTGCCGAAGCACCTCGACGAGCAGGTGGCGCGGCTGCACCTCGATCATCTCGGCGTGAAGCTCACCAAGCTGTCCAAGGATCAGGCGGACTACATCGGCGTGCCGGTGGACGGACCGTACAAGCCGGAGCATTACAGATACTAAAGAAAGTAAGAAGTAAGAAGTAAGAAGTAAGAAGTAAGAAGTAGGAAGTAGGAAGGTTTCTGTAGGGCGGAACTTTAGTTCCGCCGTGTAAGTAAGAAGTGACAAGGCGCTCGAGAGGAGGACGTGACCCTCTCGTCTCGAGCGCCTTTCGTTCGTGTACGTCATTTCGGAGGGCCGCGGGAAATATTCCCGACCGTGCCACATTCGAGCTAGACTTCCCCCTCACGCTTTTTCGCTGTCCCCTGCCTCGCGTTGAGAACGTGCCGGCGGCTTTTTGTCCTACAAATCGTGCGACCCCTTTCGAGCTACCAGCCCGGATGCCCGTGGTGTCGTCATGAAACACCTCGACGCCGCATTCAGCGGCGGTGATTCGCTGTTCCGCAGTCTCTTAGAGTCCGCGCCCGATGCCATCGTGATCGTGAACCAGGCCGGCAAGATCGTGCTCATCAACACGCAAACGGAGCGGCTGTTCGGATACACGCGCGAAGATCTGCTCGGGAAACGCGTCGAGATTCTCGTGCCCGGACGCTTCGCACATCACACACAGCATCGTGATGGCTATTTCGCCGAACCTCGCGTGCGCGAAATGGGTGCGGGCCTCGACCTGTACGGCCGAAAGAAGGACGGCTCGGAATTTCCCGTCGAGATCAGCTTGAGCCCGCTGGAGACCGAGGAGGGGCGGCTGGTCAGCAGCTCGATTCGCGACGTCACCGACCGCAAACGTGCCGAGCGGGTGCTTCATGACAAGAACGTCGAGCTCGAGAAGGCCAGCCTGGCGAAGGATCGATTTCTCGCCAGCATGAGCCATGAATTGCGCACGCCGCTGAATGCCATCATCGGGTTCACGGGGACGCTCCTGATGCGATTGCCGGGGCCGCTGACATCCGATCAGGATCACCAACTCAAGACCGTCCAAGGCAGTGCCAAGCACCTGCTCTCGCTCATCAACGATCTGCTCGATCTCGCAAAGATCGAATCCGGCAACGTAGAGCTGCAGACGGAACCGCTCTCCTGTCAGGGTGTCGTCAATGAGGTCGTCACCACCCTGCGGCCTCTCGCCGAACGGAAAGGGCTCACACTTGACGTCAGCATGCCCGCGCGGGATGTGGTCGCGCTGACCGACCGTCGTGCTCTGCACCAGGTGTTGATCAATCTCACGAACAACGCGATCAAGTTTACCGAGCACGGCCTCGTGCGTATCGAGATCGCGGATCCGGCACCGGGCGATCGCACAATCGAGATCCGCGTCATCGATACGGGCGTCGGCATCAAGGCGGACGAACAGGAGAGGCTGTTCAAGGCCTTCAGCCAGCTGACAGTGGGCCATGGACGCTTCGAGGGAACCGGACTCGGCCTGCACCTCAGCCAGAAACTGGCTGAGGTGCTCGGCGGCTCGATTGTCTTCACGAGCACGTTCGGCGAGGGAAGCACGTTCACGCTGTCTCTACCGCGAGGTTGACCATGGCGAGCCGAATCTTGATCATCGAAGACAACCCGACCAATCTCGAGCTGATGACCTATCTACTGACAGCGTTTGGCCACGAGACCCTCAGCGCACGCGATGGCGAGGAAGGGGTGTCGATGGCGCGGCAGACGATCCCCGATCTCGTTCTTTGTGACATCGCCTTGCCCAGGCTGGATGGCTACGCCGTCGCACAATCGCTGAAAGCCGACGCGCGCCTCGCTGGGGTGCCATTGGTCGCCGTTACCGCATCGGCCATGGTGGGCGATCGCGACAAAGTACTGGCGACCGGATTCGACGGGTACATCACCAAGCCGATCACACCCGAGACGTTCGTCGCAGAAGTCGAGAGCTACCTGCGTGGGGGGATTGCGCATGGCAACGATCCTCATCGTTGACGATATCGCGGCCAACCGAGAGGTCCTGCGAACGCTCCTCAGCTACCAGCACCATCGACTGCTCGAAGCCGCGGACGGTCGCGAGGGACTTGCCCTCGCACGGAGCGAGCATCCCGATCTGGTCATTACTGACGTGCTGATGCCGATCATGGACGGCTATGAGCTCGTGCGGCAGCTTCGCCTCCATTCAGACACCAGTGGCATTCCGGTCGTTTTCTATACCGCTCACTACGGCGAACGCGAAGCCCGAGCCCTGGCGCTCTCCAGCGGGGTGATGCACGTCCTCACCAAGCCGGTCGATCCGGAGGATGTCCTGCGAGTCGTGAGTAGCGTGCTCTCCGGTCACGTCACGTCCGGGGAACGCACACAGAGCGACCCGCTCTCGACAGAATTCGACCAGGAGCACCTGCGCCTTCTCACGAACAAGCTCTCGCAGACCGACGAGAATCTCCGCAGCACGAACGCACGGCTCAGGGCCCTGATCAATATCAGTCTGGAGCTCGCATCAGAGCGCAATCCCGGGCGGCTGCTTCATAACGTCTGTCTGGCAGCGCGAGATCTCTTTGGCGCGTCGTACGTCACGCTGGGGATTCTCGACCGCAAAGACCGAACGGTGAAGCATTTCGTCGCGAGCGGAGTGAAGGCCGGAACCTGGATACAGGTCGGCGACACGATCTCAGGAATACTGGCCACGATTGTCGCCGAGCGTCGTACCATCCGCGGAGAGAACCTCGACGGCGATCCGGATCGGCTCGAGCTTCCGACCGGACATCCCGAGGTTCGGGCATTTCTGGTTGCACCTGTGGCATCGCCCGTCCACGTGTACGGGTGGATTTGCCTCGTCGGCAATGAAGGCCGGGCCTTCTCCGACGACGACGAGGACCTCGTCGTGGCCCTGTCCGGTCTGGTGGGGCGGATCTACGAGAACGGCCATCTCTACACAGCCGCTCAGAAAGAAGCCGACCGAGCGCAGCGATATCTCGAGACGGCCGACGTCATCCTGCTTGCGCTCGACATCGAGGGGCGCGTCACGCTGATCAATCGCAAAGGCTGTGAGCTTCTCGGGTGCACGGAGCTGGAATTACTCGGGCGCGATTGGATCGAGACGTGCCTTCCGGCGCGATCTCGGCAAGCACTCCGAGAGAGCTTTCACAACGTTCTCAGCGGAGAGCTTGGCATCGTCGAACATCCCGTTCTGACGAGATATGGGGAGGAGCGGCTGATTGAATGGCGTAACCAAGTGCTGCGAGACGAGACGGGGTGCGTCATCGGCACGCTCAGTTCCGGCACCGACGTTACGGCACACAACGAGGCGGTCGAGGCCCTGCGAGTCTCGGAAGAGCGTACGCGATTTGCGCTGCGGAACGCAGGCGTCGGAATCTGGGACATGGACTACACGACCGGCGTACTCCGATGGTCCGAGACAATCGAGGCCCACTACGGTCTCGAACCAGGGACCTTCGGAGGTACGTTCGACGCCTTTGTCGAGCGGATTCATCCCGACGACCGCGCCGCAGTGCTCGCCACTGTGGAGCAAGCCGTGAAGGCCGGCTCCGATTTCTCCCTGCAAAACCGATCAATTTGGCCGGACGGCACGGTTCGATGGTTGAGCGGCATCGGCCGGATTCTCCTCGCAGAAGACGGCAAGCCGGTGCGGGCCGTTGGCATTTCCCTCGATGTCACCGATCGGCACAGCCTGGAAGAGCAGTATCACCAGGCACAGAAGATGGAGGCGGTTGGGCGGCTGGCGGGTGGCGTCGCGCACGACTTCAACAATCTGCTCACCGCGATTCTCGGCTACTGCGAACTGCTCCTAGACGCCGCAGAGCCGGGCGACCCTCGCCGGGCCGATATTTCCGAGATTCAGAAGGCGGGGTTGCGTGCAGCCGGGCTAACGCGCCAGCTTCTGGCTTTTAGTCGCAAGCAGATCATCAACCCGATCCTGCTCGACCTCAATGTGATTGTGGCGGACATGCGAGGAATGCTCGAACGCCTCATCGGGGAAGACGTAACGGTCGTGCTCCGCACCCAATCCGAGCTGGCGCCCGTCAAGGCCGATCGCGGGCAGATCGAGCAGATTGTGATGAACCTTGCAGTCAACGCCCGTGATGCGATGCCGCGAGGGGGCACCTTGACGATCGAGTCGGCCAACGTCGAGCTCGACGAAGAGTATGCAAAAACACACCTCTCCGTGAAACCAGGTTCGTACGTCATGCTCGCGGTGTCCGACACGGGAACGGGCATGACGCCGGAAGTGCAGGCGCGACTGTTCGAACCCTTCTTCACAACCAAAGATGTCGGGAAGGGAACGGGCCTCGGCCTTGCCACCGTTCATGGCATCGTGGCGCGATCCGGAGGCAACATCGACGTCTTTAGCGAAGTCGAACGCGGAAGCTCCTTCAAAGTGTACTTCCCGCGAGCCGACGCCACGGAAGCAATCCCCGAGGCGCCACCGATCTCTCCACAGCTTAACAAAGCGACACAGACCGTGCTCGTTGTCGAGGATGAACCGGGGCTGCGCGAGCTAGCGAAGCGACTGTTGGAACGACAAGGCTATACCGTCTTTGTCGCAGCCAATGCCGACGAAGCAAGCCGGTTCTTCGACGAAACGAGCGCTATCGATGTGCTCCTCACCGACGTCGTGATGCCCGGTGCGAGCGGGCCCGAGCTCACGCAGGCGCTCATCGGCCGGAAGCCCGGGCTCCATGTCATTTACATGTCTGGGTACACTGAAGATGCCATCGTCCATCATGGAATCCTCGCTCCCGGCATTGCCTTCCTGCAAAAACCGTTCACCTCGGAAACGCTCGGAAGAAAGATCCAACAGATTCTCAAGATATGATGTCAGCATCTGACGTGACACCAAAATCGCACCGAATAATCGTCCTGACCATGCTGGTCATCTCGTTCGCCCTACTCATCCCCGGACTCTTCCTCCCGGTGCTGACCATCCGCGGCGTGCTCACCCGCGAGGGCATCGGGCACGTCGCACCGATGATGCTGGAGCGAGGCCTGAGCGACGAGACCGTGACGACCCTCAAGTCGATGATGAACCCGAGCATCGTGTCGTTTCTGGATGCGACGGGCGGAGACGTCCGCCGGATCATCCTCGACAAGCTCACGCCACAGATCACCGCAGCGCTTCAGCAAAACGTGGACGAGATCGAAGTCTACCAGCAGACCCGCAGCATCATCGGATCGGTACGGCGACTGTATGAAGTCGGAAGCCCTGTGCCCGCGACGCTCATCCTGCTCTTCAGCGTCATCGTGCCGTTCGGCAAGGGAGCGCTCGTGGCCCTGGCGATGTTCATCGGCGATGCAGGCCGGCGCCGCACGCTGCGATTCGTGGAGCTGATTGCCAAGTGGTCGATGGCCGACGTGTTCGTGGTCGCGCTGTTCATCGCATATCTGGCAGCACAGGCCAGCACCACCGCACCGGGTGCGGCCGAGCCGGCGCTGGTGTCCTTCAGTGCTCGGTTCGGCGCAGGATTCTACTGGTTCGCCGCCTACTGCGTGTTCTCGCTGGCGTCCCAGCAAGTCAGCGTCGCGCTGGCCGGATCAGAAAAAGGGGTCTGACCCCTTTTTACGCGATCTCGACGCTGCAGATGTATCCGCTGTGCGGGCTCTCGAGGCCCTTCCATCCCGGGTGGATGCCCGCATCGCAGGTGATGAATCGTCCGTCGTGCCATTCCAAGCCATGGGGATCACAGGATCCTGGCGCAAAATCCACCGTCATCAGCAGCTGGCCGGTCTTACCGTCGTATTTGTTCAGGCCGGCTTTGCCGTCAACGTAGCTCGTGCTGTTGTTTCCAGTCACAACCCAGATATGGCCCTCGTTGTCGAACGCCAGGTCGTGGAGGCGAGGCTTCTCCTCCGAGCTCACGCGAATCAGCACTTCGGGAACCCACGTCGTGGGATCGACCCGCAGAATGCCTCCCAGGCGTAGCACAGCAATCCACAGCTTGCCGTCATGCCACTTCATGCCATGGCACCCACCGCCGTTGCCGTCAATGCTGAGCGGAATTTGACGATGGCTGACTTGCTTGGAGTTCATATCGACTTGAAAGACGCCGCCTGGATCGATGTTTGCGCCCATCCAGATGAAACCGCCACCATACGCCAAGCCGGACGTGTTGCGCGAATTCGTAGTAACCGTCTTGAGCAGCTTGCCGTTCCAATCGACCAGCCATGCCATCTCCTCGCGGTTCGGCTCGAGGGGCAGGTTCAATCTCGTCGCATTCAGAGCGGTGACCTTCTGCTGCCCGATCCATAAGCCCCCCGGGGCATCCGGCATCACGGCAAGCGCGTTGGGATACAGGCCCGGCGACTTGAACATCCGTGTGGTCTTCGCCACACGGGTCGGTACGGCGCTGGGTGCCTGGCCGACCTGCTGCGCCAGAGCAATCGCCGTCGAACTGAAGTTCAGTGCAAGACCGGCCGCCAGAAACTCTCTTCGTTTCATGCTCATGGCACTACCTCTCAAAGCAGAGCTTATATCACAGGCGAAGGCCAGATTTTTCTGGCACCTGGTGACGCACTACTGAGATCGCCGAGTGCCAAGGTTCACCGATGACCGGTTTACCTTGCTGGCGTCAAAGGCGGCGTTCGAACAATTGCCGTTCCACGCTGGTGGTGGTAGAAAGCCCGTATTGTCCGTCTCAAAGCTGATCTTGCCGAGCGATCTCGATGACGTTACAGAACTCGAACGAAGATCATAGATCACCGGGATCAGTTGGTGATCGTCGCTGAGTCCCCAGTATGCGAAAAATGCGGAACAGAAGCTGCCATTGGAAAAGCTCGTTTCGTGAGGCAAGCGAACCGGGCTTGCAACCAAATCGCCATTACGTTTGAGTCGCGCCTCCTCCCAGAACTCGTTCTCACCACCGTGCCGCGACCCAGCTGTTTGTTCCTGGCTTGGATCACCCTCAACACATCGCTTAACGAGCAGTCGTCCCTTGAATCCATATGCGCGTGCCAGCCAGCCGACGACGCGCCCCGACATCATCAATGGGTGGCACTCTGTAGTATCAATTTCGTTTTCAAACAAGACCGGCTTGCCGAGTATACCGCCCCGAAGGTGACCAAACGGACCCTGTTTTAGCTCTAGCTCCTGGGGTTGTTGAGCGGCCGCGACGCTAGCTGCCAGCTGAAACATCAACGGTGCGAGATAGATCCGAAGGCTCATTCACGTCGTATCGGGATTGTTCGAGCTCGGCTTCATTGTTGGAGGCCTATGGTGCGCGGTAGATGTAGATGAGGTCCCCTGTCTTGCTGCCGAACGCGCGGTATCCAAGAAACCCCGTCGCGATCGGGAGTCCAACTAAAGAAAGCCCCATCAGCACTCCCTCGTCACTACAGTCGCCGCCACAGTGCTTGAATGCGAGGTTCACCGCGAAGAATGCGCCGAGCAACAACCCTCCTGCTGCCCCGCCGACAGCACCAGCCACTGACCCACGAGGTCTTTCGCGCCCGGTGATCTCCCGGATATCACCTCGCATGAATCTCTGGACCACCTGGTCAAGATCCGCAACCTTCCGATCGGCCACGAACACACCATCGGGTGCCACACGCACGTTCGTGCCGACAAAGTGCGCGCGATCCGCCGCAAAATAATCCGGGTGCTTTGAGGCGGCGTTGAGCAACTCGCGCCTGGCTTCCTCGGATAGTTCCGGGTGTGTCAAGTTCAGCGTCGTGAGGTCGAAGTCGTCGGTCAGCACGACATACCTTGAGCCGAGCTGCGCGCCCAAAGCGGTCACGAAGATTTCTGTCCCCGGCTTGAGCTGACGAACGCGCGCCCAGCCGACGTCGGCTTGCAGGCCGGTCGCCGATCGTTCCGACAACGCAGGGGCGGCAGCGAGCCGGATGCCCTCACGGGTGATGGCCCTGGCGAGCGGACCAGCGGTAGGGCCTGACGTCGGGCTGCGAGCATCGAAGGAGCTGCGTGCTGGTGTTTGCTCCTGCGCGGATACTGGAAAAGCCGATGCCGTCAGACTGATGATCAACGCGAGCGATAGCAGGGATCTCATCTTGCCTCCGTACTTCGAATGCGAAAGTCCTGCAACAAACTCTTGGCCAATTTTCGCAAAGCTGTTATTCTCTGCCCGCACATAACATCGTGCCGGTCGCCGACCCAGACGTGCAGCCGTCGTCAGCAGCTCTGCAGTCCCCAGCTCGCAGCGCATTCAACCGAGTTTAGTCGAGAAACAGCCGTCGGGTGCCGGCTCGGCTATCGGTACGTACGCCCACTGAAGACACGTTCGCTAACGCGTCCTTTTGCTCGACGAGTGTTCGATGAAGAACATCCTGGGACGGATCTGTACAACTCGCGTATTCACGATGTTCGTTCGACACGTTTTGTCGAGCGCGATCATTCTTATGTGGTCGGTCACCGCGGCCGCTGCGGCCACGGTCGAGCTGACCTGGGATCCGAATCCCGAACCGAACATTGCCGGATACATCGTCTTCTATGGCACAAGCTCGGGGCAGTACACCGTCAGCGTTGACGTCGGCAACCACACATCCTTCCGATTTGTCACACCCGATCCCTCGAGCCGCTACTACCTCGCTGTTCGCGCCTACAACGTGTCGGGAATGCAAAGCGGCTTTTCAGCGGAGGTCAGCACAAGCAATCCCTCGGCGTCCGAGCTCACGGGCATCACCTCGAGCTCGCCAATCGCAGCGCCGCTCGCGCTTACCAGCCTGAAGGCCAGTCTCCGTTCACCGCAAGCGGTAGGGACGAGCATCATGCTCACGGCTTCCGCCACCGGAGGAACAGCACCACATCAATTCAAGTGGCTGATCTCGAACGGGAAGGGATGGAGCGTCGCCCGCGGGTGGTCGACCAGCAACAAGCACGCTTGGACTCCCACCACAAACACGAAATACACGGTGATGGTCTGGGCGCGCAGCGCGACGAGCGGGCGCGACGCACCGGAGGGCCCGAACGCGGATGGCAGCATCCCCTACACGATTACGCCGGGGGTCGCCGTAACGAGGCTCAGGGCGGACAAGCCGGCTCCTCAACGCGCCGGTTCGCAAATCGTATTTACTGCGACCGCGTCCGGCGCCAGGTCTTACAAGTACAAGTGGTGGGTCTTCAATGGCGTCAAGTGGGCCATCGCAAAAGAGTGGTCGTCGAGCAATAAATTCTCCTGGAAGCCGGCAACGGCGAACGCGAAGTATCAGGTTCTCGTGCGCGTACGAGACGGCTCGAGTCCGTCGCGGACCAGTGCCGGCACCGCCATGCCGTTTCCAATCGAACGCAGACGGTAAACCGATTCCCTCGGGAGGAAGGCTCAGTCTTTCTCTTTTTCCCCGCGGCCGAAGATCTTCCCCCAGAATCCGCGCTTCTTCTTCGGCTGCTCCTTGCCATCCACCGTGTCCGCAGCGACGACGAGCTCCGGTGTACCGGCGGAGACGGTCGACACCAGCGCGTCGCTCGCCTGTGCCTGATTCTGATTCGAGGCCGGAACTATTTCGCTGCCACCCGTGCCAACCGCGACGAGCTGTCCGGATGACGCGAAGAAGTAGTGCTCCTGGCAGACCTGCGAGGGTGCCGCACCGCGCACGAAGTAATCCGTGATGATGCGATCGCAGGCCTCGCCCGGCAACTGGCCCGAAAGCCGGCATACGTTCACCGCCGTGAGGCCGGACGGCGCCTTGAACGTGTCTGGCTTATGGGCCGTCGTCGCCACTTTCATGAACCGCGCCCACATCGGCACGGCGAGCTCGCCGGCGAAACCGTGAGAAACAATCGTGCGCGGCTTGTCGAACCCGATCCAAACACCGGTGGCGAGATTCGGCGTGTAGCCGACGAACCACGCGTCCACGTAATCGTTGGTCGTACCGGTCTTGCCGGCGGCCGGAAGCGTGAACCCCTCCTGGCGCGCTCTGTAGGCCGTTCCGTAGTTGATGACATCGGACAACATGCTCGTCATGAGGAACGCCGTCTGGGGCGCCAGCACCTGCGTGACAGACGGCTTCGCCTCGAAGAGCAGATTCCCCTCGGCATCTTCGACGCGGAGGATGAGCGTCGGCGGGCGAAGCTGGCCCCGATCGGCGAACGTCGAATACGCCGACGTCATCGCCATCAGCGTGACCTCGCCCGATCCGAGCGCCAGCGACGGCACGCTGGGCACGCTTCCCATCCCCATGCGACGCGCCTGATCTACGGTCTTCGAAATTCCCACCTGCTCGAGCATCCGGACGGCCGCGCGATTGCTCGACGTGCGAAGAGCGGTGCGCACGGTCATGGCAGCGGAGATCGAGTGCTCGTCCTCCGGCATCCACGCGCCCTGCAGTGTCGCAACCGGCTCGTCGAGCCGAGTAACCAGCGACGCGGGCGTGTAGCCATTCTCGAGCGCCGCCGCATACACAAAGGGCTTGAACGCGGAGCCCGGCTGGCGCAGCGCCTGCGTCGCGCGGTTGAACCGGCTCGCCTTGAAATCGCGGCCGCCGACCATCGCGCGCACTTCACCGGTCCGCGGATCCATGGCGACGAGTGCGGCTTCGAGGCGGTCTTCGGCAGGGCCGACCTGAAGGTCGGCACTACGTGTTGACTTCGGGTCAGCGCTATGTCGCGGCTTCTTCGACAGGCGCGCCGCACGCCGCGCCTCGATCTGCTCGAGCGATTTCGCGATCGTCGCTTCGGCCGCTCGCTGCATGTCCGGATCGATCGTGGTGTAGACGCGCAGGCCGCCTTCGGACAGGCGCTCCCAACCGAACTGTTTGACGAGCTGCTGGCGGACCTCTTCCTTGAAGTACTGACCGAGCGGCTCTTCGCGGCGAAGCACGTCGCGCAGCGTCACTTTCTCTTTCGTCGCACGCTCGAACGCGTCCTTCGTGATGATCTCCTGGTCGTTCATCGCCTTCAGGACGAGCGCGCGCCTCCCGACCGCGCGCGCCATGTTTACGGTCGGCGCGTTCACCGATGGCGCATTCACGAGACCCGCCAACAGGGCAGACTCGGCCAGGTCGAGATCGGCCGCCGATTTTCCGAAGTATCCCCGTGCGGCCGCTTCGGCCCCGTACAATCCGTCTCCGAAGTACACCTTGTTCAGGTAGAGCTCGAGGATTTCCTCTTTGGAGTACATCCTCTCAATCCTGACAGCCAGCGCGATTTCCTGAAGCTTTCGCCAGTACTTTTTTTCACGGGTGAGAAAAGATTGCCTGGCCAGCTGCTGGGTGATGGTGCTGGCGCCCTGCGCCTTGCGGCCGCGCTGCAGGTCGGCCCAGGCGGCGCCGAAGATGCGAAACGGGTCGTAGCCCTTGTGATCTTCAAACCGCTGGTCTTCAAACGCGACAATCGCCTTTCGCAGGTGTGGCGACACCCGCGCCAACGGCACCTCGATGCGATATTCCTTGAAAATGGTGAAAACAGGCCTCTTGTTCACGTCGTAGAGCGTCGTGGCCTGAGGCATGTCGCCGAGAGTACGAAGCTCGTTGCGGTTGGGGAGTCCAGCAAACAACATCCCGATGGTCACAACGCCGACAACGACAACCGCTGCGATACCCCACAGGATCGGCCGCTTGTGCCTGTAAAACTGCTGTTTCAGACCCTGGAGAGCCTGGTCGAACGATCGGATGGGGACCATTGGTACGGTGCTCATTGCAAGATTCCTACCGCGTCACGATATAGTCATCCGAGGAGTTGATCAATGCTCCGTCATCTGACGTGTGTCGCTGTCCTCGCGCATACCCTTTTCCAGATTACCAGTTCTGCCCAGCCGGCTTTTTCGACGCGGGTCGTCGCCAGCGGATTGCACGCGCCATGGGAGATGGTCTGGGGACCAGACGATCACCTGTGGGTGACCGAACGCACCGGACGCCGGGTGATTCGGGTCAACCCCACTAGCGGCGCGATCAGTCCCGCATTATCGATCGTTGAATCGTACGATCCGGGCGTTAGCTGGCATGAAGGCGTGCTCGGTCTTGCCCTCCACCCCGACCTGCTCAAGGGAGTCGGTCGCGACTACGTGTACGTCGCGTACACGTACGACGCGGATCCCGGCGATACGCTCTCGCGAAAGTTGAAAGTGCGGCGGTACTCGTACGAGCCCGCAAAGGAATCTCTCAGCAATCCGGTCGAGCTGATCGCGAACCTTCCGGCTCACGACGACCACGGAGGAGGCCGCCTCGTGATCGGCCCGGACCACACGCTGTATGTCTCGCGAGGCGATAACGGCAGCAATTGGCTCGCGAACTACTGCACGCCCATCCGCTCGCAGGAGCTTCCAACCGCTGCGCAGATTGCGGCGGGTGACTGGTCAACATATGAGGGAAAAATTCTTCGGCTGAATCTCGACGGATCCATTCCTGCCGACAATCCGGTGCTCAACGGGGTGCGAAGCCACATCTATTCGTATGGCCACCGTAATCCTCAAGGTTTGGCGTTCGGGCCGAATGGACTGCTCTACTCTTCGGAGCACGGACCGGGCACAGACGACGAAGTGAACCTGATTCTGCCTGGCAGAAACTACGGCTGGCCGCACGTGGCGGGATATCGCGACGACCGTGGGTATGCGTACGCCAACTGGCGTCAGTCGAAAGATGTTCCATGCGCATCGCTGACGTTCGACGCGCTCGTGGCGCCCCCTTCGGTACCGCAACAGAAAGAAACGGATTGGAAAGGCACGTTCGAGACGCCGCTGCGCACGTTCTTCACCGTCGGCGAAGATTACAACCCGCGCGTCAGCGGCAGCGCGACGATTGCCGCAGGCGGCATAGAAGTGTACTCGGCTCGCGCGAGTGGCATTCCGGGATGGGCGAATTCGATCCTGCTGCCGGGGATGACGATGGGCCGAGTCTACCGGTTGACGCTGAGCGAAGACGGCCGCTCGGTCGTCAGCGAGAACGAAGAGCTGTTCAGAACGGGCAATCGCTACCGCGACGTCGCCATCGGCCGCGACCAACGGACGTTCTACTTCGCCACGGACAACGACGGGCTCGGACGATCCACTGATCCATCCGGCGCATCGATCCGCACGTTCGCAAATCCCGGATCGATACTGGAGTTTAAATACGTAGCGCCTTAGAACAGGGTGCTTAGCGAGAACGCGGCAAACAGACCATAGAAGCACGCCATCGCGACGAGCGCGATGCGCCGCCAGAGCGCGGGGTGCAACTCCCGCGGCAACAGGTGCGTGTTCACATAGAGGAGATGGAGCGACGAAACCGTGAACACGGTCGCTGCGACATTCGCCGCGAGCATGATCAGGACGATCGGCTGCGCGAGGCGCAGCGCCACGATCCCCCACAAGCAGATGACACCCAGTGCGCAGTAGTACACGACCCGCACATCGCCGCGGCTCAGCGTGCGAACCCGTTTGCTTCCCGTCCAGAGAATGTCGGTGAGCGAGCGCACCATGCCCTCGACGATGTCGAGCTGGGTCTTGAACAGAATCCACGCGCCGAGCGCGGCGACGATGCCACCGAGCACGGCTCCCGATCGCGTGCCGATGCTGGATGCAAGGGCCGCGCTGATCCCCAATCCCTGAATATTGCTGCCCACTGGAAGCAACGTTACGTACAAGACCGCCGGCAACACCATGCCGAACAGCGCGCCGGAGAAGAAAATTCCCCACTGATCGGCGCGAACGATTCGCCACCAGCCGCGCCAGCGACGCATGTTCTCCTCGTCGGGCTGGAAGATGAACCCGGCGTGGGCAAGCTTCACCTTATGTCCGCCGACCGCCGCAGGAATGTACCCGACGCGCTCTCCCATGCCGTAGCCCTTGTCGCGTGCCCAACTGGACAGCGCCATGTTCACCATTCCACCGGCTCCGGAATATCCGGCCAGCGCCGCCAGCAGTTGGAAGTCGGCGCCGCTCGGCAGAAAGTTGAATCCGCCTGCGACTCGGTCGAAGCCAATCAACCCCACGGCCGCGCCGAGCCACGTACCGCCGGGAACAAACACCAGCGAGAGGATGAGAAACCCGCCGAGGATGCAGACCACCATCACCCAATTGAGAAGCTCGAGTGTGTGCTCGATGCGGCGCCCGACCAGCAGCAGCGCGATGCAGATTAGAAATGTCGCAGCGCCGATGTTGTAGATCGACGCCGCATCCGCCGGGGCGGCGATGCGTCCCGTGGCAAGAAAGAAGATCGCCCCGGCCGACAGGCCTGCAGCATACGGCCAGCCGGTCTGCAGAAAGTACATGCCTGCGTAGAACCATGCCCAGAATGCACGCGATGGACGCGTGCGCATGAACCCGGTGAACACCGGCTCGCCGGTCGCCACGGCATAGCGCATGAGCTCGGTGTTGAAAACGGTTTGAAAGAAGACCGAAACGAGGGTAATCCAGAGCAGGGAGAGGCCGTATCTCACGAAGGCGGCAGGACCTAGCAGGAACTCACCGCCTCCGATGGATAATCCCAGCACGATGACGCCGGGACCGACGACCCCCAGCCATTGGAGACCCTGGGGCGCTGGTGCTTCGGGGAGGTCGGCGCGGGTCCAGGGATCCAGGCCGGTGGTAGTTTCTTTGCTCATGGAGTAGGAAGTCTAAAGCCGATAAGAGAGTATCTTGGAAATTTTCTACCTCGTCGGCCTGTTCCTGGTCGTGGTGCCGTTTGTGCTCCCGATCGTGAGCCTGGTGCGCTCCAGTCGAACGCGGGCGCGCCTCAACGCGCTCGAGCGCAAAGTGGCCGATCAGGAACGGATGATCGAGCTCCTTGTAGAGAAAGTCCGCCAGGGGGAGAAGGCGGCGGTGGCCACACCGAAAGTCGAGCCGCCACCAGTCGTGCAGCCGCCGGTCGCGCAGCCGCCGCCGGTCGTCAAGGCCGAACCACCACGCATTCCGTCACCACCACCAGTTCCCCCGCCAACGCCAGGTCCCACACCACCGCCGGCACCAGCAACCGTTCGACCGCCTTCACCACCAGCGCCGATGCGCCCTCCGGCCGCACCGCCTGCTCCGCCCACGTTCAAGAAACCGTCGCTGACGCTGCCGGCGTTCGAGTGGGAAAGCCTGATTGGCGTCAAACTGTTTTCCGGCATCGCCGGCGTGGCGCTCGTCATCGCCGCGATCTTCTTCCTGCGCTATTCGATCGAACACGGATGGCTCGAGCCGCCCGTCCGCGTGGCGATCGGCATCCTCGTCGCGATTGCACTGCTCGTAGTGTGCGAGTTGAAAGCGGCGCGACAGTATCGCGTCACCGCGAATGCGCTCGATGCCGCGGCCATCGCGATTCTGTTCTCGACGTTCTTTGCGGCGCACTCGCTGTGGAATCTCATTCCCGCCGGCGCCGCCTTCGGGCTGCTTGCGCTGGTGACCGCCGTCGCGGTGGCGCTGTCGATCCGCCGCGACTCGATGTTTATCGCGGTGCTCGGTCTGCTCGGCGGCTTCGCCACGCCTGCGCTACTGTCCACCGGCGAGAATCGCCCGATTCCCCTGTTCGCGTACCTGCTCTTGCTGAACCTCGGGCTCGCCTGGGTCGCCTATCGCAAACACTGGCCGCTGTTGAGCACGCTGACGGTCGCGCTGACGGCGGTGTACCAGTGGGGCTGGGTCTTCAAATTCCTGACGACCTCGCAGCTATCGCTCGCCGCCGGCATCTTTCTGCTGTTCCCGGTCGTGACGCTGGTCGGGCTCATGTTGGCGCGGCGAGCGCCAGCGGGCGAGGGCGCAGACGCGACGGAGTTGACGTTCGAGCGGACAGCGCTGATAGCGGCCGGGCTGCCGTTGTTCTTCGCCGTGTACCTGGCTGCCGTGCCGGCCTACGGGCAGCACACGGGAATTCTGTTCGGTCTTCTCCTGATCGTCGATGTCGGACTGCTGGCAATCGCGCTGGCGCGCAAGGAGGAGCTGCTGCACGCTGTCGGCGCCTCCGGCACGATCGCGGTGTTCGCGTTGTGGCTATCCAAATCGTACGAGTCCGGTAGTTACACAACGCCATTGTGGTTTCTGCCGATCTTTGTGGCGTTCTTCCTGTTCGCTCCGCATCTGGCTCATCGGCTCGCGCGCTCGTTCCGCGGAGAAGCACGACACGCCGTTTACGTCGCACCGCTGCTGCTCGTGGCGTTCTCCGTGTTCGCCAGCACGCCGCCAGCTGCGGCCTCGCCACTGCCGCTGTTCGCTGTGCTGTTCGGTCTTGTGACTCTTCTGTCCTGGCGAGCCCTCGCGACATCGGATGGGTTCCTCTATTTCCCCGCCGCGTTTCTATCGGTCGCAGCACAGGCCGTCTGGTCGAGCGAGAACCTGTCGCCCGAGCGTTTCCTGGACGCCATGGGCATCTACGCCGCGCTCGGCGCGCTGTCGATTGGTGTGCCGCTCGCCGCGCGACGGCTCGAACGGGTACTTGTCCCCCACTGGGGTTCGGGAGCTGTCCTTCTGGCCAGCGCCGGTCTCATGTGGTTCCTGACCAAGGCGTCGGTGGCTCCCGCCGCTTCGTGGGGATTTGCCCTTCTGATTGTGATGCTCCATGCGGGCCTGTTCATCGAAGCCGCCGCCGGCAGACTCCCGACAATCTCGGTGGCGGCCGGTGTGATGTCATCGCTCGTGCTGGCCGTATGGTGGTCGGAATCGGCAACGGCTATCGGTCTATTGCCGTCGCTGCTGGTGATTCTGCTGGTGACATTGGTGATGCTGGCTGGCCACGCCTGGTCGTCTTCACCAGCCGTCGCCCGCTCGAACGATGCGGGCTTCGGCGAGGATGGACTACAGAGTGGTTCCTTTCTCGCGTTAGGCGGACACTTGTTTCTGATCTTCCTCGCGGCCGAGCCGGTATGGGCGATTCCACCATGGCCGCTGTTTGCGACGATCGGCATCATGACGCTGGCGGTTAGCATGACTGCGTTGCATGCGAACGTGCAGACGCTTCATGCCGGTGGCGTCGCCGCCGCCATGCTCGCGATCCTGTTCTGGACCAGCGCCGCGCAGATCGCTCCGTGGCCCTCAATCGCGCTCGTGGCCGGAGCTGTCGTCGCTAGTTTCACGCTGGTGTGGATTCTGGTGGCCGACCGCAGATGGGCGTCGCAGGTGCCTCGCGTCGCGGCGGGCGTGGCACTCTTTCTCTTCGAACTGATCATCATCACGACCGCCACGGTGCGCGGCGCACCGCAAGTGGGAGTGCTGGTCGCCGCGCACATGATCACGTTCGCCGTGCTGCTGGCTCTCACGTGGCGAGCCGGATGGGCATTCGTCGCGCCCGCGGCGATCGTTCCGGCGGCCATGGCGCTGGCGAGCTGGCACGAGCTGCATCAGGATCCGGAATCCTGGCGAGGTCTCCTCGCACTGAGCGCCGGAATCTACGCCGTGTTTGTCGCCTATCCGTTTGTGCTCGGGGCTCGTGCGCGGACGAACCGCGAACCGCACCTCGCGGCTATTCTGGCCAGCGGACTGTTCTTCTTCGGAGCGCGGGCGGCGCTTCTGCAGGGTGACCTGGACCATCTGGTGGGCGCGATTCCCGTATTCGAGGGCGCGGTGCTCGCGCTGCTGCTTCGCCAGCTGCTCAGCATTCAGGCACCGGGCACGCGCGACCTCGGCCGACTTGCGCTGGTCGCCGGCGCGTCGCTGGCATTCCTCACGGTGGCAATCCCGCTGCAGCTGAACCAGCAATGGATCACGATTGGCTGGGCGCTCGAAGGCGCCGCGCTGGCCTGGCTGTATCGGCGTATTCCTCACCGCGGGCTTCTGTATGCGACGGCCGGTCTGCTGGCGGTGGTCTTCGTGCGCCTCGCCCTGAATCCGGAGATCTTCCGCTACGAGCCACGCGGGTCGCTTCGCATCTGGAACTGGTACCTCTACACCTATGTCACGTGCGCGGCCGCGTTCTTTCTCGCAGCCTGGTCCCTGTGGCGCACCGAAGACCGTCTCGGACCGTGGAAATGGCGACTGTCGCAAATCGCCCCAGCCTGCGGCACCGTTCTGTTATTCATCGTCCTCAACATCGAGATCGCCGATTATTACGCGACCGGTCCTGAGATCATGTTTCGCTTCGGCGTGACGCTCGCACAGGACCTGACGTACACCATCGGCTGGCTGGCCTTTGGGATTCTGATGCTCATCGCCGGCATCTATCTGAAGGCGCACGCCGCGCGGATCGCGGCACTCATCCTGATTGCGATCACGACGTTCAAGTGCTTCCTCTACGATCTGAGCTCGCTCGGCGGCCTGTATCGAGTCGGGTCGTTTGTCGGATTGGCGTTCGCCCTCATACTCGTTTCGCTCGCGCTGCAGAAGTACGTGCTGCGCGCGCCCAAGGACACACGATGACCGTGCGACGCATTCCCGTCTGGCTCCTGTTGCTCAGCGCGAGCGTCGTGACGTTGACCGCGCAAGAGCCTCGCCGTGTGCCGCAGTTCGGGTTCGAGCGCCCGATTGTCTCGGCCGCCGGCCCTCAGCGGTTGCGCCCCGACGTGCCGCTGCTGACCGGCAGCCGGACTCGACTGGGCGATGTCCGGTTGTTCGATTCGTCGGGGCGCGAGGTGCCGTATCTCCTCGTGCAGTCGGCGCCGCCGCCGGACGAGTGGTCGATCGGAAGCGTCGCTGCAATCGCCGACACGAAGACCACGAGCGGTTTCGAAGTGGACTTCGAAGGCCTTGCGACGATCGATCGCGTGCGGCTTGTCGGCATTCCGGCGCCGTTCATGAAGCGCGCGCTGCTCGAAGGCAGCGGCGACCGCTCTCGCTGGACGGTGCTGCTCGATCAGACGACGATCTTCGACCTGCCCGGCAGTGAGCTGCGTCATCTCGATCTGGCGTTTGCGTCAGGCGCATACCGATATGTTCGCGTTACTTGGGATGACACGAACAGCGCGAAAGTGCCGCCGCCTGCCACCGTGACCGCACGCAAGGTGCAGCGGGCTTACGTGCAGACCGCACCATTGAGCGCACCGGTCGTCTTCGAACGGCGCCCGAGCGAACCCGGCAAGAGCCGGTATCGCATCCGGCTCCCGGGCGCGCGCCTGCCGATTCTCGCGCTCGAACTGAATGTGGGCGGTGGCTATCTCCTGCGCCGCGCAACCGTCACCGAATCGCGCCTGATGGGCGGCAAGGTCGTTCCGGTCGTGGTCGGCAGCGCCACTCTGAGGAAGGTCGTCGAGGGACCTCTTGCCGCGACGGCGCTGCGAATATCGATCGCCTCGGCCAGCGAGCCGGAGCTCGATCTCGTCGTCGATGACGGCGACAATGCTCCGCTCGATCTGAGCGGGATGTCGATCACCTTCGCGGAACTGCCGTGGATTTATTTTGAGTCGGACGGTCAGGCAATCGTTGCGCGGTACGGTGACGCCGCTCTGCAGGCTCCGCGATACGACCTCGAAGCGGCGCGAACGACGATCTCCACGGAGATCGCCGACGTCGCAGAGGCACGCTGGGGCGATCCGCGGCCAATCGCGCCGACCGACACGATGTCGGCCGCGCCGGCAACCATGCCGACCGGAGGTGCCGCGATCGATGTGAGCCTGTTTCGGTTCACCAGAGCGCTGCCGGATGGCGAGGCCGGGCTGATCGCCGTGCCTCTCGATGCCGCCGCGCTCGCCCACAGCTCGGGACCTCAGACAGATTTCGCGGACGTACGTGTCGTCGATGCGAACGGCCGGCAGGTGCCCTACGTCGTGGAGCGCCGCGACGAGCCATTGACGTTGGCACTCGCGCTCGAGCCGCGCAGCGCACCGACGCAGCCGTCGCACGTGTTGCAGAGCGGCGGCACGACCACGTATTACCGGGCGCGGCTGCCGATGGCCGGACTTCCTCAGGGACGCCTGGTGCTGTCGACGAGCGCGCGGGTCTTCGATCGCACGGTGAGCGTCGCCGTCGAGCGGCCTGCCGATCGTCAACGGCGCGACGCCTGGCAGGAACAGATCGCGATCGCGCGGTGGGTGCATGCGAATCGCGACACCGCCGCTCCCGCTCTGACGCTGCCGTTGTATTCAGTCGACGTCGCGGAGCTCTTGATTGCAGTGGCCGAGGGGGACAACAGTCCGCTACCGATCACCTCGGCGCAGGTGTTGTTGCCGTCGTATCGACTGCGTCTGTTTCGCGCCGAGCGGATGCCGTTGCGCGTGGTGTACGGGCAGACGAAATTGGGACCACCCAGCTATGACTTGGCGCTCCTCGCGCCTCAGGTGCTGGGCGTCGCGGCTCGCGAGGTGAGCCTGTCGCAGGAGCAGGGCGCGTCCGGAGGAACGAACCCGGCCATCGCCGCGCTGGTGTCCCCTCGGGTGTTCTGGGGCGTGTTGGTCGTCGCCGTGATGGCGCTGCTCGTGCTCCTCGCGCGTTTGTTGAAGCGCGAGCCGCCGATGAAGGTGTGAGTTGTGTAATTATCTGAGCACGAGCGCCCGTAGCTCAGTGGATAGAGCACCGGCCTTCTAAGCCGGGGGTCGCAGGTTCGAGACCTGCCGGGCGCGCCATCCGCCTCCGCTCGGTGTGAACTCAGGCGAGCTACGGCGCGATGGCGCGAGAGTGCTTGTGCCTCGCCGAAGCAACGCATGTTGCGCAGGCGGGCCGGGCGCGCCAACGATTCGCCACCAAGGGGCCGACGATGACGCTGACCGATCGGATCGAAGTCAATCCGCAGGTAATGCTCGGTAAGCCGGTCATCCGCGGCACGCGGATTCCGGTCGAGCTGATCCTTCGCAAGCTCAGTGAAGGTGCATCCGAAGCGGACCTTCTCGACGGATATCCTTCCCTGAAGCGCGAGGACATCCAAGCCGCGATACGTTACGCTGCGGACGCGCTCGCTCACGAAGAAGTCGTCTTCATCGGGACGAAGTCCCCGGAGCATCGGGACTGAACTTGCGGTTCCTCGCCGACGAAAGTTGCGACTTCGCTGTCGTCAGAGCATTGCGAGAAGCAGGTCATGACGTCACGGCGGTAGCCGAGATCAACCCGGGAATCGACGATGGCGTCGTGATCGCTCTGGCGCATTCTGAATCACGAGCGCTCCTGACCGAAGACAAAGACTTCGGACAACTCGTATACGCCGGCGGCCAGGAAGCCGCTGGAGTGATTCTGATTCGCTTTCCGAGTGCGACTCGGAGCACGCTCGGGCAAACGGTCGCAAATATGGTCGATGAGCTCGCTGATCGGTTGGCCGGGGCGTTCATCGTCCTCGAACCTGGGCGCGCACGCATCTCACGACCTAGTCGTTAGTTGCAGATGTACCTTCAAATGAAAGGCAAGACTGCCGCCGCCACACCCGAGCTCGAGGAGAGTTCTTGGTTCGGCATCAGCCGCATGCATCAGGATTGGCAATAGATCGGCTGCTTCGTCCACGTAGTGCGACGGCGGTGAGACCATCGGCCACCACGAAGCGAGCTCACTGTACATCTTCATAACCGATGCTCGTTTTCAAAGATCGTCGGGATGTTCACGTCAGCACGCGCTTCGCTCGTCGCAACGCGCTCCGCACGAGAAGGCCAATCACTATCATTGCGCCGATGTCCCAGGCGCAGAGCTGGCCGACGCGGTAATACGGCATATACTCCCAGAGGCCGTGGCGATCCACGACGGTTTCTTCAAACAGGACCCACGTGTTGAAGAAGGTCAACCAGATCGCAAGTCTGACGATCCCAGGCGTGTGGTTCTCGTATCGGTTCATGTTAGAAAGGATGCGACTTCAAGTCGGCTTGAAGTCAAGAAGCTGATGGCGATGAGCACGATTGGGGAAATCGCCTCGCGAACGGGACTGCGCGCGTCGGCGATCCGGTACTACGAGGCACAGGGATTGCTGCCGACCGCGGCGCGACAAGGCGGTAAGCGCGTGTACGATTCGTCGATCTTCCAGCGGATCGCGATTATCAACCTCGCGAAAGCGGCGGGCTTCAGTCTGTCGGAGATCCGCGACGTGCTGACAAAAGTCCGATCGAGTCAGCCGCGAACCGCATGGAAAGGATTTGCGAAAGTCAAGCGCGCAGAGATCGAACACGAGCTCGAGAGACTTTCACTGCGGAAGCGTATTGTGACGGCGCTTGGGCGGTGCAGGTGCGCCAGTCTTGACGATTGTGGTCGGGCCTTTGCCGACGCTTTGGCCGTGAACAGCTTCACGCCCCGCCTCAAGTAGAGAGATCACGTCCTCGCCTAGCTGTCCCGGCGATCGCACGCGCTTGCACTGCGATCGAATGTGCGTGTATAAATGACGCTCCTGATGTCGTCACAGTCTCTGCGTCTCGTCCTCGCCGTTCTCGTCCTTACCAGGACGAGCGGGGACGTCCACGTGTAGGCACACGACGACGAACCCCGGCTCGACGAGCCGCGGGTTCATGGTGAATCCTCCGGCTGTCCAGCCCTTTCACACAAGGACACGCCGAATGGAACCCCTCATTTACTTCAATCGCGAATTTCGAGCTGAGCGAGACGCGACCATCTCTGTGCGCTCGCGTGCCCTGAACTACGGTCTCGGATGCTTCGCCGGTATCCGTGGCTACAAGACCGACGACGGTCGTCAGGTCCATGTGTTTCGTCTCGATCGCCATATACGTCGCCTGGTGCAATCGGCGCGGATTCTGCGCCTCCGTCTGTCTGGGTCGGCGGCAGAAATCGCCGACGTCATTGTCGAACTTCTGCGGCGAAACGAGATGCGTGACGACGTGTATATTCGTCCGATCGTGTTCGCCAATTCGAACGAACTATCCCCGGTGCTGGACCCCGAGACCAGCGAAACAGCAATTTTCTGCATGCCGCTCGGACGTTACCTCTCTGCTGAGCCGATTGACGTGTGCGTGTCGAGTTGGTGCCGCGTGAGGGAGAACGCCATTCCCGCCCGCGCGAAGGCTACGGCCGGGTACCTCAACAGCGCGCTTGCTCGCCGGGAAGCCATGGACGACGGCTATATGGAAGCGATCTTGCTCACGGAGGACGGTCACGTCTCGGAAGGTTCGGCCGAACACGTATTTATCGTGCGTGACGATCAACTGATTTCGCCGCCGAGCACGGCCGACAACCTCGACGGCATTACACGCCAGAGTCTCATCACGCTGGCGCGTGAGGATCTTGACATCCCATTCGTGGAACGACCGATCGGGCGTACCGAGCTGTATGTCGCCGATGAAGTCTTCTTGTGCGGCACGGGCGCTGAGGTCACGCCAGTGCGTTCGGTTGATCGGCGCATCGTGGGCGACGGCGTCATCGGACCAGTCACGAAGCGACTGTCGGCGCATTTCGAATCGGTGGTTCGTGGTCGCGTGCCGGAGCGGTCCGCTTGGTTGACACCCGTCTGGTAGCGCACAGGAATGTTGAACAGAGAACGGTATGACACGTGGGCGATGGGTGCGCTGATCTTCGCCTGTGGAACGATGGTCACTTGATCCTCGGCCATGGTAGGCCGTCGATCAACCGGCCTTGTTCACGTTGAACGGGTTCGATTCCTATTAGGCTCACCACCTCAAGCGTCGAAAGGAAGCAGTCGGAACGACTTGCCACCTGAGCCCCTGAGCGCCCGGAAATGGCGCTCGTCCGTGCACAAGAGGTTCAACGTCCTGTGGCGGTTGGCGAGAACGACGACCGACGCATCCGCCAATCCGATCCGAAGATCCGCGTACCGCTCCATGATTCGCTTGGCGTGGCCCATATCCTCAGACGAGAAGAGCTCGAGCTGGTACGCCCCGCGCGTGACCTCCTCGATGAGCGCCATCTGCGCCTGGTGGCCGACTCGATCTCCAATCAAGTAGTCCAGTTCCGCGAGAACAAAGGGAGAGATCACGCGCGGTGGCGTCGAGGCGACCAGTGCCGCGACGGTGCGGCCGTGCAGCGCTTCATTCGCGTCGAGCGCGGCGTAGAGCCCGCCTGTGTCCAACACGATCACCGGACGCCGAAGCCCTCCAGTGCGCGGTCGACATGCTCGGCAATCGACGGTCCGGTTGAACGGAAGAGCGGCAGCTTGGGGACCGGCGCGACGGTTTCGCCAGTGAGCCGCGAGATCGCTTCGCGAAGCACCTCGGCCTCGCTACACCGGCGCTGCGCAGCAACTTTCTTCAAGGCTCGCTTGAGCTCGGGCGGGAGGTAGACCGTCGTTTTTGTCATACCCTACATATACCATACATTCTGCTACCCACTGGGTGGCGTGGTGCCCAGGCGGTACAGGAACCGCTCATCAGGGTCGGCTGCCCAGGCTGGCGTCGCTCGTCCTCATCGCCGCCGCTGAAACGACGATCAGCACCTCAAACAGGTCAACACGAGATCAGAGCGCTTCAGCCGATCACAATCGTCACACATGTAGCTTCTCGCGGTCGAAATTTACGTCCTTTTTTCCTCACCCTCCAACGCACGTCATCGTCCGTTCACAGCCGACGTCTACTCTTGCGTGCATCGGTCACGTTCCGATCGATCGAGCCACACTGGAGATGTCGATGCGTCGAATCATGTCTGCGATCTTTCTCGTCATGCTAGCGGTCTCAGCCACCTCGGCATCCGATGCCATTTTTCAGCTGAGCGGCTGGGCGGAGATCCCGTCCACCTATCGCCATCCCGGTCCGACTTCGGGTCAATTCACGACGCCGAACAACGGCGTGACACCGCCCTACGATGGCCAACCGATTCCAGGCTTCTCGGGCATGATCCCGGCACCGACGCCGGGCAGCTTCTTTGCGCTCCCCGATAACGGGTTTGGCGCGCAAGGCAACAGCGCCGATTTCGTCCTCGGCTTCTACGAAGTCACGCCGACGTTCAAGACGGTCGCAGACGGCACCACCACGCCCGGGCCGGTTGCGGTGCACGCCTTTACGCCCTTCAGCGATCCATTCGGACTGCTCGATTCATCCTTTATTACTGGCGGGCCGGTCTACGAGCGGGACTTCTACTACTCAACGGGACCGCAGATTCCGGTAGCACCCTCCATCAAGGCAGGAAACCTGCTGACCGGCGCCGATTTCGACGTGGAGTCCATCGCGCGGATGAACGATGGCTCGTTCTGGGTGGGCGAAGAGTTCGGTCCTTACTTGCTGCACTTCAACGCGCAGGGTCAGCTTCTGAGCCGGCCGGTTCGCCATCCCGTGCTGCGCGCACCGCAGAATCCGGACAACGTCACGATGGGTCCTTTCAATCTCCCGAGCTCACGCGGATTCGAGGCGATGACCCGCAACGCCGACGGCAGCAAGCTGTACGTGACAACCGAAGCGTCGATTCTCGCAGAGCCCGATAAGCGGCTGCTGGAGATCTACGAGTTCGACACCGTCGCCGGACGCTATACAGGCAAGACGTTCACGTATGCGAAGGACAGCTCGGACTTCATCACGGGCGCCGTCAACAACGCCACGAACATCTTCGTGACGGGCGACATGACGCATGTGGCGGACGACCGCTACATCATGATCGAGCGAGACGATTTCCAGGGCCCACCGAGCATCTCCAATCCGCCGCGCCAGAAGAAGTTGTACCTCTTCGACTTGAACGAGCAAGACGCCAACGGCGTGTTGGGGAAACGGCTGCTCGTCGATCTGCTCGATATCGAAGATCCAGAGGACATCGGCGGCCCGCTTCCGGAGATCCCCGACGACACGTTCAGCTTCCCCCTGCAATCGGTCGAATCTGTCACGCCGATTGACGCGTTCACATTGCTCGTCGGCCTCGACAACAACTACCCTGGCGGAAACGGCCGCATTCCGGGCACACCAGACGACACCGAGATCATCACCATTCGCTCGAAGGTGCCACTCCGCACGCTGCATGTGCAGCCCTGCAAAGAGGCCAGCATCGGCGCTCGCAACGGCTTCCCACACGGCAACGGCGACAAGAACCAGGACTGCCGATGATCGCCAAGACCAAAGGGACAACAACACGCGAGCGGATTGTCATCGTGGTCGTCGTGCTCGCACTGTCGTGGCTGGCTGCGGCAAAGGAGCGACGCGAGACACGAGAACAGCGGAGGTTGACGTCGTTCACGTCGGTGTCGCCTGAAGGCGGCCTGTTTGTCACGCGGGGTCGCTACTGTAAATCGGCGCATCGCTCAGCAGGACCACCCACTGTTGAAAAGTTGCGCGTGTTGGATAGGCCGGCCGTCCCGAGGGCGGCCGGCCACTTTGTGAGCACGGTGGCTGTCCCTCCGGGCTCAGACGGGAAACACGCGGGAGTCCTTTCGGCGTTCGATCGTCGGGACGCCCGCCTGATTCGTCGTGGCGATGGGCTTGGCGGAAGCGTGGCGGACGTCTCGCCCCTCGACGATGAGAATCACGTCCTCCGCGATATTCGTGGCGTGATCGCCGACGCGCTCCAAGTGACGCGACATGAGAATGAGGTCGACGCCAGGTTCGATCGTCCGCGGATCCCCCAGCATGTGCGTGAGCACCTCACGGAAGACTTGATTTTTTAGCGCATCCAGCCAGTCGTCCTCTCTCAATACAGTTTTGGCAAGACTCACGTCATTCGAGAGAAACGCGTCGAGCGCTTCGCGCAGCATCTTGAGCGCCAGGTCCCCCATTCGCGGCAAATCGATCAGTGGCTTGACTGGTGGGTGCAAGAGATAGCGCTGCGCCACCTCGCTGATGTTTACGGCGAGGTCTCCGATGCGCTCCAGGTCGGCGCTGATTCTCGGAGTCGACACGAGCATTCGCAGATCGAGCGCGACAGGTTGATGCAGGGCGAGGAGGATGAAGCATCGATTATCGATCTCCATCTGGAGATCGTCGATACGAACATCGGCGGCAATGACGTCGGCCAGCAAGAACTCATTGCGATCGACGAGGCCTCGCATGGCTCGGCGCAAATGATCTTCCGCCAATCCACCCATCGCCAGGAGGCGTGTCCTTAGCTCTTCGAGCTCGTGGGCAACGTGGCGGCGATCTTCATTCATCGCGTCCTCGTGGCAATCGCGCTGGAGGGCCTGCGAACGTTGCGTCAAGTCCAGTGGCTGGGCTCATGCGCCGTGCCATCATGACGCGATGGCGTTACGTTCCTGTTACGAACGTCATACACCCCCCTGGCTAATGATTCCCGTCGACGGGATTGCACGCGAGCGGCGCCCGTGAGACGATCAGGCCATGCCTTCGAGTCCGCTTCCCGAACTCCTCAAGCTTCCCGCCGGCGATCGGGCTGAACTTGCGATGGCCTTGTGGGAGAGCCTGGCAGACGCCGAACGTGAAGCCGAACTTCAGCTGACCGACGGGCAACGAGACGAACTTGATCGTCGCTGGGCCGAACACATCGCGAACCCGGGCTCAGCCGTCGCTTGGTCCGCTGTACGCTCCAAGTTGTTGGGTTAGCCGTGGCGCGGCAAGCCTTGGTAGCGCGCACCCGCGCGCTGCTGATTCGATCGTTCATCCGCAAGTTCGACACGGATGCGTAGACGTTCATCGGGCCATCGGTGTCGGCGATGAAGGTGCCGAACGCGGATCGCGCGATCATTGCCGCGGACAAGCTCACCAGCTACGTGCTGAATGTGTCACACAAGCGGGGCGGCCCGAAGGCGAGATTGCTCCTGAGCGTCGGCTATCGTTCGGACAATCCGCACTCGCTGGAGTCGGACCTGCGCGTTCAGCACCTTTCGCTCGATGTGGCCCGCACGCATGCGAATGCGTACGGCGTGGTCTACGAGATTGAGGGGCCGATCAAGACGCCCGGCGGCAGGAGTGTCCGCTTCTGCTCGGTCTGGCAGATTGATACTGGCACCGACGTGCCGCGATTCATTACCATGTACCCGAGGTAGGCCATGCCCTTCGAGATGTACGGCGACGTGATCCTGACCCGCGACGTCACCGAGCACGGACTCCGTGCTGGCGATGTCGGAACGGTCGTGGAACGACACGCCGCGCCCGGTGTCCCCGAGGAAGGCTACTCCGTCGAGTTTTTCGACATGACCGGGAACACGGTGACCATGGCGACGCTGCCAGCAAGCGCCCTGCGCCTGCCCACGCCAGCCGATCGGCCGGCTGTGCGCGCTCTCAGCGCCTGAGCTCTCGGATCGCACAGGTGATGCCGTCAGACCGCGTAGGCCGCATTGATCGCGGCGCTGTTGCAGAACTCCTGAAAGCGCGTCACTCGCCCGTTCTGCAGCGTGAACACCATCGCGAAATCCGAATCGAAGCGTTTCTTCACCGGCGTCGTGGCGGTGTAGTGCCCGAGCGCCACGACCTGGTCGCCGGTGGCGATGAACGTCGTCGGCTCGAACCGCGAGAATTTGATGTTCTCCGCGACCTGCGTGAAGAACTCGGCGACCGCCGCCTTGCCGCGCCGTTCACCCGCGGTCGGAACGTGGGATCCTGCCCCGTATACCGCCGTCCAGACAATGTCGTCGGCAAATTTCGAGAGCATCGTCTGAATATCGCCCCGGCTGAACGCCGCGTACGTCTCCTGGACGACCTTGGTGTTGCGTGCTTCCTCCATTGACATCTCCGTTTCACCTCCACAGCCATCTACGGAGCGTGGCCGCGAACGGATGTCGCCCGAAAGGAATGGTGTCGACGAATTTACAGAGCCGCCCCCGGTGAGCCGATCAGGTAGAACGCACCGGTCGGCGCCGGCAGCCCCCCGGCGGGCTCAATCGTCACCGCCACAGCCGTGGGAGGCGGAATATCCGGTGGGGTTTCGAAGAAGATCAAATCTCCACCCGCCACGTCCGGCGTCAACAGTCCGGCGCTCACCGGCCCCGGCTGCGTGACGACCCATACCTGGTACACCTGTCCAGCAGGCAGAGGAGGTAGAGCGGCCGCAGTAAAGATCATGCCGCGGGCGCGACTCCACAGCGCGCGGCCGCGGGCCCGCGGCGCCGCGGGCTGTCCCGTCAGGTCGATGCGCACTAAATCGGGGGCCGCCAGCACGCTCATCGAAACCTGTAATTCCGCACCAACACGGCGCGCCACGCCAACCGCCCGATCGGCCGCGGATGCCTGCACGAGCGCCTGCTGCAGCCGCACCTCCAGGTCGTCCACTCGGATCTGAAGCCTGGCCGCATGGACGCCAGCACCAACCGCCACGATCAGAGTTGCCGCCAGCGGAAGCCAGGTACGCCACCGATTTTCCACCGCCGACGACTTTGTGTGCGTCGCCGGTCCGCCTGTCAGCGATTGGAGGACACGCCGACGCAACTCCGGCGGCGGTAGCGGCTGCGGGACGCTTCGGGCCACGGCCACTGCCACTCGACGGAGAGAACGCACCTCACCCGCACACTCGTCGCATTCAGCGAGGTGGGCCTCGAAGGAAGCGCGGTCCCCCGCATCGAGGCTGTCGAGCGCATACGCGCTCGCGTCGTCTTTTAGATCGCTATGCACAGCCGGAGCTCTCGTCTTCGTACATTACGTGTGCCGGACGCGTTTGGATGGAACTCGGATTGACAAGCCCCGCAGTGCGCTACAATGACGCCGCTTTGAAGCCCGAGTCGGACTTTGTGCTCCTCGAGCGGATCGCGGCGCGCGATGAGGCGGCCGTGGGCGAGCTGTACGACCGCCACAGTCGGCTGCTGTACGGCCTGATTCTGCGCATCCTGCGCGACCGCGGCGAAGCGGAAGAAGTGCTGCAAGAGGTGTTCGTCTCGGTGTGGAACCGGGTTGCCACATATAACGCGGGGCTCGGCCCCCCGGCGGCGTGGCTGGTCGGCATCGCGCGTAACCGCGCGATCGATCGCCTTCGCGCGAACAGCGCCCGCAGTCGCGCGATCGCATCGGTCCGCGTCGAGGTGGAATCGCGCGAGAATCCGGAGAGGGACGCCTCGCTCGGTGAGGAACAGAGGGCGATACGGCATGCCCTTGACGCCATCCCACCTGAGCAGCGCGACCTGATCGAGGAGGCATACTTCCTCGGATTGACGCATTCCGAGCTTGCGGAACGACACAAGCTGCCGCTCGGCACGGTGAAGACCCGTATTCGCACCGGACTCCTGGCGCTTCGCGAGCAGCTTTCACAGATCGGTGTTGAGCAATGAGTGACGATTCCAAATCGGATGTGGTCGAGTTCGATCCGCTGCTGTCGCTGGCGCTTGCGGGCGTAGCCGGCGGCGACGCGGCACCACGACCCGAGGTCAAACGGCGACTGATGGACGCGCTGTCGGCTCCGCCTGTACCTGATGGATTCTCATTCCGGTTTGCCGCAGACGCGGATTGGCTGCCTCATCCGGTGCCCGGCATTCGCATGAAGGTGCTCGCGCTGAACCGCGCAGCCGGCTATACCACGCTCCTCCTCGACGTCGCTCCGGGCACACGATTCCCGGCGCATCATCACCGCGCCGCCGAGGAATGCTATGTGCTGTCCGGCAGCCTGTACACCTGCGGTCGGCGGCTGGCGGCGGGCGATTTCGTGCACGCGGACGCCAATACCGATCACGGTGAGCTCTGGACCGAGGAAGGGTGCCGCGTCCTGCTCGTGGTTCCGCCCGAGGATTACCTGCCCGAGCCGCCGCGACCATAAATCCATCCGGGCAGACGCTGCGTATGTGTAGCAGCGATGCCAGTCCGACGTTCTCGCAACGCGATCTCCAATTGCATTCGGCTGGCGTGCGGTCTTCTGGCGTTCTACTGCCCGCCGGCCGACGCCCAGTCCCTCTCTCTCGCAGGTCGCGTGAGCGATACGACGGGAGCCCCATTGCCGGGCGTGTCCGTGCAATTGCGCACGCCTGACGCAAGGCAGCGCGTTGAAACCGTTACCGACGTCGCCGGAAAGTACCGCCTCGACGTGCGCGAGTCCCGGCAGTATCAGCTGTCGTTCTCGCTCATGACGTTCGGTCGGGTCACGAAAACAATCACGGCGGCGGCCAGCGATACGATTGTTGACGCCGTACTGCCACTGGCGTTTACGGCGGACGTCACCGTCACGGGACGCCGCACGTTTCGCAACATCGAAAACGCGGAAGACCCGGCGCGCAACCTGATCGGGCTGGCCAGCGCTGCGTCGGAAGGCGCCGTGACGGCGAAACAGTTGGAGAACCGGCCGCTGCAGCGCCCTGGCGAGGTGCTGGAAGCGGTACCAGGACTCGTCATCAGCCAGCATAGCGGTGAAGGAAAAGCCAATCAGTACTATCTACGCGGCTTCAACCTGGATCACGGAACCGACTTTGCCGTCAGCGTCGCCGGAGTCCCGGTCAACATGCCGACCCACGCGCACGGACAAGGATGGTCCGACGTCAATTTCCTGATCCCGGAGCTCGTGAGCGGCGTGCAGTTCAAGAAGGGCCCGTACTACGCCGAGGAAGGCGACTTCTCCACCGCGGGCGCGGCGAACATCAACTACGTCGGCGTCCTCGAACGGCCACTCGTGCGGCTCACTGCCGGCGGCGATCGATTCGGGAGGTTCCTTGCGGCGGCGTCGCCTCGACTGGGCCCTGGACATCTCCTTGTGGCCGTTGAGACCGGACACAACGACGGCCCCTGGCAGAACCCTGAACGGTACCGAAGACTGAACGGTGTTGTGCGCTACAGCCAGGGTGACACGCGACAAGGGTCGTCGATCACGGCGATGGCCTACGACGCCCGGTGGACAGCAACCGATCAAATACCCCGGCGTGCTATCGACAAAGGGCTGATCTCACGCTTCGGCACGCTTGATGGTTCTGACGGTGGGAAGACGCACCGCTTCACGCTCTCCGCCGACGTCCAGCGATCGGGCCCGTCAAGCACGACGAAAGTTGTGGGGTACTTCATGGACTACGGGCTGGACCTCTTCTCCAACTTCACGTACCAACTGAACGATTCGGTCAACGGCGATCAGTTCGAACAAGTCGACGATCGCCGGGTGTTCGGCGGCCGCGCCAGCCATCGACGCCAGAGTCTGTGGGCAGGCCGCACGCTCGAGCACAACATGGGTGTGCAACTTCGGCACGACGAGATCGGCGCGCTCGGACTGTACGCCACACGGGAGCGCCAGCGGTTGACGGCAACCCGTGAAGATCGTGTGCGCCAGACCTCGATCGGCATGTACTACCAGGGCGAGTTGGCATTCACCGACAGACTTCGGGCGACGGCGGGCCTCCGTGGTGACCTCTATCGCTTTAGGGTGCGGAGCACCAGGCCCGAAAACGCAGGGACCGATCTGGCCGGGCTACTCAGCCCCAAGCTCGGCGTCGTGTTTGCCCCGTCGGGCAAGCTGGAACTGTATGGAAATTTCGGGTACGGGTATCACAGCAACGACGGGCGCGGCGCCACCATGTCGGTCGATCCGATGACGGGCACACGAGTGGAGCCTGTTACACCGCTCGTCCGCACCCGCGGTGGGGAGCTCGGACTCCGCACCATTCTCATTCCCAAGGTCCAGACGACAGTAGCCGTGTGGGGGTTGAGCCTCGATTCCGAGCTTGTCTTCGTCGGCGACGCCGGGACGACAGAACCGGGGCGACCAAGCCGGCGGTCGGGTGTGGAATGGGCGAGCTCCTATAGTCCTCGTCCGTGGCTCTCGTTCGACGCGGACGTCTCATGGTCGTCGGCCAGGTTCACGGATGGTGGTTCGTCAGGATCGGCGATTCCGGGAGCGGTACGGCAGGTCGCGTCGGTTGGCGCATCGGTCAGCGAACACCATCGAATCTCCGCCGGGCTTCGCCTCCGCTATCTTGGCCCGCGTCCGCTCGTCGAAGATGCCACGGTGACGTCGACACGCTCGCTCGTCGTCAACATGGAGGCCGGGTACCGCATAGCGCCGCGGACACGGATTGTGGTGGACGTGCTGAACCTGTTCAACTCGAGTGCTAGTGACATCGAGTACTACTACGCGTCGCGCCTGGCGGGTGAGCCATCCGGGGGCCGCGACGATATTCACACACACCCGTTGCAACCGCGCACGGCGCGCATCGGCGTTCAGGTCGAGTTCTGATGGACGCACGATCTGTGTTTGTCACCGGCGGCACCGGGTACATCGGCCGGCCGCTCATTGCCGCACTGCTCGACCGCGGGTATGCCGTTCACGCACTCGTGCGGCCGGGCTCGGAAGCCAAGCTGCCGCGCGGTGCACTGCAGGTATTCGGGAATGCGCTCGACCCTTCGACGTTTGCGGCCGGTATCCCGCCCAACGCCACAGTGGTTCACCTCGTGGGCACGCCGCATCCCAGTCCGGCGAAGGCAGCTGAATTCCGTCGCGTGGATCTCCCTTCGATCCGCGCGACGACGACCGCGGCGCAACAGGCGACTGCGCGGCACATCGTCTACGTGAGCGTGGCGCACCCGGCGCCGATCATGCGGGCCTATATCGCGGTGCGGCAAGAGGGTGAATCGCTCGTGGAGGCGACCGGAATTCCCGCGACGATCCTGCGGCCCTGGTACGTGCTGGGGCCTGGTCATCGGTGGCCGTATCTTCTGATCCCGATCTATGCCGCGCTTCGCTGGTTGCCCGCGACGCGCGCCGGGGCCGAGCGGCTTGGCCTCGTGACTCGGGACGCGATGATCGCGGCTCTGGTCAGAGCTATCGAGGCGCCACCGGCGCAAGGCGTCCGCCGCGTCGGCGTCCCCGAGATCCGGCGCACCACATTCGACACATCCAAATCAATCTCGACTGCGTAGACACACACGGAGCGTGGATTCTCTGGAACACCCGCCGCCTTCGGCGCCTCCAGGGCCGCTCCAAGGAGAGTGTTATGAGACGAGTACTGAAGGGCCTGATCGCGGCGGGCCTCGTGGCCTCCGCCGCGACGATGGTTCAGGGATCGAGCCACAGGGAAGCGCTGGCGGTTCTCAACGAGCCGTGCGCCGACAACACGGATACCTATGCCTGGGTCTCCGACGGCGCGCACGACAAGCTGTACCTGATCATGAACTTCAATCCGCTCCACGAGCCGGGTCAAGGCAACCAGGGTCTGCGAGCCTGTAACGGGTACCGCTACGAGTTCCACATCGCCAAGGGCGCGAGCCTAGAGGACGAGGCCGTGTACCGCGTCGAGTTCACGAACACGCTGCCCTCCGAGCCAACACCGAGTGCTGGAGATGCTGTGGGTGGCGGTAACGAATTGCTCTGGCAGCTCACCGGCGGTACCGAGACCATGACGGTCACGCGAGTCTTTGCACCGGTCAGCGGCGCACCCGTCGTTCTCGGCCAGAATTTGCCGGTCCTGCCGAACAACCACGGCCCGCAGACGGACCGGCTCATTTACGGTCTTGGGGCCTTCGAGGGTTACGATTCCGGAGATCGCACGAGCCGGGAGGAGGGTCTCTACGACCAGCCTTTCGTCGACACCTTCATTCACACCCTCGGGAACGGCGGGCGGGCGATCGCCGGCCAATTTGACGATCCGTATCAGCTCGACGAGAAGGGGATCTTCGATCTCGTCAACCTGAGCCGGGACGATCTCGGCGGCATCCACGGGGCGCGCCGGGCGCCGGCCCATGATGTGTTCACGGGCTTCAACATCTTCTCAATCGCGCTCGAAATCCCGATAACCGACGTGTTCCCTAGTGGCATCCCGCACAACGGCACGCTCGCGCCAGGCTCGACCGACAGTCTGCTTCGTGTGTGGACGAGCATCAGCCGCCAGCAGATGCAGACCGTCGATACCAACAACAAGATCACCGGCGTCCAGGGGTCCGGTCCTTTCGTGCAGGTCGGTCGCAATGCCCTGCCGCTCTTCAACGCCGGCCTGGTTGGGACCCAGCGTCATACGCTCTACCTGCACAGCAGCCCGCTCCAGGACGTGAGCAACTTCGGCGCCGACGTGCTGTTCCCGGTGCTGGTGCGCGATGCCGAGGCGCTCGGCATCTACCGTGCCCTGGGTGTCCCTCCCGGTACGGTTGCCACGTTGAAGGGGCCACGCCTCGACATCATCAACGCGATCAATCTGGGCCGGCCAATCCCGATCGCCGATGGCTCGACAGGGGACGTCATCACGCTCGACGCGGCCATCGACTCGAGCTTTCCCAACGGCCGGCGCGTCGGCGGTGGATCAGAGCCGAACCGCAATCAGGTGAACGTGAACACGGTGCTGATCAGCCTGATTGTGGCGGGCAACCCGGCGGCCCGCCTGGCCAGGGGCATTGAAGTCAACGACAAGGACTATCTCGACCGATTCCCGTTCCTGGCTCCGGCACACCAGGGTCTGTTCCAGGGACATGGTGGTGACAACGTTCCAACGGAACCGAACATCCCGAAACCGAAAAATAATCCCTGAAGATCGTTCGATCGGAACGGCCCTCGCATGAGGGCCGTTCTTTTTTCGTGAGGACATCCATGACATCACATGCATCGAGTGCATCGATCTTCCGTCTTCTCGGCAGGCTCGCGGCGGTGGTGGTCGTCCTAAGCGTGGCACCGCCGCTCTTCGCTCACGACATGTGGATCGATCCGACCACGTTCTTTCCCGAACCTGGCACGCTCGTGGGCGTCCGACTCCGGGTCGGTGAGAATCTGATCGGCGATTCGCTGCGGCGCGATCCCTCCCTCATCAATCAGTTTGTTTTCGAGGACGAAGGCGGGCGCAAGCCGGTCGTCGGTCGCGATGGCGCCAACCCAGCGGGACTTCTGCGCGTCGCCGCGCCAGGCATGCTTGTCGTCGGCTATCGCAGCAACCCCAGAGCAATCGAGCAGACGGCCGAGAAGTTCAACCAGTATTTAAAAGAAGAAGGGCTCGACGCGATCGCTGCGCTCAGGGCGCGCCGGAATGAGACGGGCGCCAAGGCGCGCGAGATGTTTTCGCGCTGCGCGAAGAGCCTGGTGCTGTCAGGGCCGGCGAAGGAGGGATCGGGCGACCGGCCACTTGGCTTCACGCTCGAGCTCGTCGCCGAACGGAACCCGTACGTGGTCGCGAACGGTCGGGCGCTCCCCTTCCGCTTGATCTACGAGAACCACCCGCTGGCTGGAGCTCTCGTGGTGGCCATCAATCGGGTCAATCCATCCGAGAAGCTGACCGCCCGCACGGACGCCGACGGCCGAGTGCGATTCCGGTTGACGCGGGGAGGCATGTGGCTGGTCAAAGCCGTTCACATGGTTCCTGCGCCGGCAGGCGCGAACGCGGAGTGGGTCAGCTACTGGGCCTCGCTCACGTTCGAAACTCGTGCTGCCCGCTAGCGAAATAGTCTGACGGACGTTACTCGGAGCGAGGCTTGGCCTGCGACCTCTGAAGCCGGGACGAGGGGGGCGGAGACGACGTCGCTCCCTTCCAATCCTCGACCTTCAGGCCCGGCACGCGTTGGAACTCCGTGGTGTTGTGTGTGACGAGTGTCAGCTTGCGGGCCTTGGCTTGGCCGGCGATCAGCACATCGTAGGGGCCAATCGGCGTCCCCTTCGATGCGAGATGCGCACGAACCTCGCCAGCCCGCCGCGCGTCCTCCTGGTCGAACTCCAGCACGGGGAGCTGGAGTGCATCCACGCGCGCCACATTCTTCTCGATCCGCTGACTCTTGAACGCGCCGTAGTACAGCTCGTGGATGACGACGGCAGAGATCCCGATGTCCCGCGGCGCATACCGTCGGATGCGGCGCGCGATCGGAGACGTCGTGTCGTTGAGCAGGGCAATGACGGCGTTCGCGTCGAGGAGATACCGCATCAGCGGAACACTGTGCCCAGCTCAGGCCGCTCCGTCGGTTCCGGCTGCTCGCGCACGGCGGACACGAAGTCGTCATCGAGCTCACCCGCGAGGGCATCGAGCCATTCCCATGTGTCGGGCACCGGTTCCAGCACGATTGCCCGGCCTCGCCGCCGAATCCGGACTTCTCGCCCCTCGACGCGAAAGGCACGCGGCAGTCTCACCGCCTGCGACCGCCCCGACCAGAAGACCTTCGCCGTTTCCATGATGCCACCTCCCAGTGAGATATACCAAATGAATATAGCATACCCATCCGGCGCCCTCGCTGCGGCGTGGTCCGCACGTCCTTACGCCACGCGGCGAAGCACTATTTGTTCGGCGACTATGGTTTCTACAAGCTCGAAGGGCGCGGCCGGATCGAAGGCCGCTGGACCGAAAAGCCCGGCAAGCGGCGGAGGCGCGTCTACACGTTCGCGCTGCCCTACTAGCAGCGGCGGTCAACTGCCACGTGCGAGACGTCACCTTCTGCAGTTCTGCTCGTGCGTTTACGTTGCTGGGATCAAGCTCGCAGACGAAGGCGCACCTACGAGACGATTGAGACGGTGAGACGATTGTGATACGATCGGCGCGTGGCAGCAGGAGCAATGGTCACCGTTGAGGAGGCGGGGCGTACCCTTGGCGTCTCGCGTTCGACCGTCTGGCGTCTGATTCAGCGAGGCGACCTCCCGAGCGTTCGTCGAGGTGGACGGCGCCTCCTCCCGGCGAGCGCCATTCACACGCGCGCCCGGCGGCGCCGGACGGGAGGAATTCCTCCGTTTTCTCACGACCATCCGCTGTTCCGTCTCGTCGGCGCGGGCCGCGGCGGAGGTCGCGCACCCGGCGCCCGCGACAAGCACGCCCTCCTCGATCGGTGACCCGCAGCGTTCTCTGGGATTCGAGCGCCATTCTCGCATTGCTTGACGCCGACGATGCGGATCATGCGCGCGCGGTCGCCGCAGCTCGTGACATCGCTTCCGAACGGCGGCCGAGCTTCATCACCAACTACGTCGAAGCGGAGACCCACGCACTCCTGTTGCGCAAGCTCGGCAGAGGGATCGCTCGCGAGTGGCTCCTGACGGGCGGGTTGACGGTTGTGCCGGTTCTCCCAGCCGAGGAGCAAAGAGCCAAGGAGATCCTGGCTAGGCACACCGACAAAGACTGGACGTTGTGCGACGCGATCTCGTTCGCCGTGCTCGACGCTCGTCACGTGACGAGGGCGTTCACCTTCGATCATCACTTCCGACAGTACGGGCGCATTCATGTGCTCGGGTTGAGCCGGTGACGCGTCATGCGCCATGCGGCGACCCTCAGGTGCGTCAGCGAGGCCGTCGTCGGGATTGAACCTCTAAGGCACGGCTCGCCCCCGTAGCGTCACCGTACCGATCTCCGTCGGTTCGGATGCGAAGATGATGACGTCATCGCCGCGGAACTCAATGTCGAATAGATACCGATTGATGCGGACGAGGCGATTGAACTCGATGCGGAATCGTCCGCTAGGCAACCAGTCGCCGCGACCCGCGGATGCGGCTCCTGTCTCGTCTTCGCTCATGCGGTAGACGCCATCCAGACCCAGTCGTTGCACCAGCTCTGCGCCATCTGTCAGTCCCAATCGGAGTATCGCCTCGGGTTCAGCAAATGTGACCGAGAACGAACGGATGCGAAGAGAGTTCTCTTCGAGGCGGTAGACGCGACCTGCCACTCCGTCGATGCCGGGTGGCGCGACCGACCTCGCTGGAGGCCGCGTTTCGATCGACCGGAGCGCCTGAGCAAGCCGAGCCCTGCCCTGCGAATTATCGGGAAGCGGTGTATCCGCGCGAATTGCTGCAAGAAGATAGCGACCTATGTCGCCGGGCTCGAAACCGCCGCCGGTCATCACGACAACGACGTCTTTGCCAGGAACGACACTGATTCGCTGTCCTCCACGACCGTTGGCTTCGAACAGTGTGGGGACAGTCTTCGATACCCACCATCCAGCCCCGTAGTCTTCATTGTGACTAACCTTCGCGGCGGCCGTGCGCGAACGCTCGACCCACGCAGCGTCGACCACTTGCCGGTCTGCCCACCGGCCATTGCGAAGCATCAAGAGTCCCAACTTCGCCATGTCGCGAGGGCGAAGCTGCAAGTCACCCCATCCGTGATTGATCCCCTGCGGATCCACTGGCCAATAGACGTCGGTGATTCCAAGGGGCGCAAACAGACGTTCCCGCGCGTAGTCAAGCGTCCGCCGTCCTGTGCCCGCGGTAATCGCTGCTGACAGCAGATGGAAATTTGGACTGCAGTACCGAAAGCGCGTCGCCGGATCTTCCGTCACCGGCAGGTCCAACGCGTACCGAATCCAATCAGGACTGGCGGTCATGTCTCGAAGCTCAGGCTCGCCAGCGTTTACGCCACAGCGGAAACCTGATTGCATCGACAGCAGGTCGCGGATTCGAACGTTGGCGTTCCGACTAGCTGAGCGGGCGGGCGCTCCTGGCCGGAGCACAGAAACGATCGTTTGGTCGACGTCACGCAGAGATCCGTCCTTGACTGCGATTCCGGTGAGCACGGACACAACGCTCTTGGTGACTGAAGCCACGTCGTGACGCAGATCCCGCGTGAACGGATAGAAATATGCGTCGAGCACCAAGACCCCGTTCCGTATCATGAGCAGGCTATGGATGTTGAGGTCCCGCGCTCGCGCGAACTCCAACGCGTCCGCCAGGTCGCGCGAGTCGATGCCCTGCGCCTCGGGCATCGATTCGGCCCATGCCCCAGTAGGCCATCGTTCGGGCTTGGACGGGCTCTCGGCAGTCTGACCAGCGCTCGGCAGCTGGCCACCGATCAGCGCAACAACTAATGTCAGGGCGGCGCGCCTCATTGGGTGGAGCTTACTCACCGCAGGCGCTGCCTCACCGCGGCGTAGAGCGGATCCCGGCCGGCCTTGTAGTCGTCCCACGTCGTCTCGACGACGACATCTGGAGTGAGGCGGGCAACCTGGAGCTCGAAGTAATACGGCTTCAGCAATGGATAGTCGCGTTTCGAATACCTGTGGAAACCGTTGGTGTAGTGGACAGCAAGCTGCGAGTTCGGTAGGAGTAGGTTGCCACCTTCGGACCAGAAGTCGAGCCCGTCGCCTACCGGCTCGCCGATCAGGACGGCGCCCCGCTGCTTCCACTGCGCAGCGTGCGTGATGCCGGCCGAAAAGGTGGCGCGCCCCGTCAGCACGAACAGCCGCCTTCCATTGAGCAGCGGTGCGATCGTGTGTACGAGCGGCGTCGCCAAGTTGAGGTTGCCGCCGGTATTGAAGCGAAGATCGACGACAAACGCCTTCGGCGTGGTGCGTTTCGCGGCATCGGCAAGCTGGGTCGCGAACGCGGCCATGGGCTTCGACGCCATCGCGTCCGCCCGGTTGTACTGGAAATAGAGGACCGAGTCTTCCGGAACGAGCTCGAACCAATAGTGTTCCCGCACGTTGCGGAGATAGCGCGGCGCCCGTTCCGTTGGCAACGCGAACGCACTGAGCGCCGCGTCGCTCTCTCGGTACGCTGGCGCGAGATCCCACCACGCCTCCACCGCAGCGGTCGATCGACGTACGGGCGGCGCCGGCAGCATGACTTGGCGCCTGCCATCCTCGCAGGCGACCGTGAACACCACCCGTCGAGCGTCTGCGATCACGCCGGCACCGGCAAGTACCTCTGGGCTGGTCAAGTAGTACGCGGACATGTAGCGCCGCCACGAGGCGTTGCCTGCTTTGACATCACGCACCAGCCGGAACGCTTCGTCTGCCGATCGTCCACCGATCCGGATCACGCGGCACCCGAGCAGGTTCTGCTGCTCCGCCGCTGTGCGGACGATGCGCAGCTCGTTGCCGAACCACCATACGCGAACCGGGAGGCGGCTCACCTCCGTCCGGTTGCGGATGAAGTAAAGACGGGTGTGCGCGTTACCACTCATCGCCACCACGCGCGAGAGGCCAACGAACAGCTCCGCGTCGCTCATCGATCCGGCACCCTGCTTCAGGCGCTCCAGCGCCCGCTGTACCTTGGCCCGAGCCGCCGCGTCGAAGCTCCGATCGTAGCGGAGAAACCTGGTGGCCACGGCATCGAGATCCTGCTGCCACGCTTCGACGCGGTTGCGTGGCGGTGTCTTCGACGGGAGCCGGCCAAACGAGAACGGAAATGACTGCCCTTCCCGATCCAGCGTCCCGAAGATGCGGTCGCCGTCACGGCGCCCGGAGAATGTGAGGACGCGCGTGCCGTTGATTAGCTCGAAGGTGACCTGCGCTTCGGAGATGTCGCGCTTCGCGATCGGTAGCGCGGGCCCGCCGCTGAGCGACGCCACGCCCGCGTCGAAGTCGATCGTGCCGACCACCGGTCGTTCGGGATCCTGAATTTCGCCTTCCCAGACGCCCATCGCTGTCTGTGCGCGTGGTGGTTCAACAATCAGCAACACCAGCGCAATGCCGACGCAGAGAGCTCTCGCACGTATTGTCACCGCATTCTCGTTACTGGGCTTGTCGGTATCCATTCGCAGCACTATCAATGTCAGTTATTACGCCGCGGGCCCGCAAAGGTTGCAAAAGGCCGTGGGGAGCGCGATTGAGCGCTTGTCCGCTGGCAGACTACGAACCTGCGGCCTATACTGCTGCGTGCGGTTGAGGCGTCTAGCTAACGTGGAGGCTGAGATGACTGACTCGATGACGTCGATCGATCGGATGGCCGGCGCTGCGGTGGCGGTCGTAAGTATTTTCATTGCGTATTGGGCAGGTATCAGCGACTGGCGCCTCTTGCTTGTGAGCACCGCGGCGATGGCCGGCTATCAGCTGGGTTGGGTTCGCGGCCGTCAGTCCACGATCTCCGCGACGAACTGACGGGCCTTCGGTTTTCGGACTCTGCATTTCCTTAGAGCTTGCGCGCGACTCCCTCGAACATAAACGTCATCGGCTTAAGCCCCTTCATATGGCCGGTTTGAATCTGTTCAACGTCAAACCCGCTTTCGCGAATGAGCTGGTCAATCGGCCGGTTCAGATGGCATCCGCCGCCAATGCGTTTCCAGACGGGCGTGAGTCGATTCTGCCATTGCGCGACGTTGGCTTCTCTGGACAGACCATGCTCGGCAAACAGCAGTCGACCGTCGGCCTTCAGAACACGCCGCACTTCTGCAAGCGCGGTCGGCAGATCCGGTATCGAGCACATCGTCCAGGTCGTCACGACTGTGTCCAGGCTGTGGTCCGGTAGCGGAATGGACTCAGCGGAGCCCTCAATCAGCTCGATTGACGGCAAGCGATCGCCAGCGACCGAGCGGGCCATGGAGAGCAGCTTTGGCGAGGGATCCAAACCAACCACGTAAGTGCCCGACGGATACAGAGACAGATTGAGTCCCGAGCCGACGCCGATCTCCAAGACTCGGCCACGCGCGGCCCCGGTAACTCGGCGGCGATACGGCTCGAAGTGCGCCTGGCTCATTGACATCTGAATCAGATATGGCAGGATGCGCTCGCGGTAGAAGCTCACTACGAAGACCTCCTGCCGCGATCCGCGCCAGCTCGCGTCGTGCAAGCGGACGGCGGATCCTTCATCACCAAGTGAATACCAGCGAAGTACGCGAAGCAGGCACCTACTACAGTGGTTCCAAAGCCCACCGACAGCTCGTTGAAGCCCGCGATCGGGCTGTTCGGAATAACGACACCGTAGCCAATTACGAGAGTTGGAACGACGAACGCGATCAAGGGGACGATGTATTTGAACTGCATTTACGCCTCTGTCTGGAACGCGTGGCGGCTGGGTTGGAGACGGCTTGATACGTCGCCGACACTAACGATCGTGTTATGAGATCAACAACCGTCTGACGGACGACGTCGTCGTCGAGCTCCTGCGGATACGGGTCCAGGAAACGATGTCGAGCAAAGAAGGTAACGCTCTCAACGATGAACCGCGCGGTTGTTGGCGGATCTGCCGAGTGAAAGGCACCGTCCTGCATGCGTATCGCGACATACCTGGTCAAGCGAGCAAACAGATCGCGACGCACCTGCTCGAAGAACAATCCAAAGAGCTCAGGCACGTCACGCGCTGACCGCTCGAGAATGGTGGCGCCATCACGCGAACGCTCGGTCTGAAGAAACAGCTCCAACACGATGGCACGCAGCTCCTCTTTCGTATTGCCGGCCTTCCTGCGCTTCAAGGCTGCGTCTAGCGCCGGGAGCGGGAGCGTGTCGTGCACGCGCCGGCGAAGCCGCTCCACGATGTTCGCCATCGACGGCGTCCGAAGAGGAAGCTCGCGGCCGTCGAGGTTAAGGCCGGGACGTCCCCATTGCTCGACGAGCAACAGGAATAGTGCCTCCTTGGATTCCACATAGTTGTAGAGAGACCCGTGCGCCACGCCCATCTCACGAGCGATGTCCGTCATGCGGGCTTGCTTGAGCCCGGTGCGAGCAAACACGCGCGCGGCTGCCGCCAGCATGCGAGGGACGAACTCCGGCGCGCGAGGTCTGACCACGTCGACGCACTTTATAATGACTGACTATATCAGTCAATAATTAACTTGACACATATATTCAAGTATTCTATTTAATATGAATGCACATGAGAGAGCACCGGCAGTTCAAGGACCGCCTCTATGGCCAGTTCGCGAGACTCGGCAAGGCCCTGGCGAGCCCGCAGCGCCTCGAACTGCTCGACCTACTCGCTCAAAGTGAACGCACAGTGGAGTCGCTGGCCGCGGAGATCGGTTCGTCAACGGCCAACACCTCGCAGCATCTCCAGGTGCTGCGTCGAGCGAGCATGGTCGACACCCGTAAGGACGGGCTCTTCGTCCACTACCGGCTCGCCGATGCGAGTGTGCTGCAGCTCTGTGCGGCGCTTCGAACGGTCGCGGAACGGCAGTATGCGGACCTCGATCGGATCGTTCGCGATCACTTTGGCGACCGGTCGGATCCTGAACCCGTGCAAATGGATGAACTGCTCAGGCGCGCGCGAAAAGGTGACGTCGTAATTCTCGATACACGACCGGCGCGCGAGTACGCGGCCGGCCACCTCGCCGGCGCCATCTCGATGCCGATTGATGAGCTCCACCGTCGACTCCGCAATCTCCCGAAGGCCAAGCCATACGTCGCGTATTGTCGCGGTCCCTACTGCGTCTATGCGGATCAGGCCGTGACGGCGTTACGACAGACCGGGCGCCGCGCGCAGCGACTCGCCGGAGGATTTCCCGAATGGAGGTCAGCAGGCCTGCCGATCGAAACAGGTGCGCCGACCGCGCGCGCCGAGAATGCGATGGCGACGTGAGTACCAACGCTGCATCGGCGCCTTCGATCACACTCGGGCTGCGCGAAAACGCCGCGCAATTCACACTCCTGGTCGTCGTCAACGCCTTTGTCGGCGCGATGGTCGGCATCGAACGCAGTATTCTGCCGGCTATTGCAGAACAGGAGTTTGCGCTCGCGGCACGCTCAGCGATTCTGTCATTCATCGTGGTGTTTGGCGTGTCGAAGGCGCTCACGAACTACGGCGCCGGTCGATGGTCCGATCGATTTGGCCGCAAGTCCGTTCTCGTGCTCGGCTGGCTGGTCGCAGCGCCGGTTCCATTCCTGCTGATGTGGGCTCCCAGCTGGAACTGGATCCTGTTCGCGAACGTGCTGCTTGGCGTCAGTCAGGGACTCACCTGGTCCACGACCGTCATCATGAAGATCGATCTCGTCGGCCCGAAAGAGCACGGATTGGCGATGGGATTGAACGAGTGCGCCGGATACGTGGCCCTTTCCGGGAGCGCTCTCGCGACGGGTTGGGTTGCCGCACACTACGGCCTGCGGCCGCAGCCGTTCTATCTGGGTGTAGGCTTCGTCGCCATCGGCCTCGCCCTCTCGGCGATGTTCGTGGGTGAAACACGTCACTTCGCGCACGAATCAGCACGACTCGCCTCGCGGCGTGACGGCCGCGCAGCCACGTCTCGCGACGTCTTCTGGCGGACCACCTTGCTCGACCCCAACCTTTCAAGCGTCAGCCAAGCCGGGCTTGTCAGCAATCTAAATGATGGAATGGCATGGGGACTTTTCCCATTGGTATTCGCCGCGGCCGGTATGGACCTCGCTCAGGTCGGACTGCTCGCGGCCATCTATCCCGCCACCTGGGGCTTTGGGCAATCTGTGACTGGAGCCCTGTCGGACCGCTTGGGCCGGAAGCCACTCATCGTCTGGGGCATGTGGATTCAGGCTGGCGGCATCGCGGTGATCACCATGGCGCATGCGTTCATGGGATTTGTCGTCGGGGCTTTGTTGATCGGCCTCGGAACCGCGATGGTCTATCCCGCGCTCCTCGCCGCCATCGGCGATGTTGCGCATCCTTCGTGGCGCGCCTCGGCGGTCGGGATCTATCGCTTGTGGCGGGACCTCGGGTATGCAATCGGGGCGCTGCTGGCGGGACTAGTTGCCGACTCCTTCGGGTTGTCGGCTGCGATGTGGTTCGTCGCGGCGCTCACCTTTGTGTCGGGAGTGCTGTCGGCAATTCGCATGCGGGAAACACTCTCACCACCCACGGTGACGGGGCGAGCAGCTGATTGTGCTGCGGTAGCCGGTTTGTAAGGAAGGTCAGGAAAGATGGCGAAGCAGATTGATGTCGAAACCCTGCGTCAGTGGCTTGACACCCAACACCCAGTCACCGTCGTCGATGTTCGAGCCGACGAAGACCGCGCCCGGTGGGCTATCCCCGGAAGTATGCACGTGAACGCCTACCAGTCCTTGCGATCGGGACAACCGGGAGCGCTCGCAGACGCCGTGCTCGCGACTGATCGACCAATCGTGACGGTGTGTGGCGCCGGTCGCATGAGTCAGACTGCGGCCGACTTCCTCACAGAACGCGGGTTTGATGTTCGTTCGCTGGCCGGGGGTATGAACGCCTGGACTCTCGCATGGAATACAGCGCGCGTCCCGATTGAATGCGACGGAATCACGATTGTTCAGGTGCGCCGAACCGGCAAGGGCTGCCTGTCGTACTTCGTCATATCAGACGGCGAGGCAATCGTGATCGACGCTTCCTTGCCGGTGACTGTCTACGTCGACATCGCCAAGTCGCATGGCGCAACAATCCGTGCGGTGCTCGACACCCACATCCACGCAGATCATTTCTCTCGCGCGCGGCAGCTCGCCGAGCATGTTGGCGCACCGTTGCTGATGCCACAACAAGAACGCGTTGCGTTTCCATTCAAGCCACTGAAGGACGGCGACGAAATCACGGTCCGACAAGCGACACTCATCGCCCGACGCACGCCCGGTCACACCCTTGAAAGCATGTCGTACGTGTTGCCAACGGTCGCCGTATTTACCGGCGACACGCTCTTCATAAAAGGCGTCGGTCGCCCGGACTTGCACGCAGACGCCGCCGGCGCAAGAGATCGTGCGCGCGCACTCTTCCACTCTTTGCAAGCGATCAGGGCACTTGGTCCAGAAGTCATCGTGCTACCTGCCCACACGAGTGAACCGATTGCATTCGATCGGCATCCTGTGATGACCCGGGTGTCCGACATCGACGCGTGGCTTGCCGGATGGCTGGCGTCCGAATCTTCTTTCGTAGACCGCGTCGTCTCACGACTGCCGGAGACGCCGCCCAACTTCGGACGCATCGTGGAACTGAACGAGCGCGGAGAGATGCCGGACCGTGACGTCACGGAACTTGAGGCCGGCGCCAACCGTTGCGCGGTGTCGTGATGATGAAGGGGGGAGCGATGACAGCAGGTACTGTGAATCCTAATCAGGCTCTGTGGGAAAAAGGTGACTTCACGCGCATTGCCGCGAGCATGCGCGAGAGCGGTCAAGCGGTGGTCGCCGGTCTCGGCCTCACGCCTGGGACGCGCGTTCTCGATCTTGGGTGCGGCGATGGCACAACGGCGCTGCCGATGGCCAAGCTCGGCGCTGATGTCACCGGCGTCGACATTTCGCGCAATCTGGTCGACGCCGGCAACCGCCGTGCGAGCGAGGCCGGATTATCCAATTGCCGATTTCAGCACGGCGACGCGACCAATTTGCATAGCCTTCCTGATCGGGCATTCGATTTGGTCGTGAGCATGTTTGGGGCGATGTTCGCGCCGAAGCCGTTCGACGTCGCGAAAGAAATCGTGCGCGTAACCCGGCCCGGAGGCAGGATCGTGATGGGCAACTGGATTCCAGGCGATCCGACACTCGTCGCGCAGATCCTGAGAATCAGCTCCGCGTACTCTCCACCGCCTCCCGAGGGGTTCATCAGTCCGATGACATGGGGCATCGAGACCAATGTCATCGAACGGTTTGTCGCCGCCGGGGTTCCCAGCGAGGCAGTGTCCTTCGCCAAGGATGTTTACACGTTCCGCTTCCCAGGCTCGCCGTCTGCGTTTCTGGCTGAATTCCGGACCTGGTATGGGCCGACGATGAATGCCTTTGCCGCCGCCGAACAATCCGGCCGGGCCGCGGATCTGCAAACCGAGCTCGAAGCGCTCTTCAATCGTGAGAACCGGAGCGGATCTGCGGACACGACCGAGATCCCGGCGACGTTCCTTCGGGTGACGGTGATCGTTCCGGCATAGGCGCACGCTAAGGCACGCGGGACCTTATCGTCTCGCTCTCAGTCTGGCGCGTCGGATTCTCCAGATCGTACAAATCGGCGCGAGTACTTCCGTAGTACGTGGCAACAGGCGTGAAACGTAGAGCGCCGATTCGTGACTGGCCTGAAAATCTCTGAACAAACTGTGCTCGCTCCACATCCTCCATTAAGAGGAAGGGTTTGTACCCGTTTGATGTGAGAAACACCAACGAGCGGTCGAGCCACTCAGGAGGGAGCCAGTCCCAACGGAACGTCAACCGGCCCGAGTAATACCGGATGCTGCCAGAGTGAAGGATCGAGAACACGATGGCATTCCGTGGGAGCTGCTCGTGCACATACTGACCAATCACCGCAAACCGCCGATCGTGCGGCCGGACCGGCTTGAAGCCAGCCACATCCCACCGCCAAGCCAGAAACACGACGAAACATGCGACGAGAAGAAACTTCGAAGGAAATGAATTCAACCGCTCGCCGACGTACGAAACAGCTACGGCGCAAAGCAGTAAGCACAGCGCTATCGCCGGCAGCAGAAACCGCAAGAACGTCCAGTTATCAAATGGAATGTAGGAGGCATAACAACCGTACAAGACCGCCGCAAACGCCACGAACAGGTTTGAGAATCTTCGTTGGTGGCCTTCACGTCGCCTCAGCAGGAACCACCCAACAGCGGCGAGCACGATAAAAGGCGTTTCCATGTCGAGGAGCCACCTGGAGTACTGCGAGAGATTCGTCCAGAAATATTCGACACTGAACAAGACCGACATGTCGCCGTATCCGGATGAAAGAGGCGAACCATAAAGCCTGGCGTTCACGACGGCGACACCGATGCACCCGGGAACAACCCCCGCAGCAAACATGCACGCGTTCAACAAGCCGCGACGTCGTCTTTCCGCCGAGTAGAACAGCACAAAGATCCCAAGTAGAAGAGCTAGTGGGACAAGATTCGGCCTGGTGAGGAGCGCGGCCGATGTGGCGAAGCCTGCCGCAATAGTGGACGCAGGCGTGGTCCTCGAGGCAAGGAGTATCGCAAGGAGCCACCATGCCGTGACCGGCACATCGCTCATCGGCTCTTTCAGGTGGAACAGGAATACCGGGCTCGTCAGCAACAAGGCGGCGGTCGCGAGGCCGCACGCCTCGCCACCAACGCGCCGTCCAAGCAGGAATGCCGTGACGATTGCCACACCGCCAAGCAGTGGCACGACAAAGAACGGACCGTCCCTACCGAAGAGCACGAGCATGCCTCCCATGAGCAGGGGGAGGCCAGGGGGATACGTTGGCACGATCGTTCCACGTTCCAGGCCGGGACGGTATCCAAGCGGCGAAAACGTCCACTCCGTTTCAGGCCAGGGCGCACGAAGAGAAAGGGGTTCGTGCTGAACGAGAGCGCCGGACACCCACAAGTGGGCTTGACTGACGTATCCATACACATCTGCGCCAACCACCTCGAACGCAGACACGCGAAAAGCCATGACAACGGTGACTGCGGCGAGGGCAATCGCGACGGCCGTGGCGTGCTGCAGTATCTGAGACGCAATTCTTGTGAGCGTCTGTTGGCGCAATTCAGAGCGGTACAGCAAGAACGCACTGGCGACAACGGCGACGATCGCCGGGCGCCAGAGTGTCTGGGATGAGAGCCGAATGCCGTACGCCGATGTGTAGACGCCCGAGCCGAACACCGCGATGAACGCAAGGATGGCGCTTGCGACAATAGCGATCAGGGAAATTGAATCAATCAGCCTGGAACGAAGGGAAGGCATGTGGGAGTGTGGAACGCTGCGCCGGCAACTCTACCATGGTCGGGATCTTGACGAATTGGCAGAGAGTGGTAACGTCAGGGAATGACACTCTCGCAATTATTTCTTGAAGAGCTCGATCGCGAAAGTCCACGCACACGCCGCGCGCTCGCGCAAGTACCGCTTGGCCGTGATGACTGGACACCGCATCCGAAGTCGATGCCACTGGGGCGTCTGGCAGGGTTGGTCGCCGCGATGCCGTCGTGGGTAACGCTCATCATCGGACAGGACGAGCTGGATCTCACACCGCCCGGCGCCGGCCAGTCCAAACAACCCACCATCGACACGCTGGTGGAGATTCACGACGGGCACGTGACGAAGGCACGCGAGTCGCTCTCCAAGACCACCGATGACTTCCTCATGACGACGAGCTGGCGCCTGCGTGCGGGTGGAAAAGTCGTAATGGAGGCGCCGAGACATGTCGTCTTACGCGACACGCTCAACCATCTGGCCCACCATCGGGGACAGCTCACGGTGTATCTGCGGCTCAACGATCGCACGGTGCCCGCCATCTATGGGCCGTCTGCCGACGACCAGCAATTTGCGTAGTTTGGCACTGGTGGCCTGAGGAAATCCGCCCGATAAGGGGTCTGAGATGGCTATGACCAGGCCTCATGCGAGCGCGCCGAGATTTCGTCGTCAATGGCGAGGGTACGACCGTACAGAGGTCGATGCATTCCTCGCAGCGACGGCTGCCGATCGAGAGCGGCTTCGGGACAACCTGAAACGGATTGAAGACCTGCTCGCCACCTGCGAGCGGCCCGCCACGAAGACGACCCATTCGTACTCAGAAAGCTCGGAGCCTAATTTTCTATCGGAGCCGTCGAGCCCAATCCGGACTGATAGACGGCGCCGCACGCTGTTGACTCTGGCGTTTGCCGCCGCGTGCGTCTCCGTTGTCGTCGCGCTGAATTCCCGGGTGGACTCTGATACGCCAAGCGCTGTTGAGCGCGTGAACACCCCGACGGCCACCGCACCCGCGTCCAGGTCACGTCTCGCACAGACATTGCCGGCGAAGACACAGGCGTCGCCACTGCAAACCGCTGCACCACACGCGGCCGACCTCACCATGACCCTCGCGGCTCAACGGGCGTGCTGGATCAGTACGCTGGTCGACGGTGCACAGCCCATGGAGCGTCTCCTCAAGCCGGGTGAATCGTTGATGCTGCACGCTCGCGAGGAAGTCCTCCTCAAGATTGGCGACGCTGGCGCGGTGTCGCTGGTCATCAACAACCGCTCTGCGAAGCCGCTCGGCCGCGATGGCGAGGTGGTCACCAAGCGAATCAAGCGCACGAACTATTCAAGCTTTTTGAACGATTCGTTCTAAAGTTTGGTCGACAGGTCTGAATGGCTGGTAACGCAGCTCGTAGCACCACACTCCGGCGATGGGTCCTTCGCCGGTGGGTGCCCTATGCGCTCTTCGCCTTTGCCTGCATCCTTTCTCTCGCGGCCACCTGGTACGTCTCCTCCGCGACCGAGGCCCAGCTTCGCGCGACCTATCAGTCGGACCAGGCGCGATTCCTGACCGAGGCAGAGAAAACACGCGAACAAATTCAGGTCAGGCTGAACACCAACATCGAGCTCATCCGTGCGGGAGCGGCCCTGCTGGCGGCCAGTAACGAAATCAGCCAGGTGGAATTTCGCACCTTCGTCGCCGGCTTGCAGTTGCGCGAGCGCTACACCGGCATGGAAGCCATCGGCTTTGCTCAACGTGTCCGGCACCGGCAACTGCGAAGGTTCCGCATTGCGGTCGAACGTGACGGCATAAGAAGTCTTCGTGGATGGCACCCTCCTCCACAACCGGAGTACTACCCGGTGCTGTTCCTCGAGCCTCGCGGTGAAATCAGCCGGACGATTCTCGGCCACGACATTTCCACCGACCCTACGATCGAGGAGGCTATGAAGCGGGCCGCCGATACCGGGCAGCCCGCGGCATCGGGCAAGCTGAACACGGCCTCCTCTTTCGATCGCGAAGACGAGGGCACGTTTGTCGTCCTCGTTCCGGTCTACCGGATAGGAATGCTGTTGGATACGGTCGAGGATCGACGGCGAGCGCTGTTCGGGTTCGTCTTCAGTCCGTTCAGCGCCTCGAAGCTGTTTCAGCAGGTCGTTGCAAATATCTCCCCTGCAATCGTGTTCGAGGTGTACGACGGCAAAGTCGCCAGCAAGGCGAACCTGCTGGGCGATCGCGCTCACAACACACACGCTGGAGCCTACCAGTCGGCCGATATCGTGAGCGCCGTCGGCCGGCCATGGCTGGTGGTGGTGAGATCCACGGAGGCCCCCGTCGCCGTGGGACCACGGCCGGCAGTCGGCACGTTGTTCGGAGGGTTGCTTTTCTCGCTGCTACTGCTGCTGATCACACGGGGCCAAGTGCGTGCGTGGGAGACCTCTGCCCGACAGGAGATGGAGCTTCGAGCGTCTCAGGCCTCGCTTCGTGAACGAGAAGTGCAGGCGCAGGCCGCCGACCGCGCGAAGGATGAATTCCTCGCCACGCTCTCGCACGAGCTCCGCACGCCGCTGAATGCCATCCTGGGATGGGTGACGATGATGCGCAGCGGATCGGTACGTGCGGAACGGCAGGCTCATGCCCTCGCAGTGATCGAGCGCAACGCTCGTCTGCAGTCGGAGCTGATCGAAGACCTCCTCGACATCTCCCGCATCGTGATGGGAAAGGTCCGGCTCCGTCTGCGGCCAATCGCCATCGCCCCAATCGTGACAGCCGCGGTCGAATCACTGCGCCCGGGCGCAGAAGCAAAAGATGTCCAGCTTCAAGCGCCTCCGCCTGCAGACACGCTCGTCATCCGCGCCGACCCGGAGCGCGTGCAGCAGATCGTCTGGAACCTGGTGTCCAACGCCATCAAGTTCACGCCTCCAGGTGGCCGCGTTGACGTCGAGCTCACGAGAGACCAATCGCATGTCCATCTGTCGGTGCAAGATACCGGCATCGGCATCGCGCCGGAATTCCTTCCGCACGTATTCGAGCGGTTTCGTCAGGCTGACAGTTCCACCACCCGTCCCCATAGTGGGCTAGGCCTCGGCCTGGCGATCGTGCGTCACCTTGCGGCTCTGCACGGCGGATCCATCGAAGCATTCAGTGACGGTCACGACCGTGGTTCCCGCTTCGTCATTCACTTTCCGGTGGCGGCGATGACAAGCGCCGACGCCCTCGCAGCCCTCAACGCGCACGATGTCGTACCGTCCGCGACGCTCGATGGCGTCCGGATCATTGTCGTGGACGACGATGCAGGCACGCGGGAGCTGCTGAGCGAGGCTCTGAGTACTGCAGGCGCTCACGTGGTAACGGCCGAGTCGACGGCGCAGGCGCTGGAACTGCTCACCCGCGACGGCGCCGACATGCTGATCAGCGATATCGCGATGCCAGAAGAGGATGGGCTTTCGCTCATACGCCGGGTCCGGGCCCTGTCGTCGGACATCGCTCGTATTCCGGCCATCGCGCTCACCGCGTTCGCCCGCGCGGAAGACCGCACTCGCGCCATCGAGGCTGGATATGACATGCATCTGGCAAAGCCCGTGGAATTGAGCGAGCTGCAGGCGGCGGTGGCAGAGCTCGTACAGGCAAACGCCGGCTAACGGCGATCACAAAACTGTGCGCTCCCACAAGAATTTCGTCAGTCCGATTGCAACTCTGAACACTGTTCTCACAGATCTGCATAAGGGTTTCTGAAGATTTTCTGCGGCACGTTCCTTGCCCTCCCTTTCAAACTTCATGATGCAGGTCCTGATCGTCGGCACGAGCGCGGAACGGTCCGCCGCCACGGTGAATCTTCTGAAAAGCGCCGGCCACGACGTCATCGGTGCGACTAGCTTCGGCGAAGCGGTGGCAGCTCTTGCGGCCTACTCACCGGACCTCCTCATAACGGAGGTCCGCCTCGACGCATTCAATGGGTTGCAACTGGTCATCCGTTGTCACATCTCCCATCCCCGGATGCGCACGATCGTCATCGATCGGGTTTACGATTCGGTGCTCGAGTTCGACGCACACCGGCACGGCGCGCTCTATCTCGTCGAACCTGTCGATGAAAGGGAATTGCTTACGCGGGTTTCTCGGATCCGGGCGGAGAGCACGCCGCATCGCCGCTGGCCACGCAAGCAACTGGGGGAAGGTTTACTCGTCGCACGCGTGGCACATGGGCCCGCGCGCGTTGTCGACTTGAGTTATGGCGGCCTGCGCCTCGAACTACCGGAGCCTGCCGATGTGGCGTCAGGATTCCAGGTCCCGCTTCCCGGGTTCGGCAGGTCCATCCATGCCAAACCGGTCTGGACCTCTCCCGCGCCGTCCGGCTGGTTCTGGTGCGGCGCCAGACTCTCTGAAGACAACCTCGAAACTGTTTCCGTCTGGCGCAAGCTCGTCGACTCCGTTCACCACGCAACGTAGCATCAGTACCAAACGGCGTACACTCCAAAGCCGTGCACCTGCAGATCGCGCTCCTTCTGCTGTTCGCCACGACCTCTCCAGCCACGGCGCAAGTCCTGGATCTGTCACCACTCGAGACGACCTTCAACCGCATTGCAAACAGCGCGCGCGCGAAGATCGGCGTTGCGCTGATTCATCTCGAATCAGGACGGCTCATCGTGATTCGAGGAGACGAACGTTTTCCGATGGCGAGCGTGGTGAAGCTGCCGATCGCAATCGAGGTGCTGGCACAAATTTCCGAGGGCAAGCTCTCGCTCGATCGACAGGTCTGGATCGGACCGAGCGATATCCGGCCCTGCTGCACGCTGTCGCGACGCCATCCAAACGGCGCCATATCGAGAACGGTGGGCGAGCTGCTCGAGCTGGCGTTGATCGAGAGCGACAACACGGCGGCCGATTCGCTGCTGGCGCTCGTGGGTGGACCGCCTCGGGTCGAGTGGCGGCTGCGCGCACTTGGTTTCACGACGATCAACGTGAACCGGTCCGAGGGGCAACTGCTCCTCGATATGGCCGGGGTTGTCGGCGCGCCGCCGCCGGAGCAATGGACGTTGGAACTTCAGAGGCGGCTGGTCGATGAAGTGTCGAAGGATGCCCTGAAAATCGGACGCGAGCGCTTCCTGCAGGACGAGAGGGATACCGCCACTCCCTACGACATGGCCTTGTTGCTCGGCAGGCTTCAGCTCGGCAACCTGCTCCCTGCAGCCCAAACGAACGCGTTGTTGAATCTGATGTCTCGATCGAAAACCGGGCCACGAAGAATCAAGGGCCGTCTGCCGGCCGATACCCACGTGGCCCACAAGACGGGCACCACCACTGTCGTCATCAATGACGTGGGGGTCATCACATTGCCGCCCGATAGCGCAATCGGCGGCCATCTGGTATTGAGCGTTTTCGTGACGAACGACTCCCACGTTACACGAATGGAGCGGGCGATTGCACAGCTCAGCGCCGCCGCGTTCGAGTACTTCACGGGAAAGACGATTTCGCCGCGCTAGTGGCCCACTAGGTGTTTAACGGAAACGGCGTCATCATCTTGGGGATGCCCCGCGCAGCGCGATTCGTCGCGATTGGGACCATTGTCGGCCTGACGTATTTCCTCGCAGCACTGATTGGATTTCGGGCGGCATTTGTCGCCGAGCAGGTCACGACCGTGTGGGCTCCCACCGGCATTGCGATGGCCGCGCTGCTACTGTGGGGAATCAGGCTCTGGCCGGCAATATGGCTCGCCGCCTTTGCCGCGAACGCATCGACGCAGCTGCCGCTATGGGCCGCTGCTGGCATCGCGACGGGAAATACGCTCGAAGCTGCGATAGCGGCAGGGGCACTTTCAGGACTGCGCAGCATCGACCCAGGGTTCAGACGAACACGCGACGTCGTCGCCTTCATCGTGATCGCCGTCGTCGCAAGCCCTGTCTTCAGCGCCAGCATCGGCGTCACGATGCTCTGCGCTGTCGCCGAACCGTGGGCGCGTTATGGCGATCTCTGGCGAGAGTGGTGGGTGGGCGACGCTTTAGGTGCACTGATTGTAGCGCCGGCGATTCTGACGACGCTCCGCGCTCGCCGGCAAAGCTTGCAGCGCAAGCTGGATACGCTGGCGCTCGTGACGATCACCGCATGCATCACCGCTGTCGTATCCGGACGATTCTTTTCAGCCTCCATCGGCGACCCACCGCTCGCGTTCGCCATTTTTCCGTTGGTCATCCTGGCGGCCGTGCGGTTCGGACAACCCGCTACGGCGCTCGTCACTCTTAGTACAGCCGCGGTCATGGTGTGGAACACCATGTCGGGTCACCGCGCACTCCTCACCATTGGCCCTCACGAAAACCTGCTGGTGGTGCATGCCTTCATGGGGGTGCTGGCGGGCAGCGGCCTGTTGCTCGCCGCGGCCACGACCGAGCGGCGTCTGCTTGAACAGCGCCGCGCCGCTGCGTATGCCGCGGGTAATGCCATCACCATCTCTTCCAGCGTCGAAGATGCGGCTCCGCGCATTCTGCAAGCGATCTGCTCCAGCCTCCGCTGGCAGGCTGGAGCATTCTGGATTGTCGATCCGGCGCGCGACAGGCTTCGCTGCATCGCGACGTGGGCGGAAGACGAAGCTCGATCGTCCACGTTCCTGACGGCTACGAGAGAAATGACCCCCACGGCCGGGGTCGGGCTACCCGGGTGTGTGTGGGCTGCCGGCGCCCCATCTTGGATTGAAGATGTCGTTCACGATCCGAATTTTCCCGGCGCCTCTGTTGCCAGACACGCGGGACTCCATGGCGCATTCGGCTTCCCCATCCGCCAGAACCAGCGCATCGCCGGCGTGGTCGAGTTTTTCAGCGAATCGGTCGCCACGGTTGACCACGATCTGCTGGCCGCCATGACGGCCATCGGCCATCAGATCGGTGACTTTCTCAGCCGACGACATATCGAGTCGGCCGTGTCGGACCAACAAACTCGCACTCGCGCCATTCTGGAAACAGCGCTCGATGCCGTCATCAGCATGGATCACCAGGGACGCATCACGGAGTTCAACAGCGCAGCCGAGCGGATGTTCGGCTATTCCCGCGAACAGGCGATCGGCCAGGAGCTCGCGACACTCATCATCCCCAAGGCGTTGCGCGACGGGCACCGGGCGGGACTGCACACCTATCTGCTGTCCGGAACAGGGCCTTTTATCGATCGGCGCGTCGAGACGACCGCCGTGCGATCGGATGGTCACGAGTTTCCTGTGGAGGTATCGATCACACGAGTCCCGACGGTGCCTCCCCTCTTCACGGGATTCGTCAGAGACGTCACAGACCGCGTGACGGCCGAGCTCGAACGTCGGGCGCTGCTCGAGGCCGAGCTCGCGGCACGTCTCGATGCGGAAGCCGCAAACCGGGCCAAAGACGAGTTTCTTGCCACGCTCTCGCACGAATTGCGTACGCCCTTGAACGCCATCATCGGCTGGACGCGCATGCTGCTTGACGGCACGCTTGACGAGACCAGTGGACGCCGTGCGCTGACGATCATCGATCGCAATGCCCACGCCCAGGCCCAACTGGTGACCGATCTCCTCGACGTTTCTCGTATCATCACCGGGAAGCTCTCCCTGAACCTTCGGCCGGTCGATCTCGGCTCCGTGATCGGCGCTGCGCTCGATACCGTGCGACCCGCCGCCGACGCGAAACGGATTCGGCTCACATCGAAGCTGTCCGGCACTTCGAGGCTGACAAACGGCGACTTTCGGCGTCTCCAGCAAGTCGTCTTGAATCTCCTCTCCAACGCCATCAAGTTCACGCCGGAAGGCGGTGTCGTCGACGTGAAGTTGTCGGAATCGACGAACGGCAGGCTGCGATTGACCGTCACCGACAGCGGCATCGGTATCGATCCAGCATTCCTCCCATACATCTTCGATCGCTTCCGCCAGGCTGACGGATCGTCAACGCGCCAGCACGGAGGGCTCGGGCTCGGTCTCTCGATTGTCCGCCACGTGGTCGAACAGCACGGCGGCACCGTCAGCGCCGAAAGCGACGGCCCGGGAAAAGGCAGCGCGCTGATCGTGGAACTGCCACTATTAGAGGATGACCCTACACTGGCCACCATCCTCGACACGACAGAGGAACGCCGATCGCGCGAGCTGCGGCCGCTGACAAATTGCCAGGTCGTCGTTGTGGACGACGACGAGGATGCCCGGCACCTGCTCGGGACGCTTCTGACGGCCGCGGGCGCGATGGTGCGCGAAGTCTCGTCGGTCGATGCCGCGATGTGCACGCTCGACGAACAGTCGGCTGATGTCGTGCTCACCGACGTCGGCCTTCCCGGCAAGGACGGCTACGCGCTGGTGCGCGAGCTGCGCGCGGCCGAGACCAGCGGATCGCGCACAAGAGTAGCCGCAGTAACGGCGTATGCGCGGGATGAAGATCGAGCGAGCCTCCTGGCGGCCGGTTTCGACGCCCACATTGCAAAACCTGTCGACGTACGAATGGTCACTCAGACAGTCCTCGCGCTCTGGAAGGGACTGCCTCGTGTTGACATCGGCGGCCGACAAGCGTAGCTTGGCATCTATTGCCTAAGTTCCGCGCCATTCGCGGAACGCGGGGGACCCAGAGGAGCGCACGACGCTCCGGGGGCGAATTGGCGATTCCGCCATAGGACACTTCCGAGTCCGAGCCCGTCAGCTAACCCCGCCGGCTCGTAACGGAAGCCACCATGCCCGAAGAGGGACTGTTCGGTCAGATCAAGCGATTTGTCGTCGGCGAGCCTATTCCTTCACACCTGGCCCACCACGAGCGTCTCTCCCGTTTCACCGGTCTTGCCGTTCTTTCGTCCGACGCTCTTTCGTCGGTTGCCTACGCGACGGAAGAGGTTCTGCGAGTCCTCATTCTCGTCGGCATCAGCGCCCTGAGTGTCGGGACACCGATCGCCATTGTCATTGCCGCCATTCTGGCGGTGGTCGTCTTCTCGTACCGGCAGACCATCTATGCGTACCCGACAGGCGGCGGCGCCTACATCGTCGCGCAGGACAATCTCGGCGAGACGCCTGCGCTCATCGCGGCGGGCGCACTGTTGATCGACTATGTGCTGACGGTGGCCGTCAGCATCGCAGCGGGGGTCGCCGCCATCACGTCCGCATTTCCAGCGTGGCACCTCAATCGTGTCGAGATGGCGCTCGGCTTCGTGGCCGTCACGATGCTGGCCAACCTGCGTGGGATTCGCGAGTCGGGCCGGATTTTCGCACTGCCCACATACTTCTTCGTTGTCAGCCTGCTGGCGCTCATCGCCGTGGGCGCCTGGCGCGCGCTGAGCGGTACCGTCGAACCCGTTCAACCGCTCAACCCGATTCAGCCGACAGGCGAAACGCTCACACTGTTTCTGCTCCTCACGGCTTTCTCGAACGGCTGCACGGCGATGACCGGCGTGGAGGCCGTGTCGAACGGCGTCCCGGCCTTCAAGCCACCCGAAGCCAAAAATGCCGCGTCGACGATGCTGATGATGGCGGCACTCTCGATCACGATGTTCCTCGGCATCACGTTGCTGGCGCACTCCTACCAGGTGACCCCGAGCGATCAGGAAACAGTCGTATCGCAGATCGCTCGTGGCGTCTTCGGGGGACGTGGCGTCGCGTACTACCTCGTGCAGGCGGCGACGGTGCTGATTCTCGTTCTGGCGGCTAACACCGCGTACGCGGACTTTCCCAGGCTGGCGTCGATCCTCGCGCGCGACCGCTACCTTCCGCGTCAGCTCATGAATCAGGGCGATCGGCTCGCCTTCTCGAACGGCATCGTCGCGCTGAGCGTGTTCGCCGGTCTTCTCCTGGTTCTCTATGGCGGCGATACCCACTCGCTGATTCCGCTGTACATGATCGGCGTCTTTGTCTCGTTCACCTTCTCGCAGGCGGGAATGGTGATGCACTGGCGCAGGCTCGGAGGGCCGCGCTGGAAAACCAGCGCCGCCATCAACGGATTCGGCGCGACGGTGACCGGCATCGTCCTGATCGTGGTGGCCGTGACAAAGGCCCACGAAGGCGCCTGGATCGTCCTGGTCTTGATTCCGGTGGCCGTGTTCTTCTTGCGCCTCACGAAGCGCCACTACGATGTCGTCGCCTCGCAACTTTCCTTGGACGGCTGGAGGACTGACAACCTGCGCCGCGAGAACATCGTGCTCGTGCCGATTAGCGGGGTGCACCGAGCCGTGGTCCAGGCCGTCGAGTATGCCAAGACGCTGTCCCATGATGTCCGCGCGGTGTACGTCAGCATGGATCCGGCAATCACCAGCCACTTGCGATCGGACTGGGAGCGGTGGGGGCAGGGCGTGCCGCTCGTCGTCCTGGAATCTCCCTATCGCTCTCTGATGGAGCCGTTCCTCGAATATATCGAACAGGTTGACGCCGAGCGCCCCAGCGATTTTCTCACCGTGGTTCTGCCGGAGTTCGTGCCGGCGAAATGGTGGCACCATCTTTTCCATAATCAGCGCGCGCTTCTCATCAAGGGAGCGCTCCTCTTCAAGCCCAACGTGGTCGTCACCAGCGTGCCGTTCCATCTTGTAAGGTGAACCAGATGAACATGCGAATGCGCCTCACCCTACTCCGACTCGGAGCTGTCGTATTGATGGTGGTCTCGGTCTATCTATTGAACCGCGTCATGCTGCGGTTGCCCTGGCAGGTTGACTGCATTATCGCGGGTGTTGCTGCGCTCGCGTTCGCCTACCGATACGAACGTCAGGAGTCCCATTGACATTTCACGAGTGGTTCTTTCACGGCAGTAAACCATCACCTGAGGGCCCTCATACAGCCGCACCTCATCACCAGGCGCCATGGTGGAAGGTGATGTGCCTGACGGGCGTCGACTACTTCTCGACGCTCGGCTACCAACCTGGCATTGCGTTCGTCGCCGCGGGCGCGCTGGCGCCCATCGCGACGCTCATTCTCGTGCTCCTCACGCTATTCGGCGCGCTGCCTGTCTACAACAGGGTGGCGGCCGCGAGCCCGGAAGGCCAAGGCAGTATTTCGATGCTCGAGGACCTGCTGCCGCGATGGCGCGGCAAGGCGCTCGTGCTCGCGCTGCTCGGGTTCGCGGCGACCGATTTCGTCATCACCATCACGCTCTCGGCCGCCGACGCGACCGAACACATCATCCACAACCCGTTCGTCCCGCACGCATTCGATCATCCAGTCGCGGTCACGATCGTGCTGCTCACCGCGCTTGGGGCGGTCTTTCTCAAGGGATTCAAGGAAGCCATCGGCATCGCCGTGGCGATTGTCGTGGTCTACCTCGGGCTGAACGTGTTCGTGATCGGGCACGGCATGCTGGAAATCGTCCGCCATCCAGAATACCTCCCGCGGTGGACGAATGCGCTCTCCGCACAACACGGGAATCCGGTGATGATGGTTGCGTTTGCGTTGCTGGTCTTCCCAAAGCTCGCCCTCGGCTTGTCCGGCTTCGAAACCGGCGTCGCGGTCATGCCGCTCGTCGCCGGCAACCGCGTCGCGAACACCAGGAAGCTGCTGCGAACGGCCGCGCTCATCATGAGCGTCGCCCTTCTCGGCAGCTCGATCGTCACGACGCTGCTCATCCCCGCCGAGGCGTTTACCGAAGGCGGTGAGGCATCCGGCCGCGCGCTCGCGTATCTCGCGCATCGCGACCACGGTGAGCTGTTCGGCACCATCTACGACGTGAGCACCATCGCCATTCTCTGGTTCGCCGGCGCGTCGGCCATGGCCGGACTGTTGAATCTCGTGCCGCGCTATCTGCCGCGCTATGGTATGGCGCCCGAGTGGACCCGCGCGACGCGGCCGCTCGTCACCCTGTTCACGGGCATCACCTTCCTGATCACCATCATCTTCAAGGCGGACGTCGAAGCCCAGGGCGGCGCCTACGCCACCGGCGTGCTCGTGCTGATGACCTCCGCGGCCGTAGCGGTGACGCTGGCGTTGTGGCGCGCCCATCAAGGCAGCTGGATGCCCTTTGGCGCGATCACGGTGGTGTTCGCCTACACCACCGTCACCAACGTCATCGAACGGCCCGACGGCGTCAAAATCGCCGCGTGGTTCATCGTGACGATCGTCGTGACGTCACTGATCTCACGGGTGCTTCGCTCGACCGAACTGCGCGTGCTGGGCGTGACCGCCGACCCGCTGGCCGGCAGGTTTCTCAAGGAGGTTGCCCACTCTCCCATCCGCATCATCGCGAACCGGCCCGACAAGGGAATACCAGAAGAGTACGCGCACAAGCTGCGCGAAGCCCAGGAGACGCATCACCTACCGCCCGGGACACGGGTGCTGTTCGTTGAAGTACAGCCGTCGGACGCGTCGGCGTTCAGTGAGGTGTTGAAGCTCGAAGGGGCCGATATCGGCGGGCACCGTGTGCTCCGCTGCGTCAGCCCGGCCATCCCGAACGCCATCGCCGCGCTACTGCTGTTCATTCGAGATGAGACGAAGCAGATTCCGCACGCGTACTTCGGCTGGACCGAGGGCAATCCGATTGCGTATCTCCTGAAGTTTCTGGCGTTCGGCGAGGGAGATACGGCGCCGGTCACGCGCGAGGTGCTCAGGCAGGCCGAGCCCGATCCCGAGCTGCGGCCCCGCATTCACATCGGCTAGTGGCCCGTTAACCAGCCGCCTTCTGACCCAGGAACATTCTGACAATCTTCCAGTCGGCCAATCTTCCAATGGCCCCGAATGCGGACCCGCTCCAGGTGATGGTGAGCTTGATGGCAAGCGGGCCTGAGGAGGGGACCGGTTGTGACGCGGCGGGTTCGACCTCGAGCGGGTCCGGATAACGTTCAACGAACTCGCGCACGACGGCCTCGGGATCCATCCCGATGGCCTCGGCGTACGCGCGCACGAAAGATTTTCTGAAGATGCCCGATGGCCATCGCGATACGTCGTCTCGTTCCAAGCCTTCGAGCAAGCTCAGACCGATCTTCGTTCCCTCGGCAATCGATCGGAGAGCAATCTGCCGGCGCTCGCGCTCGTAGCGCAAGCGCGCTCCCAGGGTGTCGGGCATGGTGAGATGTGGCCCCTCGATGGTGAGAAAATGTACAGGGACACCGCAAGGGAATGCGATGCCCCTGTATTGCGTCGTCGGCCCAGCTCCCCCAGCTCACGGACCTGCCGTGTTTTTGATAAGCCGGCGACGCGCCGCGTGCTTAGGCAAACCGCGTGCCTTCCATTAGCCCCGCCAAACGTACTATTACCGGATGAGTACCATGTAAATTTTTCCGTGTACTGAATTTTTTTCTCTCCGCGACGTCACAAAGCTGTAAGGCTGTAAGCGTAAGACGACAGGAAAATCGGGTACGGTTCCTGCTGTATGGGTGGGCCAGGAAGGGAGAAACGCCAATGAGTCAACTCCGTAGAACCATTCACGTGCTCGCCGTCGGCGTCATCGTGGTGGGAACGACCACCGCATGCGCCACCAAGAAGTTCGTCCGCACCGAGGTCAACGCCGTAGGAACGCGCGTGGAAACGCTCTCGCAGTCGCTCGAGACCACCCAGGAAGCCACCCGCCAGAACCAGGCGCGCATCACACAGGTCGATGCCAAGGCCGATCAGGTCGGGATCTGGGCGAAGGACGCGCAAACCTCCGCCGCCACCGCGCAGAACGCTGCCACTGCTGCGGCCGCACGCGTCGACGCCGTCGAGGCCTCGACGAAGCGCCTCGTGTATGAAGTCGTCATCAGTGAAGACCAGGGAGAATTCAAGTTCGGATCGGCCGCACTGCCTGATGGCGTGCGGGCGCGCATTGACGAAATGATCGCGCAGCTCAAGGCCGAGCCGAAAGGCAACTTCGTCGAGATCGAGGGGCACACGGACTCGAGCGGCGACAAGATGGTCAATGCGCGCATCGGTGAGGCACGCGCCGAGGCCGTCAAGCGCTATCTGTATGACACGCATCAGGTGCCGCTGCACAAGATGAACGTCATCAGCTACGGCGAAGAGAAGCCTGCCAGCCCGAACAACACCCGCCAGGGTCGCGCTCAGAACCGTCGCGTCGTGATCCGAATCCTCGCGTAACCTCATGGGCCGGGTCTACGGCAAGACCCGGCCTACGCTCCACCCCCCACGCATCCCACGTCACCACGCATCCCACGTATCCCACGTTCCCGTTGTATCCTGAACGCCCATGAGGGTCCTCATAGTCGAAGACGACGCCGCCGCCAGGCGCGGGCTGACGGAGCTCGTGCGGGCGTGGGGCTACGACGCCGAAGGGGCCGCGGACGGCCAGGAAGGCCTCGAGCGCATCACGACATACCGCCCGTCAGCCGTGCTGGCCGACATGGTCATGCCGCGGATGGACGGACTCGAGCTGCTCCGCCACGTCAAGGATCAGCTGTCCGATCTCACGTTCGTCCTGATCACCGCGCAAGGTAGCGTCGATACGGCGGTGTCGGCCATGAAGGAAGGGGCATACGACTATCTGACAAAGCCCGTCGATCCGCAGCGTCTTCGTATGCTGCTGAGCCACGTGGCCGAGCGTCAGAGCGCGCTGCGTGAGGTCGCGAACCTGCGGCACCAGCTCCACGAACACGGACGATTCGGGCAGATGGTGGGAAACGCGCCGGCGCTCAGGGCGGTCTATCGCGTCATCGAGCAGGCGGCCCCCACGGCGGCGTCGGTGCTCGTATACGGTGAATCGGGCACCGGCAAAGAGCTCGTCGCGAAAACCATTCACGAGCTGAGCGGCCGGAACAAGCATCCGTTCGTGGCGATCAATTGCGCCGCGATTCCGGAGTCGCTGCTCGAGAACGAGATCTTCGGCCACGAGCGTGGCGCGTTCACGGGTGCCGTGGAGCGCCGTCCGGGCTGCTTCGAGCTGGCGCACACCGGCACGCTGTTCCTCGACGAAATCGCCGAGGTCGCGCCGGGAATCCAGACCAAGCTGCTCCGCGTGCTTCAGGAGCGCACGATCAGGCGTCTTGGCGGACAGAAAGAGCAGCCGGTCGACGTGCGGCTGATCGCCGCCACTAACGTCGATCCCGCGAAGGCGGTTCAGCAAGGCAGGCTTCGCGAGGATCTCTACTACCGCATCAACGTCATCGCCATCTGCGTACCGCCTCTGCGCGAGAGAGTTGAGGACATCCCGCTGCTCGTGCAGACGTTCATCACGGAGTTCAACGAGCGCAACGGCAAATCCGTGCGTGCAGTGTCACCTGAGGCGCTGCGCCTGCTCCAGCGGTACGCGTGGCCCGGCAACATCCGCGAGCTTCGCAACGTGATCGAGCGCGCGGTCATTCTGAGCCCCGGCGAGTTCATCGACGCCGGGCACGTGCCGGCCGATCTGTCCGGTCCTCCCCCACCGTCGATTCACTCGGCCGGCCTCACGGCAGGCATGACGGTCGACGAAGCCGAACGGAAGCTGATCGAGCTGACGCTCGCGCACACCCACGACAACAAGACGCGCGCCGCCGAGATTCTGGGCGTCACGGTGAAGACCCTGCACAACAAGCTCAAGCGATTCAGACGGGAAGCGGAAGAAAAGACGTAGCCGATATGCGCGTCAGTCTTCGAGCGAGGCAAACCGCGGCGGTGACGGTGCTGATCGCGCTGGCGATGACCGTGCTGAGCGTGCAACACCTCGCCAATCTGGCGCGTGTCGGGCTCGAAGACAGCAGGGGCATCGGCGAGCTCCTGGGGAGGATGATCTACCAGCGGGCGCGCGAAGCGATCGCGATCGGCGGCGACCCGATCGTTTCCCTGCGAACCGACCAGGGTATCCGATCGATCCTCGAATCGACGGCCGCCTACGGCCGCAATGTCACCTACGCCGCTGTGGTCGACAACGACGGCATCGCGATCGCCCACAGTTTTCCTGCCATTGAAGGACAGAAGATCGAGCCCGGCGAGAATCTGTCTGCCGTGCTCGACGGCAGCACGGCGATGCAGGTGCGCACCGTGTACGCCGATCGCAGCCTCGAGGTGGTGCTGCCGCTGCAGCTCGGAGAATCGCCGTTCGGCGCAATCCGCGTCGGCCTGTCGCCCGTGCTCATCCGCAACGATCTCTCGCAGGCGCTCCAACCAATGTTGTGGACGACGTTGTTCGTGTCGGGTACGGCGCTGCTGGTCGGATTGGTGCTCGCGAGGCGCATTCTCCGGCCGATCCACGTCATCAACAGCGGGCTCATGAAACTTGGCCGCGGCGAGAAGGTCGGCAGTATCGATCTACCACCGGATGAGGAGCTCGAGGGTGTCGGCGAGTCGTTCAAGGCGATCAGCGAAAAGCTCGCGTCACGCTCGCTCGGGCGGCTGATGGCGGGCGTCACGCACGAGGTTCGCAACCCGCTGAACGCGATGACGATCCATCTGGAGCTCGTTCGAGAGCATCTGCTCCGCATGCAGAGGAGCACGCGCACGACGGTGGGTGCCGTGCTCGGGTTGGAAGGAGGCGAAGAACGCACGCCGGAATTCGATGGCGCGCGCGAGCACATCGACGTAATCGCCTCCGAGATCAGGCGCCTCGACGAGGTCATTACGGGATTCGTGCGGTTCATCCGGCCGGAGGAGCTGCAGCTCCAACCGGTGAACGTCGCGTCGCTCATCAACGAGGTGATCGCGCTGGTCGAGCCAGATGTCCGTCGAAATGGCGTCACCTGCCGCGCCCAGATAGCCGCCGAGTTGCCGGAGCTCAGCGCCGACCCGGCCCTGCTCCGCCAGGCGCTTCTGAATCTCGCGCTGAACGGATGCCAGGCGATGCCCGAGGGTGGGAAACTGACCATGTCGGCAACGACGGAGAAAGATCACCGCATTTCGCTGACGATCGAAGACACCGGCGTGGGCATCCCCGCGGACAAGCTCGATCTGATTTTCGATTTGTACTTCACGACCCGGCCCGAAGGCAGCGGCATCGGATTGTCGATCGTGTATCGCATCATCCAGCTGCACGGAGGAGAGATTGAGGTACAGTCGACTGAGGGGCGAGGGACGCAGTTTCGGATTCTGCTGCCCAGGGGAACCAGGGACTAGAGGCTGGAAGCTGGGGGCTGGGAGCTTGATGAAGAAGGTGATCGCGAGCGGGCTCGTCGTCGGCGCGGTATTTGTGGCCGCGTGCGCGTCGAATCCTGCGCGATCGTCCGTTGCGGTGCCGCTGGTCATACCCGAACCGCCGCCCCGGGTGGAGATTGCTCCAGTGCCTTCAGCAGAGGCGCCTCTGCCCGAGCGCCCGATGCCGGCCGCCGTACCCGCAGCCAAGACATCGCCGCCGACATCGACGCCGGCCGCGAACGGCACCGCCGCGTCGTCGGCACCCCCACAGGCCGCGGCGGTGACGGTGCCGGAGCCGCCTCGCACGACACCCGCTCCTGAGTTGCGACCGGGCGGTCCCGCAGGCCGGATGCCCACCGCCACACAAGTGCGCGAGCGGCTTTCCCGCACCAAACAGAAGCTGGATCGGATCGACCGGCGCAACCTCAATGTCGGCAAACGGGCAGACTACGATTCCGCGCAGCGCTTTCTGGCGCAGGCCGAGGGTGCGGCAAGAGACAACAACTTGCTGCTGGCGGAATCCTCAGTCGAAAAAGCAGAAACGCTGGCCGACGGTCTTCGATGACCGACGGCCAACCTCATCATCTCTGAATCACGGTGCGCGCCAGCTTGAGCGTGGCGTCCATTGGCGCCTCGAGGCCGCCGCTCGGCAGCGAGGCGATGCGGAATCCTTCTTTCAATCGGCGTACAACGTCGGCCTCAGTCACCGTGATGGCCGCCGGGATGTTTCTCGCCATGCACGCTTTCAACACGGTTTGAACGGCTGCCTCGTGCTCGGGCGAGCCCTGCGGCACGCCGAGGGACCACGATAGGTCGTTCGGTCCCACGAAGAGCACGCCGATACCGGGTACCGACAGAATCTCGTCGATGTTCTTCACACCCTCTACGGTTTCCACCTGAAGGAAGAGGAGCAACTCGCCTTGCGGGTTCGCCGGCCAAATATCTGCGCGCCGAGAGTACTCCGGTCTGGATAATCCCCAGAACCACGCCGCCGGCATGTTGCCGTTGCCGCGCCGACCGACCGGATTGGGGTACTTAGATCCTTTCATCTGTGGATAACGCGCGGCGGACACGGCGTTGAGCGCCTGTTCTCTGTTCTCGATGGCCGGAAACATGATCCCGAAAGCGCCCATGTCGAGCACCTGCTTCACGATGGCTTCGTTCGGCGCACGGCCATAGGTCGGGATCCGGACGATAGGAGGTACGCGCACCTGGAGGTTGCCTTGCTTGGCAATCTCTGCCTTATTCGTCGAACCGAGCAGGAACGTTTCCAAGCGCTCGAAATCGAGCCCCCGGTGTTCCATGTCGATGATGATGAAATCGAGGTCGGAAGACGCGAATTGCGCCGCCGCATAGAGGGAAAAATCGTACATGATCGCGCCCGCCAGCGACTTGCCCCGGGCCAGCTTGTCGATTGCGCCGTTGAGCCGCACTGCGCTCTCTTGAGCCGAGACGAATCCCGCACTCGCCCAGACCGCTAGAGCCAGGACAGCCAGCAGCAGCGTACGGAAACGGAGCCAGGAATGACACATGGACGCGCTCCTTTCAAGAGATGTTTGCTATGGCGCACCACCCCACCGCTCGGTGAGAGCACGCCACTCTTCGGTCAAGGTTGCAATATCGGTGAGAGTCGCCTTCGCGTCGAGACGCTGTCCGGTGCGGGCCTGTGCGCGCTCCGGGATGAGCGTCTGCGTCACGAAGCGATCGAGATCTGTACGCAGCTGCGTGCCTTCCGGCTGATGACCCGAACGTATCCATCCAGCGGCAGCGGCGCCCCAGGCCGCATCGAGATCGCCGGCGCCGCGCATCGCAACGACGGCCCAGTAGGTCGCGGGCCGCGACAACGGATTGCGCTCCAGCTCGAGCCGTACATCAACGCGGAGCCTCTGATAGGCGCTTCTTCTCGCTTCGCCAATTAGGCTCTCGGCGAGGCGTGCCAGCGTCGACGCCCACCACTCCAGGAGTTTCTCGAGCTCGACCGGCGCAAGCCGGCTCCGCGCCGCAGGGAGGACCGTCGTGAACATCTCTGCCGCTGGTCCCAACTGGCCTTCGAGAAACAGCACGGCGCCGACGCCGATCTGCCACTCGATCGCCTCTTGCGGCCCCAGCGAGCGGGGGTTCAGCGACACGAGCTCCGCGCGCGCAGCGGCGAGCTCCTTGGGATCGCTCAGCGTGCGAAATCGTTCGAGCCGCGACCGTGCGATGATCAAGGTCGCGGATGCGATCGCCGCCGGCCTGCTCTTCGCGACCGTCGCCGCGGCGATCGATTCTTCGAACTGTCCCGAGTTGTAGAGCTTTCGCGCGCGCTCGAGGTCGCCCTGCGCCGCGGCGGGCCCCGGGCAGATGACTGCCAACGCCCAAACCGCAACCATGATGTAGCGTCTGCGCATCTATCTTCTGCCCTCTGCCCTCTTCCCTCTTCCCTAATTGTCCCCGTCGAGGAGCCCACCGATGCGACCGAGGACCGACCCTTCTTCGCGGCCGCCGCGTGTGACGCCGGGCACGGCCGACACGATGCGATTGGCCAGACGGCTCAGTGGCAGCGATTGTAGCCACACCTTTCCTGGTCCTCTGAGCGTGGCGAAGAACAGGCCTTCGCCGCCGAAGAGCGCCGATTTGATCTTGCCCACGTATTCGATCTCGTAGTTTACCGTCGGCTGCAGGGCAACGATGCAGCCGGTGTCGACGCGGAGGAGCTCGCCTGCCGCGAGGGTACGCTCGTGGAGCGTGCCGCCGGCGTGGACGAACGCCCAGCCGTTACCCTGCAGGCGCTGCATGATGAAACCCTCGCCGCCGAACAGGCCGACGCCGAGCCGCTTCTGAAACGCGATGCCGATGCTCACACCCTTGGCGGCCGCGAGAAACGAGTCTTTCTGCGTGATGAGCTCGCCGCCGATCTCGGAGAGATGAATCGCGATGATCTTGCCAGGATACGGCGCGCCGAAGGCCACCTTTTTCTTCTGGCTGCTGCGGTTATGGAACACCGTCATGAACAGCGACTCACCCGTCAGCAACCGCTTGCCGGCCCCCATCAACGCGCCCATGATGCCGGTCTGCTGCTGAGAGCCGTCACCGAAGATGGTCTCCATCTCGATGCCGTCTTCCATGTACATCATTCCGCCGGCTTCCGCGACGGTGGCTTCGCTCGGATCGAGCTCCACCTCGACGAACTGCATGTCGTCGCCGTAAATCTTGTAGTCAATCTCATCCATAGCCATACGTTACGCTCTCCAGTGGGTTGGCACGTCAATGTAGGAACGATTCAAATCGTGAACGGACGAAACGCCGAGCAACTTCATCGTGCGGATCGTGCCTGTGCGAAGAATCTCGATCGCGCGCGCGACCCCGGGCTCGCCGGCTGCAGCGAGCCCGTACGAGTACGCTCGGCCAATGAGCACGGCCCTGGCGCCGAGCGCCAGCGCCTTCACAACGTCGCCGCCGCTGCGCACGCCGCCATCGACCAGCACTTCAATCTGCTGCCCAACCGCCGCGAGCACCTCCGGCAGCGATCGGATGCTGCCAGGCACGCCGTCCAGCTGACGGCCTCCATGGTTGGATACGACGAGCGCATCCGCCCCTTCGTCGACCACGCGCCGGGCATCCTCGGCGGTGTGCACGCCCTTGACCATGATCTTGCCGTTCCACAACTCGCGGATCCATTTCAGGTCTTCCCAGCACACGACCGACTGCTCCAGCGTCTTGCCAACATCGTCGTATGGCATGGGCCCGGTCGGCAGCATCACATTCGGGAACTTCATGAGGCCGCCGTCGGCGAGCATGCCCGCGATCCAGCCTGGCTTCGCGATCATCTGCCCGAGGTACGGAATGCCGGAGACGCCCCGGCCGAGCAGCTCTTTGATGCCGTTGCGCAAATCCCGTTCGCGCAGGCCCGGCACGCCGGTGTCGATCGTAACCACCAGCGCAGTGAAGCCTGCCGCGCGGGCGCGCTCCAGCATCTTAGTCGACACCTCGCGCCCACCGCACAGGTACACCTGATACCAGGCATGCGACTTCGTAGCCGCCCTTACGTGCTCCATCGGCGTCCCCGAAAGCGTGGAGAGCACGTAGGCCGTGCCCGCCTCCCCCGCCGCGTGCGCGGCCAGCACTTCGCCGTTCGGGTAAAACATGCGGCTGCTGCCCACCGGCGCCAGGATGAACGGCAGATCGAGCGCGTGTCCCATGACGGATGTGTGCAGATCGCACGCCGGGATGGACACAGCGCCGCGCGGCCGGAACGTGAGCTCCTCGAACGCCTTGCTGTTATCGCGGAGCGTCACCTCCGCATCGGCGCCGCCATCGATGTAGTCGAACACCACACGCGGCAGCCGCCGCTGCGCCATGCGCCGGAGATCGCTGACGTTCACGACGTGGGGAGGAGCAACGCTGCGCGCCATGTCAGGGAATTCTACATCTAGCGATCTGGTGATCTAGTGAGCTGGTGAACGAGGGATATTCGGTGCTAAACTCCAGGCCCTGCCAGTTCGAGATCCTGTGATACCCCAGCCATTGCGTCTCGCCTTTCTCGGGTGCGGCTTCATCACGCAGGTGCATAGCCGCCACTTGAAGGGCTTCAAGCGCGACATCCTCTGCAGTTATGCCAGCCGCGACAGCGCCAAGGCCGACGAATATTGCCGGCGTTACGACGGAGCCGCGAGCTACGCCGATTACGCCGCCGCGATCGACGATCCGCGCGTCCATGCGGTGGTCATTGCGGTACCTCCTCGCTTTCACCTCGATCTCACACTTCGCGCCCTCGGCGCCGGCAAGCACGTGCTCGTCGAGAAGCCGGCTTTTCTGCGGATGGAAGATTACCTGGCCGTCCAGAAGGCCAGAGACATCGCTCAGCGCGTCGTTCTTATTGGCGAGAACGATCATTACAAACCGCTCGCCGTCGTACTGCGCAGACTGCTGACCGAAGGTGTCATCGGCGAGATGGTATTCGCCCATTTCACGACCATTGCGAAGAGGCTGAAAACGGCCGGCGACTGGCGCAACGACGAAGCGATGGCGGGCGGCGATGCCTTCTTCGAGGAAGGCATCCACTGGCTGCATCTCGCTGGAAGCCTCGGCCCGCGCATCACGGCGATTCACGGCTACCGCCCATCTGCATCGCGCGAAGGACCGGACACGCGCGCCAAGAGCATGATGGTGGCGTTCCGCTACGATAACGAGGCGGTGGGCTCGCTGTTCTACTCGCGAGAGATTCCGTCGCTGTTTCGCGGGCTGCGCCTCTCGAAGCTTTTCGGTCGCAAGGGCGTCATCACCTTCGAATCGAACGGCGCATTCGTGCTGGTGCGTGGACAGGGCACGCCGCGTCTGATTCTGCCGGGCTTCCGCGATATTCGCGGCTACCAGGCGATGTATCGCGACTTCCTCACGTCGATCGCGGAAGAGCGCGCGCCAGAGATGAGCCTCGAGCGGGCCATGGAAGACCAACGGCTCATGGACGACATCTACGCAAGCCTCGCGCGTCCCTCGTAATGCCGACCGAACGCTACGACATCATCATTATTGGAACCGGCGCCGGCGGTGGCACGATTGCGCACGCGCTGGCGGACAGCCCGGCGCGAATTCTGATGCTGGAGCGCGGCGATTTCGTTCCTCAGGAGAACGAGAACTGGAACCCCGAAGCGGTCTGGAAGCATCTCCGCTATCAATCCTCGGAACGCTGGCTCGACGACCATGGGCGTGAGTTCCGGCCGTACACGCACTACAACGTGGGGGGCAACACGAAGTTCTGGGGCAGTGTGCTGTATCGCCTTCGCCGCGAGGATTTCCAGGCGCTGGAGCATATGGAGGGCACTTCTCCGGCCTGGCCGATCGACTACGACACGCTCGCGCCGTACTACGAACGGGCCGAGCGTCTGTATGAGGTCCACGGCGCAGCTGGCATCGACCCGACGGAGCCGGCCCGGGGAACGTTTCCTCACGCGCCGATCGCGCATTCGGAAGGTATGGCACGTATCGTGGACCAGCTACAGCAGCAAGGGCTGCATCCCTCGCCGCTGCCGCTCGGCATTCGCGACGGCTGCATCCTCTGCAACACGTGCAACTCATTCCCGTGCAAGATTCACGCAAAGAGCGAGGCCGACGTCTGCTGCGTCGGGCCCGCGCTCGAACGTCCGAACGTCGAGCTATGGACGAATGCCTATGCGAGACAGCTGATCACGAACGCGGCCGGCGACACTGTCGTCGCAGTGGACGTTGAACGCAACGGCCAAACGATACGTGTTGAATCTTCCCTCTTCGTGGTTTCGTGCGGCGCGGTCAACTCGGCGGCGTTGCTGCTACGGTCGGCGAACGACCGGCATCCGAAGGGACTCGCCAACTCGTCAGGGTTGGTGGGCCGCCGCTACATGGCTCACCTCGCGACGATGATGCAGGGGTTCCATCCGTGGCGAAAGAACGCGACGGTATTTCAGAAGACCGTCGCGATCAACGATTTCTATTTCCGCGGCCCCCACACGACATACCCGCTGGGACACATCCAGTCGCAGGGCCGCACGCACGGGGTGATGGCGCAGACAGTGGTCCCGCAATTGCCCCTGTCGTGGTATGAGTGGTGGGTCGCACGCGGTGTGGACTGGCTGGCCATGTCGGAAGACCTGCCGAACCGCGATAATCGCGTGACGGTCGATCGCAACGGCCGCATTCGATTGCTGTATCGTCCCAACAACCTGAAGGCGCACCGGATGCTCGTGCAGGAAGCGAGGCGCATGCTCCGCCGCCTGGGGTTCTGGGTCGTGATAACGCACTCGCATGGAAGCAAGAACACGACGCACCAGTGCGGTACGGTCGTGTTTGGCACCGACCCTCGCGAGTCTGTGCTCGATCCCTATTGCCGGACGCACGACGTTGGTAATCTCTTCGTCGTCGATGCCTCGTTCTTTCCGTCATCTGCTGCAGTCAACCCAGCGCTGACCATCGCGGCGCAGGCGCTGCGGGTGGCTGACCACATCAAGAGGGGATAGAGAACTGTGAGAGCCCGCTCGTTCAGCCACGCCGGTATCACGGTGTCGGACTTCAACAAGAGCGTGAAGTTCTATTGGGAGATCTTCGGCTGTCCTCTTGTGGGCGTGGCGGACACGCCGCCCGACCGCGTGCGCACCTTCTTCGGCGTGAGCCACGATCGGCCCACCTGCAAGATCGGATGGATTCGCGTGCCTGGCGGCGGCGTGCTCGAGATCTTCGAGTTTCAACCGCAGCTGCCCCCAGGTCCGGTGCCGTGGAATGGCGTCGGCCTCACGCACATCTCGTTCAACGTAAAGAATCTGCAGAAGTGGCACGACTATCTCCAGAGCAAGGATGTGGAGATCGTGAGCAAGCCCGAGCGCTCGCCGCGCGGCCATTCCTTTTTCTTCGTCAAGGACGGCGACGGCAACCTGATCGAGTTGATGGACCTGGGCTACATGTACCACGTGCTGAACTGGCTCGGTCCGCTGGGCGGCTGGCTGTTTCGGAGAGGGCGGTACAAGGAGTACTACGAAAGTAAGAAGTAGGAAGTAAGAAGTAGGAAGTAGGAAGTGAGAAGTGAGAAGTGAGAAGTAACGCCGCGCCAACGGTTGCCGTCGCGACCTTGCCGGGCCCGGTCGATCGCGTCCACTTTCTCGACGAGCAACGACGGAACCGTCGCGCAAGCTGGCGCTTCTCGCTGTTCGCGGCGGTCGCAGCCGTACTCTCCGGGCTCCCGCTCAGCATCCTGCTGTCGCCGGTCCTCTTCGGCTTGATCGTCCTCGTCGTCCACCTCGTCAACCTGTTTGTAGCCATTCCCGCCGGAGTGTGGAGCTCGTTGGAGCAAGTGGCTCGAGCGGTTCCCAACACATGGACAGTGATGCGCGGAGGCGGAGGGACCGTTCCGTGGGCGCTCCTGGCCTCGGCCCTGGTGCTTCCCGGGTCGATTGTCATGCTCCTCGCGTGGGTGTGGATCCGCGCCCTGTTTCATCACGTCGGAGTGGGCGGAATCCTGCGCCGTCTGGAAGCGCGCCCACCGCAACGCGACGTCGTCGAGGAACTGCAGATCGTCAACATCGTGGAAGAGATGGCGATCGCCGCCGGCCTCCCGCCGTTGCGCGTGATGCTGATCGACTCGTCGGCCGCCAACGCAGCCGCGGTTGGGCTCACGACCGACGACGCGACGATCCTCGTCTCGGGCGGACTGCTAGAGCTCGACCGTGATGCTCGTCAGGCTATCCTCGCCCACGTAATCGGTTCGGTCGGCAACGGCGACCTCAAGATCGCATCTGTCATCCTCACGGTATTTCAGGTGTGGGGGCTGCTCGCGCTGGTCATCGATACTGCGTTTGGCCCGCGATCGCGCATCGCGGTTCGACAGTTTCTTGCGACGAGCCGCAGGGCATGGCGCGTGCCGGCCGACCGAATGAGTGCTGCGCGCATGCTCGACCGGCTGATGGACGGCGCGGGCATGACATTTGACGATCTGTTCGAGCACACGGATGCTGCCGAAACTTCCCGTCCCCTTCCGCTGGCACTCTTCGTGGACGTTCCGCTCTACCTGACGTTCGGCGTGGGAGCGATCGCCTCGAAGGCAGCGATCGCCCTGTTCACGCTCCTCGTCTTCGGTCCCTGGGTCGCGCGCCTATGGCGCTCCCGGCGCCGCCTTGCGGACGCCACAGCCGTACAGCTCACTCGTAACCCTGATGCTCTCGCCCACGCCGTCCGCGAGATGGAAAACAGAAACGTGGAAGTCGAAGGTGGAGCGGCCGTCAGTTTCCTCTTCCCGTTCTGGACGCGATGGACGCCTGATGCACCGCCGCGGGACGACATCATGGAGCACATCGTAGGGACACAGCTCGAGCTCGAGCGGCGACTGGCCTCGCTGAGAGCTCTCGGTGCAACGTTCACAGGCGGTGTTGTAGCGATCGCAGATGAATCGCCACAGTGGAAGCAACAGGTGGCGTTCATTGGATGGGGTGTGTTGGCGCTGTTGCTGATAACAGCATGCGTAGCGTTCAATCTACTAACAACCTCCCTGCTCCTATGGGGAGTATGGGCGGTGTTGCACTATGTATTGGGAGGTGGACCAGGAGCATGACGACTTCGGCGTCACGCAGGCGCCGCCGATCGACGAGACGATGACCGTGACGGTGATGCAGGGGTAACGCTATACTGCCGCTCATGCGCACACTGCTCGTCATCGTTTCCCTTGTCGCCTCCGCCGCCGCGCTGATCGCCGAGTCTGCGGCGGGTATCAACTGGACTGCACCCGCAGGCTGGAAAGCCGAAGCGCCTCGACCGATGCGCGCGGCGACATATTCCATCGCCCCGGCCGCGGGAGACTCCACCGGCGCCGAATGCGTGGTGAACTACTTCGGGCCCGGCCAGGGCGGCGGGGTCGACGCCAACATCGAGCGCTGGAAGGGACAAGTGCAAGGGCACGATGGAAAGCCTGCGCCGGCAAAGATCGATAAACGTGTGGTGCGCGGCGTGCCCATCACCATGATCGACTCCAGCGGATCGTATACAGGCATGGGCGGTCCGATGGCGGCCTCGCCAAAGGCGGTGCCAGGCTACCGCCTGCTCGGCGCGATCGTCGAAGGCCCTGGCGGCAGCGTCTTCTTCAAACTCACCGGCCCCGCCAAGACGATCGCCGCGCAGCAGAAGAACTTCGAACAGCTGCTCGCGTCGATCCAGCCGGGGAAATAGCTTTTCACCATGATGTGGGGCTTTGACATGGGCGGCTGGCCGCAGTCGGCGCGGACTGCAGCGATCTCACTTGCGGTGATCGCGATCGCGTACGTCCTAGGCCAGGTCACGAGATTCGTCGTCGTCTCCCGCCTTGGCGCACTGGCACGGCGGACACCTGGCCAGTGGGATGACGCCGTGGTGGCGGCGGTCGGACGCCGCGTGCCGTTCTGGAGCGCCCTCGTCGGCGTCTACGTCGCCGCTGGCTTTTGGAAACTCGCGCCGAACTTCGCGAACGCGCTGGATAAGGCGCTCTATGTAGCCGCGGCGACATCCCTCACGCTGCTTGTCGCCGAAGTGCTGGTCAAGCTGGTCCGCACGCACCGCTCCGCGATCGACCCGTCTGAATCGACGACGACGCTTACCGAAAACCTCGTCCGGATTGTCACCGTCATCCTCGGCCTTCTCGTCATTCTGAACGGCCTCGGCCTGTCGATCACGCCAATGCTCACTGCCCTTGGCGTGGGCGGCCTCGCGATTGCGCTGGCGCTACAGGACACGCTGTCGAATCTCTTCGCCGGCTTCTATCTGACGGTCGCGAAGCAGATCCGAATCGGCAACTACATTCGCCTGGCCTCTGGCGAAGAGGGATATCTCGTGGACATCGACTGGCGCGCGAGCCGTCTGCGCCAGCTGTCGAACAACACGGTGCTGATTCCCAACGCGAAGCTCTCGCAAACCATCGTAACGAACTACCATCTGCCAGAGCGGGAGTTGGCCGTGGTGCTCGACGCGAGCGTCGACTACGGGAGTGACCTCGACAAGGTCGAGCGCATCACGACCGAAGTGGGCCGCGACGTGATGCACAACGTGCCGGGCGGCGTCAGCACCTTCGAACCCCTCGTCCGTTTCCACACGCTCGGCGATCCGGGAATTGCCTTCTCCGTGACGCTCCGGGCGCGTGAGTTTGTCGATCAATATCTCATCAAGCACGAGTTCGTGAAGCGGCTGCATCGCCGGTACGCCGCCGAGGGGATCACCATTCCCATCCGCTCGATCGCGCCGCCGCGCCAGGAACCGCCTCTCCCACCGCAATGAACGGTCGGCGACCGTACTACGGCTGGGTCGTGCTGCTCGTGGCAGCCGCCGGCATGGTGGGCACCTTGCCGGGCCGAACGCAAGGCCTTGGGCTCATTACGGAACAGTTGCTGGCCGACCTCCACATCGACCGGGTTGACTATGCGCAACTGAATCTCTGGGGGACGCTCATCGGCTCCGCAGGTGCGCTCGGCATCGGCCGCTTCATCGACCGTTTTGGCAGCAGGGTTGTGTTGACGATGGTGGGGTTGGCACTCGGCGTTGTAGTTTGCCTGATGAGTCGGGTCAGTTCGTTTGCGGAGCTCGCGATCGCCATCACGCTGACGCGCGCGCTTGGCCAGAGCGCGCTGTCGGTCGTCAGCCTCGCAATGGTCGGCCAGTGGTTCGTCCGTCGCATCGACATGGCGATGGCGATCTACAGCGTCGCATTGAGCGTCGGGTTCATGGCGGCGTTTCCGATCGTCGGCGCACTCGTGCAGTCGCGCGGCTGGCGCTTCGCATGGTTCGTCGTCGGCGCAGCGATTCTCGCAGGTCTGGTTCCGCTCGGCCTCATTTTCGTCCGCCGAGGTCCTGAATCGATGGGGCTGCTTCCGGATGGCATCGCGAGCTCCGAACCTCGAGCCACGAACCTCGAACTGCGAACGCCGGACGTCGAGCTCTCCGGCTCTTCACTTCGCGAAGCATTGCGTACTCTTGCCTTCTGGATCTTCGCGATCGGCGCTGCGCTGTACGGTCTCGTTGCATCCGGCATCGGCTTGTTCAACGAATCGATCCTCGCCGAACGCGGTTTCGGGCCGGACATCTACTATCAGACACTGGTCATCACGGCCATGACAGGCCTTGCGGGCAATTTCATCGGAGGATGGCTCGCCCGTTTCGTCCCGCTGAATCAACTGATGGGGATCTCGCTCTTCGTGCTGACGGCGGGCCTGCTGTTCTTACCGCACATCACAACTATCGGGATGGCGATGGCGTGGGCCACCATGATGGGGCTTGGCGGCGGGCTGGTGATGGTGCTCTTCTTCAGCGTCTGGCCCCGTGTCTACGGCCGGCACGAGCTCGGCCGCATTCAGGGCGTGGCGCAGGCGATGACGGTGCTGGCATCGGCGATAGGACCGCTACTGCTGGCGGCCTGCGTAGAACTAACAGGGAGCTACAGCGCGATGTTCTACGTTCTCGCCGCGGCGGTGAGTTTGTTTGCCATTGCCGCATTGATGGTTCGGCTTCCGCAAAGCCTGCCGAACGTCGCTATAATCGGCCGTGCCGCAGAAGTCACCGATCGCTGACACGTCCTCAGAAATCGAGCGCTTGCAGATCGAGCGATGGCGGCAGATGCCGGTCTCGGAGAAGGCCGCACTCGTCACCGGGCTCACGCAGGCTGTCTACGAACTGGCGCGTGCGGGAATTCGTCACCGTCACCCCGATGCATCGCCCCGGGAGCAATTCCTCCGGCTGGCAATTGTGACCCTCGGACCCGATTTGGCGGCCAAGGCCTATCCCGAGATCGCCAGCCTGGACCTGCTGCGCGAAGAATAGGGGCGCCCGCTCAAACCGGAACCACAGAGAACGCGGAGAACACAGAGGAAACAATTTGTCTGCTCTCCGTGATCTTTGTGTCTCTGTGGTGAATTTCCTCAGAACATCAGTCTGGCGCCAAACTGCACGTGGCGCGGTGAACCCGCCGACAGGATCCGGCCGAACGTCGGCGAGCCGAAGAAGTTGTCCGGCAGGTCGAAGTTCGTGCGATTGAGCAGATTGAACGCCTCTGCACGCAGTTGCACGCGCGCGCGACCGGGAAGCGCGATCTGTTTCAACAACGCGAGGTTCACGTTCTGATAGCCCGGCCCCTCGAGAATATTCCGGCCCGCATTGCCGAACGTGCCGAACGCCGGCATCGAGAACGCCGCCGTGTTGAACCACTGATCCGGGCCGGCGGTACTGAGCGAGGTGTTGCCGCTGACGTGTGGCCGATCGTTCGCGCCAAACCCCAGGGACGAGCGGCCGGTGTTGCTATTGTCCCTTTCGGGCAGCAGCGCCGCCGTGAATGGCCGTCCGCTCTGCATGGCGACGATGCCCGCGAGCGTGAACTGGAACGGCAGCTCGTACGAGAAGCTCACCGAAAAGCGGTGTCGGACATCGAAGCTCGAGCGCCCCCATTCGGCGGCGAGGTTGGCGCTGTCTTGCGGAAAATTCGGATCGCCAGCGCTCGTAAAGAATCCCGACGCATCGTCCATCGATTTTCCCAGGGTGTAGGCGACCAGCATCGTGCAACCGAAGGCGTATCGCTGCTGGAACCGGGCCTGGAAGCTGTCGAACTCAGACCTCGCCCGCGATTCGATGAGAGTGATGTCGGCCAAACGAGGATCGGGACGCAGGTTCAGCGCGGCGGTGCTTGGCCTGGGTTGATTGATGTCGCGCGACGCTATCAGATTGCGCCCTCTCGATCCGACGTATGCCACCTCGGCCACGCGAGTCGGTCCGAGCTGCCTCTGGAGTGTCACGTTGAACTCGTGCAAGTACGGCGTACGGAGATCGCGCTGGATGCCGAGCGCGGGATTCGGCGTCGGAATCGGAAACCCTTTGGGGAACGGATCGCTCAGCGTGACGAGGCCGGCGGGCGACGTGAAGTACGCCGCGAAGTTGAAGTAAGGTGCGTTGAAGTACAGCCCCTCGCTGGGCGCCAGCGCCGAATGGTTGTAGTGAATCCCATAGGCGCCGCGAAGCACTGTTGTCTCGGCGGAGTCCACCGTCCAGGCAAGGCCGACGCGAGGTGCCCAGTTGTTGCGATCGGCGTCGTAGCCGGCCCGAGACAAACCGCCCGTGCCAACTACCTGAATGCTTCTCGTCTGCGGATCGTAGAGCGATGCGCGATCCTCGACGTCAACAGGCGGCGAGGTGAGGTCGTACCTCAACCCGGCGGTCAGCGTTAGGTTCGGCCGTACCCGGAAGCTGTCCTGCACAAACGCCGCGTACGATTCGGTGCGCAGGCGCTGAGGGTTATCTAGCGTCGCGAGCGTCGTAAACGTGGGAAACCCGAAGAGCAGGTCCGTGAGCGGATCCTGAGTGAACGCGCCGGTAAACGTCAGCGAACCGCGAGCCTGCACGTCGCGGAACGCGTTCTGGCGAATCAACCGCGCGTCGAATCCGGCCTTGATGAGGTGATTGCCGCGCGTCCACGTCAGGGTATCGGCGATCTGAATCGTGTTGGTGGTGCCGCTCTGCGGGTTGTTGTACTCATGCCCGAGCGGCGAGAATCCGGTGACGGTGACGAGGCTCAGCCCCGCATCGCGCCCGTTGAGCCACGGCTCGGGCAAGCCAACGCTGCGATTCGCCGCACTCCCCTGCTCTGGAAACACGTTCGATGAGACGCGATTGATGCCTACCCGCGTCTCATTCAGCAAATGAGACGACAGAATATGAGTCGCGCTCACGACGGCGTTCTGGCCGCGCCGAGCCACATCGTTGCCGTAGCCCGGCAGCATCGAGAACCCTGGGCCGCTGAACGGCTCGAAGAGCCGCCGATCGGCAAAGCTGTAGCGCGCCATCAGATCGAACGAGCCGCCCACGGCCGCATCGCTGCGCACGTCGAAATGATCCGTGCGATCGCGTTGAGTGGGCGACGCCACGTAGTTGCCTGTCAAGCCGGGACGGTTCGGGCTGGGATAGAGTGCAGCAATGGCGCGCCCCACCGGATGCGTCAGAAAAGGTGGCAGCGCGGTCCGCGCCGCGTCGGTCGGTACCGTCGTAATCCGTGTGATGCCCTCGTCTGCGCGAGTCCCCTCGTAATCCGCGAAGAAGAACATCCGGTCGCGGAAGATCGGGCCACCGAGCGAAAACCCGGGCTGCGTACGCCGGTACTCCGGATCGGGCTCGCTCTTCGGCGCGAAATAGTTCTTCGCGTCCAGCGCGCCGTTCCGCACGAATGCGTACGCCGTACCCGACATCTGATTGGTTCCCGATTTCAGCACGACGCTGATCTGAGATGCGGCCTGCCTGCCGTGCGATGCCTCCGGCGTGCTCGTCAGCACTTCGAACTCCTGAATGGCATCGACCGGCGGCCTGACGCCGGCGGTGTTCAGCTTGGGGTCGACATTGTCCGCTCCATCGAGCAGAAAGCTGTTGAAGTCTTCGCGGCCGCCGTTGACACTCAGCGAAAAATCTCCACGCACCGAGCCTGCTGATCCCGGAGCCGCAGGGACCGCGCCGGGCGCGAGCAGCGTCAGCTCCAAAAAATTGCGGCCGTCGAGTGGCATGTCGAGAATCTGCCGGTTCTCGACGATGGTGCCCATGGCTGATGAGTCACGCCGGAGATCGGCAATCGGCGCGGTCACCTCGACGCGATCGACGAGCGCGCCTAGCTGCAGTCGCGCGTCCGCCCGACGCTCCTGATTCACTTCGAGTGTGAGATGCTGCACGTGCGTCTTGTGGCCTGGAACGGTGATTTCCACTCGCCACGTGCCCGGCGCCAGCTCGGGAATAGCAAATGCGCCTGAATCGCTGGTTGAAGTCGTGCGTTGTTCATTGGTCGCATCGTGGACGGCGGTGACACGGGCGCCCGCGACGACCGCTCCCGTCGCATCCTCTACTCGTCCGCGAATCGCCCCGCGATAGCTCTGCGCTTCGATCTCTGCGGCGAGCAGTAACGACAACACCAGCACTCGGAAAACCCTCGACCTCATGACCATCACCTCTCGTAAGCAGCCTTTTCGGTCCCGACGTATTCAAGTAACATCGAGAATCGTATGCTGAAACGGCCCGGACTCGTCATCGCGCTTTGCGTCGGCCTCTCTGTTCCGGTCCTGCCGCAGACCCCCACGACTGCGCCCGGCGCAGGCGCGCGACGCGTCGCCCTCGGCGATTGGCCCGAGGCGCGTGGCCCGAACCGCGATGGGATTTCTACCGAGACCGCCCTCCCCGATTCATGGAACATGAAGAGCGGGCTCCTCTGGCGAGCGCCCTTCGGCGGACGATCCGCTCCCATCGTCATGGGGAATCGCGTGTACGTCCAGAACCCTTCGGGCAGCGGTCCAGCGCTGCAGGAACGCGTGATGGCGCTCGACGCCGATTCCGGCAAGGTGATCTGGGAATACAAGTTCAACATTTTTCAGAGCGATGTGCCACCTCATCGCGTGGGATGGGCCTCGCCTGCCGCTGATCCGGAAACCGGCAATGTGTACGCGCTGGGCGTGGGCGCATCGGTCATCGCTCTGAGCGCCGAGGGCAAGCTGCTGTGGCAGCGATCGGTTGGAGAGGAGTTCGCGGCGTTCACCACACACGGCGGCCGGACGATGTCGCCGATTATTGACGGTGAGCTCGTCATCGTCAGCGCCGCTGTGTCGAGCTGGGGGACACAGGCAAACCGCGCTCACCGCATCATCGCGCTCGACAAGCGCACCGGCGAGATCGTCTACGTCGCGAACCCAGGCGGTCGCCCGCACGACACCGCGTACGCGGCGCCGACGATTACAACGATCAGCGGTGTGCGCCTGCTCATCGTGGGCCTGGGCGACGGCGCCATTCATGCGATCAAAGCGCAGACCGGCGAGAAAGTGTGGAGCTTTGTCGCGACGAAACGGGGTATCAACACTGGCGTCGTCGTCAGCGGCAGCACCGTCATCATTTCCCATGGCGATGAGAACCTCTCCGGCAACGAGATGGGCATGATCGCCGCGATCGACGGATCACAGACCGGCGACATCAAGACGACCAAATGGTCGCACTACGGCGAACAGTTCGGGTTCTCCTCGCCGCTCCTCGACGGCCCGCGCGTGTACCAGATCGAAAATGGCTCGCGCCTGAAGGCGTACGACGTCGAGACCGGAAAAGAGTTGTGGACCCAGCCGCTGGGCACGTCGCAGAAGGCACCGCCTGTGATGGCCGACGGCAAGATCTTCGTTGGCACCGAAAATGGGAAGTTCATGATCGTGCGTCCTCACGCCGATCGCGCGGAGATTCTGAGCGACGTCGAACTGCCGATCAGCAAGAACAGCATCGGCGGTTCCGAAGGCACTGCGGAGCAGGTCTTCGGGGGCGCGGCGATTTCGCGCGGCCGTGTGTTTTTCGTGTCGAGCGACGCGGTGTATGCCATCGGCCCGAAGCAACGAAAGACGTTGACGGGCTGGGCTATCAACGAACCGGCCGTCACGGGAGAGGGCGCGCCGGCGTACGTGCAGGTCTCGCCGACCGAGCTGGTGCTGACCCCCGGGCAAACCGTCAAGCTCAGCGCGCGGTCGTTCGACAGCCGCGGACGATTTCTGCGCGAGGAACAAGCGGTCTGGTCACTCGATGGCCTGAAGGGAACGGTCACGGATGGCGCGTTTTCTGTCGGCCCTGAGCGCATCGAACAGGCGGGACTCATCAAGGCAACGGTCGGCGTTCTCACTGGCGAAGCACGCGCGCGCGTTGCCCGACCGCTACCGTGGGAAGAGACATTCGAGTCGATGGCTGACAAATCAGTCCCACCAGGATGGGTCAACGCCGGCGGCCCGCTCGGACCACTTGCGGTGACGACGATGGATGGACAGAAGGTGTTGCAGAAAACCCCCACCAACACACTGTTCAAGCGGGGCCGCGTGTTCATCGGGCCTGTCGAGTGGTCGAACTACACGATGCAAGCCGACGTGAGCGCCCCGACGCGGCGCCGGATGATGGCCGATGTCGGGATCACGGTGCAGCGATACAGCCTCGTGCTCTACGGTACGACGCAGAAACTCAAACTGGAACCATGGGAACCAGAGACGCAGCGCTCGGTCACAGTTCCGTTCGCCTGGAAAGCTGACGCGTGGTACACGATCAAGCTGCGCGTCGAGAATCTTCCGAACGGCGCGGTTCGCGCAAGGGGCAAAGCCTGGCCGAAAGGTGAACCGGAACCGGCTACGTGGCAGATCGACAAGACCGATCCCATCGGCAATCGGAATGGCGCACCCGGCTTTTTCATCGACGCCGAATTCGGCGCGAACATCGACAACGTAAAACTCACTGCAAATGAGTAGTGTCCGCTTTCAGGCGGACCGTGGCGGAGTCTCAATGACCAATACGCGTTCGTGGATTTTCCTAATGGCTCTCGCGCTCGCGGCGGCGGACGCGGCCCGCGTGATCGCATCCGGCCCGGGCAACGGCGACTGGCCCATGTGGGGCGGCACGCCCGATCGCAACATGGTCTCGAACATGAAGGGCCTGGCCACCGATTGGGATGTGAAGACGAAAAAGAACATCAGGTGGGTTGCCGACCTTGGCTCGCAGAGCTACGGCAACGCGGTGGTGGCGGGCGGCATGGTCTTCGTCGGCACGAACAACGAGAAATTGCGCGATCCGAAGCAGCCAGGAGACCGCGGCGTGTTGATGGCGTTCAGCGAGGCGACAGGTGAGTTTCTGTGGCAGCACACGCACGTCAAGCTCGAAGCCGGCCGCGCGAACGACTGGCCGTATCAGGGTGTGGCGTCCTCGCCGGCCGTCGAAAGCAACAAGCTCTACTACGTGAGCAATCGTGGCGTGCTCTTCTGCGTCGATACCGAAGGGTTCCGCGACAAGGAGAACGACGGCCCCGTCACCGACGAAAAACTCGTCGGCATGAACGACGCCGACGTCATCTGGTCCTTCGACATGATGGAAGAGGTCGGGACGTACCCGCACAACCTCGCGAACTCATCGCCGGTCCTGTTCGGCGATCTGGTATTCGTCAGCACGTCGAACGGGCAGGATGAAAGCCACGTCAACGTCCCTTCGCCGCGTGCGCCGTCGATCATCGCCGTGAACAAGACGACCGGCAAGCTCGTTTGGGAAGACAACTCGGTCGAAGATCGCATCTTGCACGGTCAATGGTCGCCTCCGGCGGTCGGTACGATCGGCGGCGTCGTGCAGCTCGTCTCCGCCCAAGGTGACGGCTGGGCGCGTGGCTACGAAGCACAGACCGGCAAGAAACTGTGGGAGTTCGACACCAACCCGAAGGATGCAGTCTGGCCGAAAACGCGCAACGAGCTCATCTCGACGCCGGTCATCGTCGGCGATCGCGTGTACCTCGCCAATGGCCAGGATCCCGAGCATGGAGAGGGCGTCGGCAACTTTTACGCGATCGACGCGACCAAGCGCGGCGATATTACGCAGACCGGCCGGCTGTGGCACTTCACGAAGATCCGGAGGTCGATCTCCACGGCGGCGGTGGCCGATGGCCTGGTCTACATCTCAGACTTCAGCGGATTTCTCTACTGTCTCGACGCGGAGACCGGCAAGGATCTGTGGGTGCACGATCTGTTCGCCGCGGTGTGGGGCTCGCCATTCGTCGCGGATGGCAAGGTCTACATCGGCGACGAAGATGGCGACGTCACCGTGCTCGCCCATGGACGCGAGAAGAAGGTGCTGGCAGAAATGAACATGGGCAGCTCGGTATACGCGACCGTCACGCCCGCGCATGGGACGATCTTCTTGAACAACCGGAATCAGCTGTTCGCTATCGCAGCTCCCAAAAAACTTGCTGGCCTCGCGAGGTAATCAATGAGATGGCTCCTCTTTGTCGCGTGTACCGTGCTGTCGTGGGGTGCCTACGGCGTTTTGCTCCACCGCGGGCAGGTCTTGCTCGGTAGTCCGCTCAAAGCGCTGCTCTGCGTGGGCGTCGCGTACTTTCTCATCGGTGTGCTCATTCCCGTTGCGGCGCTGGCCGCGCAAGGCAATCTCTCGGGCTTCAACTCGACTGGCCTGATGGTCGCAACGATCGCCGGCGCGCTCGGCGCCGTCGGCGCTGCCGGCATCATCTGGGCGTTTCGCGCCGGCGGCCTGCCCGTCTACGTGATGCCGCTCGTCTTTGGAGGGGCTCCGATCGTCAACGTGCTGCTGTCGATGGTGCTCCACCCGCCGAAGGTGGCGCCGAACCCGATGTTGTACGTGGGATTTATGCTGGCGTCAGTGGGCGCGGGCATGGTGCTGTACTTTAGGCCGGCCGCATAAAACCACGAAGGGCACAACCGCGAAGACACGAAGAGCACGAAGGGCATAACCACGAAGACACGAAGAGCACGAAGGCATGACCACGAAGGCACGAAGAGCACGAAGGCGAGCCGCGATGAGCGCGACGGCGCGACGTTCTAATCGCGTCCTGGCTCTCGGGTTTCGATCAGGGCGAATAACTCCGCCTGCAGTTGGCGAAGAGACTTTCCGCGGCCGTGCTTCCAGTCACGAAACGGCTGCCAGAACCTGAAGACTCGCGCTGGGCGGAACGGTCGAAACACAACGGCCAACGGGTTGAACGCGTCATGGCCGCCGAAATGCCGGAACGCCGCCGTCGCCACGCCAAACCGCCACTGCTTCCTTTGAGACCAGTTGAGAACGACGGCACGCGATCGCACAACTGGCAAGATGTTGCTCTCGATGTAGTGTTGCCACACGGGGCTTTCCGAATATACAAACAGGATGTTGCGACCTCTGGGTAACCACATGCACCATATCGCAAGGTGGAGACAGACGCTCGCTGCCAACCGGAAGAACAGCGTGAGGAGCACGAGGAGAAGGACCAGCGGCGCAGCAAGGATCAGTAGGCCAATCACCCACCACGACCGCGTACCTCCCACGCTTGCCCTCATCGCGGCCGAGCGGGCACGGCCGATGTGCGCGCCGTGACGCTGGGCGAGCACCACCAACAAACCCTTCGTGCCTTCATGGTTTCATGCCTTCGCGTCCGCGTGCCTTCGTGCCTTCGTGGTTTCGCGCCTTCGTGCTCTTCGTGTTCTTCGTGGTGTCGTGCTCTTCGTGGTCTCGTGGTTTCATGCTTTCACAGCTTGAAGGTTGCGATGAACCGCCCAGCTCTGAACGGCACCGAAAAGGCTCGACATCCCCCAGTAGAGTCCAACACCCGCCGCCATCTTCGAGAGCGCGACGATGGTGAAGACGACGGTGATTGTCAGCAGCAACGAACGACTCTGACCGGGGGGCACCGCACCAGTAGCGGTACCCAATGCCGTGAGGAGCGTCGCCGCGATTGCCACGATCCAGTCCGGCTTCGCCAGATCTCGAATCCACAAGAATCGACCGCCAACGCTGGTCGCCTCCTGCACGGCTGAAAAGAGCGCGATGTACACCGGGACCGGTGCAAGGGTTCCGAGGCAACCCGAAGGCGACAGCAGCGACAACCCCTCGCGCGACATCACCCGATGGCTCTCCTCCGCTAGACGCTTCGGGCTGTCCTTGTACCTGTTGCGCAGGGCATCAAGTTCCGGTTGGATCCGAACCATCACTCGCTGCTGAAACGCCGCCTTTCTGGCATAGCGAACTCCCAGCGGAAGGAGCGCCAACCTCACGAGGAAGGTCACGGCGAGGATGCCCGCCCCGAGATTGCCGTTGCACATCTGGGCGTACGCGAAGAGTGATTCCCGCAAGATCTCAACAGATTGGTTCCAAAGAGGCATGACGGTCTCCTAACCACGAAGGCACGAAGGCACGAAGGGCGTAAACCACGAAGGCACGAAGAGCACGAAGACGTAACGCGACGAGCGAACACCCGCACTACTACAAGCAACAAACCTGCGGCAACCCTACGCACTCAACTCTTCCATCACTCCTGCTGCGAGCGGGGGGTGGCAAGCGCCACGAGTGCGCGACGGCTACCGATGCTGCGCCGTAATCCTTCTCGTACACCGGCAGTGGCCTCATCGCTGTAAGGTTAGGCGTCGCTGATGTGCACGCGGTATCGGAGCTCGCGTTTGCCGCCAAGAGCTGGTGGGGTAACGAATTCCTCGATGAGAACCCCACCGTTTGTCGTGATGACTCGCTGGGAAGGCACATTGTCTGGCTGCGTGGTGATTTCAACGTAGCGAAGGCCTTCTGCCTTGGCCTCTCGAAGCATTTCGCCCAGAGCGCGAGTAGCGTAGCTACAACCAGGCCTGGCCTGAACCGCAACTCGATGGCGTCACCGGTGTCTTCAATACCGACTGAGTTCGCCCAGGGAAACGTCATCTCGACGCCGTTCTGGAGCACCCACACTCCCCCATGCCGAAGCTCAATGTCACAAGGAACATCCGCAACACCGCCAAGCTGCTCTGAGACGACGCTCCTGTATTGGCGCCGCATTGCCCAATTCACGTAGAGACCGTAAACGTATCCGAAGCCAGTGCCAAGAGTGACGGCCAGTGCAACCAAGACTAGCCAGATTGTGACCGAGAGATCGACGGCTTCTCGCTGGGTGCGAAAGAGCACCACTCCAAAAAGCGCACCGCCCAAACATCCACCGGCCACCCATACAGCGCGAGTCCGATAGGCGCGAAAACTCTGAGTCTGAGTCGTCAAACGAATATTAGCGTCAACGATCTCATCGAGAGTGGAATCGAAATGAATTCGTTGTACGTTTTCGTCTTCCATGCGCACCATACCGAGTCGGTAGCCAAGAACCCAGGGCATTTCTAGGAGATCGTCGACGCAGCCTTCGTGTTCTTCGTGTTCTTCGTGTTCTTCGTGTTCTTCGTGGTTTTGTGTCCTTCGTGCTCTTCGTGCCTTCGCGGTTCGCTCTTCGTGGTTCTTCGTGGTTCAGGGGCGGGCCGCTCTCTTCCCTACGGCCCATAGCGACGCGGTCGTGCGAATGAAGATCTGCCCGTCCGAGATCGCCGGCGAGCTCAGCGTGTAGTCGTCGAAGTTGTTTTCCGCGAGGACCTCGAATTTCGGTCCGGCGCGCAGCACGGTCGTCAGCCCATCCTCGTTCGTGATGTAGAGCTTCCCATCGGCCAGGACAGCAGAGCCACTGTACGTGCTCGGGCGAAGCCGCATCTTGCCGTAAATCTCCTTGCCCGTCTTCGCATCGAGGCACCACACGATGCCGCGATCGTTGATGACATACACATACGTCCCGTCCGTGACGGGCGTCGGCACGTCGGGACCATTCTCGAACGACCACATTACATGCGATGTGGCGACATTCCCGCGGCCTCCGGGTTTCATCGCCAGCATCGGCCGCTCGCGGCTCGGTACGATGATGAGCTCGCCGTGGACTACTGGAGATGCCACAATCCGATAGTTGAAATCGTTCGAGGGGTTCAGCGTATCTGCGCGCCAGAGCTCCTTACCCGTGTTGACGTCGTGCCCGGTCACGGCGTCGCCACCCGTGATCACAAGCTCGAGATCTTTGCCGGCACGAACCAGCGTCGGTGTTGTGTAGGCATCGGGCGACTCGCGCTGCGCGATCGTCGGCCGCTCGACGCGCCAGATCGTGCGCCCGCTCGCCTTACTGATTCGCATCACGTAGGACGGATCGTCCGTCTTCATCCCGTGCAGCACCTGCACGTAGAGCGAATCGCCGTGGAGCATCGGCGACGATCCGTAGCCCCAGTTCAGGCCGAAGCGCCCGTGGTCTTTCTGGATATCGCGCATCCAGATCTCTTTCCCGTTGAAGTCAAACGCCTTCAGGATGCCGGTACCGGTCATCACCCACACGTTCGTGCCGTCTGTGACGGGTGACGGCGAGGACATGTTCTGCTTGCGCTGGCGGTGATCACCGTCACCCAAATGCTGCTTCCAGAGCGGCACCCCTTTATTGCGATCGACGGCCCATAGAAACAGGCTGCCGTTTTCGGCGACGTTCAGAAAGATGCGATCACCCCACACGATCGGCGTCGAGCCCGACCACGAGGGCAGCGCCACCTTCCACGCGATGTTCTCTGTTGCCGACCACTGCACGGGCAGGTCCGTCTCGGAGCTGATGCCATTAGCCGACGGCCCTCGCCACTGCGGCCAGTTCTCGGCACGGACCTCTGTGGAAGCGACACCAATGATGCAGGCCGCGGTAACCAGAGCTCGTATTTTCGTCATGCACATCCCCAATCCCTATCCACTAATCCCTAATCCCTATCTGGTCCTTCCCTCCGGGAGTATCAGCTCGTTTTTCTTGTCCGCCTGCTCTGCGGGGATTCCTTCGTTCCAGGTCGGGATTCGATCCTTGCCTGGCTTGTAGAGCGACTCCATTGGCGCCCACACCTTGTCCACGCGATCGTGGAACAGATCGCCGATGAGCAGATCGGTAACCGTCCCGCGGAGCTCCGGGTACTGTCGCACAAAATCGCCGAAGCTGAAACCCGCGTAGTACTCGCACACGAGGCGCCTCATGCGATCGACACCGCGGTTGAACTCGTCGCCCCAGGCGCCGAGCTGTCCGGCGGACGTATCCCCTTTCGCGAGCCCATCGCAGATCGCGTCGGCGGCGAGCTGCCCCGATTTCAGTGCCAGCAGCACGCCCGAGGAGTACAACGGATCGAGAAATCCGAACGCGTCACCCACCAGCACCCAGCCATCGCCCGAGACCTGTTTCGAACGATAGGAATAATCCTTCGTCACGAAGTATCCCGTCACGCGGCGCGCGGATGCAATCCGCTGCTTCACGGCCGGGGCCTTCTCGACCTCCTCTTCGTAGGTCGCTTGGTGGTTCTCGCGCCCCTTGAAGAGGTAGTCGAAGGGCGCCACCACGCCGAGGCTCACGATGTTGTCGTGCTGAGGGATGTACCAGAACCATCCTTGCTTGTCGGCGGTCTGTAGCACGAGCGTGGCGCCTTCGTCGCGGCCCGTATCGCGATACGCGCCCTCCCAATACGTCCAGATCGCGCCCTTGTTGAGGACGGGATCCCAGAGCCGCAGCTTGAAGCGGTTCTGCAGCATCGCGCTCTGACCGCTCGCGTCGACGACCACCTTTGCGAACACTTCGCGGTCGTTGTGTTGCTGATCGCGGATCTTCACGCCGACCGCCCGGTCGCCGTCGAAGAGCACGTCGAGCACCCGGACGCCCTCCTGGGCGTCGACTCCGTGCTCGCGAGCGTTGTCGAGCATCATCGCATCGAACTCGCTGCGTACCACCTGCCAGGTCTGCGAGCACTCGTGTGGCTTGTTGTCCCAGAAATAGAAAGGGGCCGACTCCTTCCCTCTCGAGTTGACGAACTGCACGCTGTGCTTCTTCACGAAGTGGCTGGCCTGCATCTTCGGCAGCATGCTCAGCCGCTGAAGCACCCAGTACGTCTCTGGAATCAGCGACTCGCCGATGTGGAAGCGCGGAAAACGATCGCGCTCGAACAGCTGCACACGACAGCCACGCTGGGCAATGAGGGTAGAGGCCGTCGAGCCAGCCGGCCCCCCGCCGATGACGATGACGTCCGGATTAGGCATACATACAAATAAAGGGGTCAGACCCCTTTTTCTCGTCTTAAGATTACTGCGGGTTCAGGTTGCGAGTTTACCGAAAGGGGTCAGCGAGATGGCGAAAACGGTTGCTTGGACTCTGCCGACGGACAGGGCATGCCCAGGGCTTTTTCTGAGACCGAAGCCAACGAGAGCTTGAGGACCTGACGTCCCGGAGCACCAACGATGTCGAATATCTCCGACTCTGCGAACCCCCCCGGCGTCCGCGCGTGTGCGACGAGTCGATACCGAACACCTTCGACGACGGGGATGACAACCGGCTCGTCCGATCGACGCTGGTAGCCACTACCGCCGCTGCTGCGAAGGGCGGCGTCAAACGTCCTGACGCAGACACCCATCTCTTTCTGTGGCTGTCCTTGCGTGTCGAACAACACTTCGATGCTGCCCTCGCGGAGGCGCGAGCTCGCGATCCATTCGATCTCGGCTTGCTCTGTTCCCATTCCAACGATCACGGGCGCCGCTTGCGACCGATCGGTCGTGCCTGGGAAATATGTTGGGCGGAACGGTTGACCGCTGGAGGGCAGGCGCAAGACATTGATCCCCAATAGATAGTTCCCTGGCGGCACCGCCGAGAATGCAAACTCGCCGCGAGCGTTGGTGAACGCCTCCGAGTGCGGCAGATGGCGTGAGTGACCATGACGCACGAGATCGACGATGCCGCGAAAAGGTTCGCCGGAGTCGAGCACGACTCGTCCTCGAATGCGCCCGTTGAACGTCGCGCGCATATGCACCGCGAGACAACCACCTCGGGTCTGCCCACCAGTCGACTGCGGAGGCAGCGTGAGATGATCAGGAAGCACAGGCTCAATCGTCAGCCTGCCGGCAGGCACGCTGGGAAGGACAAACGACCCATCGGCGTCCGTCGATATCTCCATGCGCTCGTCGTCGAGTGACACACGAAGCACAACACCGCCAAGCGGCGTCGGGCGCTGTTGATGGTCGGGATTCTCCAACTTGAGCGAGCCATGCACGACGGTTCCGGCGCTGTTCGCGACCGCGTCGTGCAGGAAACGCAGGTCGGCCTCGGCAGATTCCACTGCCTTTGGCTCGCCCGCGAAAATCACGTCAGGTGCGAGCGGCCCCATCGGCCGCTGCGCGTAGAAAAGATACGAGCGAGCCGGGTCGAGCACGGGTTGCCCCCAGTTCACCATGAATAGTTCGGCGGCCGTCACGCCGCGAAACGGTATTTCCACGTGAATCGGTGTCAGCTCGAGATCGACCGGCGGTGGATGCATCCCGCGGGTCATCTCGTAATCCTGCTGCGCCTTCATCGCACGTGCATTCAGTTCGAAATGGCGCCTCCAGCCAATTTCCGGAGGCATCTTCAGCGCCTCGAACGCCTTCAGATCCCGCTCGGCTGCTTCGCTGACAAGCCGAGCCTTTTCGATCTCCTGCTCGCCTGAAATGCGACGCGTGATTGGCGCCGACTTGACGCGGCCAACAAAAATCACATCGGTGGTGGCAAACTCGCGGCATGCCTGCGCAGCGTCGTTGGCAGCGGCTGGTGCTGCCAGCAGCATGATTACGGCTGCGAAGCGGAAAGGCGAAAAGCGTGTCATGGGGCCGGTGGATCCACCAACGCAACCATTGTGCCAGCGAAACGCCGTGATTTATGAGCTTGCCGTGCAGTTCTCGCGATCGATAGCGTCACCGGGATGACAAAAATGCGCCCTCGACTGCCGACCGATTACTGACGACTGCCGACTACCGACTGACGACTCCGACCGCCAGAAGACTGCGGTCGGTTCTGATATACCACCGTCCATCGACGAGCGCCGGTGAGGCAAGAGTGGTCTCGCCGATTCTGTTCGTATGCAGCAGATCGAAGGTGGGGCCGGCGCGCAGCACGAACGTTTCGCCTTGATCGTTCGTAAAAAAAATCTTGCCGTCCACGGCCACCGGCGATGCAGTAAATCCTTCGCGCTGGGCGATGCCGAGCCGGCCCTGCCACAACACATTGCCCGTCGCGGCATCGAACGCGGTGACGATGCTCGCCATGTCGTTCACGGTGTAGAGCTGGTCGCCGTAGACGATCGGCGAGGGCACGAACGGCGACCCCTTCTGGCTCGTCCACATCAGATGCGTGCGCGTCACGTTGCCGCGTCCGCCCGGCCGAATCGCGAGCGTCGGACCCACCCGTCCGGATGCGGCAAACACGAGACCGCGGCCCACCACGGGCGTCGGAATTACCTCGAACGAGTTTCCATCGCAGACCCACAACTCGCGCCCGGTGTCCGGATCGTAGGCGGTCACGGTGGACTGGCTGCTCACGATGATTTCATCGTGCCGCCCCACCCGTACCGCGATGGGTGTTCCCCATCCGACGCTCGCGCCGCGCGGCGTCCGCCACACCGGCTTGCCCGTCTTCGCCTCGAAAGCGGCGACGAACGAGCCGCGACCGAAATCCTGATACAGAATGACGCGATCTTTATAGAGCAGCGGTGAACCCGCTGCCCCGTGGTAGTTGTCGACATCGCCGAGGTCCTGGTGCCAGACGATGCTGCCGCCCCAATCAAAGGCCATAAGCCCCCGGCTGCCGAAGGACACGTACACGAGAGTGCCGTCGGTCGCCGCCGTCGCCGATGCGTGTCCATTCTTACGATGCGCGCTCCCCGTACGCCCATCGGGAGCGAACGCCTCCCACAACTGCGTACCGTCCAATCGCCGGAAGGCGATCAGCGACACTCGCCGTCCACCCTCATACGCGGTCGTGAGAAAGATTCTGTCGCCCCAGACGATCGGAGACGAGTTGCCGCGACCGGTCACCGGCCTTCTCCACACGACGTTTTCGGTCGCGGACCACTTGTCCGGATAGCCGGTGCCGCTCGCAAGCCCCTGCCCCGAAGGACCACGCCACGCAGGCCAGTACCGGGTACCCTCGCCTTCGACCGCCACCATATGCACGGCGGGCTGCTGCGTGTAGACCGGCGCAAGCGCCACGAGCATCAGCACCACAACGATCGGCAGTCCGAGGCTCTTCCACTTTTTCATGTGCCCCTCGAGTCTAGTCCTCAATGATAAATCGCCGCGCTTTCATCTCAAATCTCGGCAGAAATCCTGCGTCAACCGCTTTAACGGGCACTGTGAGACCGAGCGACTCGCGCAAATCATCGCGAAGCCGAGCCACAACCGGCGCCACGGCATCGCCGCCAGATGTCACCTCGACCTCGATCGATAGCTCGCGCAGCGAGCCGTTGGAGGACACCGTTGCGCGAAACTCTGCTATTTCGGCGAACCGCCGCACGACTGCCTCAACGGCCGAGGGGTAAACGTTGACGCCCCGCACGTTGACCATGTCGTCCACGCGCGCAAGGATGCCGCCTTCGAGCCGCGCGAGCGTTCGCCCGCACTCGCAGGCACGTGTCAATTTCACCACAACATCGCCTGTACGGTAACGCAGGAGCGGGCTCGCCGAGCGTCCCAGATTCGTGATGACGAGCTCACCGCGCTCACCATCAGGCGTCTCTCGTTGCGTACCGGGTTCGAGCACCTCGCAGACGTACTCATCCTCGTTGAGGTGAAGGCCGCCAGGCGACTCCCAGCACTCGAAGGCAATCGGACCGACTTCCGTGAGGCCATAGTGATCGATCACACGCGCGCCCCAGCCCTTTTCGATCCGCTCGCGCGTTGACGCGATGCTGCCCCCCGGCTCGCCAGCGACGATGAGCGCACGCACCGAACTGGATGAGAGATCGATGCGCGCTCCAGCCGATTCTGAAGCTACCTCCATCAGCCGGAGCGCATACGTCGGCGTGCAGCAGATCACCGTTGGCTTCAGCGTGTCAATCAGCGACAGACGGGCCTGGCTCGACATGCCACCGGCAGGAATGCAGTGAGCCCCAAGCTGGCAGCCTGCTTCGAACGCGGTCCAAAAGCCGAGGAACGGCCCGAAGGAAAACGGAAAGAAGATCCGATCGCGCGCATCGACGCTCGCGGCGCCATACACCGCCTTCCAGCATTCGAGCATCCATTGCCAACTCTCGTTCGTATCGAGCCATCTCAGTGGGCTGCCGGTTGTCGAAGACGTCTGGCTATAGCGAGTGTAGCGCTCGATCGGCTCGGTAAGGTTGGTTCCCCATGGAGGCGTCGTCTGCTGGTCGGCAATCAGCTCCGCTTTCGTGGTCAACGGCAGTTTCGAGAGATCCGATAAAGAGGTGACCTGGCCCGGACCAATGCCGGCGGCGTCGAGCTTCCGCGTGTAAAACGGATTGCGGCCGTAAATATCCGCGACGAGCCTGGAAAGCCGGTCAGCGGACCGGGACGCCCGCTGCATCCGGCACCTCCGGAGATGTTTTCCACGCCCAGTCGAACAGCGGTCCTGCAGCCACGGTCGTGGCAATGGTCATCATCACCATCACCGCAAAGAGCGTCGGCGTAATCAGGCCGCGCTCGAGGCCGATGTTCAGAATGATCAGCTCCATCAGCCCGCGCGCGTTCATGAGAGCACCCATGGCGAGCGCTTCTCGGTTCGGACGGCCTGCGAAGCGGGCGGCCGCCCAGCAAGCGACGCCCTTCCCGGTGGATGCAATGAGGATGACCACCACCGCCAACAGCAGCAACTCGCCCGACCACAGAAGGCCCATGCGTGTGCTGAACCCGGAGTACGCAAAAAACAGAGGGACAAGTAGGGCCGACGCGAGCGGCTCGATATGATCAGAGAAGTCTTTCGTCACGACGCCGCGCGGCATCGCGACTCCCATGACGAACGCACCAAAGACGGCATGAACGCCGATCGTGTCGGTGAACCACGCGCCCGCCATCAACATAGCGAGGATCAGCATCAGCCCGCCGACACCCAGGCTTCCTTCCCGCTCGGCCGCGTTGCCCATCTTCGCGAGCAGCGGGCGGACGAAGACAAGCACGATAGCCGCATACGCCGCACCACCCATGATGGCCCACGCAGCGAGGCTAAAATGGCTATTGAAGCCCGCGAGGACAATCGCCAACAAGCACCAGGCGATCGCGTCATCGGTCGCACCTGCGGCAAGCGCGAGCGTTCCGAGAGCGGTGCCGGCGATGCCGCGCTCCTGAATGATGCGCGCCAGCACCGGAAAGGCGGTGACCGACATCGCCGCCCCCAAGTAGATCATGCTCTGCCAGCTCGACACGCCGGCCGCGAAGAAGCGCCCATCCGTGTGGAGGAACGATGCCAGCGCCGCGCCGAGCACGAATGGCGCGATGACGCCCGCCAGCGAAATCAGCATCGCGCCGCGAAATGCTTGCTTGATGAAGTCGGTGTGCAGATGCGTGCCGACCACGAACATGTAGAGCACGAGTCCGAGCTGGCTGACAACCGACATCACGCCGAGCGACGCCGGAGGAAACAGCGCGGCGTGCATCGACGGCGCGATCGCGCCGAGGAGCGACGGCCCGAGCAGCACGCCGGCGATCATCTCACCCATCACCCTGGGCTGACCGACGAACCGCATCAACCCACCGACCACGCGGCAGGCCAGGAGGATTACCGTGAGCTGGAGAAAAAACTGGATCGCGAGCTGCTGATTCGACATCTCAGGCGTCCGGTGCTACCTGAAAGAGCGCATCGATCTCGGGAGGAATGTCGATCGAGCGCATCGGCTCACCCGGCGTCTTACTGACGCACCTCACGGCCATTCTACCGGTCGCAATCCGCGTCTCCCCCTTCGTGATGATCCCTTCGTAGCGGATCGTCCGCGCGTCCTTGCCGACGATACGGAGGTGTACGTCGAACTCGTCTTCGAACGTCAACGGACGGTGATACTCGAACGAGGCTTCGACGCGCGGCCAGCCGACGCCCGACCCGTCGAAGATGCTGAGCCCCGCCTCGCGCCACATGGCATGCTCGGCCTCTTCCATGTAGCGGAAGAACCAGCTGAAATGGACGATGCCCGCCATGTCGGTTTCGTAGAACTGGACGCGCCGTTTGAAGCGGTACTCGAAAGGCATGACTAGTGGCCCGTCATTACACGAGCGGGAGCACTTCCACGATGTCGCCGATCTTGACGCCGTCCTGCACCATCTCGGTGCGGCGGCCGTACAGCGTCTTCGGCTCGCGCATCCAGAAGACGCCCATCATCTCCGAGTTTGGAGTGACCGCGAGAAACGTCTTCGGCCGGCTCTCGTACTTGACGCCGCCGTCGCGCAGCAGTCGTCCAAGAGGCACATCGTTCTTGAGGATCTGTTTCCTGATGCGATCGGAGAACGCACCAACCTTGATGCGAATGGCGCCCATCTCGACCGGGCGTCCGGTGTATTCCTGAGCTAGCAGCACCCGCCTGAAATACCAAGGCCCGCTGGTAAAGGTCGCGAGCGGCCGCAGCGCGACGCGTCCGCCGAAATGACGTTCGAGCGTCAGCGTCATATCGATCTCGTGCACGAGAAGAGTCCGATACGGGAGCGGGATATCCTCAGGATCGATGGACCGTACCTGTGGCAGCGCGACTCCCGATCTCGCATAGACGAAATCGAGCGGAAAGAGCATGCCATTGGAAAGCACGCCCGCTGTGCGTTTAGGTGTACCTGATGCCCGCATGCTGCGCCTGAAAGAACCGAGGAAGTAACGAGTCCACACGCAGGAGCCCCGCACGTGTGAGCGCCACACTCTCGCTGTTGGCCTCGGCGAGAAACCCGCTCTCCTCGAGCGAGCTCAACGGCTGCTCGAAGCGACGGAGTATGTCCACGCCGTATTTGTCCTCGAAGTACGGCGGGCGCACGCGCCCCAGCTTGAGCTGCAACACCAGCTCGCGAATCAGGCGCTCTTCCGCATCGGGCCGATACGCGCGGCTGAGCGGGAGCGAGCCTTCGCGGATCGTGTCGCTATAGGTTTCCCACTTGTCGAGATTCTGCATGTGGACGCCGTTGAGGTGCCCGAACGACGCCACGCCCAAGCCGGCGAGATCGGCCCCCTGCCAGAGGCGATCGCGGTAGATGAACTTCGTGCGGTCTGGATTTTTGACGGCGGTGTACGCGCTACCGATGGTGTAACCGGCGCGTTGCAAAGCCTGGAAGGCCTCGTCGACCCAGCGGCGCTTCGTCTCCCAACTCGCAACGTGCTCCTGAAAGCGCCCGGTCCCCTTCAGCACGTCGCTGCTGATGGTCGTGTTATAGGGCAGCTCCATCTGATAGATGGTGACGCTATCGGGATCGAGCTCGATGGTCTTCTCGACACAGCGCTGCCAGTTCTCTTCGGTCTCTCCGAGCATGCCGGCAATGAGGTCGACGTTGATTTGCGGAAACCCGAGCGTCTGCGCGAACTGGTACGCGCGGAACACTTCGGCCGAGCGGTGCGCGCGGCCGTTCAGCTCGAGGATATGGTCGTCGAAGTTCTCGATGCCGAGGCTCAGCCGCGTCACGCCAAGATCGCGTATGGCGGCGAGCTTGCTCTCCGTGAGCGTGCCCGGCTCGCACTCGAACGTAATTTCCTCGGCCGCAGCCCAGGGCGTCACGGCCGTCATCCGCTTCACGAATCCGGTGAGCTGACGCACCGAGAGAAACGACGGGGTTCCTCCGCCGAAGTAGATGAAGTTCAGCGGACGCCCGTTGATGGCCGGATAGGTGCTATAGAGCTCCCACTCACGCGCCATCACGTCGAGGTACTCTTCAACTTCCTGCGCGTTCTTGTCGGTGTACACGCGAAAGTAGCAGAAGTGGCAGCGTTTGCGGCAGAACGGCACGTGCAGGTAGAGCCCGAGCGGGACTGGCGCGGCAGGTGAGCGCAGAGCCGGCAGCGCGTCTCGCTCGACCGCGTCCGCGGTCCAGACAGAAAACGGCGGATAGTTGGCGACGAAGTAACTGCCGACTTCCGTCTCGTCAACCGCGGTCGTGCGGCCTTCACCCATCAATTGATTCTAGTTCAGGGTCCAGAGCGCGAGCGTCTCGGCGTCTTTGACGAAAATGCGGTTGCCCGAGATCACAGGTGGTGCCCATGTCGCGCTCGTCGCCACCGTATAGGTCTTCAACGGCTCGAATCTCGCGGTATTCGCCCGCGCCACGATCAACTGCCCATCTTCTTTGAGAACGAACAGGAGGTCGCCGTAGCGCGTGATGGCGGCATTGCCGGCCTGGCGTGGGTCCGACGTCCACAGCGTTTTGCCGGTCTTCGCGTCGGCCCAGAAGAACTGCCCGCTGTTCTGTGGCGACATCGAGAAGACCGCATCGCCCACGAGCACCGCGTTGCTGAACGACATGCCGAGCTGCGGGTTTTCCCACGCGACCTCGGCTGCCCACTGTCCACCCTTGTTCGAGATTGCGTACGCGGCAAGCGGCTTGCCCTGACCAGACACGATGAGCGTGTTGCCGTAGACCAGCGGTGTAATCGAGTTTGTCGTCGAGCGCGACTCGTACGGCGTGCTCCAGAGTAGCTGCCCGTTAGCCGCGTTCACGCCGATCAGGTTTCTCTGCGAAAACACGATCACCTGCCGCGTGCCGCCAATCTCGAGGATGATCGGAGACCCGTACGCCGGTCCGTCGCCGGCCCACGTCCATTTCTCGGCGCCGGTGGCAGGATCGAAGGCGGTGAGCGCACCGTTATTGTGGCCGCCAACGTGCAGAATCATCAGTCCGCGATCGACGAGCGGCGACATCGCGGTATGAAAGTTGGGTTGAACTGTCCCTCCCGGCTTCCGCCAGAGCTCCTTGCCGGTCGCCGCGTCCCACGCCGTCACGATGCTGCTCATGCCGAGGGTGAACACCCGGCCGTCCGCGTACGTCGGCGTTGACTTCGGGCCGGGGCCGTGTCGCCGCGTGCCCGAGGTCATCTCGAAGGGCGCGGCGTAGCGTTTCTCCCAGACGACCTTGCCTGTCGCAGCATCGACGGCCCGCATCACCTCGTTCTCTCCCTGCCGCGAAAACTGATAGACGCGGTCGCCGACGAAGATGGGCGTGGCGTACCCTTCGCCGACGGTAATCTTCCAGCGTTGGGTCAACATCTCCGGCCAGACTTTTGGCTCGACAAACGACGTGAGCGTCCCATCACGACGCGGGCCGCGCCACTGCGGCCAGTCGGGGCCCTGATTCTGCGCGACAGGGACGGCAGACATTGCTGCAAACGCGACACTACCGATCAGCACGACATATTTGATGTTCATGATCGGCCTCATATGGTCCGACGCGAGCCGTCCACTACTCGTGACGCAAGGTTGACAACAACGGCGACCGGAGAGCAGCAGCCGTCGCACCGAGCGATGCCAGAAATCCCGTCAACAGAACAGCAAGAAGCAGCCAACCCAACGACGCGCCAGGCAACCGGCCGCCGCGATCCAGGAACATCGGCGCAATCGCGAGCGCAGCGCTCGAAGCCCCGACGAGGAGACCGCCGGCCAGCAGCACAACGTTTTCCGCCATCACCATCACAAAGAAATTCGACTGGCGATATCCGAGTGCCCGCAGCAGCGCGAGCTCCCGCCGGCGTTCAAGCACGTTTCTGAGCAACACGGCGCCAAGACCGAATGTGCCCAGCACGAGTCCCAATCCTCCAAGCATCTGAAAGGTCGAGAGATAAGTATATTCAACGCGATGAAAACCGGCGAGGCGTGCCTCCGTCGACGCGACATCCACTCCGAAATCCGACAGTCGTGATTCCAACAATTCAGTAAGCTCCCCTGTTTGCCTTCGTGGAGCATCCACGAGGAAGAATCGGTAGCCTTCCCATTCAGGAAACGTTCGAAGGAACGGTCCCTCTGCCATGAGCAGCTCACCCTGGAAAATGCTGTCAGCCAGCGCGGCGACGAGCCGCAGTCGTACGGGCCGCTGCGACGAGCCCGGCAGGATGAGATCCTCGCCCAACTTCATGTGCAGCACGTACGTCATCGAGTTCGCGTCGGTGATCACCGGGATGGCATCGTCCGGAAACTCGCGGTTGAGCAACAGCCAGGGGTTTGCGCGCTCCGCCGACGTCTCGGCGAGCGAGCGTTGGAAGGCGAAGCGGCCAGAGCCGACGAACTCCGGCGTGGCCGCGAGAATGCGCGGGTTTTTCGGCTGATACAGGTTCAGACAGCTCGTGTCGTCGCCGGGACGCACACGAAAACGATCGAACCTGACGTTCTGGAGCACACCCGTAGCCGGGAGATTGATGGCGTCGCGGCTGGCGGCGTCGTTGAGATCGTGCACGATGGGCAGCAGCGAATCGAGCAACAGTGGATAGCCCCCGCCTCCGGAGTGCCGATCGAGCAGCGCATCGCCCTGTTCGCGCTTGAACGCTTCCACGGCAAAGATGACGAACGTCGCGAATGCGATGAGCGCAATGCAGAGCACGCTGCGCGCCGGCCGGTGCGTGGCGTTGCGAATGCCGAGCCGCCAGACCGCCCACATCCCGTGCCCCCGCAAAATGGAGTGCCTCCCGCTGCGGAGCCAAGCGCCTGCAGCACAGAGCATGGCGATCATGGACAGCGCGCCGGCACCGAAGAACCCTGTGACGCGGCCGACAAACCCGAGCGCCGTGCCCCCAAGCAACGCCAGCGCCACAAGCCCAAACCCGACAGCACAAATAAAGGGGTCAGACCCCTTTATTTGTGGCGCTGAAGATATGAGGCCTGTGAGGAGGCGGCGGCTCGAGGAGAAGGCAAGCGAACGTAGCGACCACCAGATTGACGCGACGGCAATCACCACCACGGCGGTGGCGCCGGAGATCAGCGACGCGAGATCGATCTGAAGCCTCAGCGCCGTCGTGCCGACGGCATCGACCCACCAGGTGCGCAGGCCGAGCATGATGAGCCAGGCATACGCGACAGCACACGCGACGCCGATGACGGCGCCGATCGCCGAGAGCGCGACGCCCTCACCGACAAACAGCCGGCGAATCGCGGGAGGATCGAGACCGAGCGCCTGCAGCAATCCGATTTCCTGCAGTCGCTGCTCGACGCCAAGCTTGAAGAACAACCCCGCGAGCAGCAACGCCGACACGACGAGGAAGGTGCTGAAGTACGTGAAGTACTCGCCGAAATCGGTCGCACCAGCCGACGCGGCCAAGCTCTGTGCGCGCACGTCGTAGACGGAAAACCCGAGCGCCATCGGATCCAGCTCAGCGCGGAGCGCAGTTCGGTATTGCTCGAGCCCTTCCGCCAGGGATGTGCCAGCGCGAGGAACAACCCGCAATGCGGTGAGGCCGCCATGTCGCGAGCTCCAGAGACTCTGTCCACGCTCGATCGGAATGAAAGCTTTTGGTGTCGTCCGATACCGATCCCAATAGTCCTCGTCAACAGGCCGCACGCGCTTGAGATCGATCGGAAACGGCGGATCCCAGTCCGCAAGCCGATCGGAGTCGGTGATGCCGGGATACTCGGGCACGAGGTCGCGATCAGCGGCGACGTCGGCAATCGGCATGACGCCGGCCACGGTGAACTCTGCACGTCTCGTCGCCAGTCGCCCCTCCGTTTCCCACACGTAGTACTCGATGGATACCCGGTCGCCGGCGACGACGTGAAGATCCTTTGCCGCCCATGCGTTGAGGACAATCGCCCTAGGCTCTAGGCTCTGGGCTCTGGGACCGTTAAGTCCGAGGACCGCCAGGTCGATCGCGGTGATCACCGAATATGGAATCTCTCGATCTCCTGCGCGGATGGAGTTCGCAAGGTAGGTCAGCGTCGGCACCACGACCATTCCGAGCGATTCGGCTGCCCTGACGCCGGCCCCAGCCAGCGCTTCACTGAGAATCGTGCTGCGGCTCTCGAGCGCGATCACCCGCGGCTCGTCGAGCGCGCGCAGCGTCAACCCGACATCCTCGATCGAGGCCGTCTCGCGCAGGCGCCGTTCGGTGCTCGCCGCGTCGGACCCAGCAATGAGCACCACATTCGCGCGCTCTGGTTGCTCGAGAAGCTGTTGCATTCTGCGAAGGGGCACGAAGATGGCACGGACAGATCCCTGCCGGGGGCTGAGCGAGAACTCGCCGAGCTGCTCGCGGCCGAGAATCTCGCGCACGGTGAGCCGCAGCGAACGGCCCACATCCTCTCTTCTCCCGTGCAGCGACTCGGTGGGAATGGCCGACGCATTCTCGACGCGAAGCACGACCGCCTGCCCCGCCGAAGCACCGAGCTCGCTGGCAAGCCCCTCGCTCAACATTGCCTCGCCGGTGTCCAGCGCCGCGACGTCCACGCCATGAAAACGCCAGAAACGCTCGTCGATCGCGTACACCTGCACACGCGACGCGCGGCTGCCGCTCTCCTGATGCGTCACGAACCCCTCGATCATCGTCAGTGGAACGGATTGCTCGAAAGAGGCGGACAGCTGTTCGCGAAAGAAACTGGAGGAGACGATGGCGTGATCGGTGCGGCCGAGGCGCTGTAACACTAGGTCGCGAAGGCTTGCGCGGACCGACACGCCGACCATCAACGCGCCCGCCAGCACGGCGACCGCAACGGCAACGCCGCCGATCACGGCGAGATTGGTGCGCCAGTAGTGAAAGAGGCTGCGCCGAAGAAGCGTGGCGGGCCGCATCGCCATCAACTCACGCGCTGGAGCGCGCGATCGCCGAGCTCGAAGCGGATCGGAAATCGCGAGGCCAAGTCGAGGCTATGGGTCACGACAACGAGCACGGCGTTTTGCTTCTGCTGCAATTCCAACAACAGCGAGGCGACCGCGTCGGCCGACTTACGATCGAGATTGCCGGTCGGCTCGTCGCACAGCAATACCCGCGGACGCCGGATGAGCGCACGCGCGAGCGCGACACGCTGCTTCTCGCCGCCGGACAGCTGAGCGGGAAGATGGCCGATGCGATGCGTGAGGCCGACCTGGTCGATCAATGAACGCGCGTTTGACTCGGCTTCGCCATCCGCGCCACCGACCAGCGTCGGCACCAGTACGTTCTCGATGATGGTGCATTGCGGGAGCAGGCAGTGATCCTGGAAGACGAATCCGATCTCCTTGTTTCGGAACGCGGCCAGTTGTTTCGGCGCCAGGGAGAAGGGATTGACGCCGTCGAGCGTCACCGATCCTGTCGTCGGCGGCTCCAACGCTCCCAGGATATAGAGAAGCGTACTCTTGCCCGTGCCGGACGGCCCCATGACGGCCGCAGCATCGCCGGCCTCGAGCGTCAGCGACACATCCGTGAGCACCGTGACATCGCCATCTGGGGCGGGGTAAGACTTGCCGATACTGGCGGCCTTCAGCACATCGACCTCTCGTAGACTTCGAGCATCCGGTCCGCGGACCGAGCCACGCTGTAGTGTTCTCGCACCCCCTCGAAGCCCTTCTGCCCGATCTCGACACGCAGCGCGCGATCCTTCCAAAGACGATAGAGGCCATCAGCGAGACTCTGCGAATCGCCGGGCTCGACGAGCAGACCCCCGCCGGTCTTTTTCAGCATTTCGGGAAACGCCCCGTGCCGTGGCTGCACCACGGGCACCCCGCACGCCATCGCTTCGAGCAGGAATAACCCCTTCGGTTCTACGTACACTGTCGGCACCGAGAACACATCGAGGGTTTTCAGAAAATCGATCTTCTGCGCGCGATCAAGAACGCCGCGATAGTGGAACTCGTCGCCGAATCCCGCGCTGGTCAAACGACGCTCCGCATCCTTCAAATACATCTGCTGGTCGGGCGCGAGGTAGCCGGCGACTTCGAGGCTTGCACGTTCAACCCCCGGCATCCGTCTGAACCGAACGTACGCGTCGCACAACACAGCCAGCCCCTTTTCGGGTGCGACTCTGGCGAGATATCCCACGGCGAACGCGTCGAGGCCAGAACCGACCCGCCGCGCGAATCCCTGGAGATTGATGCCAAGCGGCACGACGTCAATCTTCTGTTCTGGAATTGACAGGTACGTCGCCATGAACTCCGCGTAGTACTCACTGACAGCGGTAAAGCGATCGACCGATTCCGCGTTCTCGCGAATCAAGGCCAGCGCCTCTTTGCGATCGTTCTGCGGAAGCCCGTCGAGAAACAGATCTTCTCCTTGCAGCGTGCAGTGCACGGGACGCTTGAGCGTCCGCCGGAGCGAAGGCGCCAGGCTGGCGAGCATCGCGTTGGGCAGCTGGATCACGTCGGGAGGCGGCTCGCTGACGAGCCACTCGAGCAGCTTCTCGAACTCTTTCCGTTGATAGCCGTCCTCGCCCTTGAGCATGGAGATCGTCATCGCACCAAGCGATCGCGGATCGGTCGAGATCGATCCGGACGAAGCGGCCTTGATGAGCCAGGGCGCGTCCAGCAGCTTATCGAGCACTCTGGGCGCCGATCGAAAGAACCCGGCGTGCTGCTGAAGGTAGACGCTAACGCCACCGAAGAAGACCCGATCCTCGCTGACATTGGGTTCGTCGGTCAGGGTCGGCGTATAGAGCGGAACAAGCAGGACGTCGTGACCGCGTGCTTTGAGCTCGGCGGCCAGCGCATTGTCGCGCAGGCAGCTACCGCAATACATCCCCGCCGCGCCGGCCGTGACAAACAGGATCTTCACATGCTGGCGCTCTGCAACGCGCGCGGACGATACAGAAATTCGAAGATGTTGCCTTCGTGCGGCTGGAGCCAGTTCAGACGGATCGTCGGCACAGGGCCGAGGTTCAACCGATCGATGTGCGTCGCGTCGAGAAACGCGCGGTGCAACTCGGGTTTCTCCGTGATGGCGGTGCACACGAGGGTTGGCCCCATCGCCTCGAGCAGCTTCGACTCGGGGCATTCGACCACCGTCACGAAGGGAAACATGTACTCCTTTGACGCGATGGCCGCTTCGGGCGATTCGCAATGAACGACCGTCGGAAGCAGATACTCAGCACGCCCGTTCTTGACCACTCGCGGCGTATCGCGGTACTTGGCGGTGTAGTCAGTGACGCCTGACGCTTTCAGCTCGACATCGATCGACTGTGAAATCGCGTCCGCCATGCCTGGAACCGTGAAGGCGGCCAGGCTCGCCTTCGGATCGTCGGGTGGCAGCGCTTCGATCGCCGCCAACCGCTTTGCGAGCGCTTCGGCAATCTCCCGACTGTGGCGGCTCACCCAGATCCCCGAACAGTTGATGCAGCCGCGTCCGCTGTTGAGGAACACGCTGTCGGCCATCATGTCAACGTAGCGCTCCCAGTCATCAACGCAATCGTCTCCGAACACGATCTTCGAGAACCCAGGTCCATGCACCTGCACGCGCGGGTTCCCTTTGTAGCGCTCGACCGTCGGCGTTCCGCCAAACATCAAGCTTCGGCCGCAGGCACCGACCACCGCTGCACCAACTTCTGCTTCGCCGGGATAGATCGAGATCGCCTCGCGCGGAATGCCGGCCTCGAAAAACGCCGCCGCGACGCGATACGGCGTCCACGGTTCCTGCGGGCCTGGCTTCAACACCAGACCCACCTGCATAGGGATGATGGGCAGCCACAACGTGTGCACGCCCGGCGAATTGGACGGCAGCACGAGCCCCAGCACGGGGCTCTGCGCCTGGTAGCTGATCGGCACGCCGTTCTCTTCGCCATATCCGGTGGTCAGCACGTTCAGATCCAATCCGCGCGTAAGCGATTTCAGGATGTTGCCCATTTCGCTGAGCACGAACTGGTTCTTCTTCATGTTCCCGCGGCACAGGGACTCGGGAAGCCCTGTACTCGCCGACTGCTGCTTCACGAAATCGTCCGGCGTCTGCGTGCCGTCACCGAGCGGCAGCTCGGCGTTCATGTAGAGATCGCCGGCCGTTTTCATGCGCGCGATCAACTCGGCGATCGGGATCTTGCGCAGCGCATCGCGCGCCGCCCCGGCCTTGCGCATGTCGCGCTGGATCAGTCCGGCATTGGCGCGACCGACTGTGGCAATGGGCTCGCCGGTGAGGAAGTGCACGACCTCGTCGGCATCCATGCTCGAATACGGTTGGCCCCAACGGAGGACGGGAATGTTCAGCACGTAAAGGACTCCGGGCTCTGGGCTTTAGGCTCTTGGCTTGGGCCCGTTCCGAAGCCCAAAGCCCAAGGTCCAAAGCCCATTTCAGTACACCCCAACGGTTGTCGTCGCGGCGAAGCCGCGGAACGGGCGGACGCCACTGACGCCGTCCCACGGGTATTTCTCGTGCGGCGCCTCGCGCTCGCCTTCGTCGCGCTCGAGAAAGCCCGGCACGAAGAACTCCTTC